>JAFGMO010000038.1 GCA_016927475.1 Candidatus Aminicenantota bacterium
GGAATTTGGGAAAGCACAGCCAGCATTGGCTGGCCTTTAAAAACAACTGGAAGGGCCTCCAAAAAAAGAGAAATTGGATCGTGAAAATAGGGATCGGGATTAAAAACCAGCTCGATGAGCTGGAGCTGTTTTTCGTAGCTGGTCAGATCAGCATAAGGTTTAGGATTGTAATACCCTCCCTGGCAATAGACCGTATAATCGTTGGGTTCAACCTTCACTTTGATTTCATGGTAGCGTCCATCCCACTTCTCATCGATGCTGTATCCCAAAACGTAATAGTTTCCCGTGATTTTTTGAATATCCTCGCTGATCTTTTCAGTGTAGGCCGCCTTTTCAAAATATTTCCCGCCGGAAAATTTCGACATAAGTTGAAGTGAGTCGTCACCACGCTCATATATAGATTTCATTGTATTGCGTCCGCTCGCCGAATTGACGGTAAAAACAGGAGCGCCGATATCTGCTAATTCGCGGGCCATTTCCGTATACTTCTCCACCATCTGTGTGCCATAATCCTGGCTGCGCATGAGTTTCCGTGTTATGCCTTGAGAAAAAAAGATGATGTTTTTATTGCCCGGAATGAGGCTCATGGATTTCATGAGCTTTCGAAGACCTTCTGCAAAATCGAGCGCCTTGGCCGCCTCCAAATGATGTTCGGGATCGAAACGCGTGTACATCGGCACGCTGCCCATACCGCTGTCATCATAAGGACGCATAGGCCGCGCCTGCATGAACTCCCAATCGATTTCTTCGGGTAACAGTTTTAACCCCGCCAGGACGGATATCACTTTATTCTGGTCCTTTGTCAAAAAACAATGAATGTTAAATCCCCCTATGTTGGAATAGCTCAAGACGGCCGCCTCATCACCCGGCTGAAGATTTTTCTTCACAAAATGAAGAGCAGCTTCTTTCGATTCTTCAATACCGGCGGAATCGTTGCGGTAATAATCGATAAGGATATAAAACTTGCGGTTGAGGAGAGGGAAAATGGGCTTTTCCTGTTGCCCTACGGCTTGTTCCGCAGTTGCTTTTTTTTCAAAAACGGGAAGAACATGCTTTTCGAAGGCCTCGATTTCCATCCTTTTTCCATCCTGGAAAATTTCAAAATTTTTTCCCGTCAAACCTGTAACAGGATTTCCTTCCTTATCGACCACGTAAACCTGAAGCAGTTTGAGAATGACGGAGACAATGTGCTGTGGATTTTCCTGGTTGTTCGAAGACTCTTTTAGTCCGGACAACAAAACCGGCTGCAGGATAACAGCGAAACTTAGAGCCAAAAAAAGAAAGCGCTTTTTAGTCGTTTTCATGTGACACCCTCCTTTTGGAGACATCTCGTGCGTTTCATGTCTTTCAGGCGCTGTTTTAAGTATTCTCTCATGTCACCTGGAATACGTCCATCCGCATCAAAACGTTTAGCCTGGACTCTCCTCCTATTCGGCCAAAATGTTTAAATTTACCATCTTTTGCAATAAACGGTGCGCTCCTACGTCTTCATCACAAGGAGGAAAAAATGATCCAAATATTTTTGATATTATCAGCGGCTATGATTTTGGGCTTCTGCCTTTTGGAAAATAAAAACATCCCTGTTTTTCTGCCCATCGAACGGATAAACCGGGCAAAACAGGACCGTCCCGGAAAAAGCTAATGCCGGAATCCGTCATCATGTTCCCCCACTTACCTTTGCCCACACCCAACATTTGAAATAAGCGGTTTGAACCGACGGATCGAAGAGCCGGCGGTTCAAGTCCGCTGGATTGAGTTGTTAGGTGCTTTTATTTTTCACTTTATATAAGTTTTTTCTCCATATATATACAATCCAGGGAAATATTTTCATTTATAAAGAATTTGTCTTCTTTAATCTTTTTGTAACCAAATCTTTGATAAAATCCTACGGCATTTATTGTTGATTTCAACACGAGTTTTGTAATATTTTTTTCTTTCGCTATTTCCTCGAGTTGAAATAATAACATTTTTCCAACTCCCTGTTTTATGTATCCAGGCAATAAATAAAGTGCTTTTAATTCTTTGTCTGGTACATTAAAAAAGCAATAACCGACAACTTTATTTGAATCCACTGCTGCTACGCCAACATTATCTTGATTTTTAATACCTTCATCAAATATTTCCGGAGTGAGACTGGCTGTCCAGGCTTCTATTTCTTCTTCAGTGTAATAATCCCTACAGATGCCATATATCGATTGTTTATGTACAAAAAGAATGGCTTCCTTATCAGTATGTTTAATTTTTTTAATAATTATCATTTCTTTTTTTCCTAAAGGCTTTGCTTCTAACCCGGCGCCCATAACAACAACGACAAGTAAAGTAACAAAGCCAAATATTTGGCCGAAGGTGCGTAATTTGTTTTCTTCTCAAGCACCAAAAACAGAATAATTAATAGTGCAGCCATAATAGAATAAGCCGTAGCCTTACTATTAATATACAGCATGCTGTATATGATGTATATTGATAGTTAAGTGCCAAAATAGGCAAACGGAGTTATCTATGAAAATGTGCAAATGCTTTAGCTGCGGTGGGGAATATCCGGATATTCAAGGTCCGATACACCGCTATATGAAATCTTCGCCTGGTTGCTGGGCTGTTTACGGTGAAGTTCTGGCGCGTGAATACAGCAACCCTGACTATTTTCAGGTTCATAGATTAACCGTTGATGCTTATGCAGTACAGCATCCGGGATCTATTGATAGACAAAGCATACATTCCGTCGGCTTACATCTTATCCGGCTTTGCTTGTTTCTTGAGCATAATCTAACTCCGGAAAATGCTAATGACGCTATGCTTGAAGCAGGCAAAGAAAAACATAACTTTATATGGTTAAAGCCGCCTGGAACTTTTGGTAATATTACGGCAGCTGATGTTGCTAAAGCCAGAGATGTATCTGAACATAAAAAAATAGTAAGAGCATGGGCTCAAAATGCTTGGGATGCTTGGTCGGTTCACCATAATACAATTAGGTCATGGCTGCCTGCTCAACAAATCACTCCAGCCGACAACAAAATACGGTGCGGCTGATTTTTGGCGTTAGCCATCCGGTGTGCTATGAGGACTTCGCTCTTTGGAAAACGGAAACGTCTGAGGTGTAATGATGACGTCACAATTGATCAAT
This sequence comes from Candidatus Aminicenantota bacterium, assembly GCA_016927475.1. Classification (GTDB taxonomy): domain Bacteria; phylum Acidobacteriota; class Aminicenantia; order Aminicenantales; family Aminicenantaceae; genus JAFGMO01. Next base: position 3,122 of record JAFGMO010000038.1, read on the forward strand.
GGCTGCGAAGTGGCCTGTCACAAAAACATCGGCCGCCAAAATATTTGAAATAATCGCAACTCTCAGCCCCCTTTTTTCGTAGTAATATGTATCAAAAACTATTAAACTGAGAGGTTCATAAAACTAAAATTTAGGAGGACTTATGCGAAAAATTCTGCCTCTTGTTTTTGTCATTCTGTTTTTGGCGGCAAATATTTTTGCCATCCAGAACGCAAGACTGCTAAGGATGCCGGATATCAACGATGATCTCGTCGTTTTTGTTTATGCCGGCGACATCTGGCGTGTTCCCGCAGATGGCGGAAACGCCGTCAGGCTGACGTCCCACAAAGGATTGGAAATCTTTCCTAAGATCTCCCCCGACAAAAAGTGGGTCGCCTTCTCCGGGGAATATTCCGGATCCCGGCAGATTTTTGTCGTTCCTACCGCTGGAGGCGTACCCCGGCAGCTCACTTTTTACAATGACGTCGGCATCATGCCCCCCCGTGGAGGCTTTGACCACATCCCGCTGGATTGGACGGCGGACAGCCAAAAGATCCTTATCCGGGCCAACCGCACGCCTTACGGTCAAAGAATGGGCAAATACTTTTTGTTGGATCTGAAGGGCGGTTTTGAAAAACCTCTGCAGATTCCTGAAGCGGGATTCGGCTCCTTCTCTCCGGACGAGAAGAGCCTCGTCTACACCCCTATATCCCGGGAATTCCGCACCTGGAAACGCACCAAGGGGGGACGGGCCGCAGATGTCTGGACTTACGACCTGGAAAAAGATGTTTCCAAGCGTTTGACGACATTCAACGGAACCGACCATATGCCTTCATGGTATAAAAATAAAATATATTTTGTCAGCGACCGCGACCTTACCCTGGATTTTTATTCCTATGACCTCAACACCGAAGAAATCGCTCAAGTCACCCGGTTCGACGATTTTGATGTTCTCTGGCCCTCCTGCCATAAAAACCAGTTGGTGTTTGAGAAAGGGGGATATCTTCATATCCTCAATCTGGATACCGAAAATACCCGTCAGGTCAAGGTCGACATAAATTTCGACAATCCCAACCGGCTTCCCTATTTCAAGAATGTGTCCCGTGACCTTTCCCGGTTCGGAGCAGGCCTGTCTCCAGACGGAAAACGGGCGGTCTTTGACGGCCGCGGAGATCTTTTCAGTATTCCCGCTGAAAAAGGTGTCACGCTGAACCTAACCCAAACTCAGGGAATCCGGGAAAAATACCCATCGTGGTCTCCCGACGGCAAATGGATCGCCTACATTTCCGACGAAAGCGGGGATTATGAGATCTATATGAGGGATCCCCTGGGAAAAAAGGAGCCTGTTCAGCTGACCAAAGACCACAAAGTTTGGAAATACCCCCCCAATTGGTCTCCGGATTCAAAATGTATTCTATTTTCCGACGCCGACCGCAAGCTCCAGCTTTTGAATGTGGAATCCAAAAAAATCACGCTGGTCGACAAAGGCACATTTTCCGATATCGGGAACTATGAATGGTCCTTCGATTCCAATTGGATCGTCTACAACAAGACCGAAGCCAATCGGCTGGATGCCATCTGGGTCTACTCCGTTGAAAATAACAAACCCACAAAAGTGAGCGACGGCAAATATAACGACTATGGCGCAACTTTTTCCAAGTGCGGCAAATACCTATTCTTCATCTCCAACAGGGACTTCAACATGAACTTCCAGAACGGCTTCTCATCCATGGAGTTCGACTTCGTATACAACCAAACAGCGCGCATGTATGCCCTGGGACTTGTAAAGGACGCTCCCGACCTGTTCAAGGATGAAAACGACCTGGAACAAAAAGAAGAAGAAAAACCCTCTGCCAAGGAAGAAAAACCGGGAGAGAAAAAAGATGAAAAAGCCGAGAAGAAAGAAGAAAAACCTTCCATCAAAATCGATTTCGACGGTATCAACCAAAGGATCATGGTCTTTCCGCTTGCAACGGACAACTACGGCTTTGTATATGATATCGGCGGTAAGGTCCTCTTTTTTAAAGGACGCGAACTGCGTCTTTTCGACCTGAAAACCAAAAAAGACGACCTGGTCATGGAAGGCATCGGAGGCGGAGTCATTTCGGCCGACAACAAAAAGATGCTCTACAGGGCCCGCGGCCAATGGGGCATCATCGACATCAGGCCCAACCAAAAACCGGGCACGGGAACTCTCGACCTCAGCGACATGACGATGAAAATCGATCCGGTCAAAGAGTGGAAACAAATCTACAACGAAGGCTGGAGAATTTTCAGGGATTGGTTTTATGTCACCAACATGCACGGCGTGGACTGGAAACAAATGAGAGAAAAATACGCCGCGCTTCTTCCCTATGTCAGCCACAGGGCGGACCTCGACTACATCTTCGGCGAGCTTGTCGGAGAGCTGAATGTGGGCCACACCTATGTCAACTGGGGTGAATTCGACCGTGTCGACAGGATAGACACGGGACTTCTGGGAGCTGAACTGACGGCCGATCCTGCAGCCAAAAGGTTCAAGATCAAAAAGATTTATCAAGGAGAAAACTGGAATGAAAACACCCGCTCGCCGCTCACCGAACCCGGCATCAATGTCAAAGAAGGCGATTACATCATACGTTTGAACGGACAAAACCTGACCACCGCGGAAAATCCTTATCTGCTGCTGGAAAATACCGCCGGTAAAAAAATCACCATAACCGTCAATGCCAAACCCGAGGCTGAAGGTGCCGAGACTTACTGGATAAAGCCCATCCGCAGTGAGCAGGACTTGAGATATCTGGACTGGGTCAACAGCCGCCGCCGCATGGTGGACAAATTATCCGGCGGACGTATTGCCTACATCCACGTTCCCAATACGGCTGTCGAAGGAAACCGGGAGCTTTTTAAAGGGATATACACCTACAGCAATAAAGAGGCCTTTATCATCGATGAGCGCTATAACGGAGGTGGATGGTCACCGGGTAAAATGATCGAAAAGCTTTCCCAGAGGCCCATCAGCTACTGGCACCGCCGGGGACTGGAATTAAGACAGGAGCCGACCTTCGCCCTAAACGGCCCCATGGTCATGCTGATCAATCATTATTCGTCTTCCGGTGGAGATAATTTTCCTTACTGGTTCCGGAAAGCCGACCTGGGAAAACTTATCGGCTCCAGGACCTGGGGCGGACTGGTCGGATACGGCTGGAGCCCCAGCCTTATCGATGGTCCTTCTTTCGCGGTCCCCATGTCAGGCATCGTCGGAACGGACGGCGAATTTATTGTCGAAGGAATCGGGGTTTATCCGGATGAGGGTTTTGAGGTTTATGACAGACCCGAGGAAGTGGCTAAAGGAAAAGATCCTTCTATCGAAGCGGCCGTCAAATACTTGCTCGAAGAGCTGGAGAAAAATCCCGTTAAAAAGGTCAAAGACCCTGCCGATCCCGACCGCTCCAAGTGGTATGAAAAAGAGATCAAAAAGAGCACGATAAAAAAATAGCCGCAGATCAAAACTCAGTTATCAAAGAAAAAAGGCGGAAGGTTTACCTCCCGCCTTTTTTATTTATTATGAATTTTTCATGCGCAGGCGCACTCGCGAACGATGAAAATTATTCACTTTTATTTTCTAGGTAATAATGCAGGTTAAGCGTATTTTTCCACTTCCCTCCATAACTTTTTCTTATAATCTTTCCGGTCGAAAAGTTCACATTCTTTGACGCTTGTGACTTTCTTGGATTCAAAGATCATTTTTTCCATAAATCCCGGTGACCTCCGAATCCCTTCCCCTATATTCAGCAATATAATGTCTCCGTCCCTGAGATATCCATTGCGCAGTGATGTGAAAAAACCGCCCAAAACAATCGCCGCCGCCGGCCCCATGCGGACGGAACGCTCGAAGGCCACGAGACGGGCCAAAAGCACAACGGCTTCCTCATCAAAATCCATGATCTCTCCCTCGCTCTCCCGAACCAACGGGCTGAGGACGGGATATGTTTTCGGGTAGCCTGTCGCCAGGGTGGGAATTATCGTCTCAGGATTATGATAGATGGGATATGTTTTCTCCCAGCCTTCAGGAAAATTTTTGGATTTTGCCTCTTTCCAGGCATCCGCCATGGGCGAGCATTTATTCGATTGGACAAGGAGCATTCGCGGTGTTTTTTTGAAAACACCCAATATTTCCAGCTCCCGGCATCCCTTGACGATGGCCAGAGGACCGGTCCCTCCGCTTAATGCCTGCATATAAACCGTCGGGAAGTCCTCCAGAAGGCGAAGCCATTCAAAGAGCATCGTTTTTTTCGCCTCAATCCTCATAGGATCAAAGTTTCCCGCCGCCAGAGGATAACCGTGTTGCTGGGAAAATTCCAGGGCCATCTCCTTGGCCCGCGTGTAATCTCCCTTCACCCGGAAGACCCTTTGTCCGAAACACCCGATCTCCGCCTCTTGTGCCGATGAAGCGTTTTTGGGAATGAAGGCGTAAAAATTAACTCCGGCCGCTGTTAGATAGCGGGAGTAAGAAACGGCGATGTTCCCCGTACTCGCGGCAACATAATTGGTGATCTTGTTCTCTTTAAGCACACTGGCAACAACAGAACCACTGAGGTCTTTAAACGTTCCCGTTGGATAATTGTCATCATGTCTCTGGGCATAAACCCGGCAGGATAATTTATATTTTCTTTTGGCGAACTCCTCCAGGAATTCCCATCGGTCTATGGGAACGATGCCCTCATTGCCGGTGATGATATTTTTTCGGTCATTCAAAGGCAGAAAGTCAAAATAATGCCACAGGCCCTCGGGATCTGCCCGTTTCCCATCGGTCAAAGATTCCAGTTTTTTTACATCAGCCGTATACTCAACATCCGCCCGGTTGCTGCCACACTCGGGACACCTCTGTCCAGCCTTGAACCAGTCCCTAAAATCGGCAATCTCGCTGCTGCAGAGAAGGCATCTCAGAATAAACTTTTTGTTTTTTTCCATGGCTTATCCTTTCTTCATATTTCACTCCGAACCGGTTTTCAATCCGGTGTGGAGACCGCATTCCGTTTTTTGCCTTCCTCTCCACCTGCCTGCTCGTTCTCCTTCGGAAATCTCGTTCTTTCCGGTGCAGGAAGGAGGAAAACAACCTATAGAAGTGTATCCTTTGTCATAGAGAGGATGGTAGGGAAGATCATTTTCACGGACATAAGACCAAATCTTTTCCCACGTCCAGTTATAGAGGGGATGGATCCGCAAACCCTTCTCGGTATCTTCCATGACGGGTTTGAGTTGTTTCCGCCCTTTCCCCTGGTCCTTTCGTACGGCCGAGATCCATTTTTTCACCCCAATTTCTTTTTTCAAATGGCTGAGAGGAATCACTTTATTGATTTTACAGCAAAGATCCGGATTCCTTTCGTAAAGAAAAGGTCCGTATTTTTTTCTCTGCTCTTTTCGGCTCATGGATGGAATGATGGTATGAATGTTCAGCTTCCACTCCCTGACCAGCCGGTTTTTGAAGGCGATGGTCTCAGGAAAATGAAATCCCGTGTCGATAAAAAAGACGGGAAAATCAAACGTTTTGTCTCTGATCATGTGCAGCAAAACGGTCCCGGAAACCTGAAAGGAGGTGGTCATGGCAATCTGGTAAGGAAACGACTGCAAAGCCCAATCCAGAATTTTTTGCGGTTCGGCAGTGATAAGCTCCCGGTTTACCTCTTTTAAGTCCAATGTCCGCCGTTTTGATGGGGGAGTTTATCATATTCCGCCATACTGTTCAATAAATGGACCATAACGATGGACCTTACAAACGGAATTTGCAGACATAAAAACATTTCTCTTATGATATTTACTGTTGGATTTTTGTATATAAATTTGATAAGCTTTTTCTGCTCCTCAATGTCAAAGAATGAAGGAGGGCTTATGAAAAAAGCTATTTTTCCCCTTGTTTTTTGTTTTTTGGTTTTTTCTCTTTACCCGCCTTTCGGCTTTTCCGATGAAACAAAACTCGAAGTCAAGGTCAGCCGGGCTAATGTCCGCCTCAAACCCGATCTCAATGCTTCCGTTATCGGGAGTGCCGAACAGGGGACAGTCCTTATTTCCACGGAAAGAATTGGTGATTGGTTCAAAGTGGACCTGCCGCCGGATGCCAGCGGTTTTGTCGTGACCGGTTATATTCATCTCAGCACGGTCAATATTCTGGCCGAAAAGCCGGAACCAGTGGCGCCTCCTGCAAAAAAAACAACTCCTCCAACCCCGCCGGCCGATATTCCGGAATACGAGGAGGGTGCTCCGCGCTCCGGAATGAGCTTCGGCTTCAGGCTCCTCGGAGGACTGAATTATGCCTCAGGCGGCAATATCAGCGACGGCCATTCCGGTCTCATGCAAGGGTGGAGAGCCTTTGCTATGCTCTTCGGTTATGCGGACAACGGCACCAATATCGGTGCCATGCATATGGGGCTCGGTCTGGAAGCGGATTTTATCCTCAACTTCACGAAAAACCTCGGGGTGGGGATCGGCGCAGGATATATCACCGCCGGCGGAAAAAGTGATGCCGAGCTGAGCGACGGGACAGACACACTCGACCTGTCACAGAAATCCACGGCCAGCGCCATTCCCATTCGATTGAGCCTTTGCCTCAACTTCCCCGTAAGTCCCATGATGAGTTTTATCGCGGATGTCGGTGGAGGGTTTTACCTGACTAAGGTCGTATCCACATTCCGTATGGAAAGCCTCCCCAATTACACGCAACAAAAGGTCGATACATCCGCCAGCGGGATCGGATTCCACGGAGGGCTAGGCCTGAAAGTGAACTTCAGTCCGAATCTCGGCCTGGTGCTTATGGGACGGGGAAGGTATGCCAAGATCAAGGGATTCGAAGGGGATATGACCACAACCGGAGACCCCCCCCCGTCGGCAACGCCCGTATCGGGAGTCCTCTATTATGAAGAAATAACCCTGCCGGAAGGAACGGTCGGTCTCGTTGGACTAGAAACGACACTACCGACAGGCACTGAGGAAGCGGTCTTCGACTTTTCCGGATTCGGGTTGATTGTCGGTATCATGATCGGCTTCTGATATCAAGGAGGGAAATTTTTTCCCGACTTTATGTTTGTTCCGTCAAAAATTTACGCTCAAGCAAAAAAAGAGAGTGTTCCCGTTTGTTTTACATAAGGGAACAACACTGGATTATTCGTACTTCAGGGAGCGGACGGGGTCCGTGCGCCCCGCCTTATATGCCTGGAAGCTCACCGTCAGCAGGGCGATCAGTATCGAAGCACATCCGGCCAGGAAATAAACCTCCCATCCCGGCGAGGTATGATAAGCATATTTTTTCAAAAGCTGCCGCGTTAAAATATAAGCAACCGGCCAGGCAATAAGGTTAGCCAGAACGACCCATTTGATAAAATCTCGGATCAGCAGAAGGACCACGCCGGATACCTTCGCGCCCATCACTTTGCGGATTCCGATTTCTTTGGTCCGTCTTTCAGCAGCGAAAGCCGACAGGCCGAAAAGACCGAGACAGGAGATAAAAACAGCCAGTCCCGTAAAAGCGATTCCAAGTTTTCCCAGCCTCTTCTCGTATGTATAGATATGATTCGAAAGAACGTCGTTGAAGAATACGGCATTATAAGGAAGATCTGTTTCAAATTTTTCATAGACCGTTCTGATGTATTCTGTGGCCTTTAACATTGTTCCGGAACGTAAGCGGATGAACAAATTGGAAGCAACATCAGGCCTGAGCATAAGGACAAACGGTTTGACTTCATGGTATAACGGCTGGAAATGGAAGTTTTTGACCAGCCCGATAATACGGCCCTCCTTTCTGAAAACAGAAAGCCGTTCTCCCACAGGAGAATCTTTTCCCATGAGAGCGGCCGCCGCTTCGTTGATAATGGTGCCTCCTTCAAGGTCCGAAGCATATTCCTTCGAAAAATCCCTTCCGGCTATAATCTTTATCCCCATGGTTTTTAAATAATCATACCCGACCCAGTCCCAATGCATATAAACTTTATTATCCGGGTCTTTGCCGTCCCAGTTAAGGGCGCTGACCGTGGATCCGATATTCCATATTCCCTGCATACTGCGGGAAACGCTCAATATATCAGGATTCCGTAACAGCTCCGTTTTTAAGGCGGGGTAACGGTTTCGCGTTTCCCTTCCCATTTGAAGAATAACCAGATTTTCCCGTTCGAATCCCATATCTTTATTTTGGATAAAACGCATCTGCCGGAAGACCACAGCGGTGCTTATGATCATCAGCACCGACAGGGAAAACTGAAAAACGACCAGCGCTTTTCTAAAGGACGAACTTTTCCGATGGGAGGTAAATATCCCCCGTAGAATGCCGGCCGGCTGAAATCCGGCCAAATAAAAAGCCGGATAGCTTCCCGAGAGCAATCCTGTAAAAACAGCTATGCCAAAGATACCCAGTAGGGTCTTCCATTCCCAAAATATCTTGAGGGATATATTTGTCTCCAAAAGCTTGTTCAGGAATGAGAGGAATCCTCCGACAATCAGGATGGATAATAGCATGGTAAATATCGATAAAAAGACGGATTCTCCGATAAACTGACGGATAAGATCATTTCTTTCGGCACCGACCGCTTTTCGGACACCGATCTCCCGTATCCGGGCCATCGTCCTGGCCGTGCTCAGATTCATATAGTTGATCGATGCGATGATCAGGACAAAAAAGGCGATGACGGCGAATAAGGTAACGGTCTGAATGGCTCCCCCCCCTTCCGGTGAATAAAGGTGTATTTTTGTCAGCGGATGAAGACGGAAAAATCTTTCTTGCGTGGTTTCCGGCTGATCGATCTTGTTGACTATCGACGTGATATTTTTTGCGGTTCCGGTTAAATCGGCCATTTTATGGAGTAAAACATAAGTAGTCAGCGGATTCCCGCCCCAATGGTCGGGTTCTTTAAAGTCGGGAGCGAACTGAATAATAAAAGGCACGAGGCAATCGAAACGCAGGGAGGACTGATAGGGGATATCCTTCATAATCCCCGTAATCAGAACATCAAAGGCTGAATTCACATTCAAGGTTTTTCCTACGGGATCATCATCCCCGAAGTATTTTCGCGCCATGCTTTCCGTAAGCACGGCCGCGTATTTTTCTGAAAAAACGGTTTCAGGATTCCCCTTAACCAGAGGAAAAGAAAATATTTTGAAAAAATCCGGGTCGGCCAAGCCGACAACATCATTGGTGAATTTTTTGTTTCCATTTCTGATCAGGAGGCCCTGGGCCGTCTCAAAGCGCACCGCCTCCCGGATTTCAGGACATTCCACCTTTATGAGCTTGGCCAAAGGGTAATAAGATCCCGTAAAGATCTGGCTTTTTTCGGATGAATAAACCGTTTCGGAATAAACCTGGGCGATATTTTCTCGTTCGGCATGAAAACGGTCAAATCCCGTTTCATAACGAATCCAAAGAAAAATCAAAAGGCAGACAGACATTCCCAGGATAAGGCCTGACATGTTTATGACCGAATAAAGCTTGTTTCTTTTGACATTCCGCAGAGCCATGACAAAATAGTTTTTAAACATGGTTATCCTCCAATATAAAGCGGCATAAAGGAATCCCGGAAAGGATACAAAAATTTCTTTCCATACCCACAGAAACGCAGCCAGACGGCCCTTCTCTTCGGCTACCGCCATATAAAGTGATTCGAATTCCCCATTGAGAAATGTTCTGTCAGCCGACGGAACAATCCGTTGGAGCAGCCTGAAGGCCATGACCGGGATCTTTATGTTGTCTTTTTTCAATCTCTTTTTAATCCTCTATAGGATGGCAGCACAATGCCGCCCCACATTTTTTCCATCTGTTCCTTAAGCCGGCCCAAGGCATGGAATCCCGAATCCGTCAATCGGTAATACTTGACGGGTTTTCCTGCCTGGGAAGGATCATTCTCTTTCTGGTATGACCGCAGGTAACCGTAGGCATCCAAACGGGACAGAGGGGCATAAACCGTCCCCAAGGAGTAAGACTTGCCGGCATATTTTTTGATCTCTTCCCGGATGGTGTGCAGACAAGCCCGGTCCTTCAACCGGAAAACGGCTAGAAGGACCTGCTCTTCTTTTTTGGTGAATGATTTCATGCCAATACTCCCTCACAAGAGATTTATTAATTTTAATTGTTCAATTATCACCATTATGTCATCCTTTTCGAATATTTAAAATTACCTTTCCTCTTCTTTATACGCACAACCATCAAAAAAGGTTTCCAAAATTTTTAAAATCCCAGAAACCTTGAATTTCTCTGGTTGACGCAAAGAGAGGGTTGCTTTAAAATGACGGCACGTAATCCACGAGGCAGGGAAATAAAATGAAAAAATGGGTCGTTTACACTTTTTTAGGTTTTATATTGTTAACGGCGGCCTGCATGACGGTCGTTCCTGAAAAACAGTTCATGATCCTCAATCCCGATGCTCCTCTGAATCCCTCGGATCCGCAAAACACCTGGAAGGATGAGGATCCCATTCTTAACCTGGCAACCTACATTCTCCTTAACGGATACGGCCGGGAACAGATCAATTTTTCTATCTGGAATCCCGTCAGGGAAATGCTTCTTCACCGTATCGTCGAGATCAGGGACGGCCGCGAATATCTCGTCGCCCAGGAATGGGTCGAAAACAGGGATACCAGCTATACCATTTTGCTCCGCACCCAGCAGGGAGCCACTTTTTATCCCGGTGGACAGTACAGACTCTATATCGGAACTATGGCCGGCGACCCCGAGGAATTCATCTGGTATTACCGGTACGACTTCCGCCTCTGGGAAAATTTTCCACGCTGATCCCAGGGGCCGGCCCTATGAATTGGTTTCCTATTAAGGTGTTTTTCGAATACGCAGCTGCTGAATCACGGCCGCATCCATCCAGTAGATGTCCGATTTTCCGTTCCGCGGCATGGCGTGTATTTCCTTAAAACGGCTGAGCGTTAAGGGCCTTCCAAACAATTCCTCATCGGGAGCCTTTCTGTTGGAAGCAAAAAAGAAGAATCTCCCGTCCGGTGAAATTCCAGGAGAGATAGCATTAAACCCTTCACCATTGACGGGTTCTCCCATATCCACCGCTTCAGTCCAGGTATCATCTTCATTGCGGAAAAAAACATAATAACGGGAGGTTCCGGCATTTTCCTCACCATCCATGCCTGCCACACAGGAAACGAGGTAGGATTCATCCGGGGCAATAAAAGCATTGAATGGAGACCCCCGGCCGTTGACCGCTTCAGGCAGCCTCTCGGGCTCAAAAAAACCGTTTTTGCGGGGCCGGGCACGGTAGAGGGCAGGTTTTTGCTCGCCCGCCGCCACCCTGGTGAAATAAAGAACTCCGCTTCGTGTCATGGACGGAAAATATTCAGCTCCGTCCGTATTCACCGGAGGTCCCAGATCGGTGGCTTCTCCCCATGTTCCGTCTTCTTTCCTGTCCGCGGTCCAGATGTTCTGATGGCCCCAACCGGGTTTAGGTTTTTCTCCCGGAGGCGGCATGGTCGACAGGAAAAAAATACGTTTTCCATCGGGATTGAGACAGGGTTCAAAATAAAAATAATCCGGATTTTCGGCGAAGGAAGCCGGCCGGGGCTCAGTCCAACGCCCGTTTTCCCGGCGTGTGACCATGATCGTAACCATGATATCCGTGGCCAGCCCATAATAAATCTCATTACCGTCCGGTAATACGGCGATGTCCCTTTCATACATTCCCGTGGAAACTATTCCCGGAGCAAAAAGCCGGGGCTCCGGTCCGGGAAATTCTTGCCCTAGATAATCACCGTTCAGAAGAGGAAATCTTTCATCTGAACTACAGCCCATAGTAAAAAACAACAGTATCAATAATATGATGACCGCCAAAATTTGTTTCATACGATCTCCTCCCTCTCTAATTTTTTTTTGGAAGACGACTAACATATCCAAAAAAAAGATGGCTTAAATCAGGGATAATCCGTTTTCCACAATAAACCTGGGATGCTTAAAATGTTGAAGATCTGCAAAATTATTTTACAGATTGATTCACCATTTAGGTTTTCCTCCCTGAAAAACTTCGTCAAATTTTTTCCGATATCTTCATTCTGCAAGTCTTATGCCAAAGATATCTTGCCTAAGCCCGTTTCCTTCATTTTTTGGAACACTCAATTTTCCTTTTCGTTGGGTCTCGTTCAAGGCTGTCATGTTATTGTTTGACAAAAGGCTCTCTTCCAATATATAAAAAAAAAGCAAGGAGAGGACATGCTTAAAAGAGAAAAAGAAAGTTCCCCGGAAAAGAGAAGAATCGAGGACCAAGTCGGATCCGAGGAATCGATCTTGGCCACGGACACAACATTCAAGGGAACCATCAACGGTATCCCCAGCCTGAGGATAGGCGGATCCTTTGAAGGAGACATCACAATCGGCCGTCTGGTCTGGGTGGAAAAAACAGGTAAGATAAAGGGTAAGGTCAAAGCCAAAATGATCATTATAGAAGGGGAGCTTGAAGGAGATATCGTTTCGGCCGAACATGTTGAGCTCAGAAACAGCGGGAAGATCACCGGAAATATCAATACGGAAAAGTTGGCCATGGCCGAGGGAAGCTATTTTGAGGGAAATATCCACATGCCGGAAGGCAAATCCAAACCGATCACATTCGTGGAAAAACGCACAAATGAAGGTGAAACTCCCCCATCGACCGAAGAAAAAGCATAGGCCGTATTCTTCTTTTTTTTATATTCTACACCATCGTCAAACGCTCGTGGGCCAAACCCAGCATAGCCTGAATAGGCACGCCATAGGGGCAGGCTTTTTCGCAATACCCTTCGCAATCCAAGCAAACATTCGCATTAATCCCCGGAATAGAGGTATATTTGGCCATGGCATACTTTTCCCGCCCCTGAGAAACAAAATAATGAAAATACCGCATGATGGTGTTTACGGGAACTCCCTGCGGGCAGGCCGGTTCACATAATCCGCATGCATGGCGGCAGTAGAGAGAGCCACAGCCCTCTTTGTAGGCGGCCAGTTTTTCTCGATCCCAATCACTCAATCCCTGGCCGGATAACCGGACAAAACGCTCAAGGTCATCATAATTTTTCATGGAACAACAAACCGTATTGACGTTGGGATTGTCCAGGACAAAACGAACCGCGGCTTCTTTGATTTCCTCGGGATTGTTCAAATCGTATTTTTTGATAAAATGTTCCGCCCTCTGAAGCTTATCCTTGAAACGCACCAAACCTTCCCGATAAAGGGGATGGACTTCTTTCCCTTGTTTTTCTAATTCATCGACACGATCTTTTAAAATGTAATATTTGGCAATGGGCGTTGATTTCATCAGAGTCGTCCCGATGTTTTTTTCCTTGCAAAGCTGGAGGATGCGGTTCCCCATGTCCATTTGAAGAAAATTATAGGCCATCAAAAATACGTCAAACCTACCGTCTTCTGCCGCGGCACCAAGGACCTTGTCCATGGTTTCTTCCGGGTCTTTAAACCAAAAAGACCCATGGTTCGATATGCCGACAAACCGAATCCTCCCTTCAGATTTTAACTGTGCCATGGCTTGGTGGAAGCCTTCAGTTTTAAGGATTTCTCTTTTCTCAGGCATATGCATCATCATGCAGTCAATATAATCGGTCTGAAGCTCCTCAAGACATTTGTGGGCCCGTTTTACAAAGCCTTCCTTGGAGACATCATCTTTTATTTCCAGCTTGGACGTGATAAATATGGACTTCCGGTCCCTCCCCTTTATAGCGGAACCTATAACACGCTGGGTCCCATAACTCTCCGCCGTATCGATATAATTAACACCGGAGTCCAACATGGCATTGATCAGCCCGGCATCATTCAGGAATCCCCCTCCGATATCCGAGACCTCGAAGCCCGTCCGTCCCAGGGTGCGATATCGTTTTACCTTCAGGGTTTTTTCTTTCTCCTGCTCTTGACCGAAATTCGCCTGTGTCGCCGGAACCATCCCCATACCAAAAAAACCCGCAATTGATTGTTTCAAAAAACGTCTTCGTCCTAATTCTTTAAAGGTTCTCATTCTTCCTCCTTGTATAGTGACCTGAACAATGCAGGGTAAAAAACAACAGGTTTATCTTTTACTATAAAACAGACCGCCGCGTTTCAGCAATAAAAAAACACCTTTTTCGGCTTTTTGTTCTATTGTTCGAAGACCGCCCGACTGAGCGAGCTCGAGTTATCTTGGACATACTTGTTTGACAACTTCAGCGTTATCCCTTATAAGGAAATCTAAACCTGGTCTTGTTTTTAGGAGAGGAAAAGATGCAAGTGAGAAAAACTGCGTGTATTTTAGCCGGTATCCTCTTGATTTTATCTTGCCCGGCCTTAACACAAAATGAAAAAATTCAGGTTAAGGTCACCGCCCATCAAGCGCTCATCCGTAGCCGGCCCGATCCGGAAGCACAAGTCGTTGCGGCGGTTCCTATGAACGGAATCATGCAGGTTTTGGAAAAAAGCGGCAATTGGTACAAAATCATACTCAGGCAGGGGAAAAAAGGAATTCTAGTAACAGGATATGTACACACCAGCTCGGTTAGGTTGTTGAGTGAAGATGAAACGATCCATAAACCGGCCGAATACCCCGTTTACAGGGAAATACCACAAGAACCTTCACCTGAAAATGCGGGAAAAAAAAAGAGCGGAATCGGCAGGTTTTGTCTTCGGCTCATAGGAAATCTCAGCTTTTTTTCAGCCGGTGATACCAACCAAGGCATCGAAGGCTATTCAAACCTTAATAGAGACAGTTTTATTGACAGGGGATGTACAGTAAACCTTGACGGCCCTAAAAAAATTCAAATCGGATTATCGCCGGAAATATCCCTTATTATTCCTCTTAGCTCCCGTTTGGGAATCGGTGTCGGTACGGAATTTTTCCATGTATCAAAAACGAGCCTCGTAACCGGCATAAAAACAGATAGTGAAGTGTTAACATCTCTCAAACCGACGATCCAGGTTATCCCCATCAAAATTTCCCTATTCAGCTCTTTCTCCTTGAATGAAAAATGGAACCTTCTTCCCTATGCCGGTATTACATTTAATTTTACTAAATTTATGTTCACCTGGGATTATACGGAAGGAGAATTTTGGCAAACCACGGAAATTAAAACCTCTACACGCGAGCTGGGTTTCCATGGCGGTCTTGGTATTGACCTCAAGCTGTCCAAGAACATAGCTCTTTCCCTCGAAGCCGAAGGAAGATACGCCAAGTTCAGCAATTACGAAGGAACATACGAGACAAAAAATAGTTCAGGATATTGGGAAACACGAAGCGGCCCCCTTTATTTCATCGAATATCAAAGTTCATCCGGAGAGACCTATTTCAATTTTCTCACATCTCAAATGAAACCCTCTGATCCCTCCATCATCAATATCAGACATATGGAAGTTGACCTCAGTGGGATCAGAGTGAGGGCTGGTTTAAGCTTCCGCTTCTAGCCTGCAATATCCATAAATTTGGCCGACACCAACAGATATTTTCAATATAATGCGTCGTTTAATATTGAATTTCGGTTAAATTGATTAGGAATCATTTTCCATGACCGTTCTCAAGAACATACCGGCCAAATTTACCCTTCAGGCAAGCCGATCTTACCGCATCTGCTTTGTTGCGTCGTGCTCGCGGTGAACAAGCACAGCTTCGCACGACGACGCCTCGCATCTACGGAAAGCTTGGCTTGTTGATATTGCAGGCCAATATCCATACTTCAAAAAAAATCTATTTCTGGTATGATATAATACATCTTGGTGAGAATATCTGCTTTTAGTCCCCTGAAAAAAGCTTTTTGCTATACTGCCTGGAGAATGGAATGAAAGAACAAAAAATAAAAATTCTTTTGGTCGAAGATGATGTGGTCGATCAACAGGCCTTTGTAAGATTTGTAAAAAAACAGAATCTCTCCTATCAATACAAAATCGCCGGTTCACTCGAAGAAGCCCAAAAAATTCTGGATGATGAAGATTTTTCGATTATCATAAGTGACCATATGTTGGGTGACGGCTCTGCCTTTGAACTCTTCGAAAGATTAAGCGGGACTCCATTTATTTTGATGACCGGGCAGGAAGATGAAGAAATTTACCAAAAAGCCAATCAATTAGGCGCACGCGCCTGCCTCGTAAAAGACAGCGAAGGAACCCATCTTCATGCCTTCAAAGAAATTCTGGAGGAAGTTTTTTCATAAACCCCTCATAAATAAGGGAATAAAAGCCACACCGGAAAAGTCTAATTGGGTGAAGATGGTCTTGACAAGAACGATTTGAACCTCTCCACTCAGGAAGATAACGCTGAAGGAAGAGAAGTGGATAAAAGAGGCCAGAGAAGGGGACCATTTCGCCTTTAAAAAGATTGTCCTTAAGTATGAAAGGCAGGTGGCAGCTACAGTGATCGGTATATTGGGATACTGCCCCGAAGCTGAGGACATTGGGCAGGAAACTTTCATCCGTTTTTATAAATCTCTCTCAAAATTCAGAGGAGATTCGAGTATTGGCACCTATTTGACGCGCATTGCCATCAATCTTTCCTACAATGAGATCAAACGCAGGCAAAAAAAGCAAAAACTCTTCGCTTCAGAACCGGAAAGCAGGATTGTTAATCACCCCTTTTTTGATAAAAACCCCCAGAATCGGGAAACCCGCCGGATTGTCCAGCGGGGTCTTCAGCAACTCGAGCCCAAGTTCCGTGCTGTCCTGGTCCTTCGGTTGATCCAGGGTTATTCTACAGAAGAAACTGCTAAAATACTTAAGCTTCCCATAGGAACGGTTTTATCCCGCTTGGCCAGGGCTCAGATGAAACTTAAGAAAATTTTATCTCCCTTCTTCAAGGAGAAAAAAAATGACAAAATTCCATAGAAAAAAAATCAGAAGGCTTCTTTACCTTTCTCTTGACGGTGAGCTTCCTTTGAAAAAAAGGCATATCTTAGATGAAGCTCTCCAGGAATCCGAAGAACTCCGCCGGGAAAAAAATTTCATCCTTGCCCAGCGACAAACCCTAAGAGAAAGCGGTACGTTTTCTTTTCAATCCCATTTTTCCGAAAGAGTTATGGCCCGCATCAGCGGAATTAAACAAAAAAACGGGATGGAAGTGCTATATGCGCCGCTTAAAGTCTTTTTTCGCGGTTTAGCCATAGCCAGTACGGGACTCATGATTTTCCTTCTTATCTACATTCTTAAATCAGGAGAAATTTTCTCTATGGACGAAATCTATTACGCCTCGGATACGACAGCTCAGGAAGTCCTCAATCTTCCTCTGTTCTAGACGGAGAAAAAAGATGAATATAAAAGTGAAATTCATTCTACTCATCCTGCTCATATTTATCCTCGGCATTTTTACCGGGGGTATGCTGAATCGAGCTCTCCTGCAACATCGAATCAGGAAAGCTTTCTCCCTGAGATATCCGGCTCCCTTTATTACCAATTTTGAGAGAATCATCAATCCAACTCCCGAACAAAGACAAAAAATCCGGAAAATTCTGGAAAAACATACAAGAAATATTTACAACCTGCGTATTGAATTCCAGAACTCGACCAAACAAGAACTTGATAATTTGAGAAAAGAACTGGAACCTCTCTTAACGGAAGAACAAAAAGCCCGTCTGGAAGAAAGTCACCTGAACAGACTCCGCCGGCCTGGTCCGATGCCTCCTTTCAGAACTCCACCCTGGCGAGGGCCCTGGAAGCCCCCACGAAAAGATCCCAATAAACGGCATTGAATCAGAGTTGTTCCCTCCGGCATCTTGATATTTATTCCCTTCCGCCAACATTATCCATTACCATATCAAGGTAAAAAAAAGCCCCTCTGTTCACCTCAAAACAGAGGGGCTTTTCACGGCATCACGCCGTTTGGTCTTCTGTTACCTTCTGAAACGGTTAAGCCTATGAGGGAACCGCCGGAATCCCATATCTCTGCGAAACATTCCTCTGCTTCCCAGCATTCTATCTTGCCTCATTTCTTTCAGCTTCTCCTTCTGTTCGGGAGTCAAAATATTTATCATCTCATCTCTCAATTTCATTCCGGCAATCACCATATCGTGGCGGCCTGAGGAAATCTTTTCCATAGTCTTTCTGAGTAAAGCATAATCACGATTTTCTTCACGTATGAGCTGTCTTAATTCCAGCTGTAAAGTTTGGTTCGTCTGTCGCATCTTGAGCATACTTTTTTCGAATTCATCCATAAGCCCTTTGATCTTGTTCATCTGTTCATCGGTTATATTAAGCTCCTCCTGGTTTTGTCTCAAAATCCAAAGAAATCCGCCAACATCGCGATTGGACATGGGCCTTCGGTCTATTCTCCCTCTAAAAGGCTGGGCGAATCCTTCAGCCATCAAAACTCCCGTGAGGAGGACAACCAGCAGAACGATAATTCCTTTTTTCATCGTGTCACCTCCTAGATGATCTTTTTAATTCATCGTTCATTTCTTTAGACAACAATTAAGGTGAAAATATTCCCGGTTTTTTTATGACGGTTTTCAGCTCTCTATTCGTTAAAATCAGTAGTCCCATAAAAAGTGATATTTTATCCGTTCAAACAATCCCTGGCTCGACAAAATCTTATGAGACATATGACCCTTCAAAATGAACCACCTTTTTTCTTTAATCTGTATTATTCACGAGCCAAGGGATTAGGCTGGGTCGGTTGCCGCAGCTGTGAGGCGTCAGCCTGTGAAGCTGAATGTCATTGCGAGAGTCCTTTGGACTCGTGGCAATCCCATGCTGCGTGTCATTATTCCAGGAGATTGCCGCGTAGCCTTGCTCCTCACAACGAACAGGTTGCAACAAAGCAGATGCGCAAGCTTGACTCGTGAATAATACAGGTTAAAATAAAAGAAGAATGGGCGCCAAAATATTTAACGGCTGTCCAGAACGGAGGGAATAATGAAAAAGACATTTATGGCCTTATCAGCCTTTATTGTCATATCGGGCTTAATACCATGCGGAATGTTATCTGACAAAAGACCGCCTCAAAAAACATTAAAATCTCCTTTTTTCGGAGCCGGCATCAATAATCCTCTCTGGATGCGCTCCTATTCCATATCCAACCTTGAAGAAGCTTCAGCAGTACGGCAGACAAACGATGGAAGTTATATCATAGGCGGCTATACCCACGATCAAACCAATATGCATGACCTTCTTTTGTATAAACTTTCACCTTACGGCAGGGTACTCTGGCAGAAGCGTTTGGGAGGAAGCGAATATGAAGCCGCGACCGACATTCAGCAGACATACGATGGAGGGTATATTGTTGTAGGTTATAAGGGGAGCTATACCTACGAAAATCTTAACTTCTGGGTTCTGAAGTTCGATGAGAACGGTAATGTTGTCTGGCAGAAAGAATTCGGTGATATTGGGTCCGATACGGCCTATTCCGTCCACCAGATGACGGATGAAGGTTATATCATCGGCGGACATGTCGATTCACAGCAGGGCAACAATGAAGACGCTTGGGCTCTCAAGCTTTTTCCGGACGGCAGTATTGAATGGAATCAGGTCTTCGGAGGCAGCAAGATTGATGAAGCCCGGTGCATCCGTCAGACCTCTGACAAGGGATATGTTTTCTGCGGAAAAACTTCGTCGGAAGGCCGGGGTGGAACGGATTTGATGGTCATAAAGCTGGGTATTAACCGGGAAATCGAGTGGCAGATGGGATACGGAGGAACAAAAGATGACGCCGCCTATTACATCGAACAAACCAATGACAAAGGATATATCGTCGCGGGGGGCACAAAATCCTACGGAGCGGGTGGCGAAGACATGTGGATTCTGAAACTGGACTTCAACGGGATCGCCCAATGGCAGCTCACATACGGGGGAGATTATGATGACTGCGCCTTTTCCGTACAGCAAATCGAAAACCAAAATTACATTGTAGCCGGCACTGTTCAGAAAACCTCCGGCGGCCCAAAGTATATATGGCTTTTGCAACTTGACGAAGCGGGCGGTATCGAATGGCAGAAAATTTACGGAAAAAATGAGGACGATTACGCCTATTGTGCCAGGCAAACAAAAGGTGGGGGTATCATTACCGCGGGGAGCACAAAATCTTATTCTTCGGCGGGCACGAATATTTTCGTAATGAAAACGGATGGTGAAGGAAATGTCGATTCAACATGCGATCTCAGCGAAACATTCGCCCCTCAGATAACGGAATCAAGTGCTCGATGGTATGAGCTCGATTTTGTTCCCCGGGAGCTTTCCCTGATCTCCAACCAGACAAATAATCCTACCCAGATTCCTGAAACCAAAAGTACTTTAATCTGCTGGAATTACATCCAACCTCCGGTTAATATCGTCCTGGGCAGGCAAATAAACCGGCTGCTCGGATTTGAAGAAGCAACCAACACACTAAACTGGGAAGCTTCTCCGGAAAACGCCGGCTTCACCATCAAACAATACAAAATTTACAGAAGAAATACCTTCTCAGGCAGTAAGGAATTTGAGCATATTGCCACGGTTTCTTCTGGTGTCTACACTTACAGCGACAGTGGTTTAATCCCCGACCAAATCTTCCAGTATGCTATCTCATCCGTGGATGAGATGGACCTTGAAAGTCCACTCTCGTCACCTGTCGATCAAACTTCTGATTAATCTGTTAGTTGACATCCGGCAAGCGCTCACATATGCTTCAAAAAGCGTGAAAAACCTCATTTTTTCACGGCCGATTTTCCCGAATTTTTTCTTTTTTCGGCCAACCGAAAGGAAAAAACCATGGAAAAAAATCCATCTCTCTACCAACAAGAAGAAAAAAGAACCGTCCTCCGTATGCTTACCAACGGAGCCGCTTTATTCTCCGATATACCCTACACCTGTCAGAAAGGAGATGGGGGATGGGAATGTAAAACCTATTCTCAAGTTCTAAAAGACAGCCGCTGTTTAGCTTCAGGTCTGAAAGAACTCGGCTTCTGCAAAGGTGACAAAATCGGCCTTCTCTCTTAAGGACGGAACCGTTGGATCATCAGCGAATTCGGCACATTGTTTTGCGGGTGTACCTGCGTTCCCCTTTCCATTAAACTTCTTCCCGAGGAAGTCCTCTTCCGGATTTCTCATTCAGAATCCAAGGGAATGATCGTATCCCGCAATACATTCGAAAAAGCCGCCTCCGTGTGGAATAAAATCAAAAAAAGGTCAAGCTCATCAACCACTTTAAATCCTTCGGCATTTACCGGAACCTGTTTCCAGAAAAATGGGTTCCTTCGAATTTCCAGGTTATTCCGGAACCTGTTTCCGAAGAGAAAAAAATGATCAATTCGACCATGAAGATGGTCCGCCATACGATTACGGAATATTATAAAGACAGAATAGACTATATGTACACATCCGAAGGAAACAATTTTGTCAATGAGCTAAATATTGAATCGGTAAAGGGTTTCCTTCCCTTTTCATAGAAAAGTATGATTCATATGAATTACAGGTTAGGGAACAAAATTCATCCCCTCAACAACAAGAAAACCAAGGTCATCCTTCGTCAAGGGACGTCTATTGAATCTCAGTGGACAACCGGCGACCTGTATGGCTTGGACGGCTTTTAGCCAGGACAAAAACCGGGAAGCTGTTTCATAGTCAGCAAAATAAACCGGCCCCTCGAAAAGTGGTCTCAGATAAACTTTTTCCCCGGCTGCCGTAATTTCCCCCGTAAGGGCATCCTTGTGGGCCGCAAGGTAAAAAAGCCTTGTTTTCAGTTCTTCGGTTCTCACAAGCACGACGGGATCTAAACCATCAAGCCGTCCCTGAACAAAAAGAACATGGTCGTCGCCCTCGACAATGGTATCGCTGTTTTTCAGGACATGACGAATGGTATACCTACAGCTCAGGTTGCAGGTAACGTCTTCAGTGGAAGCGGGCAAAACGACACTCGCGGTTTTCCACGTCATCTTTTCCGGACTGAGCGGGGACTCTTCTGTTTGTGTGATTCCGGGAAGAAAAACTTTCATTCTTCGGGGAGAGGAAGGTACTTCTATCTTCAGATCCATGGCAAAATTTCCAGCCAGATCGATCCCGGAAACCCCCTGCATAAAAATGTCAGCACCTTTAGGGGAAAGCCTTCCGGAAAACCCAACATATCGCTGTCTAAGGGAAAGTTCCTCTTTCAGCTCGCGGCCGTATCCCAACCGGGGATCCAGGCTTCCCTCTACAGATAACACGTCTTGACCCAACCATTTTTTCATCAGAGCTGTCCCTCCCACTCCCAACTCCGCCTGGTTGGACTCTTTAAGAGAAAGAGAACCGATGTTTATGGTTTCATATTGAGTTTCAAACCTGTTCCAGGAAATAAAACAGCCATTTTCCAGTCCTGATAGCTTGATCAGAAGTTCGCTAATCCTGTCCGCCGGTCCGGGCATGAGACTTTCCCTCATATTCTGCTCCTCATTGAAAAAAGATGATTTTTCAACAGAAACAACCACTCGGCAATGGAACAAGGTCCTGTAAAAAACCGGACTGTCCTCGGACTTTTTTTGAAAATCCGATCCCAGGGCTTGTAGAAAAGTATAAGCATTTCCGGATTTTTCCCCGATAGCCTTGATAAACGCGGCTTGAGCCGCCGGAGAAAGTCTGAAAATCGTTTCATCCGTTGGCTGAGGCTTTAAATTCAGGGTAAATGCAGCCGCCTTGACCCAATCATCAACCGTTTCCCGCCAAGCCGCGGTTTTAAATCTTCGTGTCAACCTGTATTGGGTGCAGGAAGAAATGAGGACCACTATGATTCCAAGCCCTACTGCGACATTCTTACGCATGTTCCCCTCCTTTTTTACGGCAACCGTCCCTTCTCCCTTCCCCTGCTTATTTTACTTAAGCGGTAAATGCCGCCTTTAAAGCAGTTCCCCGACGGTGTGTGGATCATCAACACCGTTTTGATATGCTCAGCGGAATACTTATCACGTGGATACTCCTTCACCACGCTGTCAAATTGTCTGCATGCTTCCACAACACCAAGATCGTTATCTTCGAAAACAACAGACCAATGATCGGGATAACGGATAAGGTCTTCATCCATGATGATAACAAAGCTGGAAAAAGATGCGTATTTTTTCATGGGCATTCCCCCTTGTATAGGATTGTTCGCTGAACCTCGCCCCCGCTCATCTTATCGATTCGCAAATAACACAAGCTGAGGTTCTTCCTTCAAACTTTTGGCTGAATATTCAGGTCTAAAAATCCTATTCCCTGTTATTATGGAATAACCAGGAAGAAGGTATTTCCTGTTTCTCCAAACCGGGCCCTTCAACACTAATCCTGATCATACGGCCTCCGGTTCTCTGAAAATAAAACATGGCCACGGAATGAAATCCCTTTTCCAGAGCAACAGCTCCCCACTTTTCTCTCTCTCCGTGAACACCGTCATTGTCAACGACCTGCTGACCGGCGATAAAAATCCGGCTGCCGTCGTCCGAGGCAGAGTAAAAAACGTAAATTCCGGTCCTGGGCACCCTGACATATCCTTGCCATTTCAGAGCAAAATACTGTTCTATCCCTGAATCAATGTTTAAACCTTCGACAATTTGACGGGAATCCGGTGACAACTCATCGAAATCGGGAAGTTCCCGCCACTCTCCATGATAAACATCCCTTGCCAATCCCGGAACGAAGTCTTTTCCCTCCGAGGCGCCGATTGGGGAAACCCGCTCGATATTATAGGATGCGACACGGCTTTCCGCGCCGTTATCCCAGAAAGCACGGGTCTTCACAACAGCGCTATTTTCGAGAATAAAAGGCTTCGTATACAAAAGAGAATATCTTTGCGGTTCCGTACCGTCGGTTGTAAAGAAAATTTTTGCTCCCTGACGAAAACAGGCAAGATCAACTCTTATGGAATCAATAAAAATTCTGCTTTTTCCCTTCATCCGGGGCGGGAAATACCCCTTATGAGCCAACCCGGCATACGCGAGCGGGATTTTTATGATCTCCCTGTCATAGGTTATAAGCCCGTTGTTTTCGGTCTCGATATCCGTGATCTGCGTATAAACAGCCGCACTTAATCCCGGCGTTTCGATCAGGGGCAAAAGAAGGCTGAAAAGCTGCTCATAACGGTTGATGAGATTCTCACGGTCCTGCAGCAAGTCATAGCCCCATCCCTTTTTCCATGTGTGGCCCGGAATATTGAGTCCAAGGCCGCCAAATTCTCCCAAAACCGCGGCCCGCAGTATTTCCGGCTGTGGCGACCTAGGCTCGGGGTAAGAATGGATATCGACAACATCGGCTATACCCCTGTCATGCCAACCGCTGGCATGATCGACCAGCCTCGACGGATCAAGCTCGCGGATCTTTTGCACCATTCTTGCAGAATCGTACTGCCCCCACCCCTCATTAAAAGGAACCCACATGACAATGGAAGGATGGTTGATCAAGTTCCTGATAACCCGCTCCATTTCCAGCTCGAAATTTTGCTTATCCTCCCTGGTCTTGTTCCCTCCATTAGGCATGTCCTGCCAGACTAAAAGTCCCAGTTTGTCGCACCAATAATACCACCTCTCCGGCTCAACCTTGACATGCTTTCTTACCATGTTGAAACCCATTTTTTTCATGACTTCGAGATCGTAGCGCAAGGCTTCATCCGTAGGTGCCGTATACAAGCCGTCCGGCCAGAAACCCTGGTCCAGCGGCCCCAGCATAAAAATCGGTCTTTTATTGAGGAAAAGGCGGTTTATCCCATCATCGCCTTTGCCCACAGAAACACCGCGGATACCGAAATAACTCTTCAAACTGTCGACGTCCCTTTCATCCCGGCCAACCAGGCTCACCTCAAGGTCATAAAGAAATGGATCATCGGGAGACCATAACCTGGCTTCAGGAATAATTATTTCAAGAATATCGCAAGGCAACCCCTTCGCCTCTGCAACGGAATGACCAGCCGCATTCACAGAGACCTTGAGCTCAATATCCGTTATGGGCCCGAAGATTTCAACATCCACGAACAAATTCCCTTTTTCTTTATCCGTGCCCAACCTCAGCGACCGGACATGGGTGGTCGGAACCGGTTCCATCCAGACAGTCCTCCAGATGCCGCTCGTGGGTGTGTAAAAGATCCCACCCGGCTCGTTTTTTTGTTTCCCTACAGGCTGGCCGCCCTCATTTGTCGGGTCCCAAACCGCGACAACCAGCTCCTGGGAAGCTCCTTTCTCCAAAAACGTAGTAATATCAAAAAAGAAACTGTCGTATCCTCCACGGTGGAAACCCGCCTTTTGTCCATTAACCCAAATCCCGGTTTCCCAGTCGGCCGCTCCAAAATGAAGAAGAATGTTCTTTTCCCGCCAATTTTCAGGAATATTGAAAGAACGCCGGTACCAAAGCTTTTGACTTTTATTGATGCGTTCGCAGACTCCGGATAATGCCGATTCCACAGGAAAAGGCACCAGGATTTTACGGTCGAACCGGTCCGGTTTCTCAACATCACGTGAAATAACGGCAAACTCCCATAGTCCATTAAGGTTAAGCCAATCCTGACGCACCATCTGGGGTCTGGGATATTCGGACAAAACATCGGCAGGTGAAACCTCACCGGTCCATCTCGTTTTTAGAGGGACTTCGCCCGGTTTCCATTCGGCTTTGGGCGTTCCGCAGCCGGAGACGGAAATTCCCATCAAAATCAAAACGGCCGGGCAGAGGAACTGTCCTACCCGGCCAGTTTGCCTTATTTTGAAGAAATTCATGTTTTTCTCCCAATTTTTTTTTATCACACGAAAAACGCACGGTCAACTCCTGCAAATAATATGAAGTTTTTCAAATGCCGATTTCTTGACAAAAGCAAAAATGTTAATTAATCTTTATAATTCATGGAAGAATTAAAAGTCCCTAAAAAACAGAAAATCGTTGAGCTTTTGCTGTCAGGGAAGGACCAAAAGGTCAAAGATTATATTATCTATCTAAGCCATTCTTCCCGTCTTATGACCGGTGAGGAGACTATCGAAGAATTCCTCAAGCACAGTCTCCCATTCTTCCCTGTGACGGATCTAGAAACCGGTCAGACTGTTTTCATCAACAAAAACGCCATAATCTTTCTTCGTGAAAAAGAGGAGACCCAAGCAAAGCATATGAACATTCTGCGGGTGAAACTCTCAAATGGATATAACGAGCGCATAACCCGTTTTATACCTCTTCCCGAATTCCAAACCCGGCCTGTGGACGCTTTCAATACCGAGGAAGAATATCTTATTTTCCTCCATGAAGGAAAAAAGATTTACATCAATAAAGCTCATATCCAGTCTGTCGTTCCGGAAGATTGATGCGCCGAAGAACTCTTGCCGATAATCCCTGACTAAAAGTTTTATTTGTAGGCTAATCCTGTTTTTCGCCGCACTTTTTCGATTGTCGGGAAGGCGACGGCCCTTGCTTTTTCAGCTCCCTCTGCCAGGATTTTTTTAACCTTCTCTTTATCACCCGCCAACTGTGAGCGTTTCTCCCGGAAAGGTTTGAAATAATCCCGGATCTTCTCATAAAGCCTATCCTTAGCCGTACCGTATCCCATGCCGCCCTTCCGATACATCTTGTCCAACTCGGATATTTCTTCAGGTGAGGCAAAAAGCCGGTAAAGCTTAAAAACAGTGCATGTATCAGGATTTTTTGGAGCTTCCACAGGGGTGGAATCGGTGACAATCCTTTTGATCTGTTTACGAATATCCTTTTCTTCGGCAAAAATTTCGATCGTGTTATTATAGGATTTGCTCATCTTCTGGCCGTCAATCCCGGGAACAAGGGCCACATGGGGATCAATCCTCGGCTCGGGAAGGACAAAAGTTTCTCCGTA
Organism: Candidatus Aminicenantota bacterium; assembly: GCA_016927475.1. Classification (GTDB taxonomy): domain Bacteria; phylum Acidobacteriota; class Aminicenantia; order Aminicenantales; family Aminicenantaceae; genus JAFGMO01. The sequence goes on from JAFGMO010000038.1 coordinate 29,773, forward strand.
AAGATAATTAAACCTCTCGGCGATATCCCGGGTGATTTCGACATGCTGCTTTTGATCCTGGCCGACGGGTATGATATGAGCCTGATAAAGAAGAATATCCGCGGCCATGAGAACCGGGTAGGCAAACAGCCCGTGATTGGGGATAATGCCTCTTTCTATCTTGTCCTTGTAGGAATGGCTGCGCTCCAAAAGCCCCATAGACGTCACACAGGATAGGATCCATGTCAGCTCGACAACCTCAAGAACATCCGATTGAACCCAGAAAATTGATTTGTCCGGGTTCAGGCCGAGGGCTAAAAAATCCATGGCCGCATCCAATGTTCCTTGGCGAAGGACTTTCCCTTCCCGCACGGTCGTCATAGCATGCAAATTGACGATAAAGCAAAAAAGCAGGCCTTTCTCCTGGGATTCGATCATAGGATTCATCATGGCAAAATAATTGCCCAGATGAAGTCCCCCAGACGGCTGGATCCCGGAGAGTATTCGTCTTTGTTTAACCGGAGTTGTCATTCATGCTCCTCGCTGTGGTCAGGTTATCGATTCCGGAAAAAGAGGTTTTTCCATTCGCGAAACACCACAAATTTTCCCGGTGTACAGGCTGAACAGCCAGTGCAGGCGGTTCATCTATTATAAACCTTTTTCATTCTTTATGGCAAAAACTAAGTCAATCCATCCTCTTGAAAATATTTTCAACGGCTCTCCAGGACCCGTTCCATTCTTTCGCGCAGATTTTCGGGCTTGACAAAACCAACAATGCGAAGGCTCTTCATTTCCGTCCCGTCCGGCTTTAAAAAAACATAAGTCGGCACCCCTCTGATATCGAACTTTGTTCTCAGGTGCCTTATGGTTGCATCCTTCCTGTCCGTGAGATCGACTTTAAGCATGATAAAATTCCGTGACATGTCGACCACTCTCTGGTCGACAAAAGTTACGGCATCCATTTCTTTGCAGGGAATACACCATTCCGCGTAGAAATCCAGAAACACCGGAAGAGACCTGACCGCTGCTTCCTCAATTTTTTCCTTGCTGTACACCGACCAATGGATGCGCTTTTCATATCCATGGGCACCAGCTCTTAAGGAGGTTTCTTCAACTTGTTGAGCAACATATGATTTGACTCCGCTTACTGCGAAAAAAAGAGCGGCAGCAAAAAAAAGAATCCCGATTATATTCCGAACAAGGGGGAAAATTTTTCCCAGCAGTTTTGTCGGTTCGATCCAGGCCATGTAGATCCCGGCAACCAGAAGTACCAGGGACAAGGTCAGGTTGTAGGTTAACACATCTGGAAAGAGCGGCCCGAGAAAATAAACCGCCATGGCTAAAAGAACAAAACCAAAGATGGTCCGGACCCAAACCATCCAGGCCCCGGAACGGGGAAGTTTGTTGATGCTGCCGGAAAATACAGCCAGGAAAAGAAAGGGAAGTCCCAGTCCGAGGGATAGAACAAAAAACATCAAAAAGCCGATGACCACGCTTCCCCTCTCACCCACGTAAGTTAAAAGACCGAGGACAAAAGGTCCGACACAAGGAGCGGCAACGATACCAACAGTCAGCCCCATGAGAAGCGCACCAAAATATCCTTTTCGAGCCCCTCCGGCCAGCCTATTAAGAAAAGACGGCAGCCGGAATTCATACAGATCAAACATGCTCAAAGCCAATGCGACCAGGACGACGGCGATACCGATAAGGACCGGGGGACTTTGCAGGGCGGCTCCAAAAAGGCTTCCCGTAAGAGCGGCGACAACACCTAACGTCGAATACGTCACGGACATGCCAAGTACATAAAAGACGGCATGGGCCACTACGCCTCCCCGTCTTCCCTCTGACTGCCCTCCGAAATATCCAACGGTGATGGGAATGACCGGGTAAACACAAGGAGTCAGGTCCAGGGCCAACCCCCCCAGAAAAATCAGAAGAAAGGTCAAGAACAATCCTTTTTCCCCGACGGTTTCGGCGAATCCTTCTTCTTGTGGTCTTTTAACATCGACCATCTTGCTCTTTTCACTAGCTTCTTCAACGGCTTCCTTGCTGCCGGCCGAAACCGGCTTTTCACTTTCCGCGACGATACATTTTTTCTTAAAAGAAACATCAGCGGGCGGCATACAGGAAATGTCGGTACACGCTTGATAAGAAAGCTTTCCCTGAATTAAAGCTTCATCTCCCCTGAAAGAAGCGGCCACGGAAACAGACACCTCCACTCTTATCGTTCCTTCAAAAACGGGCAGAGGTTCTACTGAGAATTCAAACTTTTTGTTTTCCGCTTCCGGAAATGCCACCGGGCCGAAGTCCAATCCCTCCAAATCTTCGAAGGTCACCGCCGTCGGAATGGTGAACTCATCGCCGGTTTCGTTGGAGTTGATATGAAATGATTTTTTTATGGTGATAATCAGGGTAACATCAGCGGATTCCCCCTTTTTCAAACCACCGGAGGGACTTTCAACCTTCACCGAGACAATGGGATCATCCTCTTGAGCCCAAGATGGTAAAAAAACAAGCCATAGGATGATGGCTGTCAACCATATTTTTTTCATGTTCATCTCTCTGTCCAACTGGATTTCAGGCTTAAAAAAGCCTGTCGCCTTGTTTTGATACGATTCAGGCTAGCAAAGGTTGTATCATATGTCAAAACATCCCGCTCATGCCGAAAAAAGTCCCGGCTGCGGCATAACGCTGGTCATCTGCCGAGTGATTGTACAAGATCATATCAAAACATGTACAATGACATACGAAAAAGGAACAAATCATGACCCTTAAAGAGGGGAAAAAACCATGGTCGTCGGATTTTTTCATCATCGGCATTTTCGCCTTCCTTAAGTTACTGCTTCATCTTCTCGCCCTTAAAGGCTTCGGTTATTTTCGCGATGAGCTGTACTATATCGCTTGCAGCGATCACCTCGGCTTCGGTTTCGTGGACCAACCTCCGCTGTCGATTCTTCTGCTTAAAGCGGTGCGATTAGTTTTCGGAGATTCCACGGCCGCCATCCGGCTTCTTCCCGCACTGGGGGGAGCGCTTTTTGTCTTTCTGACGGGAATCATCACCCGGGAGCTCGGCGGAAAAAAATTCGCCGTGGCCTTTGCTTCTGCCGCATCCCTGGCAGCAACGGGAAATTTTTTCATTTTTCATATTTTTTCCATGAATTTTTTGGATCTCCTTTTTTGGCAGGCCTGTATCCTTATCGTTATCCGCATCATCAAAACAGGCAACGCCAAATACTGGCTTCTTTTCGGCTTAACGGCCGGATTGGGCCTTCAGAATAAAATTTCCATCCTTTTTCTCTGTTTCGGCCTTAGCGTTGGACTTCTTATTACCAGGGAAAGAAAACACTTCAAAAACAAATACTTCTGGTTGGGACTCGTTCTGGCGGGACTTCTCCTTCTTCCGTATGTTCTCTGGAATCTTTCTCATGGCTGGCCGACAGTGGAATTTATGGATAATGCCCGGATTTATAAAATGGCCGACGTTTCCCCTGTAGGTTTTTTTCTGGGGCAAATCATATTCAATAATCCCGTTACGGTCCTTATCTGGCTTCCCGGACTCGCTTTCCTTATATTTCACCAGAAGGGGAAAAGATTCCGGCTTTTTGGATGGATGTTTCTATCCATCTATCTCCTCTTCACGATACAGGAAGCCAAGTCCTATTACCTGGCACCCGCCTATCCCGTTCTTTTCGCCGGAGGCGCCCTTCTCTGGGAACATTGGCTTAAAATCGGTAGTAGAAACGTGCTAAAAACGGTCCTTGTTTTATGGATGACCATTTCCGCTCTTGTTCCCTTACCCATAACCTTGCCCCTTCTTTCAGCCGAAAAAACAGTCCGCTATACCCGCATTTTCGGGGGCAAGGTGCCGTCCGGTGAAAGACATACCTTAGGAGCTCTGCCCCAGCATTTCGCCGATATGTTCGGATGGGAAAAGATGGCCGCTGTGTATGGAGAGATTTTCCAAAATCTTTCAACTGAGGAACAATCACGGTGCGTGATTTACGTGAGAAATTATGGTGAGGCTGGAGCTGTCGATTTTTTCGGAAAAAAATTCGGATTGCCTAAGGCAACCTGTGCCCATAACAGTTACTGGTTTTGGGGGCCGGGTAAGGAAGCTAAAAACAGTGTCTATATTATCCGCGGTACAGAACAAAGTGTTGAAGAAAGCTATGCCGACCTGAGCCCATATTTTGATTCCGTGGAATATGCGGCGACATTCACCTGCACTTACTGTATGCCATATGAGAACAACAATCCCATCTTTATATGCTGGGGATTTAAAGGTTCGCTTCAGGATATATGGGAACATGAAAAACATTTTGAATGACAGATTTTTTTTTGCCGTGCTCATACAGAGGATAACGGCATCCAGGAATACGGTTTGGCTAAAGGGTTCTCTTCCATATATGGGGAAATAAATGGCAAAAAGGACAAAAAAAAATAATAGGCTCAAAAAAAATCCTTTTTTGGTTTGGGTCCTCGTTTTTTTATTCCTGACTTTGCTGGCCATGGTGAACTTCATCCGGGAGGTCACCAGCGAATTGGCGGAAGGAGATCCGGGAAAAGCCGCCTTTTATTTCATTATGGAAACCACGGGAGCCTATACGATCCTTTTTCTCCTGCCTGTCCTCATATTTTTCTTCAACCGGTTCCCTCTAAAAAAGAACAACCTGGCTGTTCGGATTCCGCTCTATCTTTTCGCATCCATGATTTTCGGCGCTTCCCATACGTTACTCATGTATATCACCCGGACGATCATTTTCCGGTTGGTGGGCTGGGGACCATACGATTATGGAGTCTGGAAATTCAGGTTTACGATGGAATATTCCCATCAATTTATCACTTTCATTACCGTCTACATCCTTTTTGTTTTTTTTAGATCATTAAGAAAAAAACAGGAACAAAAATTAAAAATGGCACGCCTCGAAGAAAAACTGGCTAATGCCCGGTTTCAAACCCTGCAGATGCAGCTAAATCCGCATTTTTTCTTCAATACCCTGAATATGATATCCTCGATGATGTACGAAGATATCAAAACGGCGGACAAGATGATCGCCGATCTCAGTGATATCCTGCGTATTACTTTAAAAAGTTCGAAAGGAAATATCCACACCCTGGAAAAAGAACTGGAAATCCTGAGGCTTTACATCGAGATCATGAAAGCCCGCTTCCATGACAAATTGTTCATTCATACTGATATCGCCGTGAATACGGAAAAAGCCCTGCTGCCCAGGTTCCTGCTTCAGCCTCTGGTGGAAAACTCGATCAAACACAGCCTCGAGAGTCCGGGAAAAACGGAAGTTACGGTGACGGCCCGGCGTAAAGGCGGCAGGCTTATCCTGAAAATCATCGATAACGGGCCTGGGTTGCCGGAGGGACAAGACACTATCCTCAGCAGGGGTATCGGACTGACCAACACCATGGAACGGCTCGAGCAATTATACGGAAAAAACCAAGAGTTACTGCTCCAAAACCGGGAAAAGGGCGGTTTGATTGTCAGGATCTCCATTCCTTTTGAAACCACACAAGGAAAAGAATGAAAAAAAAGCTGAACATCCTGATCGTCGACGATGAACAACCGGCCCGGAAAAAAATTATTTCTTATCTCAAGAGAAAGGGAAACGCCGCTTCCGTCCGGGAAGCGGTAAATGGGATTGAAGCCGTCCGGAATATCAAGGAAAACCGGCCCGACCTTGTTTTTCTTGATATCCAGATGCCCGGGATGAGCGGATTTGACGTCATTGAATCCATAGGGGTGGAAAACATGCCTGCCGTGATTTTTGTGACAGCCTTCGATCAATATGCCGTGAACGCTTTTGAAGTCCAAGCCCTCGACTACCTTTTAAAACCCTTTGATAAAACCCGTTTCAACAAATCCTACAGCCGCGCTCAGGAAAGATTATCATCCGGACTGAGCCATCCGGAAGTTTTACAAAAACTCATTGATGGAATAAAAAAAGAAAAAACCTGTCTTCGCCACATCTTGATCCAAAAGCAGTCCCGTTATTTTCTTGTCAAAACGGAAAACATCGAGTACATATCTTCCTATGAAAAATATGTCCGGCTCCATACCAAGGAAGGAATTTTTCTGCTCCGAAAAAGCATGCAGCAGATGGAAGAGGACCTCGACCCCTCAAAATTTTTCCGGATTCACCGCACCTCCATAGTCAACATCGATTTCATCAAAGAAATCCAGCCGTGGTCTCACGGCGACGGCATCGTGATTCTTGAGGATGAAACACAGCTACCCCTCAGCCGGCGTTACAGGGACCGGCTTTTCCGCAGGAATTGAACCATCTCTTTTTATCCTGCTTTACCTTCAACTTTTACCCTTTTTACCCACAGTTTTTTTCTTAACAACCCTGCCTTCAAGGTCTAAAAAGATATTGATTTTTTGTTCCTTCTTTTTGGGGTCGAGCACAACAGCCTGAACATTCCATACAGGTGAAAACCTTCCTGCCGCGGCTGCTTCATGTATGTACTTGAGTTCTGTTTTTTCGATGCGGGACACCTTGGTTTTGCTCTCTCTCAGAAAAACATCCAATTCCTTAAGGGCCTCTTTTCGGCTTAAGATCATCTCCCGCGGTTCCTTGAAGAAACTGAATTCCTCGAAGGATCCATTGTAAGCGTTAAAAATGGCGGCCAGCCTCCGGTCTTGGAAGGGTAATAAATAGTAGGAATATTTGTCCGCTTCAACAAGAATGGGTTCTTCTATCCCGATGTCTTTTTGAAGGATGTCAAACGGTCCCTTTATAAATTCTTCTTCGCGGATCTTTTTCAGCCAGCTGATGCAATACTGCTTGATTCTATCAATAGGAAGAATTCTTCCCCGCACTATCCAGTCGGGTACGATAACTTTAATATTAACCGGGGGAGGTTCAATAACAGCAATATACTTATTTTGCCAGTTGCTGCCTGGTTTATTATGAGGAACACCCCAGTAGTCCGAGCTGTTAAGCCAGATTGTTCCTGAAACGAATTGCAAGGATTGATTCCCGGGATTCGGATCATAAAAGATAACATTCTGCAGAGTCACTGTGCCTGAATGCGGCGGCTCTATATCAGTCTGATACCCGATGACCGTTACCCAGTGTTCACCATCAGTTATGGACACAGGCGTTAAATAACTTTGTGTCCGCATATAATACAACATCTTTCCAAGCACATAGGCCTTATCTGCATTTGAATAATCAACCCAGTTCCCGCAAGGGCTGAATACGGGATCCATAAGGGCGCCATTGATACCGTTCGGATCACTGAACCACTGGGATGGTTCCGTGTTGTGCAGGACGATGGAATTGTAGATATCATCGATGTCATGGTATCCGCGCTCTGTTGTATCGGGACAGCTGTTGAGAATCATCTGCACACAAGCGGCCCCGCCGTAATGGTCGGGTGTCGCCAAATAGGGGAGAGGTGGTGTACAGGCCGCAAAAGGTAAAAGCAAAGAATAAGAGAGGCCGGGAGTTGCCAACAAAAACGGAAGGATTCCCGCTATCATAACAGCGATAAAAATTTTGTTTTTTCTCATCTGTTTTTCTCCTTCATATTACCTTTCAATGGTTACATGCCAGGTGTCCTCGACATGGGTGTAGATCAGGCCGTATCCGTTTGTGGTTCGTTTGGTTGCCCAAAGACGAAATTGATAGGCACATGAAGGCATCACATTAGCCGGCATTTGATCGTAGGACAAAGAATAACAATCCACGGTTGGGTCAGGTAGGCCTGTGCCGTAAAAAGAGCCCAGGTATTTGGCTGTGTAGCTCATGCTGCCGTTCCATACCGGGTTTGCTGCCGTATTATTCTCGTAATTATCTGAGGCGTTGTTTGGAGAATCCGGCGGTTCCGGCCTTGGCCTTACCGAGCAACGATGTCCGTATTGGGCATCAAGCACGTAACTTCCCAAATGGCCTTTCAAGTCATAGACACGAAAATCCACACTGATGTTATTGGACGAACCGGTTCCTAAGTTGAGGATTTCACAAACTTCTTTATCTACACCGTCAAGTTCCACTCCAAGGATTTTGACCGTCGGCGGGCTGTTGTCAATCCGGAGAACGATTTGACTGTCGGGAAGATCGTTGTCCAGGTTTGTGGCCGTGGCCGCAGCAGAACTCATATCATAGTCCCAGTTGAATCCCTCGACCTTGAGTTCACAAAGACCATCGGGTACATCCAACGTGTTAAAGAGAGCGATCCTGTCGATATAGGACCATGTTTTGTTGATATCGATTTTAAAGGGAATCTTGTAGAGGTTGGTCGGACTTCCTGCCGGTCCTGGAGAGAAAGGCCCTATTTTTTCCGCCACCCAAACATAATTCGTCGTGTCGTACCATTTGCTGGACAGATTGGAATCGACTTCGATCCATGACGACCATGTCGAGCCGTTATTCGTACTGTACCTGTAATGAACTTGGTAGCACGTCGCATCAGCGGCCAACCCAATCCAGCCGAATACCTCGAGATTACTTCCCCAAGGCTGGTCCGTATCGACTCCTGTTCCGTCCACGCTGGTGTATCCATCGGCCAGAGCGCGGAAGTATCCCAATGTATCGGGATCATTCATGCCCTTGGAAAGATAAGCCACTTCGCACTTTCCTATCCTCGTGAATAAAAAATCATTGTTCGTGGGTATGGATGCTTGGTTGGGGTCGACACAGACAGCCTGTGATGAAGTTGAGGTGAGATCGACGGTATCTCCGTCATTGACGTTCCAATGAACATCGGACGGCACTTCCTCATAAATGATCACATTTGATCCCCCGATATTCTGGATCACCTTAAAAATAAGATCCGGGCCTCCCATCTCGAAATCGGGTCCACCTGTGGGCCAAGTAAACGTCAGCGTGTAGTTACCGCTGCTGTCGACATAGGAAACAGCAAGCGGAAACGGATCAACATGGTATGTATTTCCTGGAAGCGGGTCGATGTCATACACTTCAACCTTGGCTCCAATGGGAACCCATCCCGTTGGATCACATGTAACGGTTCCGCTTACAGTGTATCCGAATACAAGACTGGGAATGAAGAATAAAACAAGTCCACATCCAAGAAAACACAACTTTCTGATTTTGAAGCATGTCATCTTCAATTCCTTTCATGATTTCCGGTGATGTTTGACTGATGGTTTGACTCCTCACCAGACCTGAGAGTCAATGAGTCACGATATTTTTGAGAGTTTTAGATACTCTGGACACATCACCCCCTTGAAAATTGTTGTCTTTAAAACATCAAGACTTAATCAGATTAAAATCCCTTTTGCTTATTATTGAAGCGTTCTCAATTAATCAAGAATGATTGCTTCCTGCAACAGTAAAATATGAATCAGAATCATTCCTGTCAAGCTTATCTCATAAATGTCCTATTTCTTCAGGTTTTGTCATATCTGCTTTCTTGAAAAAGATCATGAACATATTTCATTATCAATTTTATTATCAATTTTATTATCAATGTTGACGGAAAACATCATTAAATGATACATAGTAATAAAAATATATATAAGAACCGCCCATTTTTATGAATATTTCATGCGCATGCGCACCAACGAACGATGAAAATGATTGCCTGTAATCCTGGATCACCCGGATGAACCGGGTGATGACTGATGTTATTTTCTAGGTAATATCTTGGGACAAATATCATACATAAATCAAAGAAGAATAGCCGACGGATATGATTCTCTGTTTTCTTAAATCCTTCCTTAAAATAAGGAGGCCATATGTCTGCAACCAAAAAGGGAACCCAACAATATTTCCATAAATACAATATTCTCTTTGTTATTCCGATTCTATTTTTTACCATTCAGGTTCTTATACCCAACTATTTGTCCGCAAACGAAAATGAGACTAGCTTTTATCATATAAAAAATGAAGATGGGCTTTCCCAAAGCTCTGTAAACTGCATCCTGCAGGACAGCCTGGGATTTATGTGGTTTGGAACGGAAGATGGATTGAATAAATATGATGGCCTCAGCTTCGTCTATTTTAAGTCTTCGCGAAAAAATTCAAATTCTTTAAGCAACAGCAGTATCCAGTGCTTCTGCGAAGACCAAAAAAAACATCTATGGATCGGGACCTACAGGGGGCTTAACAGATACGACCTGAAAACAGGCCGAATCACCCAATTCCTCAACGACCCTGAAAAACCGGGGAGCATCAGCCATAATGGGATCACCGCCATCTATGAAGATAAAAACGCCGTCATTTGGATCGGAACAAACGGGGGAGGACTTAACCGATACGATGAAGAACAAAACATTTTTATCCACTTCAGAAACAACCCCCGGGATGCGCAAAGCCTCAGCCATGATTTCATCACATCGATCTGTGAGGATCATTCAGGTGGCCTTTGGGTTGGAACACGCAACGGATTAAACCTCATGGAACGCAACACAGGTCGATTTAGAACCTATAAAAACAATCCTCAAAACTCAAAAACTATAAGCCATGACTATATCACCGCAATCGTTTATGATCCGGCAGGATATCTTTGGATCGGCACCCAAGGGGGGCTGAACCGGACGGGTCATAAAACAGGAGAATTTCGGCGTTTCCACTATAACCCTGAGGATCCAAGAAGCATAAGTCACGGGGAGATCAAAGCCTTATTCATAGATCAAAAAGGAAATCTCTGGATCGGCACGAACAGGGGCTTGAACCGTTTTGAAAGAGAGACAGAAACTTTTCTTCGTTATATTCACAACAGCCATGATGCGGAAAGTCTAAGCGACAACGTCGTCAATGGCATCTCAGAAGATAGGTCAGGCATATTATGGATAGGAACCTATAACGGGGGATTAAATCTTATAGATCCAAGAAGAAAAAAATTCAAACTGTACAAACATAATCCCAGCTACCCAAACAGCCTGAGCGGAAACATCATCCGAAGTTTTTTTGAAGACAGCACAGGAGATTTTTGGTTGGGCACAGTCGATAAAGGACTCAATAAATATGACAGAGAAAGGAATCTTTTTTTTCACTACAGGAACCATGTCAATGACCCATACAGTTTGAGTAATGACAATGTCTTTTCCATCTGTGAAGACACACCGGGTTATCTCTGGATCGGCACCTACGGCGGGGGTCTCAACCGTTTCGAAAAAAAAAGCGGGAAGTTTTTTCATTACAAACACAACCGGTATGATCCTCAGAGTTTGAGCAACAACAACATCCGTATCGTATATAAAGACACATACGGTATCCTATGGGTGGGAACAGATGACGGGGGTCTCAACCGTTTCAACACGCAGACGGAAAACTTCACCCGTTATCAAAACGACACCTCAAATCCCAACAGCCTGAGCCACAACAGGGTTTTCACCATCTGTGAAGACAGCCGGAGACAACTTTGGATCGGCACCTACGGCGGAGGCCTCAATCTTTATGATCGAGAAAAAAATCATTTCATCAGTTATAAACATGAATCCGGGAATCCCAACAGCTTGAATAATGATTATGTGCAATACATAAGAACAGAACCCAGCGGTATTCTATGGATAGGGACAAACGGCAGCGGAATCAATCGTTTTGATCCTGAAAAAAAAATTTTTACGTACTTTACCGAAGAAGACGGCCTTCCCAACAATACCATCTACGGAATTCTTATCGACGATGAGGATTTCCTGTGGTTGACGACCAACAAAGGTCTATCCCGGTTCCATCCCCAAAAAAAAGAGTTTAAAAACTTCAGTGTGGACGACGGTCTTAGCGGCAATGAATTTAACACGGGCGCCGCCTATATAAGCCGTGACGGTACCTTTTACATAGGAGGCATAAACGGATTCAACACTTTTATGCCGAAAAACATACAGGATAATCAATACATCCCTCCGGTCGTCATCAAGGGATTCCAAATTTTTAATAAAGACGTTCCTGTCGGGAATCCTGAAGACGAACGGGCAATTTTGACAAAAACCATCAGTTTTACGGATAAAATTGAACTATCATATAGAGATAAAATTTTCTCTTTCGAGTTTGCCGCCTTGAATTATACCTCTCCGGAGAAAAACCAATATTCTTACAAAATGGAAGGCCTGGAAGAAGAATGGAATGATGCCGGCACCAGACGCTATGCCACATACATGAACATGGAGGCAGGAAACTACACCTTTCGTGTCAAAGGATCGAATAATGACGGCGTCTGGAATAAAGAAGGGGCTTCTCTGAAAATCAAGGTAAACCCGCCTTTCTGGAAGACTATTTTATTCCGCGGGATTGTCGCCGCGTTCGTCCTCTGCTGCATTTTCGCGTTCTATGAAACAAGAACACAGAGCATAAAAAAGCGCAATAAAGAATTGGAAACCCGTGTTAAAGAAAGAACGGCCGAACTTCAGGCAACCACTGAGAGATTAGAAATCGTTAACGACGAGCTCAAAGATTTTGCCTATGTTGTCTCCCACGATCTCAAAGCCCCTTTAAGGGCGGTTGACCAGCTTGCGACTTGGATATCAGAGGATTATAAGAACGCCTTTGACAAAAAAGGGAGAGAAAAGATGGATCTTCTTGTCGGCCGGGTTAACCGGATGTCGAATCTAATCGATGGGATTCTACAGTATTCAAGGGCAGGACGGATAGAAGGAGAAAAAAAAGAAATCAATCTCAAAAAAGTCGTCGCTGAAGTGATCGACAACCTTGCGCCACCAAAAAACATAGATGTGAAAATCAAAGATAGTTTACCGACCATTATCGCGGATAAAATAAAAATGGGGCAGGTTTTTCAGAACCTCATCAGCAACGCCATCAAATACATGGACAAACTCAAAGGATATATCAAGATCGGTTGTAAAGCCGAAAATTCTTACTGGAAATTTTCTGTCGCCGACAATGGGCCAGGCATAGAGAAAAAATATCACGAAAAGATATTTAAAATTTTCCAAACGTTGGAGGCCCGAGACAACAGGGAAAGCACCGGTGTTGGTTTGTCCGTCGTCAAAAAGATCATCGAACAATACGGAGGAAAAATCTGGGTGGAATCTCAGGCAGGTAAAGGAACTACTTTTTTCTTTACATTCCCAAAAAAACTTAAAAAATAGGGGTAATCTTCAAATCTGAATCCAAAAACTCAAGTCCCGTCCGATCAAGGCTTGAAGTTTGATAATATCTTCCCGAAAGATTCCGAGAAGCTCTCTCCTCTTCTCCTCAGTAAAAACGGGTTTCTTGAGGATCCTGGCCCGCCAGCATTCTTTCCATCGCTGCAGCTTGCTATCATCAAAAAATGCGCCCAGGAAGGGTTTGGCCAGCCAGCGCATGATCCAGCTCCCGAAAAGAAATCGATAAAGAAGCCTGTTTGAGGGAACACCCGAAATATTCCATCTTACTTCCAGATCCGGAGAAAAATGTTCGTCAATCCCTAGAAAACGGTAAACCTCTTTCATCAGCCCGGCGGCATCCCGGTAAAGGTCGTCGAAAAGGAAGATCCGCACATGGGAGAAAGCCTCAAGGTAGGCTTTAACCTGTCTGTAATAAAAGCCCGCCCGTAAGATATGATGGATGGTATCCCAGCCGGCTTCTATCCTTTCCTTTTCCAGACGGATACACCTATCGAAAGACATGTTCCAACCTGTGTCACGCAAAATATGGCTGTAGGCGGAAAAAGCCCTGTCGGCGGGATTTCTAAGCATGATGATGATTTTAGGGTCTTTGAGATATTCTTTTATTTTGGGGATTGTTTCTTGATAAAGATAAAGATATGGAGTTGACGCTTCCCCGACTGCTTTTTCCTTTTTAACATCCCGAAACAGGCTGCGATATTCTTCCCAAGTACGAACTAATAGTTTTTTTTGGGCCTCTGTATAGAGAGGATCCCCGCTTACCTTCCTCTGATAAAAAGAGGATGAAAAAAACATCGGCTCCTTGACTTTTGGAATAAATGCCTGGGGATGCTGCTCAATGTATTGAGCTATTGAACTGGTGCCGCACTTAGCGGCCCCTACGATGAGAAAATTGGGAATCCTATTGCGCCTTTGATACATAAGCTTAACTCAAAGAATATAAGGCCACACTCCTACTTCCCTCAAGAAACGGCAAACCAGAAAATCCATTTTTTCCATTATCCTTCAGAAATCCTTTCTGAAGCTGTGTCCTCTTCAAATTCTTTTTTCCTGGAGAAAATTTTTTTTGATTTTCCCATCGAATACAGAAATCTACCGAAAGCCTTAGGAGCGAATACAAAAAACAAAAAAAAATACTTGGTCCGTTTATAAGAATCGTTAATATTCAAAACAAACGAAGGCAAAATGAATAAAAAAGCGGCCGTTGTTTTCAAAAACAGGAGGAAAATCTCAATCCGGGAGTACTTGTCAGGATGCTTTTCATTCAAGAGCCCCGTATAATACCCCCAGGCAAAACGCTGGCGGATGAGCTGGTTGCCTGTCAAGTCATTTAATAATCTAACCGTACTACCTATCATCTTGTCATTCAAAATCTAACCATAAGTTATTTTTTTAAGCTTGCC
>JAFGMO010000039.1 GCA_016927475.1 Candidatus Aminicenantota bacterium
ACACAGCAAAAAAAGAACAAAGACATTCCTGAAGGGGGTTCAAAAGGGACCATTCTTCTGCGCTGGGGATACCAGGATTATGCCGAAACAGCTTTCAAAAAATACATAAACGGCCTGCTCGATCTTATGCTGATGGACGAAAGCATCGTTGATTATTATGGAAAAGAAGTCATTTTATACCTGGGACCCGATGAGGGCACGGCCGAATTGATGGAATGGGCGGCCTTGAGAGCCAGGCAAGTCGGCCACACTTATTGGAAGGCTTTTTCAACCGGCAAACCCCTATCAATGGGAGGCATCCCTCATGACCTATACGGAATGACCACCCATTCTGTCCACCAGTATGTCCTTAAGATTCTGGAAAAAATGGGAAAAAAGGAAAAGGATACCACAAAAGTAATGACTGGCGGGCCGGATGGCGACCTTGGAAGCAACGAAATCCTTATCTCCAAGGACATAATTACGGCCATCATCGACGGCTCAGGCGTTATTTACGATCCCAAAGGCATTAACCGGACCGAATTGAAAAAACTGGCCCGAACCCGGAAAACCGTTAAACATTTCAACCGGTCCTTGCTGTCGAATAACGGTTTTCTGGTGACCATCGAGGACAAAAACATCAAACTCCCCCACGGGGAAACGGTGTCCAATGGTCTTGAGTTCCGCAATTCCTTCCACCTGCATCCCAAATTTAAGGCCGATCTTTTTGTTCCATGCGGGGGGCGTCCACAATCAATCAACATCAACAACTGGCAATCTCTCATTGATGCTAAAGGAAAACCCCGCTTTTTAATCATCGTTGAAGGGGCTAATCTTTTTATCACCCAGGAAGCCAGGTTGCGGCTTGAGGAACACGGAGTTATCATTTACAAAGACGCTTCAGCCAATAAGGGAGGCGTCACTTCATCATCATTGGAAGTTTTTGCCAGCCTGGCTTTAAATGATACGGAATTTGAGAACGGCATGTTTGTAAAAAACGGAACCGTCCCGGCTTTCAGGAAAACCTTCATTAAAGAAATTCTGGAGATCATCAGGGAAAACGCGGATGCTGAATTCGAAATCATCTGGAGGGAGCACGAACGCAAAGGAATACCCCGGTGCATCCTGACCGATCAAGTAAGCGATAAAATTAACCAGATAACCGATTCCGTCAGCCGTTCTATGCTTCATAACGATAGAATGCTATTCCAAAAGATCATCAACTGCTGCTGCCCGCGGATTCTAATCAAAACAATCGGCTTCCAAAAAATCTTGAACCGTGTCCCCGATTCGTACCTTATCGCCGTATTCGCTTCCCACCTGTCCAGCCGGTATGTATACGAACAAGGACTTGACGCCAATGAAATCGATTTTTATTCTTATATCCAGAACGCAAAGGAATCCTCAACCTGAAAACCGGTAAAAAAAGGTTCGCTTGAAGAAAAATCACGCATTAAGATCAAAAGATGATCTTCCACAAAGTCCACAGACTAAGACCAGAGTGTTAATGCTGTTCTATATCCCATTCTCAGAGAAGAATCACACGCCCACGAACAAAAGCTCATAAAATGATGGCGATATAAAATGTAGGCATGATACAATGTAAATGTCAAGAATAATCCAATATGAGGATGGCCATCTATCCCGCGTGATTCACATATCATAGTGAAGGTTAACGAAAGCCGGTATTATCTATGTCTCTGAAAAAGATATCAGAGAAGTTTCTTAATCTTTCTCTTCGAAGCAAATTTATTCTCAGCTTTTTGCTTGTTTTCAGCTTCGGCGGTCTTCTTATTTTATCGGTCGGCACACGGCTGGAACATACAACTATCATTTCGCTGGCCCAGGCTAAAGTCAAACATGACCTTGCCGCAGCCTGGATGGTTTACAACGACCGCCTTAAGAATATATCGGATCTCGTCCGTTTAACTTCCGCCCGGTTTTCCCTTCAGGAAGCCCTCCTTCAAAAAAACCGGCCGATGCTGGAAACAGTGCTTGCCCCAGTCATGGAAGAATTCAATCTCGACATCCTATCCCTGACTGACGATCAAGGAAAAATCGTTTTTCGTGCAGCACATCCTGAACTCTGGGGGGATGATCAGTCCCAGGATCCGTTTATCAACCGGGCCCTTAAAGGACAGGTTATCTCATCAACACAGATCATTTCCCGGAACGAACTGTTAAAGGAAGGGAAGGATCTGGCTGAACAGGCATTTATCCGATTTATCACCACCCCTAAAGCAGCTCCCCGTGAAAAAGATTATGAAGAAAACGGCATGCTCTTGAAAAGTGCTTCTCCCATTATAGACCAGAACGGAAAAGTTCTGGGCGTTCTCTACGGTGCTCTTCTTCTCAACCGCAACTACGAGATTGTCGATAAAGTCAAAGAACTGGTTTACAAAGGAGAAAAGTATAAGGGGAGCGATATCGGAACCGCAACCATATTCCAGCAGGACCTGCGCATCGCCACAAACGTTAAAGACATCAAAGGGGAACGGGCTATCGGCACTCGTGTTTCCCGGGAAGTAAACCAAGCCGTGCTAAAGGAAGGGAAACCGTGGGTCGATAGGGCTTTCGTCGTCAACGACTGGTATATCACAGCCTACGAAGCGATAAAAAACGTTGAAGGCAAGATCATAGGCATGCTTTATGTCGGGATGCTGGAAAAACCCTATATCGACACTAGGGACCGTCTTATGCTTACTTTCACGGGTATGGCCATACTTTTTGTCATCATCCTCCTCATCATCCTGACCATCATCACATCTTCCATCATCCGGCCGCTCCGGGGAATGGTCGTAGCAACAGACAAGATCGCTCAAGGCGACCTGAATCACCGCGTTAAGCATACCACTTTCAAGGATGAGATCGGACGGCTTGCCATATCTTTCAACGAAATGACCGAAAAACTGAAAAAAGCCAATGAAAAGCTTGTACAGTGGGGAAAAACCTTGGAAAAACGTGTCGAAGAAAGAACCCTCGAGTTGAGAGAAACACAGGATTTTCTTGTTCAGTCGGAAAAAATGGCCTCTTTGGGAAAAATGGCGGCAGGTGTCGCCCATGAAATCAACAATCCTCTAACATCGATCCTACTTCAAACCCATTTGATGCTTGAAGGAATCGAGGAAAAACATAAATTTTTTGATTCCCTCAAACTTATTGCTGACGAGACGGCCCGGTGCACCAACATTGTTAAAGGCCTTCTTGAGTTCTCCCGTCAGAGTCCACCGCAGAAAAAATATGCCCAAATCAATGATATTTTGAACCGGACAATTGCCCTGCTCAAGAACCAAGCCTCTTTTCAAAACATCAAAATACAGCTAAACCTGGATAACAATCTGCCCGCTACAAAACTCGACCAAAACAAAATCCAACAGGTCTTCTGGAATTTTATGGTCAATGCATCCGAAGCCATGCCTCAGGGAGGACAATTAACCATCTCCTCAAAACTCTGCAAAGATAAAAAAACCCTGGAGGTCACCTTTAAAGATACGGGAGTGGGTATTTCCAAGGAGAATCAGGCAAAACTTTTCGATCCTTTTTTTACTACCAAAAGCAGCGGCACGGGACTTGGATTAGCTATCAGCTACGGTATCATCAGGCAGCATAAGGGAAATATTGCAGTCGAAAGCCATCCCGGAAAAGGAACGATATTTACCGTGAAGTTTCCTCTATCGGATAAAAACAACGAGGAACAGGAGAAAATATGAATTCTCACAAAAAAGGAAAAATCCTGGTTGTAGACGATGATATCACGGTCTGTAAAAGTATAAGCCAAGCTATCTCCATAGAAGGTTATGATGTCGATACGGCCCTGAGCGGAGAAGAAGCCCTCAAAAAAGACATGAAGAGTCCCTATGATCTGATCATCACTGACCTGATGATGCCAGGGATCAGCGGCTTGGAGCTGCTGAAGTCGTTAAAACCTCGAAGGCCCGACGTGAAACTTATCATGGTGACTGGCTATCCGACCATCAAGACGGCCGTTGAATCCATCAAAATTGGCGCATTCGACTATATTGCCAAACCTTTTACTCCGCAGGATATACGGAGCGTCATCCACAGAGCCCTTAAGACCGCAAAAATAGAACCAAAAATGGCGATGCCCCCAGGATTGTATTATATCTCCGGCCACACTTGGCTCCGCCGTGAAGAAAAAAGCCGTGTTACTGTAGGAATCACGGCTGATTATCTTCAAACCATTGGTGACATCACCCGGGTCGAACTGCCATCGGAAAACCAGTCCATTTCCCAAGGAGAAGTTTGTGCTCACATCGAAGATGACAATAAATTCGTCCATCCTGTTTGGTCCCCGATAACAGGTAGGATCCTCGAGATCAACACAACACTTCTGAAAAATTTCCAACTTTTATCAAAATATCCTTACGATAAAGCCTGGCTTTTTCGCGTCAAGGCTTCGAACCTGGAAGAAGACATCAAAGGTCTAAAGCCTTCAGAGTAAACTTTCGGTCAATGGAAAAATTTTCTTCACCTCCTTCCCTGGAAGATATGATTGCTCAAGGCCTGGAGTTTCTGAAAAAATTTTTACCGGACAGGATGTCTTTTCTGAACTCCCATGGAAATTGGCAGGACGGCCCGATCGGAATACGAGACAGAGCGGCCAATGAAGTTTTCTATAGGTTATGGCAACAACCGGAAGAAGAAAGAAAACTCCTATTTCATTCAGCTTTATTCCATCTTCTCCGAAAAGAATTTTGGCCCCCCGCTTGCAAGCTGCATCGTCTGGTGCAAAAACAAGACAAGCTGGAAGATAATACCATGGGAATTCTTCCTTCGAAAAAGGAAATAAATAAGGCGCCCAGCAAAAAAATAGAAAGCCCATTTGTCATTGTTTTCAATGCTTTAACCTGGTTTCTTCAATACGACACTCTCATGAAAGGAAAAGATGCTGTTTTCCCTGATTGGGACAAAGAAGGAAAACTTCTTAAAAAGGAAACAGGGGAACGTCTCGGCAGACAGAAAGAACTGCTGAAGAGCTTATTCCCAAAGAATTCAATGGAGAGGCTTTTTTCCCATCTCGAAGAATGGAAAACTTCCGCACCATCTGTTCTGGCGGATATTCCGAGGCTTCTCTATGAGGAATTTCGCATATCACAATCCCTAAAGCTTCTCCTGGTAAAGTCCAAACAAGACGGATATCCTGAAGAAGCCTATGGTCTGATTCTGGAAAGACTCCATCCTCCGCAAGGAATTGCCAGCCAAACCCATCCTGCTCTTCTTTATCCCTGCATCCAACTTCTCCTCGACCCGGATATACAGATCGACAGCGGGATCGCTTATCAATCGGCAGTCATCCTCAGCATTCTTCAGGATCCCCGCTCAACCCGGGCTCTTCTCGGCTCATTGGAGAAGATTCCGGTACATTATACGAAAATCCGTGAAAATGTTATCTATACCCTTGGAAATCTTAAAGAACAAAAGGCCGTTTCTCTCATTGGCAAAGTGCTCAGCTGTCCGGATAAAATCGTTCTTGAAAGTAAAAACAAGAAAACCCCTCACTTATTGCTTGAACAAAAAGCGGAAGCTCTCTGGGCCCTTTCAAAAATCGGACTTTCATCTCTCGATGAGCTTCCCCTTCTCGTGGAACAGGGTAAACATGATTCGGAAAAAATAAAAACCTATCTTACCTGGACCCTGGGAAAATTGGGAGCCGTCCAAAAAGAACACGATGGAGGCGTCAGCGCCGACATCGTCATATCCCTCCTAACTCTTTTAAAATCAAAAAGTAAAGAAATTTTCGAGGAAGCCGTCTACGCTCTAAAAAAGATCGATATGCCGGAGTTTATCCACACCCTCTACCTCTATAATGCCGGCGCCGTCAGCATCCTGGCACTAAAACCAGCCCAAAAAGGCCTCTACGAACTTTCGGAAACCCTCCATTATTTGCTGGAGAAGAAGAACCGCGTGGTGATGGCCGTCAACGGAGATTCCGGGACTGGTAAGACATATTTTTGCCAAGCGCTTCTTGGCGGATTCGGCACCTTGAAGAGCAACGAAATACTCTATCTTATGAGAGACCGCAAGAAAGACCAGAAAATTTTCAACAGAATGCTGGGATTAAAATGGCTTAAAAAATACATCGATCCCTCTATCTATGAAGACTATCCCGTTCCCGAAGAAAAAGATAATCCCGAAGAATATTTTTTTAAGTTTCTTGAAGACAACAAGGACAAACGCCTTATCATTCTAGACGGCTGCAGGGATCGCTGCTATTTCCAAAGAATCATCGATCTCTTTTATTTCAGGGGACTTTTGGACACCGAAGTAAATTTCCGGGCCACTTTTTCGACCCGCCGGCAAAACCTGGAAGAAAGGGAAACAGCCCTGGAAAGCATAAAAACGCATCTCTCTTTTCTCGAAGAGCCCGCCTTAGAAGATACATACTATTACCAGGAAGGGATATCTTTTATATATGACCTCGATAATTCCTTTTCCTCCCGTCTGGATAAAGAAGAAACAAAGGAACTTTTCAATAAAAGAAAGATTGATTCCTGGGGCGAATTGATTCGCATTGGAGAGTTTGGTAATGAAGGAACCACCATCCCCGTAAAAAAAAGAGAAATATCGATGGAGAAAAATTGCTTCTCCCTGAAAAAAGAAAAATGGCCCGGCTCTTCTAAAACCACTTTTCGGCCAAAGGAAAAAAAATTCAAACCGGTTCTTAATGAAAACATGAAAAAAAATCCATTTCTTCTCCAAACCATTCAGGAAAACAGCCTTAAGCCGGTCAAAATTCGGTTCTACGCACAAGAGCAGATCGCCGGTCTTGGACAAGAAGGGAGCGTTTTTTTTCTGAGCTTTATAGACAACCGGATTTTTTATGTTCCACTAGAAAACCAAAAGGATATAACCTCCATGGGAAGAGACCTGTTCCTGACGGACGGAAAAGGAGAATTGACCCACATTTCCTTTGAATCGAACGAAATGTCCCGGTTCATGGATATTCCATCTCCCGTCACTTCATCGGCATCTTATCCCAGAGACCGGCTTGTAACAGGCCATGAAGACGGATCTGTTCGTATCTGGGACTTCAGAGAAAAGGAAACGCTTGCTTTTTCTGCGCATAATTTTCCGGTAACATCCCTGGCTGTTGATTACCAAGGGCGCATCTATTCCTCCTCCCCGGACCGAACGATCTCCCGTTGGAACCCGGAATCCGGCCGCTGTATCCATCTTTTTTCCCCTGGAGAACAGACCTCCAGGATCCGTTTTTTTCCTTTCGGAAAAATATTAGCCCTATCCCTTAAAGACTCCGGAAAAAAGAAGAAAGGGGAAACCCAAGCCCTCTCCCTGGAAATCATCGATTACGAAAGATCATTCTGCCATTCAATTTCCCTTCCCTTTTCCCGGACTGTTTCAAGCATGGATGTTTATTCCGACGGAAGGATTATTCTTACCATGACCGGCGGAAAAAAGACATATTCCCCCCAAGAAAAAAATCTCGTTGTCATTTCCCACAGTGACACCTCAAGCCGCTACACGCTTCTGCCGGGCCATGACCACAATTCGCTGGACGTTTTGACGATGGGGCCCAGGATTATAACTTGTGGTTCGGAATCTCCTGAAGAATATTCTTTTCGTATATGGGGAACAGCCTTTTATATTCAAACGGAAGCGGCCAAAATATCCATCCTTCCTTCCGGCATGTAATATTTTCCCCGTGAGTCCCATCCAAACCGGCATAAAAGATATTGTCTCCCTTAAGCATTCATAATATGATAAAAGCGCATGCGCTCTTCAGACAAAAAACCAGCCGTTCATTCCGACCGGTCCTTTATCCTTGTCGACCAGTGTCCCGTTTGTTCCGGCCGGTCGATATTCGCCTATCAAAAAGCCACCTTCGATTACCACCATCTTCAGCCTGAACAGATAAGCATAACGGACAAAGAGTATGGAAAAAGATGGGATTTGAGCCGCTGCCGGGACTGCGGATACATCTTTGCCAATCCTCATCCGGCCCCTGGTTTTCTCCGTTCTCTATATTTTGCCGTTGAGGATCCGCGCTACGAAGATGAAGCGGAAGGACGGTCCCAAAATTTTGTCCCGATCCTGAACCAACTGGAAAAATTCCATCCAGAAAAGGGCATCCTTTTTGATGTCGGTGCGGCAACAGGAATTCTGCTTAACATAGCAGAAAAAAGAGGCTGGCAGACCGACGGCATCGAATCCAGCTTATGGGCCGTAAAAAAAGCCCAAAAAAAATACGGTCTGAATATTCGGCAAGGTGATTATAAAACCATCTCTTTAAAGCCCAATTCTTTCTCCGCTGTGACTATGGTCGATTTTATCGAGCACATTCCCTCTCCCTTCGAAGCCGTCCAAAAAGCGGTACAAATGCTCCAGCCGGGCGGGATCCTCTGCCTGGTTACTCCGGATGTAAAAAGCTTGGCCGCCCGAGTCATGGGGAAAAAATGGTGGCATTACAGACCAGGACACCTGGGTTATTTTTCGCAAAAAAGCCTATCCGCCCTTCTGGAGCGATCGGGTTTATCCCTTTTGAAAAAAAGAAGATATGCCTGGACGTTTAGTCTCCATTATATCCTTTCCCGCTTCCGTGTTTTAGAATCTTTTCTTAAAAATCCCCGCTTTTCTTCTCTCTGCAAAAGCATTAAGATAAAATTGGCGCTGGGTGATTCATTGGAGATATATGCTTTAAAAGGCAGACCTTCATGAAATATTATTTTCAGGCGATGCGGCTGGGAAGATGGCCGCGGAGTCTGGCTATCATCATCGGTTCCGCTTCCTTCTTTTTCATTCATCAAAAAAACGTTCAGATCTCGGATTTCCCCGAGATCCTGATACGCATTACGGCCGCATTCCTTCTAACATGGGCCATATCAACAGTTAACTATCTCATCAACGAAGTTGCAGACGCACCTTTCGACATCCATCATCCGACAAAACACAAACGTCCACTTGTCAGCGGAGAAATTAAAAAATGGGGTCTCCTGATAATCGGAGTGCTTCTAGCAGGGGCAGGCCTTTTCCCGGCTTTCTTCTTTTTTCCCCGGCCCTTTTTTTACTCTCTCCTGGGACTTCTAATTGCCGGCTTCATCTATAATGTCAGGCCGGTCCGGACGAAGGATATTCCGTTTCTCGATGCCGTATCCGAATCAGCCAATAATCCCATTCGATTCCTTATCGGCTGGTATGCGTTCGCTGCCACCGTTTTCCCCCCTATATCCCTCTTATTATGCTGGTGGGCTTTCGGCAACTTTCTCATGATTTCCAAAAGGCTTTCGGAATTCAGGGTATTAAAGGAAAAGGCGGCGGATTACCGGCGGTCCCACCGCAAATATTCCCACCGTTCCCTATTATTCGGACTCATCTTGAGCTCTGCCATCTTTTTCCTGCTTTATTTTTTTGTGGCCGCAAAACTGAACCTTATGTATCTTTTCTTTCTTTCCCCAATGGTGCTCATCTATCTCCTTCTAATCTTTAAAAAAACCATCACCGAAAATTCCGTTTTAGAAGAACCGGAAAAACTTATGGGAAACCTTCCTTTTGCGTTCTTTACAATCCTTTTGCTTCTGGCCTTTTCACTTTCTTTTATTTTTGATAAGGTTAGCCAATGATTCCCGAATGTAAAGGTAAAAACACGGATTTTTTTAATGCATGTATACCTATATTATTCACGACTTAAATAGCAGCCAAATTTATGAAAGATTCATGTTTATGAATAATACAAAATAATGGGTGTAACATGACTGAAACCATTCTTAAGCTTGTTCTCGCCGTCGCTCTGGGGGGATTGATCGGCCTCGAAAGAGAATCCAGTAACAAACCCGCCGGACTGCGGACAAACATTCTCATTTGTGTCGGTTCAGCAGCGATGATGATTCTCTCTTTTATCCTCGTACCCGAAGAAAGCCAAAACAATGGAAACGTTACCCGTATCGCAGCCGGAGTCATCACCGGTATTGGTTTTATCGGAGCGGGTACAATTATTCAGTCACGTGGAAATGTTGCCGGGCTAACCACCGCCGCAACGATATGGGCTGTATCAGGTCTTGGCCTTTTGATCGGATCCGGAAATTATGTTATCGCCCTGATTTTTACTGTACTGATCATCCTGGTTTTGGTCATTTTTCGATATTTTGAAGATCATCGATCAAGAAAAAACCATTTTTTTTACACATTAAAACTCAAGGAGATTAAGGATTCTCTCACACAAATCCGCAAATTAGCTTTTCACATAGGAATTGATCTGCGTGGATTTACCATAAAAAAAGAGAATAAATTTGCTATCGTTGTTTTTAACTTTTTTTCGAAAGAAGAAAATGAAAAAAAATTCAGCCAAAGCCTTGCGGAACTGACATCCGTATTAGAGTTGAAGATTGACTGAAAAAGGCATTCTTGTTGCCACGACCAATCCCGGTAAAATAAAAGAAATCGCACAATATCTAAAAAATCTTCCCGTCACATTCGTTTCCCTTTCCCAACTTCAACCTAAAAAGATGTACACGGAGACAGGGAAAACATTCCAAGAAAACGCGCGTGGAAAGAGTCTTTTTTACAGCCGTCTTTGGCCGGGTCTTACCCTGGCTGAGGATTCAGGTCTCGAGATTGATTATCTGGGGGGAGCTCCGGGAGTTTTTTCAGCCCGCTTTTCCGAACCCCGGGCTACGGACGAAAAAAACATCCAGAAGACGCTTGCACTGATGAAAAATGTTCCCGAAAACAAAAGAAGCGCCCGGTTTGTCTCTTGCCTGGTGTTGTCAAAAAAGGGAAAAATCATCACCGAAATACAAGATTGTATTGAGGGAGTTATTCTCCGGGAAAAACGGGGAAAGGGAGGATTCGGATACGATCCCATCTTTTTTTTCCCTCCGCTTGGCAAAACATTCGCCGAGATCGATCCAAAAACAAAAAACCGTGTGAGCCACCGGGGCCGAACCCTTAAAAAATTGGGTGTGTTTCTAAACCAATATCTCTTATAACCTCGACTCGGGAATATTAACAAAAACAACAAATTAGCCTGCACTATTCATAAATTTGGCCGGTCTTTTTCCTGTCTTTGTCACTCCCGGCCAAATTTATGAATAGTGCAGGTTGGATGTGGGAAGGGAATAATCCCTCCCCACAACACACAAACGGGGAATGGGCAACCATTACATCTGTTTTTTCATTTTTCCGGACCGACCGTAAGTTTTTCTTTCATCCTTTCAAACATTTTCTCCCCGATACCCTTAACCTTCATCAACTCTTCAATCCTTTTAAACGGGCCGTTTTTGTCCCGGAAATCAATGATCCTTTGGGCGATCTTAACCCCGATCCCGGGCAGAGTCTGAAGTTCATCCAAAGAAGCCTTGTTGATGTTGACCTTTTGGGCAGCACCACCGGCCGCCTCAACGGGCAAGACGGACAAAAGGGAAAAACAGAATGAGAGAACAACGCCTAGAACAAAGATTTTTTTTGATTTTTTTTTCATGAAGACCTCCTTTCGTCCTCCTAATAGCAATATCGAGGCCAAAAGAAGCTCAGGGCTATCTTTTTTCAAATGTGAGACTTATAAAATTCAAGGCGCTTAAAATGTCAACAAAAGGTGATAAGGGACGGTTTATTGCGACACCATTAGTTAACGGAATTCAAGCCAGAAAAAAAGACGGTTCCTTAAGATTAGCAGCCGTCAGAATAAAAAAACAATGAAAGATTATGAATTTTCTATTTCCCACTGCAAGAGAATGCTGCCCCATGTGAATCCGGCTCCAAAACTTGCCAACACAAGATAATCGCCTTTTTTGATACGGCCTTCTTGACTGGCTTCATAAAGACAAAGCGGAATGGTGGCAGAAGTTGTATTGCCGTATTTTTGAATATTGATGATGATCTGATCATCCGTAAATCCCAGGTTAGCCTGACAGGCTTTTATGATCCGCATATTTGCTTGATGAGGGACATACAGTTTGACCTGATCGGAAGTAATGTTGTTTTTTTTCATAATTTCACGGGAGATATTGGCCATTTCCGTAACAGCGAACTTAAAGACTCTCCTTCCCTGCTGGTGAATGTAGTGCATCTTTTTATCGACCGTTTCGTGTGTCGCCGGATGAAGACTTCCCCCACCGGGCATATAAAGATATTTTCCTCCTGATCCGTCACATCGAAGCAGAATATCGATGATTCCCTTCTCTCCTTCCTCTGCCGGCTCGAGAAGCACAGCGCCGGCGGCGTCTCCAAAAAGGACACATGTCTCCCTGTTTGTATAATCAGCTATCGACGACATAATTTCAGACCCGACTACCACAACCCGCCTGTAAATGCCGGTCTGTATGTATTTTTCCGCTACAGAAAGGGCGAAAAGAAATCCGGAACAAGCTCCGGAAAGGTCAAAACCCCAAGCGTTATCAGCGCCTATTTTCTCCTGCAACAGGCAAGCCGTGGAAGGGAAAAGCATGTCCGGCGTTACAGTAGGAACAATGATCAGTTCGATATCCTTGGGCGAAATCCCCCGTTTTTTGCATAATTTTATGACCGCTTCGGCAGCCAAGTCTGAAGCCGCCTGTCCTTTTTCACAGATGTGCCTTGTTCTAATTCCTGTTCTTTCAAGGATCCATTCATTGGTCGTATCGACCATTTTCTCCAGTTCTTTGTTGGTAAGAATCTTCTCCGGAACATACATTTCAACCGCAGATATCTTAGCGTTAGATATGGTCACTGGTTATTCCTTTCGAAAATAAGCTCTAAATCATACTTCTCTATCAAATTTAGTTAAGAAATGCAACCCTTCTAGCGGGGAGCCTTCTAGCGGGGAAAATTCTTGCGATATACTTCGAGAAGCTGCTTGAGATTCAGATGTGTGTATTTTTGGGTTGTGGCTAGGCTCTCATGCCCTAAAAGCTCCTGGATAACCCTCAGATCGGCTCCCCGGCTCAAAAGATGGGAAGCAAATGAATGTCGAAGAGAATGGGGACTTATTTTTCTCTTTACGGCTGTAAGATGTATATACTTGTCGACGATGCGCTGCACGGATCTCACGGAAAGCCTATTGCCCCTATAGTTCAAAAAAACAGCCGGCTCATCTCTCCGGTCTTTGAGCAGTTTAATCCGGACACGAAGGTAATCCCGAATGCTTTCCCCGGCTATCCTGCCGAAAGGAAGGAGCCTTTCTTTTTTCCCTTTTCCCTTGACACGAACCAAACGTTCTTCAAGATTGATATCCTCCATGTTGAGGCCAACCAGCTCTCCAACACGCATCCCCGAAGCATAAAGAAGCTCCAGAACAGACTTGTCTCTTATTTCATTGGGCTTGAGAGAGGAGGGGAATTCCAGGAGATTTCGTATCTCTTCTTCCGATAAAAAAGATGGGACTTTCTTCTCTTGTCGGGGGGTAGCCACAATCTTGGCGGGATTGTCATCCATCCATCTTCGCTTTATACAATACTGAAAAAAAGAGCGAAGAGCTGCAAGTTTTCGCGCTATCGTGGATTTTGCCTCTTTATTCTCATGCAGTTTGGCCATAAAAGCACGGACAATTACATTATCGATTTCTCTGAAAGGAATGCCATGTTTTTTAAGAAAATCAAAAAACTGGATCAGGTCCCTTTGATAGCTGGAAATGGTATGTGCGGAATAATTCTTTTCAAAACGAAGAAAATTTAAGAATTCTTCAAGTTTCTCTAACATCTTTGTTGTTTTCTCTTTGGTTTTCTCCGGACTCTTCCTGTTCAAGCTCCTCCTTGTAATCACAATCCTTGTTATAACAATAGATATAAGCCGCTTTTTTCGCCGGAGTTTTTTTCAAAAGCCACTTTGCCCCGCACTCCGGGCAGGACTTGGACAGGGGTTCATCCCATGTGGCAAAATCACAATCAGGATATTTACTGCATCCGTAAAAAGTTTTTCCCCTTCTCGTTTTTTTTCTAAGGATTGTCCCTCCGCACTCCATGGGACAAGGAATCCCCGTATCCGAGCTTTCCTTCTTTATATACTTACACTGGGGATAGTTCGAACAGGCCGTGAAAGCTCCATACCTTCCGTGCCGGACAACAAGGTTGGAACCGCACTGAGGGCATTTTTCTTCAAGGGGCTTGGCTTCCTTTTTACCCATACTCTGCTTGAAATCGCACTCCGGATATCCTGAACAGGCTTTAAACCTTCCGTATCGGCCGCTCTTGATCACAAGCTGCCGGCCGCATTTTGGACAAACATCATCCAGGGGAATACCTTTCCCTTTGACTCCCTCTTTTTCCATGGCCTGTTTCAAATCGCTGTCGAGAAGAGAATAATATTTCCTCAAAGAATCCACGCTACTCAGATCTCCTTCACTGATCCTGTCAAGATCTTCTTCCAGATGAGCCGTAAACTCAAATTCCATCAAATCAGGAAAATTTGCGATCAAATAATCCGTTACAAATAATCCCAGCTCCGTTGGAATAAACTTTCCCTTCTCTTTGATCACATAAACCCTGTCCTGGAGTGTTGAAATGATCGGAGCATAAGTGCTGGGCCTGCCGATTCCTTTGGCTTCAAGTTCCTTGACCAAACTCCCCTCCGTATAGCGGGGTGGCGGCTGGGTAAAATTCTGCTTGGATTCCAATTCAAGAAGCTTGAATTTTTCTCCCTTTTCCACCTTTGGAAGCTTCTCGTTTTCTTTGTTTTGGCTGGGATATAGGGCCAGAAAACCGTCAAAAATCACCACCTCTCCCTTGGCCTGAAGAAGATACCGGGAAGCTTTTATATCAAGAACCGTTTCCTCAATAATGGCTGATTTCATCTGGCTGGCGACAAAACGGTTCCAAATCAGACGATAGAGAGCATATTCTTCTCTCTTCAAATATGGTTTCACCACATCAGGGGAGAGATCCAATGAGGTTGGCCGAATGGCTTCATGGGCATCTTGGGCTTTCTTTTTATTCTTGAAGACCCGGGGCGCAGAGGGAAGATAATCCGCGGAAAAGTTTTTTTCAATATATTGTCGAGCAGATTGGACGGCGTCATCGGCCAGGCGTACGGAATCGGTACGCATATAAGTGATCAATCCTACGAATCCCCGGTTTCCAATTTCCAATCCCTCATACAATTTTTGGGCGGTTATCATCGTTTTTTTCACGGAAAACCTGAGCAAACGGTAGCTTTCCTGCTGAAGAGTGCTGGTGATATAAGGAGGAGCCGG
Organism: Candidatus Aminicenantota bacterium; assembly: GCA_016927475.1. Lineage (GTDB taxonomy): Bacteria > Acidobacteriota > Aminicenantia > Aminicenantales > Aminicenantaceae > JAFGMO01. Next base: position 15,116 of record JAFGMO010000039.1, read on the forward strand.
ACTGCGTTTTTTTTGCTTGATCCTTACATCACTCAGGACAAATGACGATTTTTTTAGCTCCCCCACAATTCCCGCCGCCTTTTCTTCCCGGTCTATCTTGGCTTTTTTCCCGTCGATCTTTATCAGGGAAGCCTTAAAAACCGGCGGCTGGGAGGCTTCAAGAAGAGCGGTGATCGTCCAGTATTCTTCAGGAACGAAATTCTTGATTTCCTTTTCACGTTCGCAGATAAACCGGAGAGCAATGGATTGCACACGTCCCGCACTCAGACCACGTCCGATTTTTTTCCACAATAAAGGACTGATCAAATAGCCGACCAGACGGTCCAGAATCCGGCGCGTTTGCTGGGCATTAAATTTGTTCTCATCCAGAAATCCCCGTTCGGAAAAGGCTTCTGTAATTGATTTTTTGGTGATTTCATGGAAGAGAATCCGGTATATTTTTTCATTATATTCCTTGAGCAGATGCCTAAGATGCCAGCATATCGCTTCTCCTTCTCTGTCGGGATCAGCGGCCAAAAAAACTTCACTGCTGTTTTTTGCGGCTTGTTGAATTTCTTTGACAATTTCTTTTTTTCCCGGGATGATGACATAATCCGGAGCGAAATCATTACCCGGATCAACACCCAGTTTGCTCTTCGGCAGGTCGCGGATATGTCCCACAGAGGCCTTAACGACAAATTCGGATCCCAGATATCGATTTACCGTTTTTGCCTTGGCTGGGGATTCAACAATCACCAATCGCTTCTGCATTACCATCTCCTCTGATAATATTTTCCCGGCCTCTGAATGATTAAACCTCTCATTTCAAGACTCAGGAGCGTGGAAAAAATTTCCGGAATGGAAAAGCCCGTTTGTGCAACAATTTCATCCACATGCATCAATGTGTCGATCTTGAGCATATCATGGATTTGCTTCTCCTTGGGAAGAAGCTTTTCCTTCTTTTCCTTACACTCTTTTTTATTCAAATAACAAGCCTCCCTTATCTCAGAGGGCAGCTCATCAACAACGTCCTCCCAACTCCCGACGGATTTCGCGCCCGACCGGATCAGCCAGTTGGTTCCCCGGCTGAGAGGAGACGTGATGTTCCCCGGAACCGCCATGACTTCCCTGTTTTGCTCTAAGGCCAGTTTGGCGGAGATCAACGAGCCGCTTTTTAGCGTTGCTTCAATGACGACGACGGCCATTGATAAACCGCTGATGATGCGGTTCCTCCTAGGAAAATGAAGGGCCAGGGGCGGCGAATCAAGAGGGAACTCGGATATCACTGCGCCCTTTTCGATGATTTTCCGGAAAAGGCCCCGGTTCTCTCTCGGATAACAATTTTCCAATCCTGAACCCAGCACTGCCACTGTTTTTCCTTCTTTCAACGCTCCCCAATGGGCTGCGGAATCCAAACCCCGGGCCAACCCGCTTACAACAATAATGTTGCAGGAAGCCAGTTCACGGGCCAATTTGTCCGCCACGCTCCTTCCATAAGGAGTCGGTTTTCTTGAACCGACAAGCGATACCGCGGGTTCTTTCAGAACTGCGGCATTCCCCGCACAATATAGGACGCAAGGCGGATCAAAGATTTCTCTTAAACGCTCCGGGTATTCTTCATCATCCCTCGTCAGGATGGAATATCCGAGCGAGGCTGCACGATCTATCTCTGCAGAAGCTTCTTCCTCGGCTTTTCCTGAAACTAAGGCTTCAGCCTTATTTTTTTTCGCTCCGAAGGAAACCAATTTTTTTGGGGTAGTCTTAAAAACATCCTTGACCGAAGGGAAATGGCCGACAATCTTGTTGGCCGTCCTTAAATCTTCGCCAACGGTTAGATTAAGGGCTACCCAGTACTTAAGAGAATTTTCCACCTTCAATCAGAACACGAAGCAGGAGGAATAGCAAAAATGGGGATATGGGCATAGGAAATGACCTTTTCGGTCGTGCTCCCCAAAAAGAACCGTTCAAGTTTACTTTGAGTGCAGGTGGAAATAACAATCATATCAATTTTATGTGTTTCTGCGTAATCCACAATACCCACAGCCGCATTGACGGCTCGAGTAACATCTTCTTTAATTCGAATGTCTTCTTTTTCTTTTTTCTTTCTACTTTTCAGCTTCTTCATTACCGAATCAAATATTTCGTCCAGAACCCGGGGGGGAAACTCATGATCATGCAACTCGAGTACGTGAAGAAAAACCAGGTCGGCATCCAGACCTTTGGCCAACCGCCAGGCATAGTCCCTTTCGATATCTTCCTGGTCGGAAAAATCCGTCGGAACAAGAATCTTCTTTAAATGGTGTTTCATTCCTTTTTTGGTCAGGAGAACAGGGCAGGGGGAATGGTGAAGAACCTGATTGGCGACACTGCCGATAAACAATTTCTCTATGGCGGACATCCCCCGTTTTCCAATGACGATCAGATCTGCTTTTTCTTCTTCGGCCGTCTCGACGATCTTTTTAGCGGAGTTTCCTTCTTTGATAAGCGTTTTAAAGGAAAGATTCCTGGTCTTTTTTATATTTTCCAGCCTTTTCCCGGCCTCGTTCTTCAAGGCATTTATTCTTCTGACCAGCTCACCTCTAATGACCGCAGCCGTATCATACATAGCCGGAGAAAAATCCGGAACGACATGAAGCGCCAGAATCTCAGCTTTAAAAGTTCGGGCAATCTTATCAGCATAAACCAATGCTTCCTGTGCCTCATCAGAAAAATCCGTCGTCCATAATATTTTTTTTATAAATTTCTTCATCCTTTTCTCCTCAGGAGTATACCTTATTTGAATCTATTTATTTTAACAGGACTTAAAAAAAAGACAAGCATATCACCCAAACAAGATCGAACCCCGCCCGCTGGTGAAAAACACCCCGGCAACCGCTCCCGTCATAAGACAGGCCAGCGTCGCCGCCAGAAGAGCCCTCAAACCGATACGGGACAGATCTTTCAATCTTTTAGGTGCAAGAGCTCCAATCCCCCCTACAAATATGGCCAAAGAAGCAAAGTGGGCAAACCCGCATAGGGCATAAGACGAAATGATGATCGAACGGGGATTTTTAATCGTTCCATCAGCGATAAGCTGGGACAGGTGCTGATAGGAAACGACTTCGGTGGCTACCGTTCTTTCGCCGATGATCTTGGCCACCTCAAAGGCATCGGAAGGAGGCACCCCCAAAATAAGAGTAAAGGGATAAAAAATATAACCCAGAAAGGTTTCCAGGGACCAGTTGAAATCAAGACCGAACAAGCGGTTGATAAATCCCCCTCCCCAACCGAGGATAAGATTTATCAAGGCCAATATCCCCAGAAACGCAATCAATAAAGCTATGATCCCCCCTAACAATTTTAATCCGCTGTTGGCACCGTTGATGATGGACATGATCAGATTGTCTTCCTTTTCATAATAAGGCTTGACGTTTATGCCCAAGGTCTCGGGTTTTTCGGTCTCGGGAATGATGAGTTTTGACATGACAACCGCGGCCGGGGCGGAAAGCAGCGAAGCGGACATCAAGTGACCGGCAATCGTCGGAAGCTCCCCTTGAAGGATAAAGACATAAACGGCCAAAACAGTGGAAGCGATCGTCCCCATCCCCGCTGTAAGGATCGTGTTCAACTCAGACCGGGTCATTTTATCCAGATGCGGCCGAATCATAAGTGCGGATTCGATGCCGACAAAAATATTACTGGAAGCGGAGAGGGATTCCGCACCACTTATCCGCATCAGCTTGGTAAATATATAGGCAAAACCACGAATCAAGAGGGGTAGTATTTTTAGATAATAAAGGGCTCCGACAAGGGCGGCAAAAAAAATAATCGTCGCCAGCCCCTGAAATGCAAGAAAATACCCCAGGGAAGTTTCGCCGCTTTCGCTCACCGTTCCCGGCGGCAAAGCCAACCTTCCGAATACGAACCGGGTCCCGGCCGTCGCGCTCTCCAATAAGGCAACAACCGCCTTATTGATGAAAAGGAAAACCTTGGCGCCTGCCGGAACGAGAAAAACGAAGAGGGCCAGAAGCAACTGAAGAAAAATACCCCATCCCACGACACGCCAGTTTATGACTTTTCGGTTCGAAGAAAAGCACCAGGCTATTCCCGCTATTAGAAATATGCCCAGGAAACTTACCAGATTATATAGACTCATGCCTCCCCGAAAATAAAAAAATGTTTAAAAGGATCATTCCAGGTTTAAACACGGGAAGCTCCGATCAATACCTGTTTTCGGCTGGACTTTTCACCTCTGACAATGCGTACATCCGATCTGGGAAGACCGAAATAGGAGGCCAAAACCTCAATCACTTCTTTGTTGGCCGCACCTTTGACTGGAGGAGAAAAAACCTTGATCTTATATTCATTTTCCGACACCCTGACCACTTCACGTTTTTTTGCCCTTGGCTGAACCTTGACCGTCACCAAACCTTCGGGAATATTTTTCCCCTCATTTTTCATGGCGTTAAAAGTATAAAGTCTCCTGCCTTAGTAGGGACCTGCCATATAAAGCCAGCGTCTTGACTAAAAAAGTGTCGATGAACAGGATCAATAAAACAACGATGATGGGACTAATATCCAATCCGCCGAAACGGTAAGGAGGAACCCATTTGCGAATCGGCTTGAGCAATGGCTCCGTCAGTTTGAAAAGGAGAACATAAACCTGATAAAGAGACGGCACATTGATCCAGGAAAAAACCGCCCTGAGAATGACTATCCAAACATAAACCATCAAAACGATATGTAAAATTCTGGAAACTGCGATCAGAAAGTTTGCTAAAAGCACCACTTTTACCTCATTTTACCATTCAAACTTAATGACTGCTCTTTATAAAGGATGTTTTTTCCCCCTGCTGCAGAGATCTTCTAGCTGTTCCAGCGTGACAACATAACCGGACAAAAACAGGGAAATATTCGGCCGCATCGGATCATTGGATTTTATAAGGATGCTGTCCCTAAAGATACCCGGCTTTTCGGCCCGGCCGATATCTATAAAAACTTCAACATCACGGCCGGGAGAGACCTTGACAGGAAATGAATTTTTTTCCCCGTTAACCATAAATTCGGCTTGCCGGTGCAAACAGGAAAAGGAGAGTTCTCTTTCCCCGATATTCTTTACTTTAAAAGCGTGCCGTATTTTTTCTTTCTCTATCACAAGGCCGACATCGGCCGTATATTGTTCGAGAGCTATCCTCGGACGCGGGGGAACTTCGATGTCAGCCTCAACAAAAATCTGAAATTTTTCCCGGTCGGGATCGTTGGTGTCCAAAAAAATATATTTCCGGACCTTATCGCTATATCCCCTGGAATTGAATGTCACTTTCAACGTGCCTTCTTCTCCGGGAGGAATGATTTTTTTTGATAGAATCACCGCCGTGCATCCGCAGGAAGCCCGAACATTAAAAATTTCAAGAGGTGCGCCGCCCTCGTTTTTGAATTTAAAAATATGGGTAAGGACATCACCTTGTTTGATTTCTCCAAAATCCCATGACTTTTCCGAGACGCTCAACTTAGGATTTTTTTCCGCTCCGGTGGACAAGGCATAAGAGAAGGCACCGGTTAATATTGCTAAAAAAAACACCCATGTTTTTATCAAAGAATGTTTGACCATTTGGACCTCCACAATTCTTGTGTTTGAGCAGTCAAACGATTGAACGAATAAGGCTAAATGTTACCATTTTTCTCCGAGTCTAACAAGCACCGGCAATTATGGTTGCGTCAGGCGGTTCTATTTCTTATAATTTCAATAAGCCTGTACCATTCATAACCAGTACCGGTAAATACATATAAAGAGCACAAGAAAGCGGGACTCATGAAAAAAAACAAAGTAACAATTTTGTTGATTCTTGCCGGTTTTCTCCTATTCATCCCGAATATGGTTAAAGCCGGGCCATCCCAAATAAAGCTTAAAGTTATCACTGAGCTGGCCAATATCAGGTCAAACCCTGATATCGGGAGTACGGTCATCTGCCAGCTTCCCCTGAACACAATCCTGGAATCCACAAAGAAAGAGGGCGAATGGTATGCCGTAACTTTTACCCCTGAAAAAGGCGAAACAATATCCGGCTACGTCCACGAAAGCCTGGTTCTTGTCTTGGAAGAAGAACCGGTCCGTATCGTCAGGGAAACAATCAAACCCGTTGAAAGTCCTCCCGAGAAAAAAGATGCGCAAGTCGAAAAACCTTCTCCTGTCGAAAAAAAGGCGGCTGAAACCGCGAGAAGGGAAAAACACGTTTTGTCCCACGCCATCGTCCCCTCCACGATCAAAAAATCCAAAACAACCCGCTTTGATATCCTCCTCAGCGGAGGACTAAGCTACATGGGGGCCGGGATATTGAACAAGGGAGCACAAGGATTGGCTGACTATTATCAAAAAATTACGACCGGCCAGGGACCCGGGGAAATATCTTCCCTGCACTGGGCAGGTGCATTCGGAGCGGAGTTTAACTTCTCCGTTTTTCCTAAGACAAACCTTGGTATCGGGATCGATTTTCTCTCTGGTAAAAAAGAAAGCCTTTTTGAGATTCCAGACTCCACGCCCGATATCAGTATCCAAAACAGCCCTAATGTTCAGGTTGTCCCCATATCATTGACGGTTACCGTTTTCCCTTTCTCCCATTTTTATGCCAAAACGGGGATTGAAATTCTTTTCGCTGAGTGCGGTTATTCCTACCTCATCCAGGAAGGGGAAGCCTGGCAAAAATGGGAGGGTACGGCCAAGGGCCAAAATATGGGGTTTCTGGGAGCCGTGGGATTGGAATGGAAACTCCATTCCTTTTTAAGCCTTTTTGTAGAGATCAAAGGACGCACATCCCGAATTCGCAGTTTGAAAGGGAAGGACACCTACACGGACTCAGGAGGGCTAACAGCTGTTGAGGAAGGCACACTCTATCTTTATCAGACAAAAACAGCAGACGGCAAATTTTATGACCTGCTTTTCATCCGGAACAAAAGGCCGGCTGAAGCGGGAGTTTACAACGCTGAGGAAGCTGTCCTTGACCTTTCAGGAATTAGTCTTAGAACAGGCTTCAAGATTAAATTTTAATTTCCTTGTTTTACTTCAAATTCCGTTGAACCAACCCGGCTGCTGTTTATTATGTTTTTATGTTCCGGCTGCCGGGCTTAACCAATGGCTTCCCTTCCTTGCAGTAGGGACATGAACCTGGGGAATACATCACCACGCTCAAATGGACAACGGAATGAAAATCCTGTTTAAAACGGGCTTTTCTACCGCTCCGGTTGACAATCACTCCGATACCGACAATATTTCCTTCATGAGCAGTGACGACATCCATAACTTCCCGTACGGAACCTCCCGTTGTTATCACATCTTCAACAACCAAAACATTTTCTCCTCGATCGATATGAAATCCCCTTCTTAACATCATGGTACCTTTTTCTCTCTCAGCAAAGATCGTACGTTTTTTCAACTGGCGCCCCACTTCCTGGGCGACGACGATACCACCGATTGCCGGAGCGATGACTACGTCGATTTTTTCATTTTTGAAATGAGCGGCGATATCTCCGCAGAGGATCCTGGCGTAACGAGGATATTGAAGAACCCGGGCACACTGAAAATACTGACCGCTGTGAAGGCCCGAGGTTAAAAGAAAATGCCCTTCAAGAAGTCCTCCCGCTTTTCTGAAGATACACAGCACCTCGTCTTTTTCCACAAGATCCTCCTTTGAAATAAAAACTTATGCCTCAAATCAAACGAAAAGGCATTATACTCTAGTCAGGCATCTTGGGCAACGTACAATCAAGGTACAATTGAGGTTCAATAAAGGTAGAACAATATCCTTTTCGAACATAGCCAAAAAATATAAAATGTTTTTGCTTTGAATAAACACTCTAAACATCTCAGCATCTATTCCATAAGCATTGGCCTGTCGTTTTTTCTCTTTGTCATCGTCGCCTTCTTTATCCATTTCACATTTCAGGCGGATGACTATCGTTTTCTCGCTTTTTCAACAAGTCAAGAGGGATTACCCCTGAACATATTCGGTTCTTATTGGGCGCGGGTTCCCATATGGTGTATTTTTACCTGGCTTCTTTTTTTTCGCCCGGCTTTTACTCAAACATGGATCAGCATGTTTTTCGTTTTATTGGTCCACATCTCATGTTTCGTTCTGCTTTGCAAGTATCTCGTTCAAAAAACTCAAACAGAGATAAAGCATAAAAAGAATAAAAAGCTTACATTTTTGTGTGTTTTTATCCTTTTTATTTTCACTTTTTATCCCAATTATTATGAAATTTTATATTGGCATACCTGTTTTGCATATATTTTAGGGTTGTTTTTTCTTGTCTTGGGTCTCTATACGAGAAAAAAGGTCGTTGCGGTTTTGGCTTTGACTCTTTCCTTCCTTTCCTCTGAAATGTTTATTGTGCCCAGTATTTGTATTCTTCTCTTTCCTAAAGTTTTAACTTGGACGCCGTTCAGCTTCAAACGGAGCGTAAAAGATGTTTTAAAGAGCCTTTATCCTTCATGGATTTTTGCCGCCTTCTTTACGATTATTATCAGACTGGGACTTTCCCTTTTATTCTCGCCTTATGCCTACGGAACCTCTTTCAGATTCAAAAAGGTTTTTCATCAAATAATACAGGCTTTATTATACCTTTTCACCATGAATTTTTATAAAACCTATTGGGCGGCTTCGATCGTTTTTATCATAGCCCTCATAAGTCTTTTTGCCTTCCTCTACAAAAAGAAGATTTTAAATTTTACCCAGATCATTTTGACGGTATTCCTTTTGATTTTTTCCACCGCCACTTTTTGGATTGTCAGATATAGCGCCGTCCGAGCATTATATGGAGCGGGACTCTTTTTTAACGCTTTTTTGGTCGTTTTTTTGTTCAGGGCTATAAAAGAGGGCCGTTGGCTTAAACCCATCACGGTTTTATCCCTCGTTATCGGACTGGTTTTTCTAACCCATACGGCCATTATTTTTTTGACAAAAAATCACAATTTTTATGTGCTAAAAGAGCTTGAAAAAGATCTTATCTTCCAAATGGAAAAATGTCCTGAACCATGTTGTATCAAACTCCATAATTTCAATGAAAAGATAAAAAGGGACTGGGTCCTTCCCGAACCGTCTTACTGGATTTATTACGCGACCTGGATAAAAAACCGGGAGTTCAAAAAGAAAAACATCACCTTTCAGGCTTTTTCACAAAGCACAAAATGATGTGCATGCAGCCCCCGGAAAAGGGGGGTGATACGGACCGCCCGCAGGCCGTTTTTCTCCAATTCACATAGAAGCTGAGAACGGGGAATCATGCTGATCTTGGCCCTGCTTTTTTTAAACGTTTTCCTGAGTTTTCTTTGAAGTGCATGAATGGCATTGGCTTGATAATATGAGACGATAACCCATCTTGAGGTCACGCGGGCGAATTCAGCCAGGATGTTGTCGCGTTCATCGGGATCATGAACATGATGGAAAAACCGCATACAGAGAATAAACTCAAACGTATTTGTTTTGAAGGGAAGCCCTCGCTTCGCGTTTGCCACCACCCCGAAATGGGATTTCAAATAAGGGCTCCTCTTGACGGCCCGATCCACCATATGGAAAGACAGATCGCTGGAAACCAGGTTTCTTTCCCCTGATGTAATCGCTTCGGAAAACCTCCCATAACCGCAGGGAACATCCAGAATAAATCCCTTCTCTACCCCTGTTTGTCCGATCATCTTACGAAGAACTGCACGCTCGCGGGCATGTACCATCCTCTGGTCAAGACCACGGTATCTTCTTTTTTCATAATCCTCGACCTCATGTTTTTGAAAAAAATCATTTTTTTCCGGCTTTGGATTCATTTGTTTTCCTTTCCTCTGACTCGTCTTCGGTCCGCTGTTCTACAGCTCTCCCCCTGAAATTCTAAAACTTGCGGGATCATCTTCAGGTAAAAAGACATACTGGGGACTTGGAGTGACTATCAACCGTTCCAGGGATGAAAACCTTTCCTTTCCGTCCCGGTCGACAATCCGCCCTTTAGATGAGGAAAACCGGTATTCAAGAATCCCTTTTAAGGTCCAACAAACACAAAACACGGAATTTTTTTTGCGAAAGAAAAAAAGCTCAACTCCATTCCTACGTTGGCGGCCCGTGAATACGGCTCCCTTCAGCATTTGTGACATTGTTTTCAAGGCTTCGAAAGCCGGGCGTTTCCTCCATCCACCGCTCCTGCTGTCGATCAGTCCGTATCCCGGCGCCGTCAACTGCCACCAGTAGATCCTTTGGGTGAAGCCTGAAGTCAAACCGAGAATATAATACCTGACCAGATAATCCGCCTGCTCCTTCTCACTGACATTTGGTTTTCCGGAAGCCGGAGAATACCGTCCCGTTCCTTTCAAGGGCCAGTTGACCTCCGTTATCCAGAGTTCTTTTTTTTTGTTCAGGCAGGAATCGATCACCGCCCTGAGAAGCGCCAGTTTCCGGGAAATATCCCAGCCGAACTGGGAATTTTCCGGTGCTCCGACCCTGTCGACATAGAGAAGCGAGCTGATAACATCGAAAGAAACGGCATTCAAAACCGGGGGGTAAAGATGAAACTCAAAGTCAATGACCGCCGGTCCGGCGGTCCGGACACCGTATCTGCCGGCTAAAGTAACAGCCGTTTCGGCCAGCTCGATATATTCATCGTGGGTCCAAACTCCCCATTTAGTCCGGTTCCAGGCATGTCCCACCTCAAAAAAGGAAACAATATCGCGCAGACGGGAAAAGGTTTCATCCAGAAAGTTCTTCCAATGAGAGGGATCAAGAACATCCCTCCGCTGCTGCAGGAGCGCGACACCGATATTTATTCCCTCGTTTTTAAGGAAACGGGCAAAATCCTCAAAAAAAGCCATCCGTTCCCTCTCCCAGGAAGGCATCCGAAACAGAGTCTGGCCAATTCCTGCTTCTTTAAGAAGCCCGGCGATTTCTTCAAAACGCCCCACTTCGGGGGAAACGGACAATCCGAACGACTCTCCTAAGCTTACTGAAGAATCATACATTTTTTTTCGATATGTCCTGTAAAGAGAAAGGACGGGAACGGCTTTCCGGAGATTGGAGCATATCTGACGAACATAGCTTCCGGCATGCCGGAGCAAAAAAAGCCGGCGTTCAGAGCGCAATGCCACATTGTGCGGCTGATCGGCGTAAGGATTCCACTTAAAATCGAACATGTTTTATTGGATTTTCATTTTTCGAACAATTTTTTTTAAGCGGAGTTTTTTCTTAATAGCAATCCTTCCGCTGTAAAAAGCCTTGCACATCTTATAAACCAGCCAATATAACTTTTTTCCTCGACCATTTCCCAGGCATAACTCCATAAAAAACGGCTGGAGGGCGGAAGGAATCCCGAGGCGAATAATGCTTCGAACTTTCCTAAACCATCCTATCCGCCGTCTGACTCTAATCCGGTTGGTATCGACCATCATAAACCGATAAACGCCGTTTTGTTCTTTCACCAGGATATTCCCGTCAGAAAGATCCCTATGAAGAATATTTTTATTGAAACAGCGGCAAAGAAAATCAGACAGCGCGACCAGAAGGGGGCGAAGCTTTTCCTCATCTTTCTCTTGAAATAATTCCCGTATCTCCCGGTAGTATTCCACCCATTCCGAAATGAAAAAACTCCGATCCACAAAAGGTCCTTTTTTCGACTGGAAAAAGGCTATGGGAAAAGGAGTCTCCACATCTCTCTTCACTAAGGCTGCCGCCCCCCGCCAGGCACGAACAGCCTTTGAGGGAAGCAGGGCACTTTTTAATGTATCGACTCCCCTTGTTCGGTATTCTTTTATAACGACAATCCGTTTTACCTTGAAGGAGGATATTTCCACTTTGACTACTTTATTCCTGCCGTCCAGAAGCACCTGGCTGGACGGCCCATTCATCAGGTTGTTTGGATTCTTCAGGCACTCAAGCATTCGAGTTGATTTGAAGTCTCGGGAAAGCCAACCTCTATATTCACCCAAGACAAGGGGAACAACCGGAATATTTTTCACGCACCATCTCTCTTTTTGATGATTCTAACCAGCGTTACTCAAAAAGGCAAGTTGACTGTGTGATTATTACCGGCTATGATAAACCTGCTTTATTCATGAGCCAAACTTGCCGTAGCTGCAAGGCGTCGGCCTATGAAGCTGTGCTTGGCACCGCGAACAGGCCGCAACGAAGCAAATGCGGTAAGATCGGCTCGCCTGAAAGGGTAATTTGGCCAACATTTTTTTGTAAATGAGCATGGAAAATGTTTCATTATCGATTTTGCCGAAAAATACCCATAATTGACCTTAATCATTTATTTATCTGTTGGTGTTGGCCGAATTTATGAATAATGCAGGTTAACCGAAGGAGCGACAAATGCCTATCGATCCGAAACTGCTTGAAATCCTCGCTTGTCCCGTTTGCAAAACCGAAATCAAACTAACAGCGGATGAAAAAGGGCTGAAATGCGTCAAGTGCCACCGCGTTTACCCTATTCGAGACGACATTCCGGTCATGCTCATCGACGAGGCCAAAATTGAGCCCAACAGGGAAACAAAAGATTGAGCCTTCTCAGTTAAAAAAAATCCTTCTTGTTCGACTGCGACGCATTGGAGACATTATCATGACCACCCCCTCTATATCCGCCTTGAAGAACGCCTGTCCCGGTACTTCCCTCTTTTATGTTGTTGAAGAACCTTACAGAGAGCTTGTCGAGGGGAATCCCCATCTTGACGAAATTTTTGTTATCGATAAAACCCGGGGGAATAAAGAATTTTTTCGTATTATCCGGAGGATCCGAAAGAACAAATTTGATGCTGTCATCGATTTTCACGGCGGGCCAAGAGCTGCCCTTATTACCTTACTTTCAAGGGCAAAATGGAAAGTCGGCTACCAAACAAAATGTAAAAGTTATATCTACCATTTTACCATTCCCCGTAGCAGTGACACAGGCCCCATCCACAGCGTAAAAAACCATATCAATTTGACGGGGCTCCTGGGAGCCGATACGGATACGATTCCTCCCCTCCGCCTTCCTCCTTCAAACATAAGGGCTGAAAGTAAAGTCGAAGAATACTTGAAGGAAATGGAAAGTGAAGAGAAGCGGAATGTGGTTATCCACATCAGCGCCGGAAACCGCTTTCGCGACTGGGGAACGGAAAAAATATCCCGCCTCATTTCCCTTCTTGGCCGTCTATCCCGCGTAAGAATCGCTCTCATCGGAGATAATAACGACCGGCAGACCGAAGCCAAAATTTTAAAAACGACATCCCTCTCCCTAGACTCTTTTGTCGGGAAACTCAACCTGAAAGAGCTTCAGGAACTGATTTCCCACGCCGCCCTGTTTGTCGGGGCCGACAGTGGTCCCATGCATATCGCCGCAGCCGTTTCCACGCCTATCGTTGCCCTATTCGGCCCGACAATTCCGGCCCATTTCGGCCCCTGGAAGGCCAGGGCAACAATTATTGAAAAAACCATGGACTGCCGGCCCTGCAAACAAAAATCTTGTGTCCATGGGGATTTCAGATGCCTGCGAGATATCTCACCCGACGAGGTGTATGAAGCATGTCTGGACTATTTAAAATAAACGCAATTTTCCCCCAGGATAAGAAAATCAGCTGGATGTACCTGCTGACCTTGTCCATATGGCTTTTTCTTTTTTTCTCGATGCTTTCCATATCCATCAGCCAATCATTTCTTGCCCTTGGTCTTATCATCTGGCTCCTGCTGCTTATAAGGAAAAAGATCAATATATGCCTTCCCGGTTTTGCGTTTCCTTTAGCGGCATATGTCGCGTTATCGATCATTTCGGCCGCATGCTCTTTCAATCCAGAGGATAGCCTTCTCGACTGCCGGGAACTTCTTCTCTACCTGATCATTCCTATTGCCTGCGCCGGCTTAGGCCGAGCAGAGAATTTGCGGACTGCCAACCGGTTTTTGCTTGCTTCGGCTCTTTTCAACTGTGTTTATTCGACAGCCTACGCCCTCTTTTGGGCTGCCCCAAATGAACGGGTGACGGGATTCATGGGACACTACATGACCCAGTCAGGCCTCCTTTTGATTTTTTCCTGCCTAGCCCTGAGCCTGGTTTTTTCCCGCCGTGGATCTGAACGAATGATATGGGCGGCAGGATTTCTTCTGGCCCTGATCGCTATGACGTTGACCCTCACCCGCAGCGCCTGGATCGGCCTGGGAGCTGCGATTTGCCTGATTATTCTTCTTCATAAACCGAAAATATTTTTTGCCGTCCCCCTTGCTTTTCTCATTCTGTTTTTTGCGGTCCCCGACCGCGTCAAAAACAGAGCTCTGAGCATATTCAGCCTGAAAGATGAATCCAACCGCCACCGCATCGAATACATCAAAGCGGGTTGGGAAATCATAAAAAAATATCCCCTCGTCGGGGTGGGGCCGGACATAGTGGATAGAGAGTTTAAAAATCCCAAATACGGACTCTCCGAAGGAGCCAGACAAAATGTCCACCTTCACAACAATATTTTCCAAATCGGCGCGGAAAGAGGCTTGCCCGCTCTGGCGGCCTGGTTCGTTTTTTTGATCTGGATGGCTATCAGCCTGGTCAAGCAGCTTAAGAATAAGGATCCCGGACAGTATGGATTGACCGTAGCGGCATTGGCCGGACTTATAGGCCTTTTTTTAGCCGGTCTATTTGAGTACAATTTTGCTGATGCGGAAGTCTCGGTCCTTTTTCTTTATCTCCTTACCATTCCTTTTATCCGGAGTCTAACCGTGAACAAAACGAGGCAGAAATCGTGAAAAACAAAAAGCGCCGCAGGATCATCCGGTTTTCCCTTCTGTCCCTGGCAGGTATTTATATTTTTTGGCTTTGTTTCCAGCTTATAAGCTTCCGTCGGCCAGCCATTCCGGAAGAAAATATCTCAGACAAGGAAATTGTGGGTGCCTACCACATACATTCGAAATATTCCGACGGATGGAGCAAGGTCGAAAAGATTGCCAAAAAAGCCAAGGCTGCAAATCTCGATTTTATCATTTTTACTGACCACGGACGTCCCAATTATGAGGGATTGGCCGATCAAGGCTGGAAAGAGGGAGTTCTTGTTACTGCCGGCTCTGAACTTTCGGTCAGCCGGGGACATCTTGTTGCTCTGGGTTTTAATACTCCTTCCCGTCCTTTCTCTCAGAATGCCGAGGAAGCCGTTTATGGAGTGATGGAGAAGGGAGGATTTACCATCATAGCCCATCCCTACTCAAAAGTCCGCTGGACATGGGGCCGTTTTGTCGATTACTCCGGAATGGAAATTATGAACGCCGACACGCTGGTCAAAAAACATTTTCTCTCTCTCATACCATTCCTTCCTGCATTTGTGTTTAAACCAGACCTTGTCCTTCTGAAAATCTGTCACAGACCTGATATCAACCTCAGAAAGTGGGACTCTCTAAACACTGTCCATCATTTATACGGCTACTACAGCGTGGACGCCCATCTCCTTTATGGACCTCTTTTCAACCTTTTTCATATTCATATTCCTCTGCAGGAACCGCTCTCTGAAGACTTTATTGCCGCAAGAAAGCAGGTTTTTACCGCCCTTCGGGAAGGACGGTTTTTCAACGCCATCGATTCCGCAGCTCCGTCCCACGGATTCCGGTTCTGGGCTGAAAAAACGGGTGAAAAGATACCGATGGGATCGGCGGCAGCCATGGACACCCCTGTTTTTTTACAGGTGACTGCTCCTTTTCCTTTCGCAACCGAAACAAGGATTATCCGTAATGGTGAAATTTTGGAACGCATAAATTCACCATCCCATAGATACCGGGCGGCCCTTCCGGGGACATACAGGGTAGAAGTTTATCTGCGGCTTAGAACGCCGCTCGATAATGAAACTCCCTGGATCCTGTCCAACCCTATTTTCATTCAAGGAAGTCAAAAATGAAGACAAACGACATTCATAGATACAGGGAAATCATCAAACATTTTAAAGACAAAAAAGTCCTGGTTTTAGGCGACCTTATGCTGGACAAATATATATGGGGAAAAGTCAGTCGCATCTCCCCGGAAGCCCCTGTTCCGGTTGTCGAAGTAGAAAACGATACATCTGCCTTGGGCGGTGCCGGAAACGTCGGCCACAATGTACAAAGCCTGGGAGCTGTCTCCCTTCTTGTAGGTGTGGTCGGAATGGATTTTCAGGGCGAATGGATCGTGGAACATACCCATGACAGCAGAGGTATCTTTTTCGATGATAAAAGACCGACAACGGTTAAAACCCGGATTTTGGCCCATCAACAGCAGGTCGTCCGCGTCGATCATGAAAAAAAAATGCCTATATCTTCTCAGCTGGAAGATAAAATCTTGCGATTTATCCAACAGGAATCCTGTGACGGCCTCATCATATCCGATTACAACAAAGGACTTCTTAAAAAATCTTTAATGGCCAAACTGCTTAAATACACGGAATCGGCGGATCTTCCCGTTTTTGTCGACCCCAAAGTGGAAAATTTTTCTCAATATTCTCCCGTCACTTTGTTGACTCCCAACCATCTGGAAGCGGAAAAAATCGTCCATCACCATTGCTTTACAAGCGAAGAAGTTGAAAAAGCCGGCCGAAAAATTTTGTCAAAAATCTCGGCTGATCATCTCATCATCAAAAGAGGCGAGCAAGGAATGACCGTCTTTGAGAAAAAAAACCACATCTTCCATATCCCCGCTAAGGCCAAAGAAGTTTACGACGTAACGGGGGCCGGAGACACGGTCATCGCCACAGCAGCCCTGGGATTGCTTACCGGAGCCTCTCTCCGTGAGGCGGCTTTTCTGGCCAATATTGCCGCTGGAATCGTCGTGGGAAAAATCGGCACCGCGTCTCTCACATCCGAGGAGCTGCTGTCCGCCCTATAATAATGAAGGCCAGCCTGCTTTATTCACGAGCCAAGCTTGCCGCAGGGGTTAGGTTGGGTCGGGGCGAGGCGTCGGCCTGTGAAGCTGTGCTTGGCACCACGAACAGGCCGCAACAAAGCAGGTGCGGTAAGATCGGCTCGCTTGAAAGGGTAATTTGGCCGACATTTTCTTAAAAATGATCATGATAAATGTTTCATTTCCAATTTTACCGGAAAATATCCTTAGATGACATATAAAATTGAACTTATCTGTTGGTGTCGGCCAAATTTATGAATAATGCAGGCTAACTGAGAAGGATATGGGCGGCGGCAATCTTATCGGGAATATTCAGACCCTGCGGGCAGTGCGGAACACACGTTTGGCATTGTAAGCAGGCATCCCCCCTGCGGTCCAGGCCTGCGTATAGGCTCCGGGCTTTGCTCCAATCATGGTCATCCACTGCATAACGCTCAAAACGCAGAATTTCGGCTATGGGCACCTGCTGAGGGCAGTGGGGCTGACATTTCGTGCATAGGCGGCAGGCCGTTTTATCAGCCTGAACAGTCATCATCTCGATGGCCCGGGCGTCTTTATGACGCAGTTCCTTTCCCGCCCCTGAATAGGAATCCACAAATTCATCGAGGTTTCTGACACGCATAACAACGGCATCAAGCATGGTCTCGGTAGTCAACCAACGCGTCAAGGCATTGTGTGGAGATGTACCGGCCGGCAGCTTGTTCATAAATTCCTCGTCCTCTTTCATGCGACCGATACCGCGGGCCGTTTTCATCGCTATGGTGCCGAAGCTTTTTTTGCGGGCCAATTCCATAAACCTGTCCATTTCCGGATCGGCGCCGTAAGAATAGATGAATTGAGCATGTTCATGGAGGCCGTCGTCAACAACCGCGGTCAGCACCTCCGCCATACTCTCTCCGCCCGGCACTCTGGAATTGCCGGCGTACCCATGCTGGGAAAGGCAAAGATGCTTGACCAGCCCCTCTTTTTTCAGCCGTTCAAAAGCCCGGACAAAACCCCGTTCCTTTTTGAGCTCTTCGGCGCTGTAGTAGCCGTAGTGGAGCTGCATGTCATCGAAATAGCCAAGTCCGGTGCTCTTCAAAGCCTCCTTGACGTAGGAAACGTGTTCTTCTTCATCGATACGGCCCGTATGGCGATCTCCTCCCACCCTGTCAACGGTCACTTGGCAGATGTGAGCTTCGCGGTTTTTGAGGATTGATTCCGGTGTTCCAGTGCGCATCCACTGGTTGGCCTTATGCCAGTAGTTCATTCCGCACAAAATTCCGGCTTCCTTGGGGGCATCAGCCAGGTCTCCGGACCCAATAATAATGGAGACTTCCTGGCCGCTGTAGCCCAGCTTCCGGCGGGGCAGTTTTCCCACTTTACGTGCGGCCTCTTCGATGGTGAGGGCCTTTTCGGGGGCCTGATCACCGGTCAGATTACCCGTCAACCCGGCCAAAGCCGCTGCCGAGGACATTTTAAGAAATTCACGTCTTTTAAAAAACCGTTTCATGCTTATTTTCCTTCCATTGGGAACCTTCCCAAAGGGACATACTACTAATTTTAAAGTAATCAATCAATGTTCCGCTGGAAACAACGTTTCCCCTTGGGGAATGTCACCGGGTAGGCAACCTTTATTTTGATAATCGTGTTGTTTATAATAAATCATCCAAAAAATGGGAGAACTTATGAGACATTTTTTCACAAAAAAAAGTTTTTTCGTTTTGCTTTGTATTGCCGGACTTCTGTTTTTAGGAAACACCGCATCGGCCGCCCTCAAAACACAGGATCCCTATACGGACAAGGTAGACAAGCTGTTCAAGGACCTCAACAAGACGGAATCAGCAGGCATCGCAGTCATGGCCCTAAAAGAGGGAAAAGTTTTACTCAGGCGGGGATACGGAATGGCAAATCTCGAGCATAAGGTCCCCATCACGCCCCAGACGGTTTTTGACATCGCCTCCGTATCCAAACAGTTCACGGGCTTAGCTATTTCCATGCTGATCGAGGAGGGCAAAATTTCCCTCCAGGACGACATTCGCCGGTACATCCCAGAGCTTCCGGCTTTCGGCCAGACCATCACTATAGAACACCTTGTGCATCACACCAGCGGCATCCGCGACTGGCCGGGAACTCTGGCCTTGGCAGGCTGGAACTTTGACGATGTTATTTCTTTCGACCAGATCCTGACCATGGCCTTCAACCAGAAAGAACTCAACTTTAAGCCGGGGAGTGAATTTCTTTATTCGAACACGGGGTACAACCTGCTGGCCGAACTGGTACAGCGGGTCACGGGAAAATTTTTCCGCCAGTGGACGGAAGAAAACATCTTCGGCCCCTTGGAAATGAAAGACACACACTTCCACGATGACCACACGGAAGTGGTACCGAAAAGGGCCTATGGATACGCCCGGGACCAAGAAGGCAAGTTCCATACCGTCGCCGACAATCTTACAGCCTTCGGTTCAAGCTCTCTTTTCACCACGATCGACGATCTCGCCAAGTGGGTCAAAAATTTTGACAATCCCAAGGTGGGAAAAGAAGGCGCGCTCGACCGAATGCTGCAGCGCGTCGATCCCAAAAAAAGAAGATCCTATGCCTACGGCCTGGGTTTAGGCCAGTACCGGGGATTAAACACCATAAGCCACGGCGGATCGTGGGCCTCCTTCCGTACGTTTCTCGTTTATTTTCCGGAACAGCGGTTCTCCGTAGTTACGCTGCTCAACTACAGCCCGTCCAATTCATCCAGGGACGCCTATGATATCGCGGACATCTATCTCGCAGACATATTGAAACCACAGCCCAGATCGTCCTCCAATAAACCGGAACCCAATCCCGTCCCTGTGCCCGCCGCGGTGCTGGACGAATACACCGGGACATACCGCTTGGGAAATGCCTGGTATGTGACCATCTCCCGGGACGGCGACAGGCTGAAAACGCAGGCTACCGCTGAAGACGCATTCCCCACGACGGCAACTTCCCAAACGCGCTTCTGGGTAGAGGCCTACAGGGCGCCTATCGTTTTTAAACGGGATAAGGAAGGCAAGGTCTCTCATTTTTTATACCGTGGCTCAACATGTCCCAAACTTGAAGACCTGCCCATACCAGATCCTGAACAATGGGCCGAGTTTACGGGAGAGTACATAAGTGATGAACTTGGAACCAGCTATACCATCGCCCTTAGTGATGGAAAGCTTATGGCCAAACACAGGCGACATGGAACGATCGGTCTGACATATGCTTATAAGGATGACTTCAGAGGCGGCGAATGGTTCATGCAGGCTCTCGAGTTTTTTCGCGGGCAAAAGGGAAAAGTGGAAGGATTTATGATCAACCAGGCAAGAAACAGGAATCTGCGGTTTCAAAAAAAATAATGGAAGTTTTTTCCCCAACTCTAATCACTTACTAGGATGGCTCAGTGAGTTTATGCAAGACAAAATTTTTTCTCTTTTTAAGTCGTATATATATAGATGAAAAAAGGAAACCGCTTTTTAATCCCAAGGAGGCCGGAATGAAAAAATGTCTTATCTTTTGCCTTGTTTTCGCACTTATTCTTCCCCTTTTGAGTCGAAATCCAGCTCAGGCTCAGGAGAAAATTTCTCCTCTGGCACAAACCGTTAAAAACAAGATGGCGGCCGCCGTTGATAATTATAAGGAAGGCCGAATCACGGAGGGAGCTATCTTGCTTCTCGATGTGGTGAAATTGGTACGTCCGGAATCTTCCTGGCCCGCCGGTTTTATTCAGAACATCAACTCGTCCCGGGAAGCCTTTAAAGAAGAAAAAATCACGGGCGGGGTTGCCTATGTCAAAACAGCCATAGGCATTTTGAAACCCGGCTACTCCATGCTTACAGCTCAAGAAAAGGGCGGGATTGCCAACATCGCCCAAACGGTTCTATCCAAAATCCAATCTGCGGGAGAATATTTCAAAACAGGAAAGGCTGATGAAGCCGTTGTTTGTATCCTGGAATCCCTTTTGTTGTTGGGCCCACTCGATTAACTTTGAACAGGACGTCCTCATCCTAGACATGTCCAGGAGATCCCCCAAAAATGGCATCAATTTTTGTACAACCAACGGGAAACACATAAATTAGCAAAAAGATGAAATGGAATACACCATTTTTGGGGCGCCTTTAATCGCCCTTTAACCTTGGTGCTCAGTCCCAATTTTTTAAGTTTTCTCTGCATTGTTAGAAGCTATTCTAGATGAAGGAACTAACGTTGATAGAAAAGGGGTGGCGCGGCGAAGGAGGTTCCCACCCGCAGCGGAAGCGAGGATGGGGAAGAGCCGTGACAGGACCCCTTAATATGTGATGCCTCTGACTTTTAAAAGAAAACTTAAAAAATTGGGGGAACTCCAATAGACATGTCCCCTTGGGGAACGTCCCCATCTTAGAGTATAATAGAACTATCATGTGCGGTGTCATTGGTATTTTGGCCCAAACCGATGTTTTTCCCGATATTTATCAGGGTCTCCTGGCTATACAGCATAGAGGCCAGGATTCCGCCGGGGTTATCACCTACGACGGCTCCTTTCATATAAAAAAGGGAAACGGCTTGGTCCGGGACATTTTCACCGCTGAAAACGCCCGCCGCCTGACCGGAAAAATCGGGATAGGCCACACCCGCTATCCGACGATAGGAGGCGGCGGCGGAGAAGACGCCCAACCCTTTCTGGTGAATTCCCCCTACGGCATTATGATGGCCCATAACGGAAATGTAACCAACTACGAAAAACTGAAAAAACTTCTATTCACAAAATACCGGCGGCTTCTCAACTCAACCAACGACGTAGAGGCGATTCTGAATGTTTTCGCCCAAGAACTTAACGATCAACACATCAAAACATTAAAACCCTCTCACATTTTTAAAGCCGTTGAAGGCGTTTTTGCCAAAGTCAAAGGCAGTTACTCCGTCATCGCCTACATCGCCGAACAGGGGATGGTGGCTTTTCGCGACCCATACGGTATCAAACCCCTCGTCTACGGGAGAAAAGAAGGATCTCCCGAGCCATCCTTTGCCGTGGCCTCTGAAAGTGTTTGCCTCAAAAGCCTGAACTACAAAAACATCCAAGCCGTTGAAGCAGGCCAAGTTCTCTTTATCGATAAAAACCGGAAGGTCCATTCCAGAATTCTCGCCCGCCGCCCCCACAGCCCCTGTCTTTTTGAATGGGTTTATTTCGCCCGGCCCGACTCCACCCTCGACGGCGTCAATGTCTACAAATGCCGGAAGAACCTGGGGAAACTTCTGGCGGAAGATATCAAAAAAAGGCGGCTAAAAATCGATGTCGTTGTTCCCGTCCCCGATTCAGCCCGGGATGCCGCCATCGAGATTGCCCGGAAGCTCGACCTGAAATACAGCGAAGCCCTCGTTAAGAACCGCTACATCGGAAGAACATTTATCATGCCTGCCGAAAAAGCGAGGCGCTCTTCCGTTCGCCAAAAACTCAATCCCATTGAAGAAGAATTCCAGGATAAAAACGTGCTCCTCGTCGACGACAGCATAGTTAGGGGAACGACCTCACGGGCCATTATTAAGATGGTCCGGGAATGCGGAGCCAAAAAAGTTTATTTCGCTTCCTACTCGCCTCCGCTGAGGTACCCATGCGTCTACGGCATCGACATGCAGACCAGGCAGGATTTTGTCGCCAGAAAGCGTACATCCAAAGAGATCGCCGCCTCCATAGGTGCGGACGAGATTATCTACCAAAGCCTGGATTCCCTTAAAAAGGCGGTCCGGATGGGCAACAAGAACTTGACACATTTCTGCGGAGCTTGTTTCGACGGCAACTATCCCACCGGAGACATCACACGGGAAACCCTAAAAAAGATTGAAAAGCAGCGGAAGGACGACCACGAGAACCAGCTGGAATTGAATATTTAGACTGCAAAAAAACCAACCCCCGCCTGTATTATTTACAAGCATGGAAAGTTAATAAAAATTTCAGACCGTCTTTCTCCAAAACTCAAGGAGGTCAGAAAGGGACTGCTCTAAGGAAATATCGGGTTCCCAACCTGTTTCTTTATTAATTTTTGTATTGTCTCCTATCAAAATCGGTATATCTGTTTTCCTCTTTTTTTCGGGATCATGATAGATTTTGATCTTTTTTTTGGAAAATGAGAGCAAAATACGAAGAACATCCATGAGTTTGACCGCTTTCCCCGTACAGATATTATAAATTTCCCCGGATTTTCCTTTTTCCAAAAGCACGCGATATGCCCTGACGACATCCCGGACATCCGTATAATCCCGTTCGACATCAAGGTTGCCCACATGAATGACAGGTTCCTCGGTTTCCTTTTCGATCCTGGCAATTTGGGCCGCCCAGTCCGAACATACAAAAAGGGAACTCTGGGCCGGTCCCGTATGAGGAAACGGCCTCCCTATAACGATATCCAATCCCTCGATTTTATGGTAAAAATCACACAGCATTTCACCTCCTGCCTTGGTAAAAGCATAGGGATTGACAACATGCAGGGGCCTGTTTTCCTTGAGCGGCATTTCTTCAGGAGGCAAAACACCATAGACATCCGAAGAGCTGATGAACAATAACCGGGAATGGTGCGACTCTTCTTTAGCCGCCTCAAACAAAAAAAAAGTCCCCATAAGGTTGGTTTCCAGAGTCGTCCTTTTGTTATGCCAGGACTGTCCGACATTCGAGACGGCGGCGAAATGAAAAATCCAGTCAGGTTGGATATCCCTGAGCATTTTTCGAATATCCTTTTCATTCCGGATATCGAGCCAAACAATACTTTTCCCAAATGGTTTCCCGTCAAAACGACTTATTTCGGCAGGATTTTCGGGAAAGGACGTTCCATAAATCCGGTGACTGGCCGAATCATACTGGTGAATATAATGCTGACCGGCAAATCCTGTGGCGCCGGTAACAAAAATTTTCAAATTAAACCCTTTCTCTCCAATAATCGAGCAGATCCTCGAGTGATTTATCAAAAGGAACTTCTGGTTTCCAACCTGTCAACTTAACGAACTTGGAACAATCCGCTTGAAGAACGGGAACATCGGAAGGCCGTAATCTCTCGGAATCCATTTCGACCTTGACCTTAACCTTGCTTTTAGAGAGAAGCTTATCGACAACCTCTTGACCGGTATAAGCTGTTCCCGTCCCGATGTTGTAGACATCCCCCGGTTGGCCT
Organism: Candidatus Aminicenantota bacterium; assembly: GCA_016927475.1. Lineage (GTDB taxonomy): Bacteria > Acidobacteriota > Aminicenantia > Aminicenantales > Aminicenantaceae > JAFGMO01. Next base: position 39,049 of record JAFGMO010000039.1, read on the forward strand.
TTATCGAGCGCCAACCAGTAGGCCCGGACTGTATCTCTCACATCAGTAAAATCCCTTTTAGCCTCGAGGTTCCCAACATTAAGTACGGGTTCCCGTTTGTTTTTTTCTATTTCGGCGATCTGCTTGGCGAAGTTGGAACAGATGAATACTTCCCCTCTTCTTGGTCCCGTGTGGTTAAATCCCCGTGTTCTGACAACATGAAGTCCATAACTCATGAAATACTGATAAGCCATGAGATCCTGCGTAACCTTGCTCACAGCATAGGGACTGAGAGGGCGAAGGGGATTCGTTTCCTTAATGGGTATCTCATCAGGAAGCACTAGTCCGTATTCTTCACTCGAACCTGCGATCTGTATTTTGACATTCAGTCCGAGGTGGAGAACGGTCTCGAAAAGATGGTTTTGACCGATGGCATTGATGCTTAAAGTCTCAGCCGGACACTTCCATGAAGCAGGGACATAACTTTGAGCAGCCAGATGAAAAATCCGGTCCGGACGTATTTTTTCCAGACTCTTTCGTAGGGATACGGAATCTTTCAGATCGGCTTCATAAAGACCGATCTTCTTTTGTATATGAAGTATGTTTTCCAACCGGCTTCGCCAACGGATCAATCCAAAGACCTCGACATCCGGATGATGTTCAAGGATATTATCAGCCAGATGACTCCCGGCAAATCCGGTTATCCCCGTAATCAGTACTCTCATCAATCCTCCTCAATTCTAACCGGCAAAGGGAAAATATGTCTCACCACCGAATATTGATACCATATGCACACGGGATGGCTCATTTCCTGTCGCGGTAATATTTCTCGTAAAAAGATTTGAAATCCCGGCTTTTATCCTTTATTTTTTTCCACCAGGATTTTTTTTCGGAATACCAGGTAACCGTAAGCCGCAATGCTTCTTCAAAATCCATGGCAGGTTTCCAGCCCAGAGAATGAATTTTTCGACAGTCCACAGAATAACGAAAATCATGTCCCAAACGGTCGGGGACATGTTTGATCAAAGATTCGGGCTTTCCTAAAAGCTCTACAATTTTATTGGCAATAACAATATTGGATATTTCGTTTTGGGCCCCCACGTTGTAAACTTCTCCCATATTCCCTTTGTTCAAAACACAATCAATCGCCCGGCAGTGGTCCTCTACAAAGAGCCAATCACGCCTGTTGTCGCCTTTGCCGTAGAGCGGAAGGGTTTTATCCTCAAGGGCATTTGAGATAAAAAGAGGGATGAATTTTTCAGGATACTGATAGGGACCGTAATTATTCGTCGGCCTGAGAATGATGACCGGCAGGCCGTAAGTTACCCAGTAGGCATAAACCAGCCTGTCCGCTCCCGCCTTGCTGGCTGAATAGGGAGACGAGGGATTAAGGGCATCCTCTTCCTTGAAGGCACCCGTTTTCCTGCTGCCGTATACTTCATCGGTGGATATATGGATAAACAACTCTATAGAATGGTTCCGCATCGTCTCCAAAAGAATATAGGTCCCATGAACATCGGTCAGGACAAATTCGCCTCCTTCCAAAATGGATCTGTCAACATGGGTTTCCGCCGCAAAGTGAACAACGATGTCCGATTTTTCATAAAGAGATGAAACAACCTCCCCGTCCCGTATATCACCCTGGACGAATGTATATCTTGGATTACCGGCAATATCCTCAAGATTCTCCAGGTTGCCTGCGTAGGTTAGTTTATCCAGGTTAATAATTTTGCAATCCGGGTAGGATTGAAGAAGATATCGAATAAAATTACTTCCGATAAATCCCGCTCCCCCGGTCACAAGAAAAGTTTTTCCGTCTAATCTTCGGGTTTCAGCCATCTTTCCGGGTCCAATCATAAGGAATGTCATTGTTGTGGGGGTCCAGACGTTGCTCATCCGGGTTTTTATAATTATAAACATGCGTAGGGATGTTGACGATGATCGCTTCTTCTTCGCTGATACCCATCCAGCCGTGATAAACCCCGGGTGGAATTTGAACGAGAAGGGGATTATGGATGCCAATAAAAAACTGGTTGACTTTCTTGAAAGTCGGCGAGTCCGGGCGGGGATCATAAAGAGCCAGTTTAATCATCCCCTGGATACAGGCGACATTATCCGTCTGTTTCTCATGTTTATGCCAGGCTTTAACGATGCCGGGGTAGGTTGTTGTCATATAAACCTGGCCGAAATCCTGAAAGAGAGCATCATCTTTCCGCAGGATCTCCATAAGGCGGCCTCTTTCATCAGGAAAAACTCGAAGTTTTTTTACGTCGACGCCTTTGATCATGATATGTCCTTATCTTCAGCACCAGGTTGTGTAAAACTTTAGCCCGGAACGAAACTCATTTCTACACGATTTCAAAAAATTAATCAACTTTATCCTCCATCAACAGCTTAATCATCTAATCTGACTCTCAGCCTTGAGGCTATAAAATCCCTTGAAAAAATATATGTGAATACCTCGGGCTTTTTATTTGATACTTATCTCACTCTGGTCCCCGACCATAAACCTATACACGGAAGGCCCGCAATCCCCTTTAAATATCTTAACATCTCTTCCTATAAGGCTTTCGTCGATACGGCTGCCGACATCACGTATTTCACTTCCCCTGAGAACGATGCTGTGTTCGATCTCGGTTTTAATGATCCTGCAATCTTCTTGAATGGAAGTAAAGGGTCCGATGTAGGAATCGATAATTTTAGTTCCTTTTCCGATGATCGCCGGCCCTCTGATGACACTATTTTTGACAACGGTACCCCCCTCAAGAACAACTTCCCCGTTGATTTTGGATTTTTTATCAACTTCTCCCTTTACGTCTCCCTTGATCGATTCCAGGATAAGGCGGTTGGCCTCAAGGATATCATCCAGCTTTCCCGTATCCTTCCACCATCCTGTAACAAGATGAGGCTGTACCTCATAACCTTTATCGACAAGATATTGAATGGCATCCGTGATTTCCAGTTCATTTCTTCCGGAAGGCTTGATTGATTTGGCGGCCTCAAAGATAAGGTAATCAAACATATAAACACCAACAAGGGCAAGGTTGCTGATGAATTTTTTCGGCTTTTCTACCAGACGTACCACCCGGTCCCCATGAAGCTCGGCCACACCGAACATCTCGGGATTGGGAACTTCCGTAAGAAGAATCAGGGAGTTGGGCTTTTTCCTTATAAATTCATCCACAAGGGAATCGATACCGCTCTTGAGGATATTGTCACCCAGGTACATGACAAACGGCTCATTGTCGAGAAAATCTTCCGCAATCAAAACGGCATGTGCCAATCCGAGAGGGGCTTCCTGCTCAATATAGACAATCCTCACTCCCCATCGTCTTCCGTCACCAACAGCTCTCCTGATTTCTTCCTTCGTGTCGCCGACCACGATACCGATGTCTTTAATCCCAGCCTGCTTCAGTGCTTCAATACCGTAAAAAAGAACCGGCTTGTTGGCTACCGGCACCAGTTGTTTAGCCTGGGTGAACGTCAGTGGCCGCAGCCGGGTTCCCTTCCCGCCGCTCAAAATCAAACCTTTCATTTCAGAATTCCGTTCCTCCCAAAAAATCCGTCGTCTTTCCGATGTTTCCCAATCCAAAATTCAGCCGGAACTGTGTTTCTGGTTTCTCCCTGAAAAAAAAGATTTTTAGTTCCGCCTGAAAATCAAGGCACTGGTAATGGTAGATTAAAAAAACTGAGGAGTAAAGCATTTCCTTCTTTAGAATGTTAAAATCAACCTCCCCGGCCGCCTCGATTGACAGACTGGGAATCTTTATCCCGGCTAAAACATTTATTTGGTGACGGTCCCAAAGATTGTTTTCTTGATAAGGATTGACACTTTTAAACCAGTTGACCCTGAGAAAAAGATTGTCGCGCAGATTTCCCAGATTAACGCCCATCCTCAACCGGGAAAACGTCTTGTAATAGGGATTGAAAGAAGCGGAAAAATCAATGCTGTATTTCTGCGATGGATAAAACCGGACTAAACCGCTGATATCAGAAAAAGCCGGAACCTTACCCTCTATTTCATAAAGACGGTTGGGACTGTCTTCAGGTGAAAAAAAATACATTTGGGAAAGGCTGAACGTGAGAATCTCCCTGGGCATTTTATCCTGTTTAATCAAGAACCGGTTGGTCAGGCTGTACAAAAAATAATGATCCCGCACGAAGATACCAGGCGTGATGATTCTGTCGGCGGAAGCGACAGGCGTTTCGTAACGGTAAGTAAATGATGGTTCGATGATGTGTTTCAGCTTGGGGGCATCTTTTTCATTCCGGAATATCTTGAAAAAGACAGGCCCGACAAACTCCAAATATGCGGAATAATTCTGGCTGAGCACGGGTTCATCCACGACGGTTTTCGTATTGGGCTTAAAACTCTGGAAATAATAAGCGAACTTGGTAGAAGCGGAAGAATTCATGGTCAGCCAGGGAATGGCCGAAAAGGGAAACGTCAACGCAGGCATAAAAACGATAGATTGAGTCCTCCTTTGGGTGCCGTTATCATATTCCTCCTGCCATCCGTTTTGCCAGCTGTCATAAGAAGAGCTGAAAGAGAAATAGAGAGGATTGAAAAGTTTGATCTTGGAAGAACCAAAGGAAATTTGGGGCAGATTGTAGCGTAGGTTTGTCTGATCTGATTGTGAAAAATAGGTTTCAAAACGGGAAGCTCTCATATTCAAATTAAAATAGGACCAGGAGCGGGTGAGAAAAACTTGCGATCTCCTATTGGAAACTACGGCCCTCTTAAAATTGTTATCAAATTCCCGCAGGAAATCAAAAGAACTTTGATAATCCACATCCGCGACCAGATTGAAATTTAAGGGCAGGCTTTGGTTGTGTTTGAGCCGGATGATATAGGCACTATCGGGATTTTCATATTCGGGATTATCCTTGAAGAAAAAAGAATACGCATTGAGCTGGCCCCCGGTTCCCTCAGAGAAAAGATAGCGGTATTCCAGCCCGCCGCCAACTCCCCTGGAGGAATAATAATCAAGATTCACGGTGGCATCCATATTTCTCGCAATAGCCCAATAAAAGCTCTGGATGAAAAAGACACCTTTGGCGCCGGAATAACCCAACTGGGGCGTTAAAAATCCCGTTTTGCGATCTTCTCCAAGAGGATATCGAATATAGGGAAAATAAAAAACCGGGATCTTTCGGATGGACAGAACCGCCCCCCACATTTCCATATAGTCATCTTTTTTAAATTTCGCCCGGGAAAAAGAAAATTTCCACCGGGGAATGGGCTGACTGCAGGAAGTCATCCAGGCATTGTTGAAACTGTATGTGTTTTTCTCAATCCGGTTCATGGACTCAGCCTTGTATGAAAGACTGGGTTGAATGAGACCGAATGCCTTTTTGATTTCCCCTTTGGTAGAATCCAGGTTGAATTGAATGGACTCAGCACTGACGACTTCATTTGGAAGATGGATGGCCACGTTTCCTTCAGCCAAAACATCCTTAGTTTCTGAGTTTAATTCCACCCTGTCTGCAAATAGAATGATTTTTTTATAGTGAATTTCGACATTCCCTTTAGCAATAATCTTATTATCGATCTTTTCCTGGTGGTCGGCATAAATCGTGACCTCCTCAGTCTTGGTTGCTTCTTGGCCGACGAGACAAAAACTCCCCCCCAAAAAAAGAAGAACGAACAATATCAGAGCTTTTCTCAATAACAAAGTAAAAAAAATGTAGCACATCAACAGGTGATTATCAATAAAGCCCGGTTTTTATCCCTGTAATTATTCTTCTCTGCAGGAAATATACAGGCCTGGTTTTGATGGCACGAGTTGTTGACGTTCTCTTTCTGTAATATAATATTTTATACAGGATATTCCGGGCTGACATAAAACCTGTATTATTCACAAGTTTTAGTGTGTGTTAGTAAAATAATCTCCCTAGGTATAAGCCGGTGCCTTCCAAAAAAGATACGAAAAAAGTCTTGGAGCTGAGTTCTTTGGCCCTCATGCTGCCCTCATCAATAGCCGTAGGCCTTTTGTTCGGAAGTATGCTGGATAAGCTTTTGGGAACACATCCCTGGCTCCTTATAACCTTTCTGCTTCTCGGAATCAGTTCCGGATTCATTAGTCTGTTCCGGGGGATCAGCCGCTTTAATAATACGGACGATACGGAAGGAGAACCAAAATGAATCATGACCCTCCATCTTTCTCGGGTAGTGAAGAAAAAATCTTGAGGAGAATCCCTGTTGAAGTTCTTATTCTGGCGTTCTGCCTGGCTTTATCCGCTGTCATACTATTCGACGCAGCGACCGCTGTCTTCGTTGCCGCCGGGGGAGCGGCTGCCGCCGTAAGCTTCGTGTGGCTTAAAAAATCCGTCTCCCGTTTTCTTTTCTCAGGAAAAGGCCGGGCTGTTCGATCGGCCGTATTACTTTACGGACTCAGACTCCTATTGATTATTGCCATTTTTTCTATTATAATCATTCTCTTTTCTAAAAAGATAATTGCATTCATAATTGGTTTTTCAATGGTCGTTCCCGTGCTCTTTACAGAGGCAGGAATTGCTTTGCTGAAAATGAAACAATGGAAGAATTAGAACACAGCATCTTTATTGCTGAGCTTTTCAACCGGATTTTCGGAAAACCGGCGGCCGCACTGCTTAATCTATTCGGAATCAAGGTACAAAACCCGGAACATCTGTTTCCGGATTATCTCGTTGTCTGCATCATTGTCGCCGTTTTCCTGACTGTTTTCCTTGGCCTTGCCTCCCGAAAACCCAAATTGACCCCCTCAAAACTGCAGAGCTTTCTTGAGTTCATTATCCAAACCTTTGAAAACCTCATCATCGATATCATCGGCGTTGAAGGGAAAAAATATCTCCCTTTGATCGCGACGATCGGTATCTTCATTTTCACCTGCAATCTCATTGGCCTGGTCCCCGGATTTATGTCACCCACCAGTAAGATCAATGTCACCGTCGGCTGCGCGCTTGTCGTCTTTTTTTACTACCACTGGCAGGGAATAAAATCTCAGGGATTTTTCCGCTATCTCAAACATTTTATGGGGCCCATACCTCCCTTGGCCCCGCTTATGATCCCTATCGAGATCATAAGTCATTTCTCAAGACCTGTTTCACTTTCCATACGACTCTTCGGAAATATTTTTGCCGAGGAGCTTCTTATTCTGATCATGGCTTCGATCATACCCTTTTTTCTCCCTCTCCCTTTTATGGCCGTGGCTATATTTACCGCATTCATTCAAGCTTTTGTTTTTGTTTTACTAACTTGCATCTACATATCAGGAGCGGTGATCCAGGAAAAAGAACATTAAATTTTATGGAGGAAGTTGATGAAAAAAACATTAAAAACTTTGGGCGTTTTTGTTTTTTTTCTTATTCTTTTTTCGGCCCCACTTCTAGCTCAAAATGACAACCTGACCGACAGAAAGGCATCTCTCTACAAACTGACGCTTATCATCGGAGGAGGCATTATCACCTTAGCGGCCGCAGCCGGAGCCTTTTGTCAGGCAAAAGCCATAAGCAGCGCTTGTGACGGAATTTCCCGGAATCCCGCTTCAGGCCCTCACATTCGTTTTCTTCTCATCTTCGGCCTGGTTCTTATCGAAACTTTGGTCATCTATGCTCTTCTCATATCGATCATTATTCTTATGGTCAAATGGGGACAGTACACCTAAAGAATTGAGATTAAATTAGCCTTGGATAGATTCAAAAAGCCGGCGTTGCTCGATATGATGGGCATCGCTTTAAAGAGGTTTAATAAAGACGGGTGCACTACCTTCGCCATTGTTATCTCTTATTTCTGCCTTCTATGTGCCATTCCCCTTGTCGCTCTCTTTGCTTTCGCCTCTACGAAGATTCTGGGGAATTCAGAATTGGCTTTTCGCAGCCTGAACATATTTTCCGATGAATTTTTTGCTCAGCTCGACCCGGAATTTTTTAACAAGCTGAAACATTTGTCTTCCAGCATTACTAATCTGGGCTGGTTCGGTTTGGCGGGATCATTCATCGCCAGCAGTTTTTTGTTCTCCAAGCTCATCAACTCCATCAACTTTATTTTCAAAGCCAATTACCAAAAATCTTTCCTTTACAACCGCCTCATGGAATACATGATCATGTTTATTATGGGAATTATCATGCTCATTTCACTGTTCATCACGGTTATCTGGACAGCTATCCACCGCTCCATCAGCGAAGTCAGCATCATTGCCAATAATATCAACCCTAAAGTTGTCGACCTGGCCGATAATTTTCTTATCCAATATCTCATCCCCTTTACCCTGACCTTCATCGTATTATTTTGCATATACAAATTCATCCCGGAAATAAAGGTCCACACAAGGGCGGCGGCGCTGGCGTCCGTTATCGCGGCCCTTCTTTGGGAAATCTTTAAGAGGATTTTTGCTTTTTATGTCGCCCATTTTTCGGCCATCGGGATTGTGCTCTCCAAACTTCTGAAAGGATCTCTGACATCCATCATCTTCTTCTTGCTCTGGATCACGTTCTCACTCAGCATCATGCTTTGGGGAGCAGAACTGGCAGCCATCGCCAACGAGCGTATCGATGAAAAAGAAGCCGTATAATGTCTCCTTTTCGTTAAGCGTCGAAGAATTAGCGAAACGGCTGAAATATCCCTATGAGGGAGACGGAAATACCCTTATTACAGGGGTAGGCAGCCTGGACAAAGCCCAAAAAGGCCACCTGACTTTTCTCAACCAAAAAAAATTCCGGACTCTCCTGGAAACTACCCGGGCATCCGCCGTCATACTTACTCCTGAAGAGACGTTTGACAGACTGCCCGTCATCAGGGCGAAAAATCCCCAGCTTGCTTTTATTCAGGCCGTTGAGCTCTTCCTTTCATCACGGCAGCCTTCACCGGGAATCCATCCCAGCGCTTTCGTTGACTCTTCAGCCAAATTGGGTCGTAATGTCTTAATCGGAGCCCTGGCCTGTATCGGTGAAGAAGTGGAAATCGGAGACAATACCATTGTTCATCCACTCGCCTGTATTTATCCGAGCGTAAAAATCGGGCGGGATTGTACCATTCACTCTCATGTAACTTTACGGGAGCAAACAGAGATCGGGAACCGTGTTATTATTCACTGCGGAGTGGTCGTGGGAGCAGACGGCTTTGGTTATCTACAGGATGAATACGGATCTTCTTTTAAAATCCCCCAGATAGGAAAGGTGCGCATTGAAGATAACGTGGAAATCGGCGCCAACTCAACCATAGACCGTGCTGCTCTGGACGAAACCGTTATCGGAGCCGGAACAAAGATCGATAACCTGGTGCATATCGGACACAATGTTGAAATCGGCAGAGACAGCATCATTGTCGCCCAGGTCGGAATATCCGGAAGCACAAAGATCGGAAAAAACGTGATCATAGCCGGGCAAGCCGGACTTGTCGACAACATCCGTATCGGCGACAGAGTCGTTATCGGGCCTCAAACAGGGGTCCAAAAAAGCATCCCTGCCGGAGCACAAATCATGGGCTCTCCATCCATGGATTTTAAAAAATACAGCCGGATGACGGTCTCTCTCAAGGGACTAGATGAACTGAAAAAAACGGTTAGAATGTTGAAAAAAAAGATTTCGGATTTGGAAAAACGGCTCAAATCCTGAACAGGCGGCAAGGCTCCGCTATTCTTCATATGTATGTTATAATATTTATCTGTATTACTCATGCCATTCTGTTTTTCGGATAAAGCTCAGGGTAGAGGATAAACTCCATGAGAAAATTCCCTTTGTGTTCTTTAACCGTACCGCTTCTGTTATTCATTACATTATTGTGTTATTCACCGCAGGCTACCGCATTATCTACAAAAAAAACTTCCCTTAATGTTCTTCTCATTTCCATCGACACCCTTCGGTCGGACAGGCTGAGCTGCTATGGTTCGAAGACCTTAAAAACACCTCAGATTGATATTCTGGCAGAGCGGGGTGTTCTTTTCGAACGTGCTTTCGCTCACTCACCGACGACTCTTCCCGCCCATGCCAGCATCCTTCTTGGAACAACCCCCAACCATCATGGAGTCCACGATAACACAAACTTTATCGTCAGGGATGAATTTACGACCTTGTCGGAATATCTCAAGGGAAACGGCTATGCTACAGCCGCTTTTGTCGGGGCCTATCCCCTTGACGCCCGGTTTGGTCTCGACCAGGGTTTCGACGTTTACAATGACCACTACGGCAGCCAAAGCGCCAGGGGAAAATCCTTTTACGTTGAACGGAGGGCCGAGGAAGTTATGGCTCCCGCTTTGGACTGGCTCAAAGACCAAAAAGGTCCATGGTTTCTTTGGATCCACTGCTACGACCCTCATGAACCCTACGAACCACCAGAGCCTTTTTTGTCCCGATACAAAAATCCCTACGATGGTGAAGTAGCCTATGTGGATTCGGTCCTGGCCGAACTTTTCGGTTACCTGTCGTCACAAAATCTCTACCAACAAACCATTATAATATTTACCGGAGATCACGGAGAATCCCTTGGCGATCACGGAGAAGCCACCCATGCCTATCTGGCTTATAACAGCAGCCTATGGATCCCTTTAATTTTCACAGTGCCAGAAAGTAATGCCCGGACCGTTTTAAAACCGGTCAGCCATATTGACATCTTTCCTACGATTTGTGATCTTCTCGAAAAAAAACCGCCCAAAGACCTTCAGGGACAATCTTTGAAAAAAACCATCGAAGGAAAAAATCCGGCTGACGAAACCATATATTTCGAAGCTTTATACCCCTATTACAGCCGCGGATGGGCTCCCATCAGAGGTTTTATCGCCGACGGACTGAAATTTATCGAATCACCCATACCCGAACTCTACGACCTGGAAAAGGACTTCAACGAGCTTCAAAACCTGGCACCCGGTCAAAAACTGGATGAATACAGGAAAAAGCTGGATCAGTTGATCGAAGAACAAACCCCGGCCGAGATATTGAACGCCCGAAGAAATCCCGATAAGCAAACCCTAAGGCGTCTTCAAAGCCTTGGATACATCGGGGGAACATCACCGGGAGAAGAAAAAAATTTTGGTCCGGACAAAGACGTTAAAATCATGCTCCCGTTTCATAGCAAGACTATGGAAGCCATGGATTATTACCGAAGTGGCGATAAGAACCGGGCTGTCCGAATGCTCAAAGAAATCATCACCGAAAGAAAAGACATTGATGTCGCCTATTCCAATCTGGCTACGATATACAAGGAAGAACGGAAACTGCATGAGGCACTTCTTGTCCTTGAAGAAGGATTGCAACACCTTCCCAAAAATTATGAGATTTTCTCCGCCTATCTCAACTTTCTAGTCAACGCCGGCGGTTTTCAAAAGCTTGTCGATACGTTTCACGCCTTTCAACTTAAAGAAAAAGAATCCATGCCTGAGCTATGGAATTATCTGGGCATCGCCTATGCAAACCTGGGAGAATTTGAGAACGCCCAAAAAGCTTTTCAGAGGGTCTTTTCCATTGATCCCGAATATTCTTCAGCTTTCACCAATTTGGGTATCCTATATTACTCCCGCTACGCCCGAAGTGGGGATAAATCGGACTTTCAAAAAGCGGAAGAGACATTAAAAAAGGCACTGATGATCGAACCTGAAGACACCAAGGCATTAAACGGTTTGGGAGGACTTTATTTTCAGAATAAAAATTATGATATGGCGATAAGCCAATGGGAAAAAGTCCTGAAAATCGAGCCTTCGCATAAAAATGCCCTCTTCAACCTGGGTACGGTCTATCTGGAAAAAGGAGACAAGAAAAAGGCCGGCACACATTTCAAAAATTACAAAAACAAATATTATGCCTCACTCTCACCAGCGGAAAAAAAACAGATCGATTCTTTGATCCTTAAATGCGGCCGCTGATCAGGTTTTCCTTGTTCAAGTATCAATAGCCCTTAATCCCCGGTCGTGGTCGGCTTTGAATTGCTTCAAACGCTCTTCCAGAAGGGGGAACATCTCTTTGCCGGTCAATGAAACGCAGGCCCGAATGCCCTCTTCACGGCTGCTGCCGGTCGTCACCAGAGATATGGAGCTTATGCCATAATAAAGAAGTTCCTCCACGAGTTCGACACCCGTAAATCCTGGGTAGGAAAGTGTGAAATAGAAGCCGTCCGCTAATGGTTCGTTCTCATCCTTGTCGTAGACCAGCTTGAATCCATTGGAGATAAAAAGCTTCTTCATGACTGCGGCCCTCTCAGCATACTCCCGGACAGGTTCCAGGAAGTTGAAACGGCCGTCATTTACAGCCTTCAGCAAACCCGCCAATCCATATTGATTGGAATGAGAAACCCCTGAACTCAGAGCATACATAGCGCCGAATATGTATGCCCGCCCAAAAATATCGCTTCCAAAAAATTTCTTGAGGTTTTCCGACTTGGAATCGAACAATTTATCCGAAATTGCGGTCATTCCGATCCGCTGACCCGCTAGACTGAAGGACTTAGAACTGGAGATTAAAAGTATGTAGTTGTCCGTATAGTTGGCCACCGTAGGAATAAAGGGAGGTTTTCCCGGTATGGAATAATCTTTTCGAAAATCCATTCCAATATAAGCCAGGTCTTCCAGGATAACGACATCGTATTTGGTCGCCATTTCCCCGATGATACCCAGCTCCTTTTCGGTAAACACGATCCAGGATGGATTATTCGGATTGGAATAAAGCACACATCCAACATCTCCCGCCTCCAGCATGGATTCCAGCTTGCCGCGCAGCTTATCTCCCCGGAAATTATAGATGTCGAAGTTCCGGCTTTCCAGACCGATTACATGCGTCTGTCTTTTATTGACGGGAAAACCGGGATCGATGAAAAGAAGTTTATCCTTTCCTTTTATTCGCCGGGTAGTAACCATCATGCCCATGTAACAGCCCTGCATGGAACCAACCGTAGGGAAGCAACATTCGGTTCTGACTTTAATATTGATAAAATTTTCAACAAAACGGGAAATCTCTTTTTTCAACTCAGGTATTCCGTCAAAGGGGGGATATTTCGAGCCTACGCCCTTTTTCAAGGCATCGATCTCCGCCTCGATCGCGATTTGAGGAGGATCGAGACCCGGAACGCCCATCTCCATACGAATAAATTTCTGTCCTGTGGCTTCCTCGATGTTGTCAACGATACGGTTAAGCTCCCGGATGGATGCCCTGCCGGGACAATCCAGGTTCATTTCCTTGATTTTTTCTTTGACGACACTTCTCTTAATGGGTGTCTCCATCATTCTTTTCTCCTTTTATGAGGGCTCCAGGCCCGCTGAACATGACTATCATTTATGTAGTTTTTCAACCGGCCCAATCTTCCCCGGCCGCCAAAAGAAAATCCATCAAAAATGAAATATCTCCGGCGAAAAAAAGTAATGCGGAAATCTGCGGAGAAACAGGGGAGTTAAATAAGAAATATTTGATAAAATGAGGTTCGTCAGATGTCACGGCAGCCGATTTTTTAAAAGCGTTAGAAAAGAGACATTCTAACAGAATTAACCATTTTTTGAAACCAAAGAAAAATCGGCCGAATTTATTAATAATGCAGGTTAATAGCGCACATCCGTCTCAACCGAAAAAAATTTATGCCGGGTGTAAGAAACCGATGTTTCGGAATGGATGACTTTTGTTCCGTCTTCTTTGAGATAGGCCTCTTCGATGAACAATCGGCTGGGAAAACGAATTCCATTTTTTTCCACTTTGTACTCGGCCGTAACGGTAATGATGGGTTCGAGTCCGGCCCCTCTTGCTCTCTCAACAAGATGTGAATAGTTTTCCAAGGCCTCCTGATTCCACCTGACTTTGACGATTCCGGCATCGCTCTCCCGGATCCAAAGCGTGCCCGCAAAACGAGGATCCTCGGAAAAAAATTTAGGTGAGGCTTCCACCACCAGGATGGTTTCTTGGCCCCAGATTTCCTTATGACTTACGGTGAAATCATACCGATCCCGCCAATACTGGCTCAAAACCATAGGCGCAAAGACAATTCTTTTATAAGAAAATTGGTGTGTTTTCAGGTCCGAAGTTTTTTTTATCACCGGTTTTCCATCCTCTTGCAGAAGGATTCTTTTTTCTTCCGTTTCGCCGTCCTTATAAATGAGCTGGTAATCATAAACAAAGGTTTTTTTTTCGACTCTCCGGAATTTTCCCCTAACAAACCTGGGAATACTTTTGCTGTGTCTGGTCTTAACGACTTTTTCCGTGACCTCCTCAAGACAAACATAATCAAAAGCGGCCTTCTCCAATTTTCCGCAGTACTCGGATATTTTATCCAAAAAGGAAGAAAGGTTGGGACTCTCGGAGAATTGAGGATCCCACGATTTTGACCCTTGGGATAATAATGAAACACAGGCAAAAAGAAAAAGAAGAGGCGCCCTTATTTTAACAAAAAATTTGTAAAAGACCATTACTCACCCCAAAATTCAGCCCTACCAGGGTTTTTCCGAAATACAGACAAAGTATAATGCAACATTTATGCCAGTACGGCAACCCCTTGTGATTCCGGTCGGAATATAAATAAGCGTCCTGTTTTTATGGCATCTGTTTCTCAGAAGGGACAACCGTTTTTTCTTTTTTATTCAGCGAACCTCAAAGAAAAAAGATGTAGCGTTGCTTAAACCGGACAAGCTTTCACTCAGATGAAGAATAAGCTCGTAACCACCCGGCTTCAGTTGAGGCAACACGATTCTCGACAAAAGACAAACAGCCGCATCCCTATTCTCAATTGCTTCATGAAAAACCTCAATAGGAGATTCCCTACCCGATGACAGCGATTTTAGAAAAGCCTTCATATCGAAACGGGGCTTTATACCGGCCGGAGGAAAAACTCGGGTTACAGCCATCAAACTTTTTGTGTTTATAGGAATTTCACCGACAACCGGGATCAAGTTTTTGGCCAAAAAAGGATAAATATCCCCCAAGGAAGGAGCCGCTTGGTTTTGCCGGGATAACCTTATATACTGAACATCTTTCAAGGGCCTCAGAAAAAGAGAAGGAAAAACTTCCAGCTTTTGAGTTGATGGTTCCGGGATTTCCAGTCCGGCCAATCCCACCGCTCCTCTTCCTGATTTCATGTTCCGAACGGCTACGCGGCATTCGTATTGTCCGGGCTTTAGGGAAAAGCATGAATACATGCTGATATTTTTTGCCGGGATTCCGGAAAAATCGACCTCTCCACGGTATGAATCGACAATGGTCTGCGTTGCATCGATGATGAACGCCACAACTTCCACCTGTCCATCCAGAATATCCTGCAGCTGTTCACTGGACAGACAAAAAATTAAAGCACTGTTCGAAGTATTCCCGCCGGAATAAACCAGTATCCTGGCAGAAAACACCTCCGGCGCCTGGGAATAAGGGTTATCGCCCAAAACCAGGTCGACCAGATGCAGGGACTTTTCAAGATCGGACATCTTCAAAAAAGGTTTGGGATTGTAGTAACCCGCCTGAGCGGAAACAAGATATTGAGGATTTTTAACCTTGACCTGAATCCGGTGGAAGGCGCCATCCCATCTGGTATCTATATAATAACCGAGAACATAATAATTTCCGGTCAATGTCTGGATGTCCTCGGCGATGGATTCGTATTCGCCGATATCTTCATACATTTTCCCCCCAGAAAGCTCGGCCATGGCCGCCAGGGTTCCTAAATCCAGCCTGTCGAATATGCCTCGAAAATTCCCCCTTTTTTTCATGGCATTTACCGCAAAAACCTGACAATTGGCTGCGGCCAACTCCCGCCCCATCCAGGCAAAAGCTCCCTTAGCCCTTGAGACACTGCCGCCCGAGAAAAAGAGAATACTCTTCTGGCCGGGAATAAATGCCAAGGCCTTGGCAACCTCGGTAATCTCCCGTGTCATATCCCCAAGCCCTCTTCGCACATGGGCCAGTCCGGGATTATGAAAAGGGCGGACAAAGTCGTCGGCGATATTCCCGGGGCCCTCTTGCCCTCCCGACTTAAGGTTCGGGTTTATACCTTGGTCTCTAGACTCCGCTTTATGGCTCTTCATGTCTTTTTCCGCCTTTGCAAACTCATCTTCCAAAGTGAGCCCAGGGGGGGTTTTACCAAGAGGAACCCTTTCCGCCTTCCTGATGGCTTGCTTGACCCGCTCAAAATCCGAAGTCAGATAAACTTTCAGGTTAAGACCGGTCAATGGATCAAAGGTTAAATAACCGATTTCATCCCCCGGTATAAGCTGGGTTTCGATGAAATGAAGGGCCGCTTTTTTTGATTCCAGAATTCCTGTATCATCATTGGATAATGTGTCGAGCAGGATAAAAAATTTCCGTTTCATCCGGGCCTGGACGGGTCCTGATGGTAAAATTTTTTCTTCAGGGCTTAACTTTCCCAGCAAATGCTGCTCGAAGTCCGTAATTTTTTGCTCGATACCGTTATCGAAAAGAACAAAATCCTCCCGGCTTAAGTCGGCTACGGGAAGCCCTTTTTTGTCCATTACATAAACCTGAACAAGTTTCAAAACAACAACCGTTTCATGTTTCGGCTCTTCCTGAATCCCTCCAGAAAAAGGAAATCCCAAACAAACAAAAACGGTCGTCAATACAGATATCCAAACAAACACTATTTTTTTTTCATTCATTCCGTCCTCCCTCAACCGTATCAGGCCGGTAACATCCCGTCCTGGATACCCGGTTTTCCATCATGGAAAGACCTTCAAGCATGAATACGATCTTAAATGAGAAAACGTTATATAATGAACGTGACAATGATGATTTTATTCCATCACCTTTTCCTTTATTATGGAAAGGGCGGTTCTTGGCTCAGAAGCCGGATTTTTTCGCTCATTCCGGCCCGGATCCTTGTCCCGTCCAGCCCGTATCGTACCGTCAAGGGAAGGAGGAATCCCATGAAGGCCATGGTCATGAATGAAATAAGCGATCTTCGATCGAACAAAAAACCACTTGAATGGACCGACGTTCCCATGCCTGAACCGGCAGAAAAGGAACTTCTGCTGAAGGTCCTAACCTGCGGCGTCTGTCACACGGAGCTGGATGAAATCGAAGGGAGGACTCCGCCTCCTCGTCTGCCGGTCATTCCGGGACACCAGATCGTCGGGCAGGTAGAAAAAACCGGCGGCAAAGTTACCCGTTTCAAACCCGGAGACAGGGTGGGTGTCGCCTGGATATTTTCGGCCTGCGGAAAATGCAAATTTTGTCTCAACGGAAATGAAAATCTCTGCCCCGATTTCAAAGCCACGGGAAGAGACGCCGATGGAGGGTATGCCGAATATATGACCGTTCCGGAAGATTTCGCCGTTTCCATTCCCGATGGTTTTTCCGACCTGGAAGCCGCTCCCCTGCTTTGTGCGGGCGCCATCGGCTATCGGTCTTTAAAGCTGACAACAGTCAAAGACGGAGGACGGCTGGGCTTGACGGGCTTCGGCGCTTCCGGACATCTAGTTCTGAAAATGGTCCGCTATAAGCTTCCCCATACAGAAGTTTACGTCTTCGCCCGAAGTCCGGTAGAACGGGAATTCGCCCTTCAGTTGGGAGCCGTTTGGGCGGGAGAGACCTCGGAATCGAGCCCATATAAACTGGACAGCATCATCGATACGACTCCCGTCTGGAAACCGGTTGTCGAAGCTCTTCGCAACCTGGAAAGCGGGGGAAGGCTGGTCATAAACGCCATCCGCAAGGAACACACCGACCAGGATTGGCTTCTTAACTTGGATTATCCGCGGGATTTGTGGATGGAAAAAGAGATAAAAAGCGTGGCCAACGTGGAGCGAGCGGACGTCAGTGAATTTCTCAAACTGGCCGCTGAGATCCCCATCAAACCAGAAGTTCAAAGCTATTCCCTTGAGGATGCCAACCGGGCCCTTCTGGAAATCAAAGAAAGAAAAATCAGGGGAGCCAAAGTCCTCGAGGTCAGCCGGTAAAAAGACCATCAACCTGAAAACTGACAATCTGCAGATGAGACTGAAACGCGGCAGCCCCTGTGATCTTTCGATCAGGCTTGTAAGATCTGCTGGATATAATACAGATCAGCCATTATCCGGCCTATTGCCCCGGATTTTATGCTCGAACGCTAGAAGGTTATAAACCAATCGACAACACGGCTGTCTTCAGAAGAAAGATGAAGGACCATCAGGGGACCGGAATTTTTGACCTCGACAACTTCTGCCCCGTCACAAGCAACCGCAGCTTGGACATAAGGTGAGGGAATAAAGACGGTGATGAAATAAGGATCCCCCCCGACCAAACGGCTGCGTCCGGAAAGAACAGGCTGGCCCCAATCAATATCTTCAAGGTCATAACCACCGCAGCTTATATGCCTGTTGGTGGCCAGAACCTGCGGATGGTTTTTTCGCTCCCGGACACAGAAAAGCTGGCTGTTGAAGCGGGGATCTATGGTCCCTGGGTAAAACCCGCGAATAAAGCTCCCTATAAGCTTCTTCGTCCAGTATTCATAGACAAGGTATTCCATCTCGGGATTCAAACCCAGGTCTCCGAAAGGAATAAAATTTTCTGATTCAGCGGTCCGGCCCAGCATTACCCAGTTTTCAAAAGGTTTGTTGACCTCCAGCAGAAAAAGAAAAACCGATGGTTTTTGTCCCGCATCAAAAACCCTGGGCCCCGAACCGCTGACCTCGGTGCCGACTCGATCCAGCTGAGAAAACCGGCTGGGATCGACATCATAAAGCTGGCCGGGCCGGGTGAAAAGAACAGGCGCCGCTCTTTTGGCCGGTTCGGCCAGATCAGTCAGGTAAATTTCCGGCTTATCGGTCAAGAGAAAAAGCGAGCCCGTCAACGACGTTACCATGGTTGAGCGGTAGGCTTCTTGGGGAGAAAGCTCGATATGGTCGGGATCATTTCGCCAAACAATGTTGTTGAAGGAATTGTATTGAGAGAGACCGGCATAAGAAAATCCATCCGAACCAAGCCGGCAGCCGTCGATCATCCCGATAAGCTCAGGCCTGATTCCCCAACATCCAAGCAAAAAAAATTCACGGCCGATCTCCTCTCGGATCGCCCGGACAAGACTGCGGTAAGCTTCCACCCGGTCTTTTCCTGTTTTTCGAAAATGCTGGGAATAGCTATTATATCCTTCATACCGAAGGTGCCGCAGAGCATCCACCTTGAAATATTCCCAGCCCATTTTTTTCAAATTCCAGTAGATGGGACGGACAAGCCGGTCCACAGCTTCCGGATTAGCCCCGTCGATGGAATAGCCCACCCAGTTTCCCAAACCCGGATGGCCCCTCTCATCTTTGACGAAAAAATCACCATGTTTCTCCACGAAATCTTTCTGTTTGAAAGCAACATTCGTCCAGATCCCCGGTTTTAAACCCTTTTTTTTGATGGCGGAGGCTAAAAATGCCAGCCCATCGGGAAACTTTTCATTGGGATTCAACCATAGTTCAGGCAGCCCCGTATCGCGTTGGTAGCCGTCATCGATTTGCAGGTATTCATAACCAAAAGGGGCAAGCTCAGAGGCCAAGACATCCGCCGTCTTCAACACGTTTGCCTCGTTGATATCCGTAAAATAGGCAAACCATGAGCACCATCCGACAATGGGCTTTTCCCAAACCGCATAGTTCCAGGGCTCAAAATAAGAAAGCTCTCTGTGTTTTTGATAGAAGAGGGGGCGAAAACAAAAAACGACCTCCCGTCCCTTAATGTCCACTGTAAATTCATGCCCTTCATCATCGCTTGATTCGGGAAAAATTTTCACATGTGGATTAAAATCGACCGAAAAAGCCCAGTCGCGGGCCCGGTCGTAAACGGCCCGGTTGCGAAGATTCCGGCTCAATCCGTAAGCATGCCGAACAACGAGAAGACCGCGGTCCGGTCTGTCAACTTCACAGGGGAAAGATTCCGGGCTTCCATTAATCCTGCCCGTAACCTCTAAGGAATCGTTCCATTCCCGGGTTGTTAAAACAAGAAGTTGAGTGACTTTTCCTTTTTGGCTGTAAACGGAGGTTTTTATGTCAAAAGGTATTTTTTCAGCTTTAATATCGGCTTCAAAAAAAACATTCCCCTCATAAGTCCAGTAAATGTGATTGTCCTTAATCTCAACCTGACCGGACCGGTTGGGAGGCGGTCCGGCCGAGAAAGAAGGAAGAAAACAAAAAAAATACCATAACCATAAACCAAGTCCCATAAACAATATTTTTTTTGTATGCAGCATGCCCTCCTACTATCCCCAGGAGAATTTATAAAACAATATATAGTATTATTAATCTCGTGAAGGCTTTCCGGTTTTATGGAGGAAATGTTCAGGAATCGGACGGCCGGGTGTTTCGTCTTCCCAAACAATGCTTGCGATCCTCCAGCCTTTTCCATCAAAAAAGAGCTGAATTCCATTGATCCCGCGAATATACTTTTCCCGATCCCGTGTGTTCGCTCCTTTAACATAAGAGCTGAATATCTGAACCATGCGGTCATACACATGTTCCCGCCGCCCAACCTCGGCTTCATAAAAACTCTCAATTTCTCCGGTCTTAATCCTTTCAGAAAAGGAAGTGATAAAGGATGAGGCATCCATCCGGTCCAATCCTTGTTCTTTTAGGCGAACGAAACACGCACCCGGAGCAAACAAGGCACGCAATCTCTCCAAATCCGGGAATTCCCCCTTCTCAAAAGAAATCGAGGCATAAAGAGCTTTTATAACCGAATCAACGGATTCTCCATCAAATGAATCCTCTCCTGCAGATGAAAACCCCGAACAAAAAAAGAAGAGAAAGACCATCAGAAAACAAAACCTTTGTACGACATACCGATGCATAGGAATAACCTCCATTCTTTTCATCAGAAAAAGAACCATTCCGGACAAAAAACAATTTTCCTCAGGAAAAACGACTTCAAAGTATAATTAACAAAATCCGCATTCACCCTCCTGAAAAAATGAATGCCGATCAAGACACAAACGTTGTAATTATTTTTCTTCTCTACGTTTTTTATCGGCGGCCAGCTCACCTGCAATCATATACTCATGGGGTGAAAATTCCTGGATCCAGACTCGAATGGATGAAAGAGGAACCCCCAGGGAGTCTTGAACAGCCCGGGTGACGGAATCCAGCAGTGCTTTCTTCTGGGAATCCGTCCGGCCCTCCATCATACGGATCTCAATCAAAGGCATTAAACACCACCTTTCAAAACATCAGGATGGCACACTCCGCCTTTTAGAGTTTCTCAATAAAATCAACCGCCGACAAGGCGGCGACAACCCCTGAGCCAACAGCTATAGCCATCTGTTCCGGACAAATATCGGTAATATCTCCGGCAGCAAAGATACCCGGCTGCGAAGTGGACATGTCCGGTTTGGCCTTGATCTGACCCCACTTATCGAGATCAAGAACGCCCTTCACAAAACCAGAATTGGGGTCCATCCCGACAGCGATAAAAATTCCCTCCAAATCTATGCGGGAAACACGTCCCGTCTTGACATTTTTAACCGTTACAAATTCCAAATGTTCCTGACCGGACATTTCTTCAACCACACTGTCCCAGACGACTTCTATTTTTTTATTATCAAAAACTCTCTCTTGGAGAATCTTTTCTCCACGAAGTTTATTCCTCCTGTGTATGACCTTGACGGACTTGGCGAATTTCGTCAAAAAAAGAGCTTCTGTCAAGGCATGATCTCCTCCACCGACAATAGCCACATCCCGCTCCTTGAAAAAAGCCCCGTCGCAGGTGGCACAATAAGATACTCCCCGTCCGGTCAAACGGGCTTCACCGGGAACATTGATCCTGCGATAAGCCGAGCCTGAAGCTACAATCACAACAGGTGCGCTGAATTTTTTATCTCCGGCGCTTACCGTCCAAAGTCCATCTCCAAAGGATACACCACTTGCTTCTCCCGTTTCAATCGTCGCCCCGAACTTTTCAACATGCTTTCGAAAATCGCCCATCAACTCAAAAGGAGCAATACCTTCTGGGAAACCAGGGTAATTTTCGACAAAATCCGTTAAAAGGATCTGGCCGCCGGGAATTCCCTTCTCCAGAACGAGAGTTTTCAACCTGGCACGGCCCGTATAAACGGCGGCGGCCATTCCGGCCGGCCCTGCCCCGACGATAATAATCTCATATTTCTCGTTCATAGAACTCTGGTGATTAATTCTTCAATCTTTTCCTGGGGGACAGCACCGATAAGGGTTTCTTTCACTTCCCCTGACTTGAAAAAGAGAAGGGTCGGAATGCTGCGAATTCCATATTTTGAGGGAGATTTCATGTTTTCATCGACATTCATCTTCATTACCTTGAGTTTTCCTTCATATTTCCTTGCAATGGACTCCAAAGCGGGTGTGACCATGTGACAGGGAGCACACCATTCAGCCCAAAAATCGACGATCACGGGCAAGCTGCTTTTTAGAACATCTTCCTCGAACGTGCTGTCTTCAACATTTTTTAAATTCTCGGTCAATATTTTCTCCTCCTCCTCAATTGATAAGCTTTATGATAAAGTCTGAGGTAGCGCTTAGCCGCCCTTTCCCAGGAAAAATTCTCGGTAGGTCCCGCCTTTATCAACTTCCGCCAACAAGCAGGTTTATGGTAACAATCAAGAGCCTCTTTCACTGCAGCCAATAAAGAGGCGGCCGAATATTCCTTAAACACAAAACCATTCCCTTTTCTTGTCTTTTTTGAAAAATGCTTGACCGTTTCTCCCAAACCACCCGTATTTCTAACAATAGGAACGGTTCCGTAACGGAAGCCGTAAAGCTGGTTCAAACCGCAGGGTTCATAGAGTGAGGGGATAAGAAGGAGGTCGGCGCCTGCCGCAACTTTATGAATCAAAGCCGGACTCATATCAAGTTTTACTGCCATATTTTTTGGATATTTTTTCTGATAACTCTTCATCAGCTTTTCATATCTCTCCTCACCCCGGCCAAGAATGACGAGGCCGATATCAAGGGACATCAAGTCCTCCATAGCTTCAGCCAAAATATCAAATCCTTTCGGAGCGGACATATATGAAACGAGCCCGATGAGTGGGACATCAAAAGAGATAGAACCTTCGAATTCTTTGATGAGATCCCTCTTGTTGTTCCTCTTTTTTTCTATTTCGCCCGGACGGTAATTGGAAACGAGATAAGGATCGGTTTCCGGATTCCACGTTTCACAATCAATACCGTTTCTTATGGAGAAAAAAACATCTTTTTTCCCTCTGAGAATATCCTGAAGACCAAACCCGTGTTTGGCCGTCATAATGGCTCGTTTGTAAGTAGAACTAACCGTGTTGAATACATCGGCATAAATCAATCCCGCTTTCAGAAAATTAACCTGTCCGTTAAAGGCAAGCTTGCCTGAATTGAAGTAATCCCAGTTTAAACCGGTTAAAGAAAGAGTTTCAGGGGGGAAGCTTCCCTGGAAAGCTATATTGTGAAGGGTCAAAACCGAAGCGGTGTTTTTCAAGGGGAAGGAATTCCTGTAATGAGTCTTTAAAAAAACGGGAATGAGGGCCGTAGGCCAATTGTTACAGTGCAGGATATCCACCGGCTTGCTCCCGCCAGTTAAAAATTCCAGAATCGCTCTGTTAAAAAAGATAAAACGTTCGTCGTTATCGAGGAATTCCCCCGTACCCGTTCCGTAAATGTTATCCCGTAAAAAATATTTGGGGTTGTCCACAAAGTGGACCTCAAATTTTCCCATTTCGCATTTATATATGTCCGCTTTGAAGTTATCGGAACCGACAGGGACTGAAAGTGAAGAACCGACCTTCTCCAAAACCATAGAATCAATTTCCGGTCTCCTGTATCGAGGCATGAACAGGGATACATCCATGCCCAAACCGGCCAAGTACTTGGGAAGGGAAGCAGAAAAGTCGGCCAGCTCCCCGGATTTGGCAAAAGGAGAGACTTCAGGGGTGACAAAAACAACATGCATGATCCACTTACCTTTGGAGGTAACAATCTTAATGTCAGTACACAAAAAAGTCAACTTGAGCGAATTGATCCCCCGGGATCTTTCAGGGCCTCTCAAGGAGAAAAATCCATCATCCCACCTGAAACCTTGACAGTTTGAATCCTAATTCTCCCTGCATTCACCACAAGTCAAAGGGTGAGACCGGGGCGGATTCAGGAGAAGCATGTGAAAATGAAGGGGTCTTAACCTGCATGAACATAATAAAAATATTTCAATCGCTCGATATGGTCGGGATCCCGCTGAAAAAGGGGTTCCGGCTCTGAAGAAAGGTTTGCCGCGTATTTTTCCGCCTCTTTAAAATAGGAAGAACGAAGCATGGGAATTTCGGACCGATCGATTTTTTCCGGAGCAAAATCGCTGTCCAGGCTGAATTCCGGCATGTCTTCTTTAAAATCCAGAAAACGCCACTCGCCCGTCTTTTTATTAAAAACATATTTTTTCAAAAAAAGATGCCCTGCCCTTGCGATAAATGCGATTACATCGATAAGAAAGTTTATGTCTTCCTTGCTGAGAGTGTAATGTATATTGACCCGGACCCAGCCCGGTTTCAACCCTTCATAACCATTCAGGATACATGATCTTAGTTCTTGTGATTGTTTTTCATCAATCCCCAACAGGACATGTCCATAAGGCCCGGCACAGCTGCATCCCGCGCGGGACTGAAGACCGAAAAGGTCATTCATCAAACGTGTGACAAATTTGGGATGCAGGATGCGATCCTTATGCTTGATATTGAAGGAAACAATGGACACTCTTCCCCGGGAAGAAATATCTCCGACCAGATCCAGGTTCTGGATTTTACTCAAATTCTCAAGGAAATATTTTGTATGTTCAGCTTCAACCTGTTCGATCTTTTTCACTCCGATCTTTTCCTTGAGGTCCAAAACAAGACCTGCTTTAATGGTTTGTAAAATGGGAGGAGTGCCTGCTTTTTCCCTGGTTTCGATATCCTCGCAAAAATCATGATCCGAAAAACCGACAAAAGTAACCGTACCACCTCCGGCTGTTGTGGGAGAAAGGTCCTTTCTATATATCTTCTCGTTAAAGACAAGAATCCCGCTCGTGCCCGGTCCGCCAAGAAATTTATGAGGAGAGAAAAATATCGCATCAAAAAAGCATTCTTTATCCCGGTTCATATCGATCTCGACGTAAGGAGCCACCGCGGCAAAATCAAAGAAAACCAGGGAATGATGCCTGTGGCAGATACGGGCAACATCATAAACGGGAGTCCGGATTCCCGTAATGTTGGATCCCGCCGAAAAAGATCCCATCTTTCGCCTGTTCTTGTATTTCACATCAGACAGTCGTTCCTCAAGGACGGCCAGGTCAAGCCGGCCCCGGCTGTCGAACGGAATCACCTCCACATGCACAAGAGCCTCCCGCCACATCAGTTCGTTGGTATGATGCTCATAGGGGCCGATAAAAACAACCGGGAGCCTATTATCCCATTCCTTGCGCATCTCGGGGCAAGAGGATGACACCATCCTGAACAAATCTTCTTTCGCAGCCGGGGGAATAGTCACACCGAGAATTTCCTGAAGCTTTTTAAGCGCGCCCGTTGTTCCCGAACCGGTGGCAATGATTTTCCCTCCAGGTCCGGCATTCACATGGGATTTGATCTTTTCTTCCGCTTTTTTAAGCAGGATGCTCGAATATTTACCCGTGTAATCATCCTCTGTGTGCGTATTAGCGTAGGATTTCAGGATATCGGCCATTTTATCTTCAATAATACTCGAACCTCTGCCGGAGGCGGTGTAGTCCGCATAAAGGAGATGCCGACGGCCGAACGGAGTTTTATACAAAATGCCGTTACCGCAGATTGTCTCCCTCAGAGTTACCAGGTTGTATGTTTTATCCAATTTTGTTACCTTTGCCGTTTATCCCCATCCCAGCTTGTCATGAAGAAGAGAAAAATAGTTCCTTTCCGGGGATGCGATAAGCTGCAGGGAAAGGTCACTCCGGCAGACCTCGACCTCATCATTCTCATTCATGGCTTCCCCCCGCTGTCCATCTAAAGTCAAAAAAACCCTTTCGCCCGCTGTTTCCAGCGTTACCTTGATCCTGCTCTCGGAAGATATGACCATCGGCCGAAATGTCAGAGTATGGGGACAGATGGGCGATAGAACAATAGCCGGAACCTGGGGCTCGACGATCGGCCCGCCAGCAGAAAGCGAATAGGCTGTCGCCCCTGTGGGCGTAGACAGGATGAGTCCGTCAGCCCTCAACACGGCGATTTCTTTTTCGTTTATCCAAATTCGAATATGAACCATCCTGGCCAGGGCGCCTTTGGTCAGGACGACATCGTTCAAACAGTGGTAGACGTTCCTCGCGCTGGAAGCTTTCAGCATCCTCCGTGGATGAACAACCGAGGCGTCCCCGCTGAGAAAGACCTCCAGGGTAAGGAACATTTCCGCCAGGGGAACTTCGGTTAAGAAGCCCAATTTGCCCAGATTAACGCCCAAAACGGGGATGTCTTTTTGAGCGGCAAGATGGGCGATACTGAGGAGGGTGCCGTCACCTCCGAGTACAATGACCATATCAACATTTTCCGGCACCTTTTCGCGCGGAATGCCTGGACCTTCCCCCAGCTTCTCCGCCGCAAAGGTTTCCAGAACCACATCTATGGAGCGCTGCTTGAAAAAGGAGGAAAGCTTCCGGATAATCTTTTCGATCTCCAGTGCATGAGGTTTGATGACAAACCCTACTTTATTAATTTTATTCATGATAAACCGCCTTCTCGACCTTTTTTTCGACGGATATACCGTTTTTGGTATCTCCGCCCAATGTCCAACGGGCGAAATACTCACGGTTACCCTTTTGTCCGCGGACGGTACATTTTATAACATCCTGAAAGAAAAAACCCATTTTCCGGGCTTCCTGAATGACTCTAAAGAGAATTTCCCTGTGAAGCGCGGGATCCCGAACAATTCCTTTTTTGCCGACCTGTTTCCGTCCCACCTCAAATTGGGGTTTTATCAGAGTCAAAAGCACACCGTCCGTCAAAAAAGTAAAAACCGCCGGAAGCACCTTCAGAAGGGAAATGAAGGACAAATCCAGGGTTATCAGATTTACAGGATCCGCAAAATCTTCACGGCCAAGATAACGGGCGTTCTTTTCGATAAGGATGACTCTTTCATCACTTCTCAGACGCCAATCCAGCTGCCGTGTATCCACGTCCACCGCATAAACCCGGCGGGCTCCTCTCTGCAACAGGCAATCCGTAAAACCCCCTGTTGAGGCACCCAAATCAGCCGCCGTCTTTCCCTTCGGAGAAATCCGGAAGACATCCAGGGCTTCTGCCAATTTTAATCCGCCGCGTCCAACAAAGGGCATCTTTTCCTTGACCGAAAGCTTTTGATCAGGTGAAAGGAGCTGGCCCGGTTTTTCGACACGCCTTCCATCCGTCCAAACAACCCCGGACATAATCAGGGCTTGCGCTTTCTGACGGCTTTCAGCCAATCCACGACTGACCATAACACGGTCTGCTCTTTCTCTCAACATCGCTTCCTAACTCTCAAGAAATAATGAATTTTCAGGAATTCCCTTTTCAGCCCTTCACCAAGCACATCAAAAAAGTTCCGTTCTTCCCTCCCGCCGACATCGTGAAATAAGATTATCATACCCAAAACGACAAGGTCAACGGCCACAAAAACGCACCAAGCCGTTCGGCCTGCATTATTCACGACATCTAGAGAGGAGGGATCATTCAGGGCAGAGGGAGAGTCTCAACATGGGGAAAATTTCCAGGGAAACATATGGGATGAAAGAGGCTGCCGGGGTTAACAAAAAGATCTATATTCTCGTCAAATTCTAAAGGCCATTCCTATATTGATAGACAGCCCGGACATATTGAGGTTCATCTTCCTTTTCATGTAATACTCCACTAAGACATCAATATTGGATAAGAAAGAAATTTGTTCTTTTCCCCAGGGTTCACTATAGGGTTCTTCAATCAAATAGATGTTTCCCTCCCAGTTCTGCGAATCACCAAACACATTCTGCTCGCCATGTCCGGAGAGGTTTTTCACTTGCTGATAGCTGTAGCCACCCATAAAGAATAACCGTAAATGATTGGACAGCTTCATATAAAACTGAAAACCGGCATCAAAAGCCAATCCTTTCCCTTTGCCCCGCAGTTCCATGGAATACGGATAATCAAACTCCAGGCCACTGTCTCCGTAATACAAATGATTATTCTGAGTCATAGAATATGTAAAATTCCCAAAAACCAGGCCGGGGGAGAGATAACCTTCAATCCGGAACATGTTTCCGAGGTCTCTTCCGAGATGCAGTCCGACCGTAAAACACTTGCCTTCCATTCCCAATTGAAGGGGAGAATATTCGAGCACTTCCTGAGATGATCGTCCGCTGTTTTCGATGATCGAAAATTCTTCCTTCGGATAAGACTCTTGTGTTTTGCAAAAATATTTAAATCCTAAAGATACTCCCAAACCGGAGCTGCTCATCGCCTTAACCTTGAAACCGAAAGGGAAAACATGTTTTATTCTTTTGTAGTCTCCGCTCCTCGAATAGGAATAAGAATCAATATAATGGATTTGATTCAGGTATTCATATTTCCCGTTATATAAAAACGCGTTTAATTTTTCTTCTGCATCACAAGCCAAATTGAGGTCTTCAGGTTTGGCCGTACTGAATCCCCCATAAAATTCCACTTGAAAACGCAAACCGGATTTTTCTTCGGCTTGCAGTCCGACGGCGATAAGAAACAAAAGGGGCCATATAAAATGCCATTTTTTCACGGATACTCTCCTTCTTCCGGGCTATAAATAATGACAAAAGCCGGAATGCTCTCCTTTAGGTCATTGGTGACGGCAGTAATGCCGTAGATATGCTCTGATTCTTTCTGGACTTCGGATCCTCTATGAAGGAAAACGCATGTGCCGGGATCCACCTTGGCCAAAAGCTCTTTTTTTGAAGCGGAATGAATGTTGTATATCCTGTACTCAATGACACCGAGGCCCTGATTTCTGGAGGACGATTCCCAGGTTATTTCATTGACATATTCAACCTGGGCCAGGGAGCGGTTGATGCGCTTGGCCCCTTGAACATTATCCGGTGCAAAGGGAGGATCACCCAGCCAATCGCGAATGGGATAAAGGATCAGATAAGCAAAAAGCCGGAAATTGGCCACATGATGAAAAGCGGAATAATACAAAACTTTTCCGGTCAGGACTATGACCATCTTCAGTTCGGGAATAACAATAATATACTGCCCCCCTGAACCCCGGGCGAGGTAAGTCCAGGTATCTCCCATTTTTGCAATCCACCAGAGATATCCATAACCGCTCTCTTGGACGGCATCGCAACCTGCCAATTCATTTTCTGAGAGATCAGAGGGGATCCTGGATTCTTGATGGTAATTTTCGGATATGATTCGAATCCCTTTGATTTCCCCTTCCTGTAGATATAAGTACCCAAAACGGGCCATGTTCCTCGGCGTAAATTCCATGCCGAAGCCTCCCGTATAGATACCCGCCGGATCTTGGGACCAAGCAGCCACTGATATTTCCAGGGGATCAAAAAGAAACATTTGGGCGAAATCCAGAGTGCTCATACCGCTGGACCTCGTTATAATACCGGATAAAAGATGAACGCCGATCGTACTGTAGTGGAAGGCGGTCCCGGGATCACTATAGAGCGGAATGTACTCGATGGCATATTTAATTCGGTTGGAAGAGTACATGGTGTCAACATCCCAAAATCCCCCAAGCATCTGAAGCAAATGCCTAATAGTGATATCATTTTTCCTCGGATCCATGTTGGGAGTGACGTAGTCGGGATAAAAATCAATCATTTTCTGGTCAAGCGTCATCAATCCTTCCCTTAGAGCAATGCCGACGAGGGCCCCGATAAAACTCTTTGAAACGGATGCTATTTTTTGAGGCGTATCCTTGTCGATCCCGTTGAAATACTCCTCATGAATAAGGTATCCATTTCGAACGACCAGGAGGCTGTTGACAAATCCCAGTTTTTCGGCGTGTCGTGAAGCTTTCTCAAATATTTCAGAATTGAACCCTTGAGCTTCAGGCGGTGACTGCGGCCAGTTATAAGAAACCTGAGCGGCCGCAATGGTCTTTTCTTTAAGTTGGGTCAAAGTTTTCCCGGCTCTTTTATCCGTGGGACAGGGGCTGGAGAAGGACACGGATGTGATAAAGAACAGGTAAAAAGGAATGACCGCCAAACATTTTTTTTTCATATTCTATTACTCCTCATTCCTTTATGTTTTTTAATTTACACTGCAAAAAACGTTCCCATTTTTCTTATGGGATATTTTGAACCGTACTTCTTCTGCAATGTCCAATTATGAACATTTATTGTCCGTTTCTGGACACAAAACAGTATGGTTCCCTAAATGAATGAAAAATAAGATGTTATGAATTTTTTATGCGCCGGCGCACCCACGAATTGTGAAAATTATTCGCCTTTATTTTCTAGCCTGCCTTCTTCCTTATTTTTTCCCATAAAAATCCCTGATCCGGCGGCAAAGACCTTCTGTATCCACATGAAGCGCCTTTTTGATCTGATCGATCTTGCCTAAAGGATAAATGTCAAGGGGCAGGCCGATTCTCAGGAAACAGAGATCAAATTTCCCCTCATTGTCCAACATCTCCCGTACGGCACTTCCGAATCCTCCGGCGATAACACCTTCTTCAACCGTAACCACAGTCCCTTTTGGTCTCACCTTGTCGAGAATCAACTTTTCGTCCAGAGGCTTGGCAAAACGGGCATTCATCACCGCCAGGCTGATCCCTTCCTTTTCCAGAATTTCCGCTGCTTCAAGCGCGGAATAAACCATGCTGCCGTAGGCAATCATAAGGTCCCGGCCTTCTTTCAGCATTTCAGCTTTCCCTAAAGGAAGAAGCCGCAGTTTTTCATCCAAAGGAATCCCAAATCCTTTCGCCTTGGGGAAACGGATGGCGGCCGGATGTTTGTAAGTCAGGGCGGAATAAATCATATGTTGAAGCTCATTTTCATCTTTGGGCGCCATAACAATCATATTGGGGAGATGCCGAAGGTAGACGATGTCGTTGATCCCCTGGTGAGTAGGGCCGTCGTCAGGGACAATTCCCGCCCTGTCGAGGGCGAAAACAACCGGAATATCCATCAAACAGATATCATGATAGAGTTGATCATAAGCTCTTTGCAAAAAGGTGGAATAAATGGCCGTAATAGGTTTGAATCCGCTCAGGGAAAGACCCGAGGCAAAATCAACGGCATGCTGCTCCGCTATTCCGACATCGAAAAAACGGCCGGGGAATTCTCCAGAAAAAGCCCCCAGGCCTGTTCCTTCAGGCATAGCCGCAGTGATGGCGATAATCTTGTTGTCTTTTCTGGCAAGTTTTACGACCGTCTGTCCAAAAACGGATGAATACGAGGGAACCTTACCCTGAGATAGAGGGCGTCCTGTCTTGACGTCAAAAGGTTTTGCACTATGGAATCTCTCCGGATTATTGATAGCCGGAGTGTATCCTCTTCCTTTTTGGGTGACACAAAGGATCAATGTAGGACCATCGTACTTTTTGGCATCCTCAAAAACTTCGATCAAAGAGCCTAAGCTGTGTCCCTGGACAGGACCCGTATACTTGATTCCCAGCTCTTCGAACACCAAACCGGGGAAAAATGTTTTTTTGATGGCTTCCTCAAAAGCCCGGCCCAATTTGATCAAGGGCCAGCCGACCAGGGGAACCGATTTGAGAATGGATTTCACCTGGTCTTTGACTCTGAGATAATACCGCCCGGAAACCAAATAGGAAAGATACTTGGAAAGGGCGCCGACATTGTAGGAAATGGACATCTCATTATAATTAAGGACAATGATGATCTTTTCCCGCTGATGGCCGATCTGATTGAGAGCTTCCCATGAAATGCCTCCCGTTAAACCTCCATCGCCGACGACGGCAACCACCTCATGTTTTTCCTTTTTTCTCGCACGGGCGGTGGCAAAACCCATAGCGGCCGAAAGTGCTGTTGAAGCATGTCCCGTGTTGTATATGTCGTGTTCGCTTTCTTCGCGAACCGGAAATCCATAAATTCCCGGATTGCGCCTTACATTCCTGAACTGATCCTTTCTTCCCGTAATAATTTTATGGGTGTAACATTGGTGTCCAACATCCCATATAATTTTATCCTGCGGGCTGTTGAAAACATAGTGGAGAGCCAATGAAATCTCAACAGCCCCCAGATTCGACGAAAGATGCCCTCCGTTTCGGGAAACTACTTCGATGATGTAAGCCCTGATCTCTGTGGCCAATTGGGAAAGCTGCCTTAAAGAAAGTTTCTTTATATCTTGCGGCCCCTTAATAGTATCCAATATTCTGCTCATTTCACTTCCCATCGATCATAAATCCTCGGGAAATTCACACGAGAAAGAATGGAAATTATGCCAAACGATTCATTATTTCTAAAAAATAAATCTGTTAAAACCATGGTTTTTTAAAAAGGCAGATCGCCGCTATCTTCATCTCGGGAAGGATCCTCCTCATTCGAAGATTCCCCTTCATCACCGGTTGAGGCAAAAGGCGCCTTCTTAACGTTTCCTTCTTCATCCTTCAAAAAAATCTCTATCTTCTTCTCAGCCTTTTCTAGTTCCTGCCTCAAAAACTTGGCCAGTTTTATCCCTTTTTCAAATAAAGCAAGGGATTCATTCAATGAAAGACCGCCTTTTTCCAATTTTTCGACCGTGTTTTCCAGGTCTTCGAGAGCCTTTTCAAAACTGATATCTTTCATTTATATTCCTCTCGTTTAACCAAGTTAATGAATACTTTCCCTCTGCCAAAGCTCAACAATGTTTTCATCATGATTCCTTGATATATGATTCAATAAGTTTTTTCCTGTCGACTTCTTTTACCGTACAAGAAAAATTTCCCTTGTAAAAGGTCACGATGATATCATCGTTCACGTCGATCTCTTCTATATCCCTGATAAACGAACGGCCTCCGTTCTTCCAGCAGAGCGTATATCCTTTCTTGAGTATATTCAGAGGGCTGAGGTTATGCAACTGGGTTACGGTTTTTTCCCACCGTGAGTTCCATTTTTCCAAAAGCCCAACCATGCCGTTTCTCAGCTTTTCACTCAGAAGATCGAGCCGGGAACCATGCTGTTTTATCTCGGCATGTCTGCTTGAAAGAAAATTCCATACTCTTGTTTCAAGCTCATCAACCCTTTGCTCTTGGTTCAGAAGACGAATTTTAAAATTCTGGAAGGCCCGGTGATGAATAAGGCGAAAAACCTTGTTGCTTTGCTGCTGGAGAGACAGCTTCGTCTGCTGGATTATGCGTTTTTCCGAATTCAGGATGCGCTCTTCAAAAGCCTGTTCCTTTTCGATGAGCATTTCCGCAGCGATAGAAGGAGTGGAAGCCCGAATATCAGCAACAAAATCGGAAATAGTGAAATCGATCTCATGACCCACGGCGGAAATAACAGGCACGGGACAATCGAAAACAGCGCGAGCCACCGATTCTTCATTGAAAGCCCAGAGGTCCTCGATGGATCCTCCTCCTCTTCCAATGATGATTACATCCAAATCTGGAATACGGCTTAAAAAATCTATTCCTTCGACGATCTCATCAGCCGCCCCTTCTCCCTGAACCCTTACCGGATAAATAAGGATATGAAGGCGGGCAAAACGTCGTTCCAGGGTTTGAAGAATATCAACAATAGCCGCCCCGCGGGGAGAAGTGACGATGCCGACCTTTTTGGGGAATAGAGGGAGTTTTTTCTTATGCTGCGTATCAAACAGTCCCTCCTTTTTGAGTTTATCTCTCAACTGTTCGAACGCCAACTGCAGAGCGCCTTTGCCTTTTGGTTCGACCAGTTGAACCATAAGCTGGTATTCTCCCCTAGGCTCATACACATTGATACTTCCCCGGCAGACGACTTGAAGTCCATCTTTTAAATCAAAACGTATCTTCTCCGCCAGGGAACGCCACATGACTCCCTTCAACTGGCTGGACTCATCTTTCAACGTAAAATACAGATGACCCGAATGGTGACGATGAAAGTTTGAAATTTCCCCTTCAACCCATATGAGAGGAAAAGATGTCTCTAACTGCAGCTTGATAAAACGAGTGATCTCCGAGACCGAATAAACTTCATCCGCTTTCAGATTGGCCTTTTCATTCAATGTTTTCCTCTGCGAAAATTTTTCTCTTTATCGAAGAAGCTTTGCCTGAGCGAGGATCGATGTCAAAAACGACGGTTGATAAAAAATTCCCTTCTTTGCTGGGTTCAAAATGCTGGGGTCGTGATGTTAAAAATCTCTTGATGGCCTGATCCCGCCGAATGCCAATAACGGAAATATATCCTCCCGCCATTCCTACATCCGTGATGTAGGCTGTCCCCCCTGGTAGAATTTTTTCATCAGCGGTGGGCACATGGGTGTGCGTTCCTATAACGGCGGAAACGCGACCGTCAAGATACCAACCCAATGCCTGCTTTTCTGATGTGGCTTCAGCATGAAAATCAATGATTATGGCGGTTGTTTCACGGTGAAGGTTTTCAAGCTCCCTGTCTGCCGTTCGAAAAGGACAATCTATGGGCTCCATGAACACCCTTCCCTGCAGATTTAAAACACCAATTTTTTCCCCGTTTTTATCCAAAAAAACACCGGATCCTTTCCCGGGACTCCCTGGAGGATAATTCGCCGGCCTGAGAATTTTTGGTTCTCTATCGATATAAGAGATCCCCTCTTTTTTATCCCAGACGTGGTTGCCGGAACTAAGAACATCGACCCACTCAAAAAGTTCCTGACCGACCTTTTCCGTTATCCCGACTCCACCGGCCGTGTTTTCACCATTGGCTATAATAAACGTCGGGCCGGACTCTTCAATCATCCTAGGGAGGAATTTTTTAAGGACCCTGCGTCCAGGGCGCCCGATAATATCTCCTATGAATAAAACTCGTATCTTACCGGGCATACTCAACAGCTCTCATCTCCCGGATAACCGTTACCTTGATCTGTCCCGGATAATCCAGTTCCTCTTTGATCTTTTGGGCAATATCTTTCGCCGCCAGCACCGCCTGTTCATCCGATGTTTTCTGAGCTTCAACAATAATCCGGATTTCTCTTCCTGCTTGAAGAGCAAATGCTTTGGCTACACCTTCATAGGAAGTCGCAATCTCTTCCAGCTTCTCCAGTCTTTTGATATATGTTTCCAGCAATTCACGGCGGGCTCCCGGCCGGGCGGCGGACAGGGTATCCGCGGCCTGAACCAGGACCGCTTCGATCGAAGGGAAATCAACATCACGATGGTGCGACGCAATGGCCTGTACAACGGGCTCGATTTCTCCGTATTTTTTGGCAAGATCCACGCTCAACTCTGTGTGGGTGCCTTCGATATCTTTGTCCACGGCCTTTCCGATGTCATGAAGAAGTCCGGCCCGCAGAGCCACCTGGGTGTCTAAATTCAACTCTCTGGCCATTAAAGCCGACAGATAAGCCACTTCCTTGGAATGCTGAAGCGCATTCTGCCCGTAACTGGTTCTGTATCTAAGTTTCCCCAACAGTTTTACAAGTTCCGGATGCAGGTTTTGAATCTGCAGCTCAAGAACAACGGATTCCCCTTCCTGTTTCACTTTTTCATCAAGCTCCTGTTTTACCGTGTCAACAACCTCTTCAATCCGGGCAGGATGGATCCGGCCGTCAACAACAAGCTTTTCAAGAGCCAGTCGTGCCATTTCCCGGCGAATAGGATCGAAGCTGGACAGGATAACCGCTTCCGGTGTGTCGTCGACGATGATATCCACTCCGGTCGCCAACTCCAAAGCTCGGATATTCCGGCCTTCCCGGCCAATAATCCTGCCCTTCATATCATCCGAAGGAAGGTCAACAACCGATACTGTGGTCTCGACAACATGTTCCGCAGCCGTCCTTTGAATGGCCTGGCTGATGATTTCTTTGGCTAAAATCTCGCTTTTTCCCCTCGTTTCCTCCTCGATCCGTCGAAGAGCCTGGACCGCTTCAAGCTTGGCTTCATCTTCGACCTTACGGGCCAGTTCTTTTTTGGCTTCCTCGCGACTGAGGCCGGAAATCCTTTCCATTTCTTCGACCGCTTTTTTCAGCATATCCTCGTATTTACTTTTTTGCTCACCGATCTCTTTTTCTTTAGAATAAAGCGACCGTTCCTTCTGGTATAAATCACGTTCTTTTCTCTCAAGGGATTGGACGCGCCGTTCCAGATTTTCTTCTTTGTGGACAAGACGTCTTTCTTGGTCGTTAAACTTTTTTCGTCTTTCCCGTGTCTGTCTCTCAAAATCAGCTTTCAGATTGAGAAGTTTTTCTTTAGCCTCTATGGAGGCTTCCCTTTCGATTCGTTCGGCTTCATTTTTTGCTTGATCGACGATCTTGTCAGCCGCTTCTTTGGCTTTGAAAACGGACCGGGCTCCCGTGGTTTTTTTGATCAAAACAAAAACCACACCAACAATTAAAACGGAAAGGGCTCCGATAAGAATTCCTATTGAAAAATTCACTTTGATCACCTCCTTATAGGTGAATCAAAGGAGATGAAGAAAGTCAGAAAGGATAGACGAAAATAATTTTAGCTGAAACGAAATGTAATCCCCTTAAGATCCCGCCTTTGAGCGGAAACCATGCAAGATTGCTCAATAAATCCGGGTTGATGGGAATGATAAAAGAATTTACGCAGAATGGCTCCTGATATCCTCGAAAAAAACAGCGTTAGCCTTTGCAATACCTTATCTAAAGACAATCCTGTTCTATCGGTTAGCTCCCTTGACACGATCAAATTTATTTTCATCGCTTTTAAAACGTACCTCCAGACTTTCTATCTCATGCTCCAGTTGGCCGATAACTTCATCCAGTTGATCGATTTTTTTCTGACATAAAAAGAATTCGTCAGCGATGTTCAACGCCGCCAAAACAGCGATTTTTAGAACATCAACCGAATTCGACTTCGTAGAAACTTCGCGCATTTTTTGATCAACATACGAAGTCAATCGGCCAATATATTTTTCATCCTCTTCTCCTTTGACTCTAATCTTATATTTCTGTCCATAAATTTCAATTTCGATGATTTTTTCTTTCATATTCCGAGCTGATCTATTTTTTCTATCAACGCCTCAATTTTCTCCCTGACAACTTCTCTGTCCGCTTTGTACCGCTTGATATCCGTATCAAGCTTTTCCGCTCTTTTTGCTTGCTGTACAAAATCGCCTTTTTCCGATTTTAACTCCTGGATCTCTTTCTTAAGTTTTTGATTTTCGTCAAGAAGACTTCGCATATACTCAGCGACATGGGATATTTTCCCCTCCAGTATTTTAATCCTTTCAATTTCAGTTGTCAATTTTCCCTCCTTCCCTGAGTTGTACACTAAATTTCTTCCCTATGGAAGCCATAATTCTCTTTAAAAAATTATCAACCTCTTCGGTAAGCAGGGTTCTCTCCGGATGCCTGAATACAAACCGGAAAGATAAGCTGACTGTGCCAATAGGAATGGAGGAACCGGAAAAACGGTCATACAGCTCGAAACTCTCCAAAGTTGGAATGGATAATGAGTCCACACCTTCCTTAAGCTCGTTGTAAGTAACCTTTTGGTCGACAATAAAGGACATGTCTCTGACCACGCTGGGATATTTTCCAACCGGCTTATAGATAAGGGGCGAAGGCTGTCTGGCCAAAAGGCTGCCGATGTTCAATTCAGCCGCATAAACAGTTTCTTTCAGCGAAAAAGCGGCTAAAATTTTTTCCTTCAGCTTTCCAAGATGTCCGATGATTTCTCCCTTATAGAGAAGAGCCAGACAAAACCCTGTTTGAAAAAAACTATGCTCCTTTTGCTGGAAAGAATAGGGAACAAAATTAAGGTGGGTCATAAAAGACTCGCATGTCCCCTTGATCCGGAAAAAATCTGTTTCATCCTGTCCTTTTTTCCAGTGTGCCTCTCCCACTTTCCCGGTCGCCACAAAGCCAAGGGATAATTTTTCCAGCCTGGAATCATTTACCCACAAGTAGGTATTTCCCACTTCAAAGAGATGAACACCCTCAACTCCTCTATTGACATTCCAGGCGACATTCGCAAGAAGCCCGTCCAGAAGCGTGGTGCGTAAAACGGATGCTTTGGTGGAAACCGGATTCCTTATTCCAATGGGTTCATTCGTGGTTTCAAAAACATTGAGTTTCTCCGGATCCATGAAGCTGAAATTGAGGGCTTCATCAAATCCCTCATGAAGAAAGACGTGACGTATGCCGTTTATCCTCCTCTGTTTGGATTCGGAAACCGGAGGCATCTCTTTTAGAGGAACAAACACTGAAGGAATTTTTTCGTATCCGTAGAACCGGGCAACCTCTTCGATCAGGTCCGCTTCTCTGTCGATATCCACCCTAAAAGCGGGAACATAAATTTTCCACGCTTCCTCATTCTGTTTTTCCACGGAAAATCCCAAGTCTGAAAATGTACGCTCGATGAAATCTTTCTCCACTTTCATTCCTAAAAGCTCCATGATTCGGTTGTGGCGAAGGATTACAGATTTCTCTTTTCTCGGTTTGGGGTATACATCAATGATTCCAACTGTCGGCTGTCCTCCAAGTCTGGCTAGAAGAGAGGCCGCCATACGGGCAGCTTCAGGCGCAAAAGAAGGATCGGCTCCTCTTTCGAAGCGGTAAGAAGCATCGGTCTGAATCCCTATCTTCTTGCTGGTCATTCGAATCGAAATAGGATCGAAACAAGCACTTTCGATGAAAACATCTCGTGTCGACGTACCGATACCCGATTTTTCTCCACCGATGACACCGGCTAGAGCGATGGGAATTTTCTCGTCTGCGATGACCAGCATATCCGATGAAAGCTGTACATCTTCTTTGTCCAGAGTCCGAAGCATTTCCCCTTTCTTTGCCTTGCGAATGATGATTTTCTCCCCTTGGACTTTTGCCCAATCAAAAGAATGAATCGGCTGTGCCGTCGCGAAGAGAACATAATTAGTAACATCGACCACGTTACTAATGGGATTAAGCCCCATGGCTCTGATGCGTTTGGTCAGCCAATCCGGAGAAGGGCCCACCCGAACATTCCGCACAAGAATACCGCAGTAGCGAGGGCAAAGATTTTCGTCCCAGATCTGCACCTCAGCCAATTCAGAGGTTGCCTCACCTTTACCAGGAAGATGCCAGTTTTGTTCACGCATCGGAGAACCTGTAGCCGCCGCCAGCTCCCGGGCAACACCCAGGTGTCCTAAAGTATCAGGGCGGTTGGCGTATGTTTCCAGATCGAGAATAACATCATCTCCGCTCTCCTCCCATTCATCAACCACCAAACCGATCATGTTCAAAACGTCAATCACTTCGGAAACAGAAAGGTCGGTTTCAACATATTCTTTGAGCCAATCCATACTTATTTTCATTTTTTTGAAAACTGCCTTATAAATCTCAGATCATTCTCATAGAAGAGCCTCATATCCGGTATCCGATAGGCAAACATGGCCGTCCGGTCTATCCCCATACCAAAGGCAAAACCGGAATATTCCTCGGGATTAATGCTGACATTCTTGAGAACTTGGGGATCCACCATTCCCGCTCCTAAAATTTCAATCCATCCGCTGCCTCCGCATACACGGCAATCCGGATCCTGTCTTTTGCAGACCGTACAGTTCATATCCACTTCGGCGGAAGGTTCCGTGAAAGGGAAAAAACTGGGGCGGAATCTGATTTCTAAATTTTCGTTGAAAAGCCTTCTGAGGAAAACTTCCAGAGTTCCCTTAAGATGGGAAAAGGTAATATCCTTATCCACAACAAGCCCTTCAATTTGATAGAACATAGGAAGATGTGTCGGATCAGACGTCTCCTTGCGGTAGACCCGTCCCGGAATAACAATTCGAATCGGAGGTTTTTGTTTTTCCATTACCCTTATCTGAACAGGAGATGTATGAGTCCGAAGAAGCAAATCGCCTTTATCAAGATAAAGGGTGTCCCAATCGTCCCGGGCAGGATGATGGGGAGGAAAATTAAGGGCTTCAAAATTATAATAATCGGTTTCGATCTCAGGTCCGTCCGCAATGGAAAATCCCATGGACGTAAAGATGTTCTCAATTTCCTGTTTGAAGATAAGGACCGGATGCGGAGCACCCCACCAGGTCTTATGTCCGGGCAGGGTTAAATCCACAGGGGCCGGTTTTTCCCTCTTTGTTCCAGCCTCGGTACTTTTTTCATCCAAGCTCTTTAAGACATGTGTTTTAAGGGCATTGATAAGCTTCCCGGCTTCGGGTTTTTGTTTTCCTTCGAGACCGGCCAGGTCATTGAACAAAAGGGTGATCTTCCCCTTCTTCCTGCTGAGATAAAGATTGCGAATATCCTGAAGGGCTTCTTTATTCTTTACCTGTTCGAGAGAAGCATCAAATTCAGTTTTGATATGATTAATGCGATCCTT
This sequence comes from Candidatus Aminicenantota bacterium, assembly GCA_016927475.1. Lineage (GTDB taxonomy): Bacteria > Acidobacteriota > Aminicenantia > Aminicenantales > Aminicenantaceae > JAFGMO01. The sequence goes on from JAFGMO010000039.1 coordinate 79,254, forward strand.
GAAATCCTTCATCTTCTTTTTGAGCCATCCCGCAAGGAAACTTAGACCGTAACCTCTTTGACTTTTTCAACCAAGCGGCCGAACGTATGGGGTGCATTTACCGCAAGATCCGCTAAAATTTTTCGATCCAGCTCAATATTCAATTGATCCAGTCCATGCATGAACCGGCTGTAGTTTATCCCGTTGCTTTGTGCGGCAGCTTTAATTCTGATAATCCATAACCTTCTAAAATCTCTTTTTCGAGTTCGTCGGTCACGATAGGAATAGAGCAATGACTTCTCGACAGCTTCTTTGGCTGTGCGGTAATTATGACTCCGTGCTCCCCAAAATCCTTTGGCCAGCTTCATTATTTTTGCACGCCGCTGTTTTTTACGAGGGCCTCTTTTTACTCTAGGCATCTTCTTCTCCTTAAATCCTGATAACGCTGAACATGTATATCAGTAAATTGTAAAAATGAAGACAGGGAAAAGATCAAAAATCGTAGGGCAGCAGCCGTCGAATACGGCTCATGTCAAAAGCGTCGACGATACCCTTTTTCCTCAGAGATCTTTTCCTTTTTGCTGACTTCTTTGTCAGGATATGGCTTTTATAAGCTTTATTTCGGAATACTTTATGTGTTCCCGTCAGCTTGAATCTCTTTTTGGCTCCCTTGTGTGTTTTTAGTTTTGGCATCCTTTCCTCCTAACTTGGTCGGGCTCAGCATGCTCGAAACAGCTCCGAATTGTGTTCTGATGTTGCCATCCAGATGACCCAAATCTTTGACATCCTCCAACACACGATCCAGAATCATGTTGGCTAATTCCGGTTTTGCCTTTTCTCGTCCTCTAAGCAAAACCGTGATCTTTACTTTGTTTCCTTCTTTTAGGAAACGTTGGACATGCTTTATTTTGAAGTTGTAATCGTGAATACTGATTTTTGGCCGAAATTTTATCTCCTTTATCTGAATCTGTTTCTGATGCTTTTTGGCTTCATGAGCTTTTTTGTGAAGGTCATACAAAAATTTTCCATAGTCCATAATACGACATACCGGCGGATCGAGATTTGGAGCGATTTCAACAAGGTCCAGCCCCTTCTCCTGTGCCAGACTCAGAGCTTCCTGTGGTGTCATGATTCCAACCTGCTTCTTGTCCTCATCGATTATTCTTACCTTCGGCACCTTAATCATTTCATTGATTCTATGCGGTTTCCTTATCCTTCTTTTTCCGGGATGATAGGTGCGTCTTCGAATGATCGACCTCCTTTATATATTTAAACTTATGGATTTATTTTTAATCAATTTTTTTGATTTTTCAAGAAATTCTTGAGGATTTATTTGGCCCTTATCACCTTGGGAATGAACTCTCAATGAAGCGTTCTTTTGCTCGACTTCCTTATCACCAACGACCAAAATAAAGGGAATCTTTAACATCTCCGCTTCCCGTATCTTGTAGCCCACTTTTTCCCGGCGCATATCCACTTCCGACCTCAGGTCTCCTTCTTTGAACAGGGCATCCAGTGAATGAGCATAATCATTGTGTCTGTCGGCGATCGGAAGGATTTTTACCTGGATGGGGGCCAGCCAAAGGGGAAAATCTCCTTTGTAATGCTCGATGAGTATCCCAAAAAATCTCTCAAGAGATCCCAACAGGGCCCGGTGAATAAGGAAAGGTCTATGTGCTTGGCCATCCTCTCCGATATAGTTTAAATCAAACCTCTCAGCCAGGTTGAAATCCAGTTGTATGGTTGTACATTGCCAAGACCTGCCTATGGCGTCTTTGATCTTGATATCGATCTTGGGGCCATAAAAAACCCCTTCTCCTTCATCAACTTTATAGGGGAGGCCTTCATCTTTAAGGGACCTTTCAAGAGCTTTTTCAGCCTGGTTCCAGTCTTCAAGTTTTCCCGTATAATTTTCAGGCCGAGTAGAAAGATAAATGTCGAACTTTTCAAACCCGAATGTTTTTAACATACGCATGGCCAAACGAGTGGCTTTTCTTATCTCGTCTTCGAGCTGGTCGGCACGGCAGAAGATATGAGCATCATCCTGGGTGAATCCCCTGACCCTCAGGAGGCCGTGAAGGACTCCGCTTCTTTCAAACCTGTAAACGGTTCCCAGTTCCGCCCATCTTAAGGGAAGGTCCCGGTAGCTTTTCTGCCTGGAGTTGAAAACCATGATGTGAAAGGGGCAATTCATCGGTTTAAGCTGGTACTCCACATTATCCAGTTGGATAAATGGAAACATAGCATCATAATGTTCCGTATGACCGCTTTTTCTCCAGATGTCAAGTTTTGCCACATGAGGAGAATAAACAAAATCGTATCCATCTTTGATATGTTCTTCCCTCCAGTAGTCTTCGATAAGACGCCGTACGGTCGATCCCTTGGGATGCCATAGGATTAATCCGGGTCCCAGGTCCTCATGGATACTGTAGAGGTCCAGTTCAGGACCCAGCTTCCGATGGTCCCTTTTTTTCGCTTCTTCAAGGAGGTCAAGATATTCTTTGAGCTGTGCTTTACTGAAGAATGAAGTTCCATAGATCCTTTGAAGCTGGATACCTTTCTCGTCGCCTTTCCAGTAAGCGCCTGATAAAGAAAGCAGTTTGAAATGTTTGATCAATCCGGTTGACGACAGGTGCGGACCACGGCAGAAATCGATGAAGCTATCCTGTCGGTAACAGGTCACCATCTCTCCGCCTTTTTCTTGAATGAGTTCCACTTTGAGGTCCTGGCCCTGTTCTTTAAAAAGTTTCAAGGCTTTTTCCTTCGGCATCTCAACTTTTTCTATGGGAATATCTCTCCGGGCCAGCTCTTCCATTTTTTCTTCGATTCGGTCCAAATCCTCTAAAGTAAAGGGGACATCTCGTAGAAAATCATAATAAAATCCGTTCTCAACGGCGGGCCCAACGCCCACTTGGGTGTTGGGAAAAAGTTCTAAAACCGCATGGGCCATCAAATGGGATGTGCTGTGCCACAGGACATCCAAAGCTTCTTCCGACTCCGCTGAGAAAAGCTCGATATCCATATCTTCCTCAAGAACAAAATCCAGGCCTATAAAATAACCATTTACTTTAGCCAGAATCGGCTCATCCTGCAGACGCACACGCGGCAGCAGCGAAGACAAAGAAGTGCCCTTTTCAACGGAAAAAACAGACTTCTCAATTTTTATTTTAACGTCACTCATGATCTATATACGTCCCAGTTGGATGGTAAACAACTTTCGTTTTCTGCGTTTCCTACTTTATAACCTTCAAAATAAAAATGGTAGGCGCGGTGGGTATCGAACCCACGACCTCTTCCGCGTCAAGGAAGCACTCTCCCACTGAGCTACGCGCCTACGCCACAAGCTTCTATATATTAATGATTTAATGATTTAGTGTCAATACCAACCCCCTGGGGAAACCTGCGGCCACAACATGGCCCGGGAAGGGATAAATACTCCCTCCCCGTTGTTATCCAAGACACACGATCTCGGCATCCATCGTCTTTTCGTCCAGAAGCACAGCCGTGCTTTTCCCCGTCACCCAACCGCCCGTCTCGCCGGGATTAATACAAATAACGCCGCTCTCTTTGAATATTTCAGGCCTGTGTGTATGCCCGTACAGGATAAAATGATATTTTCCTGAACGGGCCGCCCTTTTAATCTCATAGGGAACATGCATAAGCAGGAAGTTTAATCCTTCATACTTAAAGAAAAACGGGGCATCATTGATCTGTCCGATCCCGCTTATCTCCCGTTTGAGTCCCTGTTTCTCTCCATCACAATTTCCATACACCGCTTTAACAGGACAGTGAAGTCCGCTCAGTTCCTGAGCTGCAAACGGAGCGACAAAATCTCCTGCGTGAAGGACCAACCCGCAGCAGGAATCATTAAAGAGGCGTACTGCCTCCCGAACCATATTCAGATTGTCGTGGGAATCGGACATGATTCCTATCATAAGATTACACCTTCGTAAATAGCACAGCCGAGCCTGCACTATCCATAACTTTGGCCGACACCATAAATAAAAATCGTGATATTTATCAGCTATTTATGATTTCCGGCAGCAACAAAAATGAATCACTTTCCCTCTTAATTGTCAAGAAAAAGTCGGCATTTTTGAAGGGCATAACAGGGTTTGCATAAATGAGAATGCTGTATTATACTAAGGGTTTCATTTTTTCATTGACCTAATAAAATATTTATTTTGAGGAGTTAACACAATGAGAAACGTAATCATAATGGGAGCAGCAGGAAGAGATTTTCACGATTTCAATGTTTATTTTCGTGACAATGAAAATTTCCGGGTCAAGGCCTTCACCGCTACACAAATTCCCGATATTGAAGACCGGCGATATCCTCCCGAACTGGCCGGAAGCCTCTATCCGGAAGGTATCCCTATCTACGCAGAGGATGATCTTTTCTCATTGATAAAAAAATGGGATATCGACGAAGTGATTTTCGCCTACAGTGATATCGCTCATGAAATCTTGATGCATAAAGCTTCATGGGTTCAAGCCGCTGGAGCAAGCTTTGTCCTCCTCGGCCCCAACGACACCATGATCAAAAGCACGAAACCCCTCATATCCGTCTGCGCTGTCCGAACCGGATGCGGAAAGAGCCAGACGAGCCGGAAAATCGCCATGATGCTCAAGGAGAAGGGAAAAAAGGTAGTTGTCATTCGTCATCCCATGCCTTACGGCGACCTGGTCAAGCAAAAGGTCCAGAGATTCGCAACGTACGAAGACATGATCAAACACGAATGTACCATCGAAGAAATGGAAGAATACGAACCTCATATAAAAAATGGCATTATTGTTTACGCCGGCGTTGACTACGGAGCCATTCTCGAGGAAGCCGAGAAAGAAGCCGATATTATCCTCTGGGACGGAGGAAACAATGACTTTCCCTTTTACCGGGCCGACCTTGAAATCGTTGTTGTCGATCCCCACCGGCCCGGCCATGAATTGAAATATCATCCCGGAGAAACAAATTTTCGCAGAGCTCAGGTTCTGGTCATCAACAAAATGGATACGGCTGAAGAAAAAAAGGTCAACCAGGTGCTCGAAAACATAAAGGCTTTCAACCCCGAAGCAACGGTCATCAAGGCAAATTCAAAACTTATTGTTCCCGAGAGTGAAGCCATCAAAGGCAAAAAGGTCCTGGTCATTGAGGATGGTCCAACACTTACCCATGGCGAGATGCCTTACGGGGCTGGAGTCATCGCCGCTGAAAAATACGGTGCCGCCCAAATTATCGATCCCCGTCCGTTTGCGGTCGGCAGTATCAAAGCCACATTCGACAAATACACCCACCTGGACAAAGTCCTTCCGGCTATGGGATACGGCCGGGAACAGATTGCCGAGCTTGCCCAGACGATTGAGAAAACCGACTGTGATCTCGTCGTCTCAGGCACTCCGATCGATCTCAGTAGGCTGATCAAAACCCATAAAAAGATACTCAGGGTGATGTATGACCTCGAGGAGATCGGCACACCGAATCTCCAGGATGTACTCAAAGACTTCGTATGAAACAAAAAATCGCACTTATCGCCTTCGGCGGTAATGCCATTCTGCCCAAGGACCAAAGAGGCCTTCAGACCGAACAGATGAAGAATGCCCAGAAGGCGGCCAGGTTGATGGCCCATATCATCAAAAAGGGATACGAACTGATTATTGTCCATGGAAACGGTCCTCAGGTTGGAAACATTCTCATCCAAATGGAAGAATCCACAAACAAAGTTCCACCTTTTTCATTGGAAGTATGCGACGCCATGACCGAGGGAAGCATGGGGTTTATGCTGGAAAAAGCGCTCATCAATGAATTGCGGAAAAACTCTCTGGATAAGGAAATAGCCACTATTATCACACAAGTTGTCGTCGACCGTGAAGATCCCGCCTTTGAAAATCCAACCAAACCGATCGGCCCCTTTTATACAAAATACAGGGCTCAGATGCTGGCCCGGGAGAAAAAATGGGCGATGATAGAAGATGCGGGAAGAGGCTACAGAAAGGTCGTTCCTTCCCCAAAACCCATCGACATCGTGCCAAAAAAAATCATACATGACCTGGTTCACTCGGAAAAAATCGTCATTTGTGCCGGCGGAGGGGGTATCCCCATCATCATCAACGGCCGGGGTTTGTTTCAAGGCGTGGAAGCCGTCATCGACAAGGATTATGCATCAAGCCTCATCGCAAGTGAAGTCAAAGCGGATTTATTTATTATATTGACTAATGTAGAACGAGTGTATTTAAATTATGGTACCGAACAAGAGGAAGCGTTGAACACTATGACGGTTAAAGAAGCGGAAAAATATTACAAACAAGGCCATTTTCCTTCAGGGTCTATGGGCCCCAAAATTTTGGCCGCTATCGATTACGTCAAAAACGGGGGAAAAGAAGTTTTGATCACCTCGGCCAGTTATCTCAAAGCGGCTCTTGTCAATCGATCAGGAACAAAGATCAAAGCTTGAATATGAGGAGGGAGATATGTTCGAAAATTTCTTGAGCGTCCACGACATCAGCCCATATGATTTCACGCACACTATGGATCTATCTATCCAAATCAAAAAAAATCCAAAACACTACCGGACGGCACTCAGGAATAAAATTTTGGCCATGATCTTTCAAAAACCGTCCCTGAGAACGAGGATGACATTTGAAGTGGGAATGCTCCAGCTTGGAGGAAGTGCTGTTTATCTGGGACCTTCGGATATACAAATGGGAAAACGGGAAACTCCCTATGACATCGGAAAAAATCTGGAACGCTGGGTTGACGGAATTATGATCCGTACGTTTGAACATCAGAATGTGATTGACCTTGCTGAAAGCACAAAAATCCCCGTTATAAACGCCCTGACTGACCTGCTTCACCCCTGTCAAGCTCTGGCAGACTTTCTTACCCTCAAGGAAAAAAAGGGAGATTTGTCCGGTCTCACCTTGGCCTGGTTGGGTGACGGGAATAACGTCTGCCACAGCCTACTTTATACGGCGGCAAAAACGGGAACAAAGATGCGGATCGCTACTCCCCAGGGATATGAACCCAAATCAAACATTGTCAAGCAGGCCGAGGAAGACGGCAAAGAATCAGGAAGTGAATTTGTTTTTACCAACGATCCGAGTGAAGCTGCTAAGGGAGCTGATGCCGTCTACACGGATACATGGGCCTCAATGGGACAGGAAAATGAGCGGGAAGAGAGAAAAAAGATTTTCGCTCCTTTCCAGGTAAATGAAAACCTTATGGCCCAGGCATCTCCCGGAGCCTTTTTTATGCATTGTCTTCCCGCTCACCGGGGAGAAGAAGTCACGGATGCCGTTATTGATTCTCCGGCGTCTCTTGTTTATGAACAGGCTGAAAACCGGCTTCATGTCCAAAAGGCTATTCTTGTCCTCCTTCTCGGGAAATAAAAAACATATGAGTCAAGAAAACGAAAACACAAAAATCACTCCAAAGGATATCCAATTCATCCAAAAATCACTTGAGGAGAGCCCAACTCCTCTGAAAATTGACGATTTGGTAACAAAGCTGGCTTTCAAGAAAAAATCCAGCCAGCTCAGCCAAGAGGTTAAAAAATATGACCCAAACTGTGTCTATGAAGTCGACGATCTGATTTATAAGGAATATGATGAACCTCTTACCGTGAGCAGCAAGGGTGCTGAACCCTTTAAGGAAGCCGTTGTTCTGAAAGTCGTTCAGAAAATCGTATACAACAGTTTCGACTATGAAATGCTGGAAGTTGATTTCACAGGCGGCGGTATATTCAGAAAATATATAGACTATATGAAAAAAACCAAAACGCAGGTTCTACTTCCCAGCAACTTCCAAGGAAAAGGTTCATCGCCTGAAATTGTCAAGAAAGATGATGATCCCCGCTTTCACCAGCTCCCCATGACGGAAAGAGACCTGAAAAAACTATCCAAGAATCTTAACGCAAATCTTTCAAAATCGGACATATTTTTCTCCTGGAACAATCACTGGCAGCTATTTGAGAAAAAAATAAACATCGAAGGCAAAAAGATCGAAACCATTCGCAAAGAACTCAAAAGCTCGGGAAAATCAGCTTCAACCATAGACTTGGTGGCAAAGCATCTAAATATCTCCCGGTCGGACGAAACATTCGATCTAACCTGTATGAGCTTGAATGTCGAACTTGAAAAAAAATACAAAAAAGATTTCATTTACGTTTCTCCGGAAGGGTGGGGCAGATGGCATTTGAAAACGTTCATCGACGATTTACCCCGGAATCTTGCTTTATCATCCTCCAAGGCAAAAGTACCTTCCTTTGAAAATGAAGAAAGACCTGAATTGTCCACCGTCAAGGATTTTCCGCTGAAAATTTACCTCACCTGGCGGGAAATCGTTTCCGGGGGCGTTAAAATTCCGAGAAACCTCAACAAAGAGCTTTCCTATTCCCGGGAATACATATTCACGGATACGGAAAACGGCATAGAATATACCGTCTATTATTATCCTTCACACGGCTTTTTCCTCGGACTTAAAGAATTTTATGAAGAGAATAACCTCCCCCAAGGATCAAGCCTTACCCTTGAGCGGAAAGAACCGGCCCGGTTCAATTTTTGGGTAAAAAAGTCAAAGAAAAAACTATCCGTTTTAAAGCTCTCTTATGATGTAAAAAAAGATCGCTTTTTAGATGGAGAAGAAGAGGTCTTTACCTTTGCCATTCCCAACAAAATCATTCACCTCGAGAAAGAAACTGTCAAAAAACTATTTTCTCTTTACGAGAGCCGAAAGAAACTCGACCTGAGAGAACTTCTCGTCTTGATATTCAAGAATTTCGGCATGGAAAATCAGGGTTTTTTCCTTCATTATCTCCGAGCATACCATCTGGCCGACATGTTGAAAAGAACGACACAGGAAGACATAGAAAGAACCCTCATCAATTCCCATGAATTCCAGAAATCCGAAAAGAAAAAAGGCCTCTTTTCCTATATGGAAAAAGTAATCCCTGAAGAAGAAATCGTTAAAGCCCCCGAAGTTGCTCCAGAAGCGCCCGTTGAAGAAAAGATAAAATTTCCTTCCGAACAACCCGCCGAAGCCCCCTCAGAAGAAATCCGTATTGAAGCGGCGGAAGCGATTCCAACAGAAATCCTTCCCTCCGCTGACGGGGAATACCCGGAGCCGGTCGAACCGGAAGAAATAAAAAAAGAAAGGGAAACTGCGTTTGAAGAAGCAGCCCTTGAAGAACCTCCCCATGAGAAAAAACCGGAAAAAGCCAGGAAAGAAAAAGTATCAAAAAAGAAACGCGTGAAGCTTGTGGGTGAAAGAATGCCCCGCGGAAAAAAAGGGGCAAAAAGAATCTTAGAAGAACAGATAGAACTCGAAGAATCCGAAAGAGAAGCTTACGTTGCCATAAAAGCCAAGGAAAAGAAAGAAACCGTCGAAATAAAAGCGGAAGATACAAAAAAAGAGAAAAAAGAGCATCCGAAAACATACAAATCAGAAGAACCGGTATTCGGTATGTTTGCTGAGAAGCTGAAATCAGCGCTGAATAAAAAAGAAACGGAACCATCGGAAAAATCCAAAGAAAAATCACCGGGGAAAAAAATCAAGGATAAGGAAAAGGACGACTGAGATCCCGCCCTCAGAAAAGTGTTATCCTTATACCACAAGCGGGCACATTTTTTTTCGGCATAATAAGTAGTCCGATTCCTTTTTTTGCGATATATGAAAAAACCCATTGGTATGGCTGTTATCGGGGCCGGCATTATGGGCCTGAGCACGGCGTATCATCTGGCAAAACGGGGAAATAAGGACATCACCGTTTTTGAGAAAGGTCTGGCAGCACAGGCTTCAACCGGCTTGAGCGTCGGCGGATTTCGTCATCAGTTTTCCCTTCCGGCTAACATCATCCTTGCAAGGGAATCCATCCGTGTCTTGAAACATTTCAAGGAGATTTTTAGTTTTGATATCGGTTTCCGCCAGGACGGCTATCTTTTTCTGGCACAGCAGGAAAAAACCTGGACCGAACTTCTGACCGGGATTCAAACGCAACGCCGGATGGGCGTCCACGTTGATGATCTTACACCGGGCGAGATAAAAAAACGATGGCCCTATATCAACACAGGGGATATTCGAGGAGGAACTTTCGGCCCCAGCGACGGATACGCGGATCCCTATAAAACAGCCATGGGTTATTACTCTCACTCCCTAAAAATGGGGGTATCCATCAAAGAAAACACATCCGTTTTTAAAATCCTGGTCGCCAAAAACAGGATCTCGGGCATCGAGACATCCGAAGGCGTTTTTTCCTGCTCCCGGGTTCTTCTCACAGCCGGCGCCTGGACAGCCGGTCTGGCCCGCACGGCAGGGATTGAACTTCCCATCAAACCTTACCGCCGTCAGGTTTTTTTGACCAAAACCTTCGGCCTCATACCTAAACCGGTGCCCATGGTCATCGATACCGATATTCATTTTTATTTCAGGGGAGAAGAACCCGGTCTTTTGATCGGCAAAAGCGACCTTGCCGAGCCTTCCAGTTTCAAGACCCATGTAGACAGAAATTTCTTGGAAAAGGTCATCGAAGACGCCGTACACCGTGTTCCCATTCTTTGTGATGCTCAAATACTCCGGGGTTGGGCGGGTCTTTATGCCGTGACTCCGGACAACAATCCCATCATCGGCCCATTGACCGCCGTAAACGGTCTCTACTGTGCAGCCGGTTTCTCCGGGCACGGATTTCAGCAAGGCCCTGCTGTCGGGCGTTTTCTCGCTGAATACATATCTGAAAATGCGGCATCCTTCGACCTGAACCCTTTCCGTTATGATCGTTTTTCAACGGGAAAAGAAAATAGAGAAAAAAGAGTGGTATAATCGGGGCTTGCCATGAAAATAAAAATTTTATCGCGCTCTGACGTCCAAAATTCGGTTTCCATGCCGGAAGCTATCTCGATTATGAAAAAGGCCTTCGTCCAGCTTTCCCAAGGAAATGCCGACATGCCGCAAAGGTCATCCGTTCACGGATATCAGGAAGAAGGAGTGGCCCTTATCATGCCGGCCTACTTGAAGGAAAGCGATTCCCTGGGGACAAAGATTGTTACCGTTTTTCCCCGAAACACGGAAAAAAACTCGCCGGCTATTCATGCGGTTTTTCTGCTTCTTAACGGCAGAACGGGAAAGCCGGAAGCCTTCATGGACGCATCCTTCCTAACAGCCCTCAGAACAGGTGCCGCCTCCGGTGCGGCCACAGATCTGTTGGCACGAAGGAATGCTTGCACTGCGGCCATTTTCGGAGCCGGCGTCCAGGGACGAACGCAACTCGAAGCCGTTTGCCATGTGAGAAACATCACCAAGGCTATCATTTATGACAAAGACCGGGCGGCAGCCACCCTCTACGCCGAAGAAATGAAAAAACGGGGCAAACCAATTCCCACCAATATCGTACCTGCAGTTTCACCTGAAGATACCGTTCAGGAGGCGGATATCATATGCACGGCTACCAGCTCATCCACTCCGGTCTTCCCGGATGAAGCGCTGAAAACAGGAGTACATATCAACGGAATAGGTTCATTCACACCGCACATGCAGGAAATACCCGAATCAACGATCAGAAGAGCCCGGATTATCGTGGACTGTCTTTCCGCCTGTCTGGCCGAGGCGGGCGACCTGATCATTCCCCTGGAAAAAGGGCTTATCCGTCAAGATCATATCGCGGCCGAGATCGGTGACGTATTTTTGGGAACAGCCGTAGGACGAAGGACGGATGAAGAGATAACATTCTTTAAATCCGTCGGCCTGGCCGTTCAGGATGTCGCTGCCGCCGGGTTGGTCTGGGAACGGGCTAAGTTTTTGGGCATCGGCACCGAGGTCGAACTTTAAGCCGCCGGAACATTCTAACGAGGAGCGACCGATGAACGATACGGGAAATCTTTCCTCTAAGGAATATATCATCTCAACCGTTGAGGCCCATGCAGGGGGAGAACCCCTCCGGGTTATCACCTCTGGATTCCCGCCTCTTTCGGGAAAAACCATGCTGGAAAAAAGGAGGCAGGCAAGGGCAAAATGGGATTTTTTACGCACGGCCCTGATGTGGGAACCTCGGGGCCATGCCGATATGTACGGAGCCATTATCACCAATCCGGTCACAGCGGACGGCGACCTGGGCGTTCTTTTTCTGCATAATGAAGGTTTCAGCACCATGTGCGGACATGGGATCATCGCCTTGACAACCGTCGTCCTGGAAACAGAAATGATTCCCCGTTTAAAAGGAAAATCCACTCTCCACATAGATACCCCGGCCGGTCGCGTGACATCCCGGGCCCGTATCAAAAACGGCCGTGTGCAGAATGTATCTTTTACGAATGTTCCTTCGTTCGCTGTTTGTCTGGGGGAAAAAACCGATATTCCGGGACTGGGCCAAATCACATATGATATCGCCTTCGGCGGAGCTTTCTACGCATTTTGTGATGCAGAAAAAATCGGTCTTGAGCTCACCCCCGGACATATTGAAAAGTTAATTCACATGGGCCGGTCCATAAAAAAAACAGTGGCCGGAAAACTGCCGCTCATCCATCCGGGTTCCAAAGACCTGGGCTATTTATACGGAACGATCTTTATTGGTCCTCCCCTGGATCCATCCCATCACAGCCGCAATGTCTGCATTTTCGCTGAAGGAGAAGTCGACCGCAGCCCGACTGGAACAGGTGTCAGTGCCCGGGCTGCCCTCCTCTATGCCCGGAAAGAGTTGAAGCTCAACCAGAATTTCACGGTCGAAAGCATCATCGGGACATGTTTTGAAGGAAGGATTATGGAAACCGGCCGTCTGGGATCATACAAGACCGTTATCCCCGAAGTCACGGGAAGCGCCCACATCACCGGGCGGAGCACATTTCAAATCGATCCCCGGGATCCCCTGCGTTTTGGTTTTATTTTACGATAAAAATATAGACGTGCCGTTTGCCTTGGAATGCTCATGATTAGCCAATCCTAGTAAATTGTGTCCACTATTCACAATCTGTCGGCCAAATTTATGAATAAGGAGGATAAAATGATCATCGCTGATCTCGCCATCTTCCCCACCAGCGAGGGAATCTCCGTTAGTCGATATGTTAAGGAAGTTATTTGTGTCATTGAAAATTCGGGTTTGAAAAACGTAACAGGAGGTATGTCTACGACCATCGAATCTCCCGACCTGCAATCTCTTTTCGCCGTCATCGAACAGGCCCATGATCTCCTTATCGAAATGGGCGCACGGCGCATCCATATCGATTTAAGAGTGGATCACCGAACGGATAAAGAAGCCAGCATCCATTCCAAGCTGAAAGCCGTCGGGAAAAATAAGCTCAAATAATCTCTCGAACTGCTCCCCTTCGTCTGGTAACACCGATATTGTCCAAGAGCTCGAGGAGAGGAATCGCATATTTGCGCGTAAGGCCCGTCATCTTTTTGAAATCCCCTACGGTAAGTTCCTTGTTCCCGGAACTGCGTACCATAGTGATGACCTCATCGAGCCAATGGGAATGAATGATGAGCCCGTCCCTGCTCTGAAGGATTTTGTTCCTTTCCGTCAGAAATGACAACAACCGGTTAAGCTTTTGTCTCGAGAGCCTGAATTGTTTTTGAAGCTCATCAAATGAGACGGAACGAAGCTCTCCCTTCAGGCAAATCCCCTCAATTTTTTTGAGTATCTCTTCTTCCTGGGAAGATAAAGGCACCTGAATGCCTGCCGGAACAAGGCCGTCATCTGTACTGAGAATGACGTTCTTCCTGATCAGGAGCCGAATCGCCAGGTTCAAAACTATCCGGCCTGCACCGAAGCGGCGTCCTATTTTCTTGGGATCGACACCGTAGAGATTCGGATTTTTTCGAAAAAGTCCGGTGAGATAAAGCTCAATCCGTTTGCAAAAAAAATCGAAACTGTCTTGAGAAAGCAGAAAAAGCGGCTCAAACCGGAGAACTTTGACCCGGCCTTCAGCTTCCAATTTTCGGCTCAACTCCTGAAGGCGGTCGGAAGAAAATCCCGTAAAATCTTCAAGCTCCTTTTTGTGAAGGCCTTTCAGGCCTTTTTCACGAACAATGCATATCAGCATCTCCTTTTTGTCCCCTTTTAAACCCTGAAGAAAAACCTGCCTCTTTTTTTCTTTTCCCGTAAAAGCTTTATCCATCCCCGGATCGAGAACGAATCCCATCCCGGACGTTTTTCCCGTCTTTTTATCCTCAAGAGAAAAACGGGTTTTCCAGACAGCTTCAACCGGTTTCGCCAATCCAATATGGGCATAACAACCGGAGCCCTTAAGGGGCAAATCATAAGGAGATACGACGGCTTCGACAACGGTTTTTTTGAGCACAAAGCGGAATCTTTGATTTCCCCTTTCAGGGATAAAATCGATCCAGGCATCCAGTTTTTGCGTTATCACGATTTTCTCTATTCAGGGACCCCCATGGGAATCAAACGGATGCGCCTCAAAACAGGATCCACAGAAACCAACTGGACATCGAGATTCTGTCCGAGCTGGTATTTTTTTCTCGTCTTCCGGCCGATAAGCGTCCGCGGGGATGATGTTTCATAATAATCCCCTCCCATATCCTTGTAAAAAACCATCCCTTCAACAAAATAATCTTTCAACTCAACCGCCATTCCGGCTTTAGTTATGGCCATAAAAATTCCCTTCAGAACTTCCCCCAATTTTTTCTTCAACAAACGGTATATCCTCCACTCGAGAAGGTCGTTCTCAGCTTGTTCGGCGTTTCTCTCTTTTTGGGAACAGGAGCGGGCCAGCTCGGAATGGGGCAAAACCGGTGGTTTCCGGCTGGAAAGAACCGATTTCAGAATTCTGTGGACGACCAAATCGGGATATCGCCGTATCGGTGACGTGAAATGGGTGTACATTTCCCGGGCAAGGCCGTAATGGCCGATATTATCGTTTGAATAAACGGCCAGTCTCAAGGACTTAAGCACCTGAAGATGAATAAATTTACGCCAATCTTTTTCTTCCGCTTCTTCCAAGACACGCTGGAGGTCTCTGGACCGAATCACATTCTGTTTAGGCAGTGAGATATTAAAAAGCTGAAGCATTTCCCGAAGCTCTTTGAGCTTCCTGATATCAGGAGGGGGATGGATACGAAAAAGACTCGGGATTCCTTCTCGACAGAGGAAAGAAGCCACCGCTTCATTGGCCGCCACCATAAAATCTTCAATAAGGTGATGGGCTTCGTTCGCCTCGAAAGGAATAACGGATTGAAGGTTTCCTTCTTTATAAACAAGCTCGGGTTCCAAAAGGTCAAAATCCAGACTCCCCTCTGAGATTCTTCTCCCTCTCAAAAGCGAAGCCAGTTCCCTCATATTCATTAGGTCGGGGACCAGACTATGGTACTTGGATTGTTCTTCTCTATCTCCCAAAAAAATTTTATAAACAGATTCGTAAGTCAATCTCGCAGCGGTCCTGATCAGAGAAGGAAAAAACTCGCTGTGAACAATATTCCCCTCCCTATCTATCTTGAGAAGTACCGTTAGAGTCAGCTTCTCCTCATCCGGCCTTAGGCTGCAGACATGATTGGAGAGTTTCTCCGGAAGCATGGGGAGTGTCCGGTCGGGGAAATAAACACTTGTCCCCCGTTTGAAGGCTTCCTTGTCCAAGGGAGATCCGAAATGAACATAGGTAGACACATCAGCGATATGAACTCCGAGAAGGAAAAAGCCGCCGGGAAGTTTTTTCACACTGACAGCATCATCGAAGTCCTTAGCCTGGCTCCCGTCGATGGTTACCGTTGTCCATTCTTTAAAATCCTTTCTCCCAAGCCTGGCATCGGGTCCAATTTCGTCGGGGATTACCGCGGCCTCTTGTTCCGCTTCCGGTCCGAAGCGAAAGGGAAGAGCGTAGCGCGAAATGATAACTTCCGTGTCCACTCCGGGGTCTTCTTCCGTCCCCAGAATCCGTATCATTCGGCCTGACGTTCTCTCAACTTCTACGATCGTGCCGGGACCCGGGCCGCGGCCGTTTTTTTTCCTAATGGGCATCCTTTCTCCATACGGAGCATCAAAGGGAACAAAAAATGAATTCCCGTTTTCCCATTTACAGACGCCCAGTAGGCTGGTTTTCTCCTTTTTGAGAATCCGCAGTACACGTCCTTCCGGTTTACCTTGTATCCCTTTGTCCTGATAAAAAATTTCCACGCGGTCCCCATGGACAGCCCCTCCTCGATGCCGGGAGGGAATGAAAATATCATCAGCCGGATCCCCTTCCGGAGTAACAAATCCGTATCCCTTCGGGTTGGATAAGAACACACCTACGACCACTTGGGACTTCGGCGGCAAAGTATATTTTCTGTTGTACCTTAAAACCGTTCCATCCCGCTCCATTTCCGTCAGCTTTTTTTTCAAAAGAGCTCTATCTTTGGGGCGAAGCTGAAGGCCGCGCACTATTCCCTGAAAACCTAGACCGTGTGGACGTTTGCGCAGAAGGGAAACGATCTTTTTTTTCATCTTTTATCCATAATAAAACAAAGAAAGATAAGGGATATTTTTTGCCTCTCTGATGGTCTTAACGGTTTTTATCCTGATGATTCGTTTCATTTCTTCCGCATCGAGGGTTTTTATTTCAGACAGGATCTCCCTTTTGGCTTTTTCCCTCTCAGCAGGTTTGGAAAACTTCCAAAGAAGGGCTTCCACTTCCCTGTCGAGGTTTTCAAGCAACTCTTCCGAGCAATCACCCGATCCAAGGTTTTTCTCCGCTGACCGAAAGATGGATTCAAGATAGTCCTCCTCAGAGTTTTTCGTGCGAAGAAACCGTTTCACCTCATTAAGAAGACGGCTTTCCCTGTCCACCGCATTCTCACCCTTTTTTCTACCACCAACCCGCCTGTCAAGATACATTTCGAAAGCCCTTTGCACCTGGAGATTGCAATAATTCAACGTGAATGTTTTTCTCTTTGGTCCACGCTTGCGGAAAAATATTTCATAAGCCCTGCGGATGCCTTCCCGGACAACAGAAAGGGGGATACGCTTATTATCCCAGCGGGAAATGCACTCCCTTTCCTCCGAAGAAAGAAGAATCGGTGACCGCCTAAGCAGAATAAGATACCTGGCAATTTCCTGGTAATATTCGCTTCTCTCTTTCGAAGCAAGATTCATCCTATTCTCCGAAAATTTTGCTTCAGCCTGTTTCACGGTTCTTTTCAAACAAGATCCTGAGGCCTTCTAAAACAAGATGGGGTTCATGGTATTCGACAGCTTCAATCTCCCGGAAGATCTGGGCGGCATATCCTCCCGTGGACACGACTTTAGGCTTTCTGCTCATCTCCCGGGTAATTTCCTCAATAACATTTGATAAAAGCCCCATATATCCAAAATACAACCCCGACTGCATACTTGCCACTGTCGTCCGTCCTATGGCCTTAGCCGGCTTTCTGATTTCAATACGCGGAAGTTTGGCCGTTTTCAGATAGAGAGCTTCCGCCGCAATCTGAATGCCGGGAGCAATGGCCCCCCCCATATACTCGCCTTGTTCGGAAACGACGTCAAATGTTGTGGCCGTCCCGAAATCAACGACGATACACGGCCCCCCGAACTTATGGAAAGCGGCAACGGAAGCGACAACCCTGTCGGCGCCTACCTCTAGAGGATTCTCATACAGGATCGGCATTCCCGTTTTTAATCCGGGTCCGACAACCATTGGCCTTATCCCGAAAACATCCCGGCTCAACTTTTGAAAGACAGGCGTTAACGGTGGAACAACACTGGAAAAAATGACGGAATCAACTTCACTGATCTTTAGCCCGGAGAAGGAAAAAAGGTTGGAAAAGGTGATGCCGTATTCATCACATGTTTTATCTCTTTCCGTTCGAACCCTCCAATTTTTTTCCAGCACCTTATCCCGGAATACACCTACGGCGATATTCGTGTTCCCAATGTCGATGGCCAAAAGCATGGGGCTCTCCTTTACCCGGAATGAATTCCGGCTCGGTATAGATTTTTTTTATTATTTCACAAACCCAGTCTGTTGTCATCCGCACTTTCATTTGACCTGAAAAATTTTTCTGTGATATAAACTAAACACGATGGATTTTAATCAAGAGCTGCAGAAAACCTTCAGAATATGTTTGATGATCGCTTTTTCCATCCTTGCTTCACTGGCCGTTTATGCCATTATTGTCGAAATCATTAAGGCACGATTCCAGCCGTTTTCAGGATATGTTCCTCTACAAAATCCCTTTCTTATCCGTTACATCCTTTACGCCGCCGCCGCCACACAAGTCATCATCATCAGGATCCTGAGGGGCGTTTTCCTGAGAAAAAACAGGCAACAGGATCCGGAAAAACTCCTGGGAAATCTTTTCAGGACATCTTTAATCACTCTGGCTTTATGTGAAGTTCCGGCACTTATTGGCCTGGTCTTATTCTTTCTCGGGGGATTCACCAAGGATTTTTATATTCTGCTTTTTATCTCTCTTATCTTGATGTTTATGTTTTTTCCCAGGAAAAACACTTGGGAAAGTTGGCTAAATTATCATTCCTCCTCTCCAGGTTCAACAACACGCTGTTTATAGCCTGAGCCTCTTTGAAAAAGGTATTTCAAAAATAATCCAGAAGGCAAAAAATTAGGATTTTTCCCGGGATTTATTCTCAGGAGGGTAAACCTTTGGAGGTCCTTGACCGATTTCTTCCAAAATACGGCCCCGAATGCGCTCTTCCAGCTTTTTTTCAAGAGATCTAACTTCTCTCCTGACCGCCTCCCGGATCGATTCCAAAGATATCTCCAGATCTGAAGAAGTAACGTCGGATTCGAACGAAGCCTTATCATCAGCAAGGCCGCTTTCTTGCCATGCCCGGAATTCCTCCTCATCACTCTCCGGAAAAAGCATTTCATCTCCGGGATCCTCTGGAAGAACTGCCGGTGTTTTACGCGATGTGACCAGTTTGCGAACCAACCGGACCAGGTTTTCAGAATCAAAAGGCTCCCGGATTATTTCATCAAAAACAATCCCTTTAATCCTGCGGTTTTCTAAAGGCTCGAACGCTCCCCGTAAAAAAATAAGAGGTGTTTCTTTATACATCTCAAGGCTCTTGAAATGCCGGGCTACATCATACCCGTCTTTACCGGGCAGATACAGACTGATAATCATAGCGTCCGGTTTGATCCGGTTTATCGCCTTCATAACCTGAGACCCGTCGGTAATGGAAAAAATCCTGAATTCGTCGTCTGGAAAGGCAAAACGAACAGCCTTCTGGATAGTGGGGCTTTTATCGGCCACTAATAGATTGTATGCCGTCTTCTTCACGTTTTTAAAATCTCAGCGTTCCAGCTCGAACGTAAGTTCCAAAGAATGGGTCATGGGATTGTAGCTGTCTTCCAACCGCCTTCGAAATGGTTCCAGGGATTTTTTTGTGACGGCCGGCAGCCCGTCCTGCCAGGGAAGACGATACCTGTTCTCCTGAAGCGCATTGACTTCTTTTTCCAAGGAAGACAACCATTCTTCGTCTACTGTCGAACGCTCCATGGCTCTGAGCTTTTCCAGCTGGTTTCTGAGCATTGGAAAAATCAAACGGTGAATACGATGAATCAGCATATCCCGCCGGAACTCATCGTCTCCTTCGTCTTCCCATTGAACATCTTCATCATGTATCTGGATATTCGGGCCTGCATCAAGATCTTTTCCCAACCAGGAATAATAGACCGTCACATAAAGGTAAAAATACTCACCCATACCCATTCCCTCATCCAACAGGGCTTGATTACGAACTTTGATAAAATCGGCCAGCTTGGGAATGAGACCGAAACCAAGACCGATCATCTTAAATACATTTTTTTTCGGTACCTTCACTTCAACATCACCTGTTTTTCGTCCTCTGGTCATTTCCTCCAGGGCCTGCTCGATTTCCATCATGGCGGGCTTAAATGTCTCCCTTACAGATAAAAACACTTCTAATTTTTTGGGGCTGATCGACCCATCGGGTTCAGGGCAGTATTCTTCAACATCTCCGTATGTTTCGATGATCCTATCCATCAGAACATCGGCTTCTTTAAAACCTTGAACCAAACCTTTGATATAAAGAGCTCCCGTTACAACCAAAATAACGATAATGATAAGAACCGCACCGCAGCCGATTCCACAGCCGAGAAGCCACTTCTTTTTCGAATCTGATGACCCGGATTTATCTGTTTGCACCTTAGTCCTCCCTCCTCTTTTTTCCCTTTTTATAACACAGGAAACAAACAAAAAAAAGGGCGGGATAACTCCCTCTGTTTCATATATAGCGAGGATGGGGAAGAGCCTTGACAGGGCCCCTCAATATGTGATGCCTCTGATGTTTCATAGAAAACATAAAAATTGGGGGAACGTACAATTCCATATATTCCTTGCTGTTTCATAAGGTTAATGCTAAATTATAAACAATTCTTTATATAGGAGGGAGATATTGAAACGGACAAGATGGAAATCAGCAACCGTAATATTCTTCTTCTCTTTTTTGGCCTGTTTCGTCTCGGCACAACAAATTCCGGAAACCAGACCTCCTGATATTCCAGTCCAGGCTGAAAAATCCGATTTGGAAGCTTTTGTCGACGGCATCTTGACCGTCCAGCTTAAGGAAAATCACATCGCCGGAGCCGTTTTTTGTGCGGTTGAAGATGGAAAGATAATCCTTAGCAAAGGATACGGATTTGCGGATGTCGGCAAAAAAATTTCCGTCAGTCCCGAAAAAACCCTTTTCCGGGTAGGATCCATCTCTAAACTTTTTACCTGGACGGCCGTCATGCAGCTTGTCGAGCAGGGAAAAATCGATCTGAACGCTGACATAAATACTTATCTGAGTTTATTCAAAGTCCCTCCGACCTATCCCGAGCCCATTACCATGACCCAACTCATGAGCCATACGGCCGGTTTAGAAGAGTTGGGGACATCATTTGCCGTGAGAAATCCTGAAGATTTAGAATCCCTGGAGAAATTTCTGGCTGAGAATATGCCGGCTCGTATCTTTCCCCCGGGGAAACTCGCGGCATATTCCAATTATGGATCTGCTCTAGCCGGATATATCGTCGAAATCGTATCCGGTATTCCTTTTGAAGAATACATCGAAAAAAATATCTTTAAACCTCTGGGCATGGTCCATGCATCATTTCGTCAGCCCCTGCCCTCCACTTTGGCTGAAGACATGTCCACCGGTTACAAGTATAATAACGGGACCTTTGTACCGAAAGATTTTGAACTGCTTAACGGCTTAGCTCCAGCGGGATCCTTGAGCGCCAGCGCAAATGCCATGGCCAAATTTGTGATTGCCCATCTTCAGGATGGAGCTTTTGAAGGAAACCGTATCCTTGAAGAAAAAACGGCCCGGCTGATGCATTCCCGCCTCTTCAGCCACGATCCCCGTCTAAACGGGAACGCCCATGGTTTCTGGGAACTCACCCGCAACAATATTCATGCCTTATCACACGGCGGGGATACGATGTATTTCCATTCCAAACTGGTGCTTATTCCAGAAAAGGGTTTTGGATTTTTTATTTCCTATAACAGTATTGGGGGAAGCGGCGCGCCTACATCTCAGCTAACCGAAGCCCTGATAGACCGCTATTATCCCGCGGATGAAAGACCGGACATTTCCCCTCCGGAAGATTTTCAGAAAAGAGCGGAAAAATACACCGGCGTTTACGGTTTGACCCGTGTTAATGAAACCGCCCTGACAAAAATAATGAAGCTCATCATGACATTCAAAGTCAGGGCGACGGAAAACAACACCCTTGCCGTGACCATTATGGGTGGAGAAACAACGCAGTACGTTGAGATCGGCCCCCATTATTTCCGCGAACGGGACGGCCAGGGGATACTTCTTTTCAAAGAAAACAAGGAAGAGAAGATCATTCATGCTTTTCTCTCTAAGGCCCCCATGGCCGCGGGCATCCGGCTCTCCGGAACCCAAACGCCGATGTTCAATCTCGCCTGGTTCATCGTCACCCTCCTTTTCCTGGTTTCGATTATAGTCTGGCCGGTAGGTGCTATAAGGCGAAAAATCTGTAAACCGAATACGGAAAAGCCAAAGGCCCCCGCATCAGCCAGATGGCTGGCCGGAAGCGCGTCCATTCTCTGCGGGATTTTCCTCATCGGCATGCTGAGTTATGTTATCAACTATGAAAAACTATTTTTCGGAATCCCCCTCGGCATGAAGGTCCTGCTCGTTCTGCCGCTTGCGGCCGCAATCATGACTATAGGTGTTCTGATTTGTACCCTGCGTGCCTGGTGGAGGGGATACTGGACCCGTTGCGGACGATGGCATTATACGTTCGTTTTCCTGGCCCTCTTGTCCTTCTTCCTGTTCTTGAATACCTGGAATCTTCTGGGTTTCAAGTTCTGACACGCCCCCGAAATTTTCAAGAATATCCATCCAACATTTCAAAATCCTTGATTTTCAATCGCTGTCCTAGCCTCTGAGCGTAACCTCGATGTTGATAACAAAAGTCCGATCCATAAAACACTGCCGTGGATAGAGAAAAAAAACTGGTCAGGCAAAGCAGGGAAAATAGACTTCTTCTTGCAGTATCAGGCGGGCATCACATAAGATAGAAAGGTGAAAAATTTCCATCTAATATTAACACGTATTATTCACGAGCCAAGCTTGCCGCAGATGTGAGACGTCAGCCTGTGAAGCTGTGCTTGGCACCGCGAACAGGCTGCAACAAAGCAGATGCGGTAAGCTTGGCTCGCCCGAAAGGAGAATTTGGCCGACATTTTATATAAATGGTCATGGAAAATGTTTCATCATCAATGTTTCCAGAAAATTCCATTAAATGACACATTCAATTGAAATTGGCTATTCGTGTCGGCCAAATTTTTGAATAATGCATGTTATTTGGGAGGTACTATTCATGTCATCTTTTGATTCCTTTGACAGAAGAAGTTTTTTACACCGCTCATTCGTCGGGGCAGCAGGGCTCGGCCTGAGCTCGCTTCCGGGAAGCAAAAAATCCGGTTTCAACCGCAGCCGGATTTTCTCGGCCCTGAGTGAAGGAAATTCATCAAAAAAAATCGGCATCATAATCTGCAGACGTTATGATTCCTGCGGAGGCGGAAAATGCCTGCGTTCCATACGCGAAAGAGTGGGAGGTTTCGCCCGTTATCCCAAGGAGATGCCCGTTGAACTTGTCGGCTTCGGTCAGTGCGGAGGATGTCCCGGCGTGAACGTGGAATATGTCCCCGCCGAAATGAAAAAAAACGGACTGGTTTATGGTATGTGAGATGAGCCTGTCCAGTTTTTTCCCGTACTCGGCCAGGGGATGTCCGGTAATATAAAAACCCAGGGCATC
>JAFGMO010000040.1 GCA_016927475.1 Candidatus Aminicenantota bacterium
ACTTCCCCTTAGGGAAAAGAGCCAGTAATTTGCCGGCACTGCAAACACTTAGCATTCCTAATTTCACACAATCTAGTTGACAGTACCCTTTCAACATTCAACCTTAAACTTTAAACCTTCTTTCCAATTTTGATGAGCCGGAAAGTCGCCCAGGCGCCGAGAATAGGTCCCGGAGTGAGGAACAGGAATGTCCACTGCCAGCCGATTGTCTGGCCCAGCCAGGCCGTAAGCTGAATGGAAACGACGGTGATGGCGAAGCCGATGCCGTTCTGAATGGTCAGTGCCGTTCCGGTGTACTCGGGCGGGCAGGTAACGGCCGCCAGAGCGGAGAACTGGGGGGAATCGGCGATGACGGCCAGGCCCCAGATGATAAGAGCCGGAAAAAGGATAAAAGGAGGAGCATCGAAAACAAAGACCGACAAGGCACAGAAGACGCCGCTTGCCGCCAGGGAATAAAAGGCGACATGTTGCTCGCCGACGAGGCGCGACAGGCGGCCTCCGAGTACGCATCCAACAGCCCCTCCGCCGATGATCAGAAAAGAGAGAAGAGGCAGGGAGACTTCCGGGGAATTTCCCTTTTGTGTCAACGAAGCCCCAAGGTAGAGGCCGGACAGGGACCAGAAGGCGTAAAGCTCCCACATATGGCCGAAATAGCCCAGCGCCTGAAGGCGAAACTTGCGAAAGGTAAATATTTTAAAGGCCATGCGGGGATTGAAACGGGGTGTATCCCGAAGATAAGGGCCCCGGGGCACACCGAAAAGGACGATCAGCCCTCCGGTGAGCGACAGCAGGGAAGCGGCCAGCATCAGCGTCCGCCAATCGATGTGGGCGCCGACGGCAAATAAAAAGTAGGGCGAGGCCGTTCCCAAGGTGAGGGCGCCGATCATGACCCCCAGCCGCCAGCCAAGTCCGGACCGAAACCACTGGGCAATGATCTTCATCCCGACCGGATAGACACCGGCCAGAGTGATCCCCGTCAGAAACCGGAAAACCAGGGCTATTTCCAGCCCCTCGGAGAGCCATGCGAATCCGGCGTTGAAGACCGCCCCCAAGAAGGCGGAAAAGAAAAACACCCTCCTTGCCGGGAAAAGGTCGGGCAGGTTGAGGACGGCGTAAAGAAAGGTCCCTACGATGAAACCGATCTGGACGGAAACGGTCAGCCAGGAGGCTTGAAAATCGGTCAGGTCCCAGAGACGGCGCAGCAGCGGGGTGGCCGCTGTGCCGGAAAACCAGGTGGATGTGGAGAGAAAAACGGAAGTCGAAACCAGGATCAACGCCTGTCCGGGGCTTACGGATTTGATGTTTTTCATGGTGTTCCGCTTTTCTTGCGGGAAGACATCATTTTACGGATTTTGAGTGGCAAGTTCAAAGATAAAAAATGACTGGATTCCCCGAATGAATCGGGGAATGACACATTGGAAACCCTTACATTTAACATTAAACTTTAAACTTTCTTTCCATCTTTGACTTTTGAGTTTTAAGTTTTGAGCTTTTTTTTTTGTCCGTTTCCGGACACGGAGTGTAAAGAAAAGGTACAGCCGAATGCCTGAAAAAATATTGATTGTCGCGATTGTGCCCTGGAAGCACCCTTGGCACGTCTTTTGCATACCTAACAGCGTTAGATATCTAACGAAAAGAGGTAGTCATGATTTCCAAAGCCCTTTTAGCTGCGTCAACAAAACCGATGATCCTGTCTTTCCTTCGTGAAGGGGAAAGCTACGGCTACGAAATCATCCAGAGCATCAGAAAAATATCCGGGGGGTCCATCGAATGGTCGGACGCCATGCTCTACCCCGTCCTCCACCGGATGGAACGGGACGGCTTGATCGCGTCCGAATGGAAAATGTCCCGTGAAGGAAGGCCCCGCAAGTATTACAGCATCACGGCAAAAGGCCGGACCGATTTGGAAGCTGATATGAAGCAGTGGATGAAGGTTCATTCGGCGCTGGTCCAGTTATGGAAGACCGCCAAGGCTTCCGATTAAAAAAGGGGAGAAAAAATGTTTGACCTGGAAAAAGCCATCAAAAAATGGAAAAAGGATTTGGACAAAAGCCGTATTCTGGAAGACGGAGATATCGTCGAGCTGGAATCGCATCTTCGCGATGGAATCTCCCACAGGATGGAGCGTGGTCTGGAAGCGGAGCGGGCTTTCATGGAGGCATCCAAAGAGCTGGGCTGGGAGAGGGATTTGGACGACGAGTTTTTCAAATCCCATTTTGACCGGCCCAAAGGCCGCCCTCCCTGGCGGTCGCCTCGTTTTATGCCGGCTCTTCTCTGGAATTACAGCAAGGTAACCCTGCGGAAGATCAAGCGGCAGAAGGGATATTCCTTGATCAACATCGCCGGCCTGGCTGTCGGCATGGCCTGCTACATCCTCATGTTTCTTTGGGTTCAGGATGAGCTGGGATTTGACGGCTTTCATAAAAACAAAAACACAATTTTCCGTGTCATCTCGGAAACACAGACGGCGGAACGGACGATCACCAATGCCCGGTCACCCGTTCCCCTGGGACCGGCCCTTAAGGATAACTTCCCCGAGGTCGTAAAATTTGCCCGTTATCAAGGGTTTGACGGCTGGCCTGTCCGGGCCAACGATAAGTTTTTTATCAACGATAACCTTGGCACGGCCGATCCGGAATTTTTCAACATGTTCACTTTTCCTTTTTTGAGAGGCGATCCGGAAAATGCCTTGAGCGAGAGGTATTCTATTGTGGTCACGGAAAGGATGGCCCGCAAATATTACGGCGAAAACGATCCCATGGGAAAAGTGATCAGCATCGGCCAGGATGATTTTACAATCACAGGGGTGCTTCAGGACATTCCCGAAAACTCCCATCTTCAGTTCGACTGTATTTTTCCTGTCGAAAATATGGAAACCTACTGGGAGATGAGTTTTAAGGACTGGCGGCGGAACAACTTCTACAACTACCTTCAAATTCAGCCCGGTACGGATGTGAAAGAATTGGCGAAAAAAATCGGTGCCGTCGTCGAGGAAAACCTGCCTCGCAGTCAAACGGAATTTTTTCTTCAGCCTTTGAAAGATATTCATCTTCGGTCGGATTTTGAGTGGGACCTGGACAATTACAAACAAGGCCACATGAGCTATATCTACATTTTTCTGTTGACGGCGCTGGGCATTCTGATTATCGCCTGCATCAATTTTATGAACCTGGCTACGGCGCGTTCGGCCACCTGGGCCAAGGAAGTCGGCATGCGGAAGGTATCGGGGGCGAGGAGGCCGGATATCATCAAGCAGTTTTTGGGAGAATCGCTGACGATGTCGGTTGTCGCACTGGCTTTTGCGTTGGTTTTGGTTCAGGTGCTGATCCCTTCGGTCAACCGGATCGCTGAAAAAGAGCTTTCTTTGAACATTTTTTCCAACGGAGGACTTGTTCTCGGGCTGCTGGGGATTGTTTTGTTCACCGGGCTGGCGGCCGGAAGCTATCCGGCGCTTTTTTTGTCTTCTTTTAGACCGGCGGCCGTCCTGCGGAGTGTATTCGGATTGAGGATGGATTCGGGCAGGCTTCGACGCGTCCTGGTCGTTTTTCAATTCACCCTGACCATCACCACCATCATCTGCACCTTATTTATTTACAGACAGATGCGTTATATCAAGAACAAGGACCTGGGTTTCAACAAAGATTTTATTGTTTTGGTGGATGATTTTCATTCCGATTATGATGTCTTAAGAACCGGAATGATGCAGATTCCCGGTGTTGTCAGCGTGTCGGCGTCGATTCCTCCCGACAGGCGTCCTTGGGGCGATCCGGGCTTCAGTTGGGAAGGCAAATCTCCTGATAATAGGGTTCTTCTTTATGCTCTTGGAGTGGATCCTGATTATTTGAAGACCTTTGGGATAAAAATGGCTCAGGGGCGTTTTTTTTCAAGGGAAGTGGCATCGGACGCTACTGATGCCGTCGTCATCAACCAGACCGCCGCCCGGACCATGGGCCTGGAAAATCCCATTGGGAAGCGTTTAAAACACAGGCAAAGAGAAGGAACGATCATAGGGATTGTTGAGGATTTCCATCAGAGCTCTCTTCACAACACGATAGAGCCTATGGTTCTTTTTAGCCGGTCTGAGAGTCCCAATATTTGCGTTCGAATCAGCCCCAAGGATGTGCCCGCAACTTTGGCCGCCTTGAAAGAAACCTATGAAAAACATGTCACCTGGTATCCTTTTAAGTACCGTTTTCTCGATGAGAGTCTGGACGCCAATTACAAGGCAGAACAGAGGATCGAAACCATTTTTAAATTTGCCACGCTGACCATCATTTTTGTGGCCGTGCTGGGGCTTTTCGGATTGGCGTCGTTCACTGCCGAGCAGCGGACCAAGGAGATCGGCATTCGAAAAGTGCTGGGAGCCTCGGTAACGGGGATTGTTGTGCGTTTTTCCAAACAATTCGCCGGATGGGTTCTGTTGGCCAATGTTTTGGCCTGGCCGGGGGCCTATATCGCGGCCCGGTTCTGGCTTCGTCATTTTGCCTACAGGATCGATATCGGGCCGGCTGTGTTTTTACTGTCCGCATTGCTGGCCGTGGTAATCGCGTTGGGGACGGTCGGTTTTCAGGCCGTAAGGGCGGCCAAGGCGGATCCGGTCGAATCCCTGCGGTACGAATAGAACAAAACTGGAAGCTTAAAACTCAAAACTCAAAGTTCAAAGCGCAAAGCGTAAAGATAGAAAGAAAGTTTAAAGTTAAATGTTGAATGTTGGAAGAAAGCTCAAAGCTCAAAAGTCAAAGATAGAAAGAAAGTAAGAAGAAAAAAATTGGGGAAATGTACTGATTTTTTACTGGGAAGAAAGGGTTTCCAATGTGTCATACCCCGATTCATTCGGGGTATCCATTCTTTATTCTGCCTGGATCACCCGGATAAACCGGGTGATGACATCTTTCTTTTCTCACTTTAAACCTTAAACATGAAACTTAATTCATGCTGGTGATCTGTATGTAAGCGGCTTCAGTTTTTTTGCTGAAAAAGCCGGCGACCAGGTGGTAAAGGGCGAAGAGCTCCCAGGAAAAGGGGATATAGCCGAGGTATCCCAGGACCGGCATCTCGAAGACGTGCCGGAAACCGACAAAGGGGACACGGTAGATCCATTTGGGAAAGGAGAGAAAATTCCACATCTCCCAGAAAAAACCGCAGATAAGACAGCCTAGGCTCAAGGACAATAACGTCCGCCACTCGCCTTTTTCGGCTTCGGCCAGGAGGGACCGGTTTCCCAGCCTGGCGTTTATGGGATCCAGAATGAAAAATACGGACAGCCACATGAAGGGAAAAAAATAGCGGGGCCGGAGCAGCAGAAGGCAAAGCATGACCCATCCGGTAATGAAAAAAAAGGCCGGGTTTTTGGGATAAGAGAGAATCTTTAGACCTTTCTTTATTTTTCGAATAAAGGGGATCGTACCGACAAGCTCGGCCGTGCCGAAAACGGCCGGGATGACCGTTGAAAAGTTCAGGGTGGCAAAAAGAAAATATTCAAAGCCGGTGAAATTGTCGATCCCGAGGTAGATCCAGTTTTGGCTGCGGCGGTTGAGGAGCTCAAAAAGCCACCAGGCCGGGGCGGAAACGAAAAAGAGGCCGATGTAGGCTACAGGGCTGCGGGTCAGAAGGGAGGTGCCCTTTCGTACCTTCACCAGGGCGTCGACCGTCAGGCCGTATCCGAGCCAGAGGGGAAAAAATAGAACGTGTGTCCGGTTGCCGGGCAGAGACCAGTTCAAGATCCAGAAAACGGCGATGAGGATCAGTCCCAGCCAGCCGTGAAACGGCCATTTTTTGTTTGTCTTCTCCATATTCTATAATTTATCACATATTCCCCCCTAATTGAAGGGGGTCGCACCGTGGGATCTTAAATCAAATCAATAATTTAACCCAATTTTTGGTCTTTTTTTAGGCCTTAAAACCTGTTTTTTGGGGGATTTTTTTGGGTTGTTGTGGAGAGCATCTTTTCCAAAACCTCCAACACCAGGTCCGGATTGTCGCGCAGGATATTATGACCGCTCTCAGGGGCGAAAAAATACCGGCCGCGGGATGATTTTGAGGCCAGGGCCCGGCACTGCTCGTTCCAGAATTTCTGGAAAGCCTCGGCATCTTCTCCGAACCGGGGATTGGGTTTTCCCGAGGCGATTATGGTGAGGGGGATGTTTCCGCATGACCGGGTCTGATATATTTTTTTGATAAGGGGCGGCCCGGATAAAAGCTTTTCGTGTTCGGAAGCCAGGGTGCGTAAAAAGGCGGCTTGTCTTTTTTCATCTTGGTTTTCCGATGTTGCGGCTGTTCCCGCCATATCTCTGAGCATGCCCGCCTCTCTGAGGTAGATTTCTTTCAATAGGGGAAAGGCTTTTCCTAGAACCCAGTCAAGGGGCGGCGGATCCAGAAGGACCAATCCGGCCGTACTGTCCGGGTATTTCAGGGCGAAAGCCTGCATATTGAGGCCGCCCAGGGAATGTCCGACCAGAATATAGGGGCCCTGAATTTCCGCGGTGTCGAGAAGCTTTTTTAATTCGTCGGCGACCCGGACGCAGTCCCGGGGAAAGGGACCGCTGTCGCTTCGGCCGTATCCGGCCCTGTCGTAAGCGGCGATGCGTGTTTTTCGGGAGACCTGACGGAGCAAAGGCAGCCATTCCTGGTAGGACCCGCCCAAACCCACGTCCAGGACGACGGCGGGCGTACCCCGGCCCATCGTTTTGAGATAAAGAGAGTGGGTTCCGATGTCGATGAGACCTTCAGAGATGTTTTCTTGGGCCGGTAAAGGAATGGGGGAGTGGATAACAAAAAGGAAAAGGGCGGTGCTTAAAGCAAAAATAATCTTTTTGTTCATGATAGAACCTCCTTGTTTTTGGTTGTTGTGAGCCGGGCATTCACAGTCGAAAGCCGTGTCGTGGATGCCGATTTTTTTCGGACCGCGTTCGCACACTTATCCAGTATTCATTCTCCGCGGCCTTAAGGCCATCCCCCCGAAGGTGGGAAAACGAAAATTCCCCCGTTGGTAGGGGTGAATTTTATCCAATAATACTTAAGGAGATTCTCAAATATGGCATCAAGATATATTTAATCAAGGTCATATACCGGTCTAAGAATAAACTGGATGATGACGGTTGTAGATATGGGATCAGTCCTCCCTCTACCTGGATCACCCGGACAAGCCAGGTGATGACTGCTGTTGTTTTCTAGGTAATGATGCAGGTTAATCCTTATCTTGATTTGAAAATGTCATGATGGTCTAATAAACACTCATGCGGCTTTTTTCTTTTTTGGCTTTTCTTGTGGCCCTGGCTGCGGGTTTTGCCGTTCTTTACACGCTGTCCCGGTATTCCCTGGACAGACGCTCGGCGTTCATCAGGTCTTTCCTGCGGAATGTTCTTCTTTTTAACCTGCTCATCATTGCCGGATTTCTTTTTAATATCATCGACTGGTTTCTGAGGGATGATCTGCCGCCGCGGTTCCGTTTCTGGTTTCAGACGGGGATCCTGATTTTCCTGACCGTTCTGAAGTTTCTCTGGCTTTATTCTTTTTTGCAAATGAACCGCCGGATCATTGACCGGTCCCTGTCCAAGCGGTTTTTAAGGATATACATCTATTTATGTATTTTTTTTACGTTTGTGCTGGCCTATGCTTTTATCAATGTCGGCAATCCCTGGAGGCTTATGCTGACCCGGCTGATTTCCGTCTTTATCGAAACATTGATTATCGCTTCCGCCTTCGGCGCCATCCTTCAACTCTTGTTGAAATCCTTCAAAAAGGACCGGCTTCAGAAAGAGAGGGGAATCCTTCTTTTCAGCGGATTGTATCTTTTTTTGTTCAGCGTGATTATGGTTTCGCTGACGCTGAGTCTTTTTGTCGACCGCAGACATGCGGATGCTTATAGCCTGGTCAACGCCGTGACGATGATCCTCTATAATTTTCTGCCGCTTATCTGGCTGCGGAGGTACGGAGGATTTTTGGGGATGATCGCCGGTTGTGAAACGGGCAGGGACATCTCCGACGACATGTTTGAACGTTACGGCATTTCCGCCAGGGAGCGCGATGTTGTCCGGCTTCTTTGTCAAGGAAAAAGCAACCGCGAGATCGCCGCTGAACTTTTTATCTCCCTCCAGACGGTCAAAGATCACAACAAAAACATCTTCCGCAAGACGGGGGTAAAGAATAGGGTCCAATTAGTAAATTTATTTAACCTGCATTATTAACTAGAAAATAACCCCAGTCATTACCCGGTTCATCCGGGTAATCCAGGATAATAATTGGGGACACAAACCTATTTCTTATACTGCAGAAAGAGCTGGGCTACCCTGTCGACGGCATCGAGCGAAGCTTGGATGTTTTGTTCCGAATGGGCGTATGATACGGCTCCGTAGCCGTGGAAGATGTTGAATCCCTCGTTAAGCATGGCCAGTTTAAAGATTTTTTCCCGCATCACGGGATCGCACTGCGCCGGGTTCCAGACCTGTTCCGGCGAGGTGATCCGGTCGATATGGTCATGGAGGAAATTAACGCCGACAAGGGAACTTTGCGGCAGGATTTTTTGATCGCCTCCGGTACACCTGACGTTAAAACCGTATCCCTGAAAGGTTTTTTCAATCCCGGCCCGGGCCGTTTCTCCGAGCTTTCCTATTTTGTTATAGATTTTTTCCTCGTTTTTGATGAGATGGTTCAGAAAAACCACACCGGCAGTCATGGATGCCGGATGGGCCGAAAAGGTTCCTCCCTCGAATTTAACCCGTTTATCGACCGGGGCTGAGGAGTCGCACAGGCTCAGAATGTCCCCTCTGCCGGCTACGGCGCTGGCCGGCATACCGCCTCCGATGGCTTTGCCGAAAAGAGAGAGGTCGGGAACGATCCCGTACAGAGACTGGACTCCTCGGGCATGAAATCGAAAACCGGAAATGACCTCGTCGAAAATGAGAATCGTGCCGTGATGCTCCGTTAACTCCCTTGCCCGTTGAATGTAATCTTTGCGGCCGAAGATAAATCCTCCCGCTCCAAGGAATGGCTCCACGATCAGGCAGGCAAGCCGGTCGCCGAACCGTTGGAATTTATCCTCCAGGTCCTCGACATCGTTGAAACGGGTCATGACGATCGATGATTCGATATGGGCCGATAATCCGGCCGATTCCATGAGTTCCAGTCCGCCGGTGCCCATGGAGGTGATGCCTTTAAGGGCGTAGGGTTGGGCTCCGTGCCAGCCTCCCCCCACTTTGAGGACGATGTCTCTGCCCGTGAATGACTTGGACAACAGGATGCAGTACATCGAAGCCAGGGTTCCGCTCGTGGTGAACCGTATCTTTTCAGCGCCCGTTTGGCGGCGGATAACTTCGGCCAGTTCAGTCTGATAAAGACCGGGGAAGCCCGTTTCCAATCCCTGTCTGTTGCGGAACAGGTCTTCAAGGGCCTCGCAGACGATATCGGGATTATGGCCCAGGATATTGGCGAAATGGCCCTGCCAGAAGTCGATGTAGGTTATGCCGTCCTTGTCCGTGATTTCGGCATCCCGGCTGGATACATCATAAAAAGGAAAGGGATCGATAAGCCGCAGGTTGTGGGAACCTCCCCCGATGAGGCTTTTTTTGGCGCGTTCATAAAAAGCCTTCGACTTTGGGTGATTCTTTTCGTAAGTTTCCTTGAGGTACGCATATAAGCGTTCTTTGTCGAGTTCGATCATGGTGTTTGCCGCTCTTTCCGAATGAAGTTTGACGGCACATTATACACTTCTTCATTTTTTTTGAAAACATTAACCCGCAGTGTTTATGAATCTCGGCCAAATTTACTATCCGGGTGAGCCTGAATCCTTCATGTCCTACTTCCTGCATAAAGACGATTTTATGTCCATGGAAATCTATCATTTATAAAAATGGAGTCTAATAGTCTTTGTGATGAAGGTTTAATATAATAGAAAATCAGTGAGGTTGTCATGAACCTTGGCATCTATGAGATTTTATGCTTTATCGCCGTTTTTCAGCTTTTTCTTCTCTCGTTCTTTTTAGTGACCTTCAAAAAAGGGAAACGCCTGAGCAACCATCTTCTTGCGGTTTTTCTGTTCACCAAATGCCTGGGGGTCAACTTTTTTGATTTTGTCAATAAATACCGGGTGGAAGAGGCCAAGAAACTTTTTCTCGATGTCAGCAATAACAGCCGGAGTATTCTGGAACAGCTATTTGACGCCGGATTCAACAGCAAATCGGTTTTCAACCGGGTTTTCAAAAAATACACCGGCATGACGCCGTCAGAATTCAAACGCATCCATCAAGGATGAGGTGGTAGGTTTTTCTCCAATTCTCCGTGAGAGGATTCCCAGAGCGATATAAGAAGCCGGATGACGGGATTGCCGCTCCATCGTCCGATGGCGTATCCGGCCAGAATCAAACCGGCCAAAATATTGATGTGATATATGCATACTCTTCGGGCTATGCTTTCAGATAATACCAGCGACTGGTGTATGTGATCCGCATCCGATCCGAGAATTTTGACGTTGCGGACAAAACGGTTTGTGCTGTACAATCCGTATATACCAAAAAAGATCAACAGCACACCCAAAATCAATATAACCCATCGGGTAATTTTCCAGTTATTTTGTTGTTTTTTCAAGCCTTTAACCGCTAAAACAAGCTTTTCTTCTTGCATCACAAACGCTCCTTTGCAAAAACGTCTAAGGTTTTGTCAAAGGTATCGGGTATTAGACGAAAAGTCAATCAGCCTTTATTATTCACAAATTCAGCCGACACCAAAAAGCAACATATGTATGGTATGTCACTTAACCTGCATTACTACCTGGAAAAAAACAACAGTAATCACCCGGTTCATCCGGGTGATTCAGGATTCCAGGCAATAATTTTTTTCGTTCGTGGGTGCGCCAGCGCATGAAAAATTCATACCTTAAACTCTAAACTCTTTTCTAGTTTTGAGCTTTGAGTTTTTCGCTTTCTTCCTATTCATATCTCAAACTTTTGGCCGGGTTTGTTGAGGCCGATTTTAGGGTTTGAGAAGAAACCGTCAGGAAAGCGACGAGCAGGCTGAAAAAGGCGGTCAGGATAAAAAGGCCGGCCCCGATTTTTATCGGGTAGACGTAAAGGAAGTTTATCAAAGACTTCATGATGAAATAAGCGGCCGGAATGGCAACAACGTTGGCGATGGCCACCTGTTTGAGAAAATCTTTGGTTAGCATACCGACGATGCCGGATACGGAAGCTCCGAGGACCTTTCGGATGCCGATCTCTTTTATCCTGCGTTCAACGGAATAGGATGAAAGGCCGAATAATCCCAGGCAGGAAAGGAAAATCGCCAGCACACCCAGGGCTCCCGTCAGTTCGCTGGTTTTGTCTCCTTCAAAAGAGTCGCTGAAAGCGGTATCGAGCGTAACATGTTCAAAGGGCACGTCAGGAGCGAAGATCCGCCATGTTTTTTGTGTGTATTCCAAAACCTGGGATAAATTCTCCGCGGAAGAATATTTTATAAGCAGATAATTCATGTTTTTTGGATCCAGGGTCAAAACGGCCGGCGGCATGCCGCTTAACAGCAGGGATGAAAAATGAAAGTCCTTGGCAACGCCGATAACCATCCCTTTCCGCTCTCCGATCGTCATCTGTTTTCCGACCGGGTCTTCCCATTGAAGCTGCCGGGCTGCTGTTTGATTGATGACAAAATAATCACTGTCTCTTGTGTCGGGGGAAAGACTTCTTCCTTGAACCATGTCGATGTCCAGGATCTCGGTGAAACCGGTATCGATTCTGTAGACGTTCATCTCCAAGGCTTCTTCTTCAGCCGCGCCTTCGGGAAAAACCCTTTCTTCCGGTTCCCACTCAACGGGCAAAGAGGCTGATGCCGAGACGGCCAGAATGTGATTGTTCCGTATCAGTTCTTTTTTGAAAGCCTCGATCTTATCCCGAACCTCTTCGTTGATGGTTACGGCCAAAATATTATTCCGGTCAAAACCGAGGTCCACTCTAAGGTTATGCCGGTCTTGTTTGATGGTGATAAAAGTCATCAGGATAAGCATGATGGAAAAGGTGAATTGGACAACGACCAGAATTTTCCGCATCCGGCTCCCCTTTTTCCCTTTCAAGGCTTGTTTTTGAAAAACCGACACCGGTTTAAAGGAAGACAAATAAAAGGCCGGGTAGATGCCGGCGAGCAGACCGGTAAGCAGGGTCACGCCGGTAATGAGAATCAGCACCTGAGGCCTTGACGTAATCGGAAGGCTGAAAATGCTGCCGAGCTGGGCGGCGGCCAAGGGGCTTATAAGTTCATAAAGCAGTATGGCACCCGGAAGTGACAGAAGGGCCAAAAGCGTGGATTCGCCGATAAATTGCTTTATCAACTGTCCCCGGCTGGCTCCGACAACCTTCCGCATGCCGACCTCATAGGCGCGGGTTGCGTACCGTGCTGTGGATAAATTCATGAAATTGATGCAGGCGATAATAAGGAGCAAAACGGCCACAAACCAGATGGTGGCATAACTGACACGGCCGCTGGGCCAGGGACAGTCCATTCCTTGCGATTTCAGGAAAAAATCCGGAAGGGGATGAAGATACAAAAGTCGAGGGGCTTGTTTGGCGTCCGCGTAATATTTTTCGACAAATGAGGGAAATTTTGCTTCAAGACTGCCGGCTTCGGTCTCCTCGGAAAGAAGAAGAAAGGATGTCTGGTTATTCGTTTTCCAGTCATTCTTCCAAAACGGCAGGGAACGGGCCGTCTCCATGGAGACGAGAAATTCGTACCGGATTGAGGAATCTTCGGGATTGTTTTCCGTAATCCCCGTCACCACCAGGTCGGTATGTTTATCCAGGGTCATCGTTTTTCCGATGGGATTTATTTCACCGAAATATTTCAAGGCGGAATCCTCGGTCAGAACGATAGAGTTCACTCCTGAGAGAGCCGTTGCCCTTTCTCCGTTTATCATTTTGAATGAAAACAAGGTTAAAAAATCAGGATCAACAAAACGGATTCCGGTCTCATAAAATACTTTTTCCTGGTGTTTTAAAACCATCCTTCCCGGCAGGAAAAACCTCGCCGTTTTTTCTATCTCGGGGAATTCGTTTTTCAAGCTGGAAACCAGCGGTCCGGGCGTGAAAGCCGAATGCTGCTCTTCACCGGGTGCTCCGGGAAGAACCTGGACAACGGCGTAGATCCTGTCAGCGTTTTTTTGAAACATATCATAAGATGATGCAAATTCGGTCACGAGGGCGAACATGGTAAAAATAGCCAGGCCCAGGACGAGCCCTGAAATGGTGATAACCGTATAAATTTTCTGCCGGTTCATGTGCCGCCAAGCTATTTTGATATAGTTTTTTATCATCGCTTTTCTCCCTTTATATTTTCTTTTTCAAACATTTCGTATTCCTGTTAATCATTAAAGCACTATTCATGCCATAGTGTGATTATCCGGTTATTCTTTCTTTTTTTCTTTTTATCTGTTCATTATCGAACAGTCGGCGTGCGTTTTTGAACACGGATAGCTATATCCCCTGGGATTTGTATCGTCCCATTCCCAAATCCCGGAAAAAGTTCCCCTGTTCATTCAGGAGATTCGGAGAAAAACTTTTGTCGAAGGCACAGGAGGCTTTGGCGGAGATGTCCAGGGAAAAAAGTCTTGAAGCCTGCCGGGCTGTTTGCGCCAACGGGATCGACATCGCTTACAGGATCAACGACCTGAAATCTTTCTGGTAAAAAAAACAGACTGTTCCTCAATATTTTTTTATAATATTAATACTGAAAAGTTCAGAGGAAACCTTTATTGAGGAAAAATGCGGTGAAAAAAATTTTTGTTGTGCCGGTGGTGGTG
>JAFGMO010000041.1 GCA_016927475.1 Candidatus Aminicenantota bacterium
AAACTTAATTTCTAACCTACTTTATCTTCTTTTACAATAGATTTTTTCTCTATAAATATAATAAATATAATATTTTGCGGATAAAATTACGGATTCAGCCCCTCATAAACTCGGCCATTCCTCCGACGATACTGAAGGAGCCGATTTGGAGGCAAGTCTTTGCTTGACTCTTATTGCTTATTATTATAGAGAAGGAACGAAATAAAGAATATATTGAGTCAACCAGAGACTTGATCCCTTATTAAGGGACAATAAAAAAATTTGGAGTGAGCTCCTCGATGAAACCGGCTAATGAATCCCCCCACCTGAAAACTCCTCTTGAATGGTGGTTTTTCCATGGCTTCTATAGGGGCAGCCTTATTGATAGACAATATTTTATGGTATCTCTCTTCCGTCAACGAATGGAGAAGGACGGACCCGATCGTGAAAAACACGTGTTCTATATCATCATGGCCACTACCGACCCTAAAAACCACTCTTTTCAATCGCTCAGTCAGATACATAAAGATGTCCTGGATGCTTATAAGGATAGTAAAAATTCTCTGTTTCTTCAGAATGAACAGGGAAATTTGGACCCTATTCTTTTCAAAACCTATGTCAATGAATTAAAAACATATGGACCTCCAGCACCTATCGAAGTCAAATCAGAGACTGTTCATTTTCAGCCCAAGCCATTTTTTTTTCAGTGGGACGATTTCTCTCTGGAACAAAAACAACAGTCTTTTATTCTTACATTTAAGGACCCCTTAAACAAAAAACGTATCACAATAGAATGTATTCCTTTAGATGAAGTCGTGCATGTCAATGATTACGGTACTCCCCATCTTGAAACGACATATTATAACTCTTACCCCAGAATGAAATTATCCGGAAGTGCGGATTCGGACCCTATTCAAGGATATAGCTGGCTGGACCATCAGTGGGGCGATTTCAAGAACTGGTTTTTTTCCAGTTCACATAAAAAGAGGTATATGGGCTGGGACTGGATGGGGATAAATTTAAACGATGACACTGATATTATACTCACCACTCATAGAGATATGGAAAAAAATAAAATCATCGACAGAGTATCTTTCTACGGCAAAAAAGGCTCGGTCTATAAACTGAAATTATTAGACAGCGCGGAGATGAAACCGACAGAATACTGGAAAAGCCCCAGAACCAATATCATTTATCCTGTAGGATGGAAAATCGACATCCCGGAATTGGACACAGAATTTGAATTTATCCCCTTCGTAAAAGAACAGGAAATACCCATTTTTGGAAATTTTCGAGCCATATGGGAAGGAGCCGGCAAGGTCAGGGGAATCAAAAAAGGCAAAAAAATCTCCGGCTTGGCAAGACTTGAATTACACGGCTATGGCTATCTATTTGATTTTAAAAAGTATCTTCAAAACTTTTCAGACGACGTGGATAAAGAAATAGAATCTTTTTTTCCAAAAAAATTTGATAACCGGAACATAGAACAGTTTACCGGAAAGCCACAAAAGGAAAACACCCCGGAAGCTTTAACCTCGGTGCTTTCCGAGCCTGTCTGGGATATTATTTCAAGAAAAGGAAAACGCTGGAGACCTTTATTCGGGCTTCTGGCTCTTGAATCATTGGGGGTCAATCCCGAACCCTATAAAAGATTCATATGCTGCACCATGGAATTAAACCATACGGGGGCGCTTATCATTGATGATATAGAGGATGATTCTCTTATCAGAAGAGGAAAAGAATGCGTCCATATTAAATATGGGGAGGATATCGCTATCAATGCAGGCTGCACATTATACTTTCTCCCCTATCTCCTGATTGAAAAAAACAAATATCTTAAGGAATCTCAAAAAAGAAAATTATATGAGGTTGTAAATAATGTGATGATCAGGGCTCATTTCGGACAATCAATGGATATTTTCTGGTCAAAAAATTTGAGTATAAAAAATTACAAAATCTGGTCACAGAATTCCTTGGAAGATAAAATCCTTCAGATGTATGCCTATAAAACCGGAGCTGCCGTGGAAGGCGGCGGCGAAGCCGCATGTATCATCGCTGAAACCGATGAGAATATCTATAAAAGTTTTAAATCCATGGCCTTAGCTTTTGGCGTTGCCTTCCAGATCATCGATGATATCCATAACTTCAGCAACTCTTCCGAATGGACAAAAAAAACCGGTGAAGATATTTCTTCAGGAAAGTTAACTTATGTTATTCATAAGGCTATCCAAAAATCCAATGAAAAAGATGCCCAAACCCTTTTGTCGATTTTATGCTCAAAAAAGAAGAGAAACAACCCCGATAATTTGAAAACGGCAGCTCGGATTGTCAGAAAAGCCGGTGTTCTTTCATCATGTAAGGAAGAAGCGATAAATATGATTGAAAGTGAATGGAAAAACTTCTCCGAATATTTGCCGATGACCGAGGCTAAAATACAGATCAAGTTGATGATTACAGGTCTTTTAAATTTTGATTATGAAACCTGAACAGCCTGCGTGTCAGGAGAAAAAAAACCTCATGACACATCGTGGCGTGAATAATTTTTTCTTGGAATAAATACCACATATCGTCCCCGTTATGGCAGCAGCAACCGCATCATTTCTGGCGGCTTTTTTAATCTGAGCGTTCAAAAGAAAAGGTTTGGTTGCCGATATGTTTGCGCTTTTTTTGCCGTACTTAAAATCAGGGCTAAAATCTTCTTTCCATTTTCGTTCGTATTCTTTTAAAGTTTTGGCGGAAAAATCTCCTTTAGAAAATGCATTGTGAATCACTTCAGCAGCGAGTTCACCGGACCTCAAGGCTTGATAAATACCTTCCCCGCTTCCGGGATCCACAAAACTCGCCGCATCCCCAACCAGGATAACACCGTTTGACGTGCAGTTCTTTGACATAGATCCAAACCTCTCAGGCCAAGCCCTCAACGGGGTTACCATTCTGGCATGAGCAAGTTTTTTTTTAACAAACGGATTCTCAGCGACAAAATATTCAAATACCTTTTTTAAGTTTTCCTCTTTTTGTGAAAGATATGTTTTGATACACCCGACACCTACATTGGCGAAAGTATCATTAACCGGAAACACCCATCCGTAACCAGGGAGAATTTTGGAATCAGCATGAATCTCAATATAATGTTCCAGCCCTTCGACACCATTAAAATAGGCTCTCGCCACGATCGCTTCATGATTTGGATCAGTGGGGTAGATACCTGCGTTTTTCGCCACCTTAGAGTAGACTCCATCCGCTCCGACGACAATTTGACATTTTGCTTCCAGGCCATCCGAACTTTTTACTCCAGCAACTTTGTTGCCCTCATACATCAAGCCGGTGATTTCCAGCCCTTCGATAACTTCCACCTTCTTTTTTTTAACGTGTGATAAGAGCATAGAGTCAAAGGTCTTTCTGGGAATCACATAACCATAGTCGAATTTCCCTTCGACCTTTGGCGTTTCACCTTTCATCATATTAAGATTCGGCGAGGACATAATAATACCCCGGATCCTGTAGAAATGCCCTTCCTCAATTCTTACTAAAAGCCCCATTCGCTCAAGCACCTTAAGGGACCTGGGGCTTATACTGTCTCCACAAACCTTATCCCTGGGAAACGCGGCTTTGTCGACAAGAAGAACATGCAGCCCGTATTTTGCACAAAAATAGGCAGCACTGCATCCGGCCGGACCGGCTCCCACGACAATGACATCATATTCTTTAGAGGTCATTTTTATGTCCGGCATTTAACAATGATTCTGTCATGATAGCAAGCTTGGCTCGTGAATAAAGCAAGTAAATATTCAATCAGGCTGTTCCTCCAATCAATTTGGTTTCATTCATAGTGATATTTTCTAGGGGATAAAGCTAAATTTATGTATAATGCAGAAAAATTGAGTATACCTGCTTTATTTACGAGCCAAGCTTGCCGTAGCTGCGAGGCGTCAGCCTGTGAAGCTGTGCTTGGCACCGCGAACAGGCTGCAACAAAGCAGATGCGGT
>JAFGMO010000042.1 GCA_016927475.1 Candidatus Aminicenantota bacterium
AAAGTACCAAATTCCTTATAATTTGTAAATTATAAGGATTATCAATACTTGAAATTAACCTATTTTCCAGATAATATCATATCAGTTCCATTACCCAGCCTACAGAAAACGAGAACTCAGCTTGGCTATTTTATAGAAAAGAAATTAAAGGACTTATAAAAATCCCTTCAGGGGAAGAGATTTCCTATTAGAAATTTTTGCCAAAAAAAATAGCAATGGAATTTTTTCTTTAAGAACGCGGTTTGCGTAACCATGCCAGGTCGGAAGCGGGAACCGCTCCTTCGCGCAGAATAGGGGCATCCGGCAAAGACAGATCAAGGACCGTTGAGGGCTTTCCCCCGGGGGTTCGTCCTCCGTTAACCAAAGCATCGATTTTCCCCCAAAAGTCACGCCGGACACTTTCGGGATCATCCGGATTTTTTTCCCCGGACAGGTTGGCGCTGGTCGCTGTGAGCGGAAACCCGGCCCTCCGCACGAGGGCTCGAACCCAGGGAGAAGCCGGCAGACGAATACCGATTGTTCCTTTGGGGCCCGTCATTCTTCGGGGAAGTTCGGCGGAAGCCTTCAAGACTACGGTCAGGGGCCCCGGCCAAAACCGCGAAGCCACTTCGGACAGGACACCGGGAATCTCGGACGCCAGAAGAGGAATCATGTCCGTATCGGCGATGACAACCGAAAGGGGCTTGGAAAAATCGCGGCCTTTAATGTTGTAAATTTTATTTACGGCTTCGGGAGAAAAAATATTCCCCCCCAGACCGTAAAAAGTTTCCGTCGGATAGGCGATGATTCCGTCTTTTTCCAGAATGGGAACGATCGTCTCAATGATATCCATCTTTATTTTCTCGGTATCCACCAGGAACTCACGCGTTTTGATGCCCATGTCTATCATCATAAGCAAGTCAGCCTGGACAAGCAAGCCGGAATAGGCCTTGGAGTTCACCCAAAGGTTAAGTCCCTTTGACAGGACAATTGACCTTTTTTATAAACAACGGAGTTTTACCGTCTCCCCGGGAAATTCTATTGTCATCATGGCATAATTTTTGCATAATGAATACTCTGGAAATGAACGTTAAGGAGACATAAATGAAAAAATGTGGAATCATCATTGGCCTGGTTGTTCTTTTAACACCCAGTCTTGTCTTTTCCAATACGGTCAATATACGGTTCGGCTTTTTTATTCCCAGTGCCCAAAGCGACCTCTGGAAGGACGAATTCGACACCATGAACTTCGGCCGGAGCAATTTTCAAAATATCAACCTCGGATTCTCCTATGAGTTTTTTCTTACCCGCAACCTGAGCTTCAGCTTAGGAGTAGACAGCTACTACAAGGGAAAATCGGGTCAGTATAGGGATTATGTGGGTCTCGAATTTGTCGAAGGGGAATTCGCCTTCCCTCCCGACTATGTCGCCGATTTCATCCCGGGTCATTCCTTAAGTCTCTCAATGTACCCCATTAGCCTGTCCTTCAAAATCCTGCCCCTTGGCAGGATAAACCGGTTCATTCCCTACATCGGCGGCGGAGCCACAGTCATTTACTGGAGTGTTCGCATCCAGGGAGACTGGGTTAACATGAACGAAGTCTGGTACTACTACGACCCGGACCTGGACCAGGACGTTGAGATTTACCCCATTTATTACGCTGACGCCAGGGACGACGATAAATTCGCCTTCGGTTTCCACGGATTTGCCGGATTCATGTTTCCCCTGGCAAACCGCATCACCTTTGATGTTGAAGTCCGGTATATGCACGCCAAAGGGAACTTGACGGAGGGTTTTGAGGGATTCGAGCCATTCGACCTCGGCGGCTTCCAACTGACCCTGGGTATGAATTACTGGTTCTGAAGCAAACAGAGTCTTCTTTATAAAAAATATCGCAGTTTAATCTTTTTTCTTTAACCGCTCGCTGATGAGTGAGGCCGCTTTTTGCCCGGAAAGGAGCATTCCTCCAAAGATCGGCCCCATCCTCGGTCCCCCGAACACGGCGTTGGCCGCCATACCGCAGACATAGAGGTGGGGAAAAATTTCCTTGGTATTGGTCAGAAGTATTTTTTCACCCTTCTCGGCCCACATCGATTTTTCACCGATGACCTTTCCGGTCGATGTCAACAGAGCGGCCCCTGATTTCCGGCTGACGACTTGGGCGACCTCGGCATCATGGCCCGTCGCGTCGAGAACAAAACGGCTGCGCAAGGCCAGAGGATCAACATGAAATCCGGCTATATTGGCGGCAGACCAGTTAATGACCACCCCGCTCATCTTTTTGTCATAAATCAAGGCATCTTCAACATAAATACAGTTGTAGATGGAGGCCCCGGCTTGAATGGCCCGGCCAAGCATGAATCCCAGTGTTTCCAGAGCCGAAGCCACAAAATAATTTTTCTGAAAGGGCTCCGTCCGGATACCCATTTCATCCAGAATGGACTTGGATTCCTCTTGAATGACGATCTTGTTGAACATCATTCCCCCGCCGGGCATACCCCCGCCCGGACGGAGGGTTTTTTCTAAAACCAGAACTTTATACCCTTCCTTGGAAAGATAATAAGCCGCGCATAACCCGGCGGGCCCTCCCCCGCAGATAATGACATCCGATTCAAGATTATACAAAAGCTCTTTGGTATAGCTTTCGATGATGGCCCTGGATATCATAATATCGTCGATCATTTTATTCCTCACAAAGGGATTATTATAGACTCAGCAAAAATGAAAAGCAACGAGTACCTGCATCCTGAACATAAACTTGTTTGAAATCAAACAATAGTGTATCCTTACGCCTTACGGGAAAAAAATGAAAAAATACGGGCGTTTTTTTCGGCTCCTCAGCCTTCTGCTTCTTTTTGCTTGCGGCTGCGGAAAAACTTTTGCGGTTTTGTCCGAAGATATTTCTCTTTCCCTTCAGGAAAAACGCATTCAAGATTTCAGCATCTCAGGCCTGACCCTTGTTTTCTATATTCGGGTGGAAAACAAAACATCCGATCCCTATGAAATCACGCGGTACGACTATAAATTTTTCATAAGCAAAAAAGAATACATCCAGATGGAAACCACTCCCGTAAAGCCGATGCACGTCCCGGCCCATGATACATCGCTCTTGGCATTTCCCTTGAAGATTACCTACAGCCGCTTATTCGAAAATTTTCCCGAGTTAAAAGAACAGGACACGGCCTATTCCTACCTTGTCGGCGGCTTCGTTGTCAGCAAAGACGGTAAAGAAAAAGGTCGAATTCCTTTTTCTTATCC
This sequence comes from Candidatus Aminicenantota bacterium, assembly GCA_016927475.1. Lineage (GTDB taxonomy): Bacteria > Acidobacteriota > Aminicenantia > Aminicenantales > Aminicenantaceae > JAFGMO01. Next base: position 3,238 of record JAFGMO010000042.1, read on the forward strand.
CGGAGAATTTCCCATATTCAAAGCCCCGGAGATCGAATTTTTAGACCTCCAGGTCAAAGACCTGACCATAGGCGGTGCGGATATTCTTTTTAATGTCAGGTTTAACAATCCGAATGCTTTCGACCTCTTCATCCTTCGGATCATCTACAACCTGAAACTCGGCGGCCACGACCTGGGAAACGGAAGGATCAAGGGCGATAAGGACATGAAACCGCAGGAGATCAAGGAATATTCCCTTCCCCTTCTTCTTAATTTTTTCGAGGTTGGCAAAAAAGTCTACGGCATTCTTCACCAGGATTCATTTCCAGGCCGCTTCACCGGCGAAATATTCATCAAAACGATCTGGGGTTTTATCACCGTCCCCTTCGATAAAAGCGGTGAAGTTAGCATCACCCGCGTTCGTTAAACGGGATCCATGATCAGCATCATCATTCCCGCCTATAACCGGTCCTTTACTATTGTGGAAGCCGTAAAATCCGTACTCACCCAAACATACTGGAATCGTCATCACGAAGAATCTTACGAGCTTTTGATCATCGATGACGGATCAACCGACAAAACGCAACAAACTCTGGCTCCATTTGCCGGCAAACTCCGGTATCATTACCAGGAACACCGGGGAATTAGCGCGGCCAGAAACCAGGGCCTCAAGCTGGCCCGGGGGGAATTCATTGCTTTCCTGGACTCGGACGACCTGTGGAAAGAGGAAAAGATCAACATCCAGATGAATTACATGAAAGCATTCCCTCAGGCCAAAATCTGCTGCACGGAGGAAACCTGGATTCGAAACGGCGTTTTTGTCAATCCCCGGAAAAAGCACGCCAAACCTTCGGGCTGGATTTTTGACAAAGTTCTTCCCCTCTGCCTTCTCAGCCTGTCCTCGGCCCTGTTTCGTAAAGAAGTATTCCAGACCGTAGGTTCTTTTGATGAAAGCCTGCCGGCCTGCGAGGATTACGATTTTTGTATCCGGCTAGCCTTCCGGTACCCAATCACTTTCCTCTCCAATGCCCTTATCGTCAAGCGGGGCGGACATGCGGACCAGCTCTCCCATAAATATTGGGGCATGGACCGGTTCAGGATTATGTCGCTGGAAAAAAACCTCAGCCTTCCCCTGTCCCGGGAACAAAAAAACCTCGTGCGCAGGGAAATCGTAAAAAAAAGCCGCGTCCTTGCGCAGGGAGCTGAAAAAAGGGGCAAAAAAAAGCTCGCAGAGTACTACACAAGCCTAGCCGAGAAATACGGTTAATTTTCGCTGAGAAAAGGCGTCTGGTCCTCTTATCAGTCCCCCAGCTTCCGTGCTATAACCAAACGCTGGATTTCACTGGTTCCTTCCCCGATCTCCAGAAGCCGCTGATCCCTGTAGAATTTGGCCACCGGGTATTCCTCCATCAGTCCGTACCCCCCATAGATTTGGACGGCCTCATGGGTGACCCTTTTCATGACTTCGCTGGAGTAAAGTTTGGCCATCGCCGCTTCTTTTCCGAAGGATTTTCCGTTATCTTTAAGCCAGCAGGCCTTGTATAGAAGATTCCTAGCCGCTTCGATTTCCGTAGCCATGTCCGCCAGTTTGAAGGCAATCACCTGAAACTTACCGATGGGCCGCCCGAACTGCTTTCTTTCCTGTGAATATTTCAAAGCCGCCTCGAAGGCGCCCTGGGCTCCCCCCACGCCCATGGCGGCAATAGCCAGCCTGCCGTTATCCAGGCTTTCCAGCATCTGGTGGAAACCTTCCCCCCTTTTCCCCAGCATGTCGTCATCGGTTACTTCCACATCCTCCAGGTAAATTTCCGACGTGTTGCTGGAACGCCAGGTCATTTTTTTGTGCATGGGAACGGCTTTGTAACCGGGCGTGTTCTGCCTGACCAAAAAGCAGGTGTATTCTTTTTTGCCGTCTTCCCTTTCCCCCGTGACGGCCTGAATGATCGAGCCGAGGGTTATTTCCGTGGAGGCGTTGGTGATGAATATTTTCGATCCATTGAGGATCCATTTTCCATCCTTCTGGACCGCCGTGGTCTGGGTTCCGCCGGCATCGGAACCGGCATTGGGCTCGGTCAATCCGAATCCAAACAGTTTGCCGGAAACAAGTTCGGGAAGAAACTCCTTCCTCTGCTTTTCGTTGCCGTAATAATAAACGGGAGCGCTTCCTAAAGAATTGCCGGCCGCGACCGTAGCCGCTTGACAGGCATCCACTCGGGCCAGTTCTTCCACCACCAGGATATAAGAAAGATAGTCCATCCCCATTCCCCCGTATTCTTCGGGGATGACGATGGCAAAAAAGCCCAAATCGAACATCTTTTGCGTGATTTCATAACTGAACTCTTCTTTTTCATCGAGTTCTTCCCTTTTCGGCAATATTTCTTTCTCAGCGAAATTCCTCACTGATTGTTGCAATATGATTTGTTCTTCGGATAAATTAAAATCCATATTATTCCTCCTCTCTATTATTGCTTCTACTTAACCATATAAAAACGGTTTTTTCAATGTTCATTTTGGTCCTTTTAGAACTGACGGAGAAATTTCTTTACAATCCAACAATTCAAAATTTTATTATCCTGAATACTTCATTTGGATAGGTTCTTTTTCATCTTCGTATTTTCTTGGTGGAAATCCAGTCAACCTGAGAGAGAGAAAGAGACAGAGAAAAAAAACATTATCTGCATAGTATGTCGATTATTTATCGACATATCACGTAAAAAATGTTATATTTTATTCAAACTTTATACATGGTCCAAAGAATGACTATAAACATCAGAGAACGGATAAAAACGGAAATATTTGATTACCAAACTTTAATCGATGCCTTAAAAGAGCTTTCCTGCCCAAGAGATAAAATTACTGACTTGATCAAAAAAGGAATCATAATAAGGATAAAAAAAGGATTATACATTTTTGGTGACCGTTATAGAAGTTTTCCCTATTCAAAAGAACTATTAGCGAATCTCATCTTTGGGCCCTCGTATATTTCATTGGATTATGCCCTCGATTATTACGGACTTATTCCGGAACGGGTCGAAGCTTTGACATCAGTCACAATCGGTCGCTCCCGTAAATTTCATACACCGGTCGGCCTTTTTATTTTCCGGCAGATCCCCCCCCGGGCATATCAAACCGGTATAAGCCTTGTTGAAGAGGCTCATGGACAATCATTCATGATCGCCCTTCCTGAAAAGGCATTATCCGATAAAATTTTCACTGAAAAAGGCATTCCTATTAACTCCCAAAAAGAAATGCACCGGTTTCTTGTCGAGGACTTAAGGATCGAAATCAGTGCCATAGAGTCCTTGTCCTTATCGAAAATCAATGAATATGCCAATCTTTACCGTTCCCGAAAGCTCCGGTTTTTAAGTTCATTAGTAAAACGACTCCAAAAATCCAGGAAGGACATTCTCCATGAATGAAGTGATCCATCACATTCTATCAAAATACGAGATTCGCTCATTAGACGACTCCATCCGGGCACTCAGAGAAATTATGCAGGAAATTGCCCTTCTCGGCCTCTGGCGAAGCAAGTTTTTTGAGAAAGCGGCATTTTATGGGGGGACAGCACTTAGAGTGCTTTATGATCTAGACCGGTTTTCTGAGGACCTGGATTTTTCGCTTTTAGAAACAAATAAAGATTTCGACCTGTCCTCTTATAATAATGCCCTAAAAAGGGAATTGTTTTCTTTTGGGTTCGAGGTCGAGATAGAAAGTCGATCAAAATTAGGCGAGGCAATTGTCCAATCTACATTCCTCAAAGCCAACACAAGAAATCAAATGCTGACGATAGACATCGATAAATCCATTATTCGGCAAATCCTAAGGAATCAAAAAATAAAGATCAAACTGGAAATTGACACTAATCCTCCACCCGGATTTTCTACAACCAATAAATACCTTTTGCTTCCCATCCCGTTTTCAATTAAAACATTTAGCCTTCCCGATTTATTCGCCGGAAAGATGCATGCTGTTTTATGCCGTGGGTGGAAAAGCAGGATTAAGGGACGAGACTGGTACGATTTAGTCTGGTTTGCTGCCCATCATCCGGAATTGCACCTCTTCCACCTCGAACAAAGGATGCGCCAAACAGGCCATTGGGAAAAGCCATCAACATTTACGGAGAAAGACTTCCATAAGAAACTTTCTCAAAGGATAAAACAAATCAACATCGACCAAGCACGAAAAGAAGTAGAACCATTTGTTAAAAACATTGACTCGCTTACCGTTTGGTCCAAAGAATTTTTCCTGGATATCGCCTCGCGAATTAAATTCGTATGAGTTTGGATGATTCCCTTTTGTCCCGTTATAGATCATATAGGAAATTCCCGAAGCATTCAAAGGTGCAGTCAAGCTAATCTTTAAAAAGGATGTTCATCACTCTCGAATTTCAGGACTTTTGCGGACCTATAGATCAAATGAGAATCTCATAATAAACGTATCAGGCAAAATCTTTTGCTTAATATAAGAAAGTGAAGTTGCACAATATTCAAAACTTTTGTATACATGTATCATATCAGGGAGCTTGTGGATCTGAAACCATGATTTTAACAACATTTATTTTTTTGGCGGGATTGGGACTGGCAGCCGGAGTTTTGGGTTTAATTTTATATAAAAACTGGACCGTAACACACCTGAACGGAACATATCACTTCGATGAAAAAATCCGTCCGGGTATGCGGGAAAAAGATGAATCTTCGGACAAGGTCAAATTGTGGCATAAGGAGAAAAGTATCGTCCGGTTAAAGGGAGTTTATGCCGGCACTTCCTTTCGTTACTCGATACCTGTATTTTATCAAAAACTTTTCTCCGGAGATAAAAAAGTCCGCATCGATGCTCTTATCGTCTTCGGTTTTTTTACCTGCACCGTTTTCACTTTTCTGGCGGTTGGGACAGGCTTTTTACGCGACGGAGACAGCACGGGCTGGGCCTTTATCTGCATTTCGCTTTTGGCCGTCTTCATTGTGGTTTTCGGCCATATTAGGTCAACCAGAAATTCCCGAAAAAACACCAACTAATCCGTCAATAATAATTGATTATTATTTCATTATTTTAAAGGTCAAGTTGTATAAAAATAGCTCTTTCTATACCTTCCAGATCAGATCTGGAAATCGTTCCAGCTTGGTTCATCAGCCTCTTTTTGCTAACCAAAGTTATTTGATCAGCCATAGCTTTCGCCTTTTTACCACGAAATGTCACAGATGACTCGCTGGGATAAAGTTTATCAATTCTGCTTGTTATGGGTATAACTTGAACTCTGTTAAGAAATTGATTTGAAGCATTGTTGCTGACTATAACGGCAGGTCTCTTTTTCCTTATTTCCCCTCCCAAAGAAGATTCAAAATTTATCCACCACACTTCACCTCTCTTCATTTACGTCTCCAAATGTGGCTTCAATCCATTCAAACGCTTCAGATTCTCTGGCTTCATCAGAAGCCATTTCTTTATAAGCGGCGCAGAGATCTTTTTTTGTTACATAAGGCCGTACTAACTCTTCGATAAAATGACTTATTTTTCCAGGTCCAATAACTTCTCGCAATCCTTTATAGACCTCTTCATCAATGGTTAAAGTAAGCTTTTTTTGCATAGTTAATACCTTTTTAGATTCTATACGTATTATACACGTATAAAAGAATTGGATCAAGCTATATGCTTCATAAATTTGTCAAACATGCAGCTAAGGTCATCATTCACAGTCCTCAAGAAGTGGGCTGACAAATACGGCATCACCAGTCGCAATCCTTTCTTTATCAAGGTCATCATTCACAGTTAACATCAGTTTCTGCTCTAGATTCAGTGAAGGCAGGACAGTCGCAATCCTTTCTTCTTCAAGGTCATCATTCACAGACAGGATGAAGGCGTCCGAAGCAATAGAAGTATATCGTCGCAATCCTTTCTTCGTCAAGGTCATCATTCACAGGTGGCGGCGCTGCGCTCCTGATCGTGAAAGAAGTATGTCGCAATCCTTTCTTCGTCAAGGTCATCATTCACAGTTTGCCACAATGGCTACTGAACCGAACAGATATTCCAAAGTCGCAATCCTTTCTTCGTCAAGGTCATCATTCACAGATAACAAGCGGTGTTGTCATCGGACATTAATCTACGGTCGCAATCCTTTCTTCGTCAAGGTCATCATTCACAGTGGATGGATGGTGCTTTATGGGGAAAGAAAAACAGGTCTGTCGCAATCCTTTCTTCGTCAAGGTCATCATTCACAGACAAAATATTGCGTGCGCTTTTAGAATTCGAGCCTGAGTCGCAATCCTTTCTTCGTCAAGGTCATCATTCACAGTTTGATAATGGCTTTTTAATTTTTTACGAAAATTATAGTCGCAATCCTTTCTTCGTCAAGGTCATCATTCACAGATAGCAAGCCATTTCATTACAGCGCAGGTGGCTGTGTCGCAATCCTTTCTTCGTCAAGGTCATCATTCACAGGCAAAGAATGTCCAAATGTTCTCAGGCTCGTGGTTATGTCGCAATCCTTTCTTCGTCAAGGTCATCATTCACAGTTTGAAGGCGTTATTTACAAGGATTGTTTTTTTGAAGTCGCAATCCTTTCTTCGTCAAGGTCATCATTCACAGTGAAAAGCAAGGTTGGCGTGCCATTCCGCAAAGTTGGTCGCAATCCTTTCTTCGTCAAGGTCATCATTCACAGAGAAGGTTATAATTTTGAATATGCAGTGCTTGCTAAGTCGCAATCCTTTCTTCGTCAAGGTCATCATTCACAGTTAATAGATATGAGCTGAAAGAAAAGGCTAAAATAGAGTCGCAATCCTTTCTTCGTCAAGGTCATCATTCACAGAAAAACAAGCAATCCTCACAAAGCTTGAAAACCTGCAGTCGCAATCCTTTCTTCGTCAAGGTCATCATTCACAGGAAGTGAGCCTCAAGGCTATTCCAAACCATGACTATAGTGTCGCAATCCTTTCTTCGTCAAGGTCATCATTCACAG
>JAFGMO010000043.1 GCA_016927475.1 Candidatus Aminicenantota bacterium
GTGCTCTGCGAAAAGCCAATAAGAAATTTTTTGGGCGCTTTTCCCCCCTTACCGCAAGAAACATTAAAAAATAAAACCGCCGCCGTCAATATAACGATAGAAACGCCGAGATAAAAACGGTACTTCTTCACCATTTTCTCCTTTAGTTTTCGTTCGAATATGGACCAAACCCTGATATCCCGGGCGGCCTATTTTCTATTCTATTCCTTTTTCCGTGACAGTAAAACAGCGGCGACGATAATAACTCCCTTCAAAATCTGCTGGAAAAAAGATCCGACTCCCAGAAGATTAAGAATATTACTCAAAATTCCCAGGACAACCGCCCCGATAAACGTCCCTTCCATGGTACCGGAGCCGCCCATCAGGTTTGTCCCTCCTATGACAACGGCGGCAATGGCGTTCAGCTCGTATCCCAAGCCAAGATCCCCATTACCAACTCCCAGCCGGCCCAGGGCGATGACGGCGGCAATGGCCGTAAACAAACCGCAAAGGGAATAGACAACAATTTTGTAAAAATCCACCTTTATCCCGGAAAGCCTGGCCGCTTCTTCATTCCCGCCGATTGCGTAAACGTAGCGCCCTAAAACCGTCCTGCGCAGGATGAGGCTTGAAGCCACAAGAATAACAAGAAAAAGGATAACAGGTACCGGCACGGGACCCACATAACCTTCTCCAAGAAAATGCAAAGCTGACGGCATCTCCTCACCAAGAATGATGGGTCTTCCCTTTGAATAAAGAAAGGCCAATCCCCTTATAGAAGTCATGGATGCCAGCGTAACGATAAAAGGCTGGATTTTTCCCTTGGTGATGACCAGTCCATTAACCGCGCCTAAAACAATACCAGCGGTCACTCCGGCGGCCAGCATGAAAAAAAAGCCGCCTCCATAAAACTTGACCACTCCCGCACACAGACAGGCCACCATAGCCAGCACGGCGCCCACGGAAAGATCGATTCCCGCCGTTAAGATAACAAAAGTCATACCTACGGCGATGATTCCGTTGATGGAAATCTGACGAAGAACATTAAGCAGGTTTCGGGCGCTGAGAAAAGCATCGGAAACGAGCGAAGAAAAAACAAATAGGACGATCAATCCCAAAAGGGTGTTGTATCGCTTCCAAAGTCCTGTAAGTTGTTCTTTCATCCCCTTTTCCCTCTCTCTTTAACCGCCTTTTTTGTTTTAAAATCCCCGGAACCTCCCGTGGCATAAAAAAGGACAACTTCCGGTTTCATATCCGCTTTCCCCAACTCTCTGACCGGACGGCCCCTGTCCATGACGATCAAACGGTCACAGATATGGACCGCTTCATCCAAATCGGAGGTTACCAGAATGATTCCAAGCTTCCTTCGTTTAAGATCTTCAAGAATCCGGTAGATTTCCGATTTGGCTCCGATATCGATCCCACGCGTCGGCTCATCAAATATCAACACCTTCGGCCGGCGCAAAAGCCACCGGGCCAGCAACACTTTTTGCTGGTTGCCTCCGCTCAGATTTTTCACTTTAGCCCACAGACCGGGAACTTTGATCTTCAGACGTTTGATATATCCGCGAACACCTGCCGCTTCTTTTCGAACATTCAACCAGCCCGGTCCTGTACTGTAGGATGCCAGATTTACCAGTGTCATGTTCTCTCTGACGTCCCTTTCCAGAAGGAGAGCTTGTGTCTTCCTCTCTTCCGGAAGAAATCCGAGTCCATTCCGGACGGCCTGAACTGGGGATGTCACGTGAATTTCTTTTCCTTCAAGAAAAATCCTCCCTTGACTTTTTTTGTCCGCTCCAAATAGCAGACGCATCAGTTCCGTCCTGCCCGATCCGACCAAACCGACAAACCCGAGGATCTCGCCCTCGTGCAGAAAAAAAGAGGCTTCCGGACCGTCCGATTTCAGACGCTCAGCCTTAAGGATCATCTTTTTCCCGACGATGCCTCTTCCCTCCGGATAATACTCCTCAACAGTACCGCCGATCATGCCGGCGATAATATCCCGCCTGGTAGTCCCTTTCGTGTCGACGACACGTACCGAACGTCCGTCCCTAAGAATCTGAATGCGGTCGGTTATCAAGAATATCTCATCGATGTGATGCGATATATAGATGATCCCCAGTCCTTCATTTTTCAATCTTCTCAAAACAGTGAAAAGGTTCTCAAGCTCCCTTTCCGACAAAGTGGCACTGGGTTCATCAAGAATCAGGACATCCGCTTTGATGGCCAGGGCCCGTGCTATCTCCACCATCTGCTTCTGGGCTACGCCCAAACGGAACACAAGCCGTCCGGGATGGATGGACATTCCCAGGTTGGATAGAATGGTGGAAGCACGTTCTGCCATTTCTTTTTGCCTTATCCAACCCAAAGCTCCCCGGACATAACGCCCCAGAAAGATATTATCGGCAATACTCAATTCCTCAACAAGATTCAGGTCCTGATAAACCGTGCTGACCCCGGCCTCGATGGCCTCCTGGGGATTTTTAAAACGGACATGCCTGTTCTTAAAAACAATGCGCCCCGTGTCCATGGAATATACGCCGGCCAGTATCTTCATCAATGTCGACTTTCCCGCGCCGTTCTCTCCGACAAGCCCCAAAACCTCCCCCTTATTCAAAAAAAGGTCAACACCATCCAGGGCTTTAACTCCTGGAAAAGTCTTTGATATGCTTTGAAGGGATAAAAAAGGAGAGCTATGGTCCACCATATTTCCGGGCCCTATCATATCGCGATTCTCCGCCTCAAGTAAAGGAAAAAGCGCCCCGTCAATTACCTCAAAACACAGACTTTATATCGATTTCAGACGGACTTCTTCACTTCTGCTCTGTTGAATTTTTAGGCTGATTAGTCTAAAATGTTGCTGAATGGAAAAGATCAGAATCCGCGGCAATCCGAATCTGCAGTTGAAAGGGGAAGTCAGGATAAGCGGGGCGAAAAACGCCGTTCTTCCCGCCATCGCAGCCTCCCTTCTGACTGCGGATAAAATAAAGCTGAAAAACATCCCTCTGGTCAAAGATGTCACAACTATCCTGACGGTCATGAGGGAGCTTGGATCGAAGTATTTCATCAGAAAAAACACCCTGACCATCCAGACGAAAAGGATATTGTCCCATGAGGCTTCCTATGAATTGGTGCGGGCGATGAGAGCCTCTATTCTTGTCCTAGGTCCTCTGTTGGCCCGTCATGGAAAAGCCGTCGTCGCCCTTCCCGGCGGATGCGCCATCGGCTCGCGTCCCATCGACCTTCATATACACAGCTTGGAAAAAATGGGGGCTTCCATCACGCTGGAACACGGCTATATCAAAGCACAAGCGGACCAACTGATTGGAACCGAAATCGATTTCGAGAAAAAGACCGTCGGCGGTACGGAAAACCTGCTCATGGCCGCTTCTCTCGCCAAAGGCAGGACGGTTCTCAAAAACTGCGCCCTGGAACCGGAGGTCGTCAACCTCTGTGAACTCCTGGAGAAAATGGGGGCCAAGATCGAAGGAGCAGGTACCGACACCATTGTCGTTAACGGCGTCAAAGAATTGGGAGGAACGACACACACCATTATTCCAGACCGCATCGAAGCGGGGACTTTCCTGGTGGCCGGTGCCCTGACAAAGGGTGATATCACCCTGACACATACCATGCCCCAACACCTGGATACCGTCATCGAAAAGCTTCAGACAAGCGGCGCATCGATCGAACGTGTCAAAAACAACACTATCCGCGTCAAGGGAACTTCGGAAATACGCCCGCAAGACATCACAACATCTCCCTACCCGGGTTTTCCCACTGATATGCAGGCACAGTTTATGCTGTTTATGACCCAGGCTTCAGGGACATCAATTATCACGGAGACGATATTCGACCGCCGCTTTTCCCACATCAATGAACTTTCACGTTTGGGAGCCAACATTGAGGTTTACGGAGACAAGGCCATTGTAAAGGGAAAAACTCTCCTTTCCGGAGCGGAAATACTGGCCACAGACTTGAGGGCCTCAGCGTCACTGGTCCTTGCCGGCCTTATCGCCAGCGGGGAAACCCTGATCAACGGTGTCGAACACCTGGCCCGCGGATATGAGAGGATCGAGGAAAAACTCAAGAACCTCGGCGCCCATATCGAAAGAATCGAGACCTAGAAGGAGTTCCATCGAACATGGAAGACTGTATATTCTGTAAAATCATCAATAAACAGATTCCTTCCAAAATTGTTTTTGAAGATGATGAAATGTTGGCATTCGAAGACATCAATCCTCAGGCTCCCGTGCATATCCTCATCATTCCCAAGGAGCATTACGCATCACTGAATGAGATTCCGGAAGAGAAAAAAGCCATTCTCGGAAATATTGTTATGCGGGCCCGGAAAATAGCCGCAGAAAAAGGGCTTAAAGAGAATGGTTACCGCATTGTTCTCAATACCCTCAGGGACGCCGGTCAGGATGTGTTTCATATTCACTTCCACCTTCTGGGGGGTAGAAAGATGATGTGGCCCCCAGGCTGATAAACGGAACCGGCAAAACCGGGATCGACGAAACGATAAATCTTCAAACCATTATGAGGAGGCAATGACATGGAAATCACATGGTTCGGGCATTCGGCAATCAAGATTGCGGGATCAAAAACCGTCATCATCGATCCCTTCTTAACGGGAAATCCCGTAGCCTCAACCTCCCCTGACACCATTTCCCAGGCCGATCTGGTCATCGTAACACACGACCACGGCGACCATCTGGGAGATGCTTTTCCCATATGCAAAAAAACGGGGGCTACTCTTGTCGCCATCCATGAAATCGCAGTCGATGCCCAAGAACAAGGCATCACCGCCGAGGGAATGAACATCGGAGGAACAGTCGACGTCGGCGGGGTAAAGGTCAATATGGTCAACGCTCTCCATTCCTGTGATAAGGGGGATCCAGCCGGTGTCGTTATCGAGATGGACGGAAAGACCATTTACCATGCCGGCGATACAGCTTTGACTTATGATATGAAGCTCATCGGCGAATTTTTCAAACCCGACCTGAGTTTTTTGCCCATCGGTGACCGTTATACGATGGGTATCAATTCAGCAGCCAAAGCCGTCGAATTCACCCAAACAAAAAAAGTTATTCCCATTCACTATGGAACATTCCCCCTTGTCGATACGGATGCCGTAGAATTCAAGAAAAAAGTAGGGGATAAAGCAGAGGTCATCATTCTCAACCCGGGAGGAACTTATACCCTATAATTCCGTCTCCAGTTGAGGGTCATAAAGGTTTAATTCAAAAGTGGCCTATCTTATAGACGGCAGCAATCTTCTCGGCTTCCTGTTTCCCGACGCTTTCAGGGAAAGTGCCAGCAAGCACTCCCTTGCCGCCAGGCTGGCCCTGTTTCAAAAACAGAAAAGAAGCAAAGTGATTCTCATCTTTGACGGACCTCCGGATGCCAATCTGGAAAGGAGATATTTGCCGCGCCCCAAATTTGTTCTGCGGTTCCCGGAACCCGGTGATGATGCCGATGAAATCATCAAAGAGATGATCGACAAACAAACGGATACCAGAAGATTTTTTGTGGTTAGCTCGGACAGGGAAATTAAAGAATACGCCCGTGCCCATCGGGCCAAAATCCTTTCCTGTGAAGCCTTCGCCAAAGAAATGAAAAAAACCTTAAAAGAATACAGGAACACCCATAAAAATGATAAAAAACCGGAATTTCCTACTCCTTTCGAAGTTAGGCAGTGGGAAGAGATTTTCCGAGAAAAAGATGATTAAAACGGCCGTCATCGGCTGTTGAAGACCAGGAACGACGATGGGCCATGCATTGGCCTAAAAAGCGTTTCCCGTAACAGCCGTCTCAATCCTCAAAGAATCCGGCTGCAAAAAAGAAGCCTATAACACTCTGATTCCGCTAACGGAAGGAACTTTACAGAATGTAAAAGAATTTGACAGGAATCCCCCGAAAACAGTCAAGGTTCCGGAAGAACTTCCGGCACAAAAATAACTTCTTCCCTGAGAACAATCCCGAATTTTGCTTTGACCTTCTTTTTCATCCGGAAAGCCAAACGCCTGACATCTTCTGATGTGGCATTATTGCTGTTGATGATGAAATTCGCATGACCGGAATAAACAGCGGCCCCTCCGCTCCGCATCCTCTTTGCTCCCACCTCATCCAGAAGAGCTGCGGCCGGAACTTTTTTCCCCGTAGGCAGCACCGGATTTTTAAAGTAACTTCCAGCGCAGGCAATACTGGATGACGGATGTTTGTCCCGGCGGCTTTTCAGATTGTCCCGTATCCTGGCTTCGATCTCTTCGACATTTCCCGGCTTGAGAAAAAAAACCGCCTTTAGAAGCAGGGAACGCTTCTCCCCTAAGAGACTGTGTCTGTAGCGGAAATCAAAAAAATCCCGGCCGACTGTCTCTTTCTTTCCGTCCGGCTGGATAACCAAGGCTTCTTCCAGAAGATCGCCTATCCCCTGGTCAAACGCTCCCGCATTTGAATAAAGACCTCCTCCGACCGTTCCCGGAATACCCGCTAAAAATTCGAAACCCTCCAGCTCCTTTTCCCGACAGAATTGAAGCATTTCCTCCAGCGTCGTCCCCGATAAAACTTCAACTTTAAACGTCTCGCCCTCGTTTATCCCCTTAACACTGTTTTTTATGATCAATCCGCGGAATCCCTTATCATCGAAGAGAATATTGTAACCGCCCCCAATAACATAAAAAGGTTGGGACATCTCACGGGCCAACGCAAGACAGGCCTCAAACCCTGAAAGCGTATGGGCTTCAAAAAAATAATCCGCCCTCCCCCCTATCCTAAAATGAGAATAGTCCTTTAAAAGGACGGACTCCTGCGGTTTTTCCCCTAAAGCTTTCATGAATTCGGCGGAAAAATGGTTCATTATATTTGAGGCTTCATTCTATCTTATGTTGCCAAAAATGTCACTCAAACCCCGTGTCAGGCAGAAACACCATGGCTTTTCCTTATCATCAGCAGGGAAACGACAGATTTTTTAAAAACATCAAAAAATTCCATCTCACCACATTCCCTTTGGAATTTTGGCGGAATATCCTTCTTGGCATGTATTTTGCTGAAAAGAAGGTGAATAAGTTTTTTTCCATATAATATATATATATGAGTGTTGACATTTCCTTATGTCCAAGCTATTATGCAAAAAATCTTTAAGTGAGGTCTATGATGAAAAAGATAATGTTGACCATTCTCACCTGTGTTTTTCTTGTATCTTCATTACTCCCTGCTCAAACAGAAAGTGCTGATGAATCTTATATCAAAGCAATGCAGGCAAAAGATATGGCGGAAAAAGTCAAGCTCTTAAAAGAATATCTCAGTACGTATGAGGGACAGGGGACAAAATACGAAAATTTTGTCTACGCCAATCTTTGCCTGATTCCTTATTCAGGTAAAACCCCCCAGGAAACCATTTCTTATGGAGAAAAAGCCCTGGCAGCAGGCGGATTGGATCCCCTCACAAAAGCAAGCGTTCTTATCACCATTTCAGGTCTTTATAACACTCTGGGACAAAATCTTGACAAATCCAAACGTTATGCTCTGCAGGCCGTGGAGATCGGACAGACAAATAAGAATGTTGAATCAGCAACCACCACACCGGCCCAATGGAACAGGATCATAGGGCTGGGCTATTACACTCTTGCCCAGGCCCAAGTCAAACAGAATGATAATACAAATGCTGTTTCAGCTTATTTGAACTCGTACGGTATCCTGAAAGATATCAATATCATTAAGGAAATTCAAAAACTCGGGAAAACACTGTATGACAACAAATCTTATTCCGATTCCGAAAAGGCATTCAAGGTTTGTGTCGATGTCTTGAAAGACTACGCGAGTTATGCTTATTACGCTAAAAGCCTTTACAGGAATAAAAAGATCGATGCGGCTTTGAAAAATTTTAAGATCGCTTACCAAAAACAAAAAAGTGGAGAAATCGCCTATAACATCGGTATCATTTACGCTTCACAAGCTCAGAACAACAAGGAAGTGACAAACGAAGCTATAAAATACCTTCTGGAAGCTAGTTTTTTATCGGAAACCTATTCAGAAAAAGCCATGAAGATGGCTGAAAGTCTTTATTTCAACCAGGATCCCGAGTACAATGAAAAAGTCAAGGAAATAAAGGCCGGTCAGAAGAAGCTCGACGAATTATACGAAACCTTTAACAAAAAATTCGGAGAAAAAGAAGAAAACGAACTCAGCACAAGGGAAAAAATGGATCTGAGGACTTTGAATTCTGAAATCGAGGCTCAAAAATCCATTATCGAAAGCCTTCAGGAAGAACAAAAGGAAATCTTGGAAAAATTTTCCGGGCTCCTCGAGTCCACGAAAAAAAGACTCGGCATTAAATGACTTGACGTTTTTTCCAAAAAACCGTGAGAAAACGGATTCAGAACATTATCTTTTTTGTCGGAATATTTTATCCTCGGGGGTAGGAGTAAAAAACCCTTCTGTCTTTCATTCACAATATAAATGAAAAATAAAATCTTTTGAGGAAAAAAATGGGGGAATCTCTCTCGAAAAACGAAGCTGAGGAGAGAATCCAAAAGCTAAGAGAGAAGATTTTTTATCATGAAAAAAAGTATTACGTCGATAATAATCCCCAAATATCGGATTATGAATTTGACCTTCTTATAAAAGAACTGGAAACTCTGGAAAAACGTTTTCCTGAGCTTATCACTCCGTCTTCCCCGACACAACGTGTCGGCGAACAACCGATTGAAGGATTTCGTTCCGTCGTACACAACACTCCCATGTTAAGCCTGGACAATTGTTACTCTGTCGAGGAACTCTTTGAATTCGAAGAAAGAATCAAAAAGCTCCTTCCTGACCAAAAGATTGAATATGTCGCGGAATTAAAGATCGACGGTTTGAGCATATCCATCATCTACAAAGAAGGAAGCTACCATCAGGCCGTAACAAGGGGGGACGGCGTAAAAGGAGATGATGTCACCGCAAACGTCAAAACCATTCGAAGCATTCCTCTGTCAGTCCCTGCCCAAAAAAACATCGAGGTCCGCGGAGAGGTTTTTCTTCCCTTCAAATCTTTCAAGAAGATAAACCGAGAACGGGCCGATCAAGGTGAGGGTCTATTTGCCAACCCCCGCAACGCCGCTGCAGGGTCCATTCGTCTTCTTGATCCTAGGCTCGTAGCCGCCAGGAATCTGGATGTTTTTCTCTACTCCCTTCAAATCGAAGGAAACGAATCCGATTCCCAGTGGCGAAATCTTCAGATGCTCAAAGAATGGGGATTCAAAACAAATCCTCAATCATGCTTCTGCAACAATCTTGATGAAGCCGTTTTTTTCTGGAAAAAATGGTCAGAAAAACGGGATGACCTGGATTATGACGTCGACGGGGTGGTGATTAAAGTTAATTCCGTTGCCCAGCAAAAGATACTCGGCAGCACATCAAAATTCCCTCGCTGGGCCATCTCATTCAAATTCCCCGCCAGACAAGCAACAACAAGGATCATGGATATACGTATTCAGGTCGGCCGTACGGGAGCCCTAACACCTGTAGCTGTCCTGGAACCCGTCAAACTTTCCGGAACAACCATCAGCCGTTCTACACTCCACAACGAGGACGAAATCAAAAGAAAAGACATACGAATCTTTGACCACGTCCTCATCGAGCGCAGTGGAGACGTCATTCCCAAAGTCGTTGCTGTCATGAAGAAGAGAAGAACAGGAGAGGAAAAGAAATTTATTTTCCCTTCCCGCTGCCCCGTATGCGGTTCGGAAACTTTCAAGCCCGAAGGGGAAGCCGTTTCCCGCTGCACGAATCCTTCATGCCCGGCTAAATTGAGAGAGTCTATTCTTCATTTCGCATCCAGGAGAGCCATGAATATCGAGGGCTTAGGAGAAGCCCTTGTGGACCAGCTACTGGATATAAAAATGGTGAAATCCATCCCCGACCTGTTTTCACTCACAAAAAACGAACTGGAAAATCTGGAGAGAATGGGAGCTAAAAGTGCCCAAAATCTTCTCGATGAGATTGAAGGCGCTAAAACAAGAGAATTTTACCGCCTGATTTTCGCCCTCGGCATCCGTTATGTTGGAGAAAGAACAGCGGAAATCCTGGCATCAAGCTTTCAAAATATCGACGCTTTATCTCAAGCCGGGATCGAAGAACTGACCCAAATACCGGATATAGGACCCAAGGTGGCCGAAAGTGTGGTTTTTTTCTTCAAACAACCGGAGAATAAAGCGCTTATCAATTGCCTGAAAAAGGCCGGGCTTAACCTCAAAACATCTACAGAAGAAAAGAGGATCGCGAAAATTTTCGCGGGAAAAACATTTGTCCTTACAGGAAGGCTGGAGTCTTTGACAAGAGACGAAGCAGGTGATCTCATCAAAAAAGGCGGAGGAACAGTCTCTTCTTCCGTGAGCGGAAACACCTCTTACGTCATCGCCGGCGCATCCCCGGGATCCAAACTCCGGAAGGCTCAAAGTTTGGGTATTACCGTCCTTAATGAAAAAGATTTCTTTGATTTGATGGAAAAGTCTTCCGTGGCTGGGGATGAGGAAGAGGGTTCCTGAACTTCACTCCTTTTTTTTGAAAAAAACCCTTGAAACTTTGCTTTTCCAGTCTTCTTCGTCAGGTTTTCCAGTCAGTTCAAGCTCTGCTCGAGCAGCGGCATGATCGGGATCGATCTCCAGAGCCATGTTAAACTGGCGGTTCGCTTTGACCACAAGACCGGAGTTTTTATAAAGCAATCCCAATCCCACATGAGCATCAGGGTTCCATTTGTCTAGTTCTATCGAACGGAGGAAATGCTCTTCCGCCTTTTTATGGGACGAGGTAATCTTCGATTCCGCCAGGCCCAAAAGAAAATAATATTTGGCCACGTCATCCTTTAGACGCATGGCCTCTTCTAATAGGATAATAGTCTCTTCATATTTATCCTGGTCAAACAGAGATTTTGCTTGTTTGTATTTATGTTCCGCTTTTTTTGAAGCATCTTCCCTACCATTGTCAACCAGAACCTGGAGTTTTTTTTCATATTCCCGTCTTTTATCAGGAGCCGACAAGGTACGGAAAGCTTTAGAAAGATTATCAAATACCTCTTCAATTTTTTTCTTTGTCTCGGGAGAAACTCCCCGGCTGAAGAGATCCGGATGATACTTTCGGGCCATATTAAAATAGGCTTTCTTGATGTCGTCTGTAGTGGCGGAAAAGGGGATTCCCAGCATCTTGAAATAGTCGTAGTGTTTCATCTTCTGCCAAAAAACCAGTACTTCCTGAAGCTCCTTGTCTTGACTCTCCGGCGGTGCAGCCGAAGGTTTTACATCCGGGCCTGTTTGTTCTTTTCCTCCTTGCACAGGAGGAGAAGCGGCCGGGGGTTTTTCTACCGGTATCTGCGAATCCTGCGGAGGTTTCTTCGAAGGGGGCGGAGGGGATTCTAGGGGTTTTAGAGGAGGGAACTCTTTGGTAGGAGGTACCGGAGAAGAGTCGATATAGGCCGGCTTGACGACCTTTGCCGGTTCCTCTTCAGGGAGTTTCTCATCTTTTTCTTGCACCCTCTTCTGGGTACGTGGAGGCATTTTTTTCATCTCGGAAAGAGATTCAATCTCAGGTTCCTGTTTTACATCCTCCGGTTTTTCTCGTAAAACAATCATATCAAGACAGAATAAAAGAAAAAGGCTCTTCCAATAAACATCTTCGGGAAATCCTAAAATATCACAGATGGCCCGCGAAGACATATTTCCTTTCAGATAATGAAATATTTTCTTTTCTTCCGGTTGGAGACGGCTCAATAATTTTTGATCCTTCTGTATCGGAATCCGATCTTCCAGAAAGGATTTTAATTGGGCACTGTAAGACATACCTCGGATCCCTTCTTCGATCAGATCAGGTATTTCAATAGAAGTCCCGTATTCTTTTTCAACAAAATCCTCTTCTTCGGTGAATGTGATATTCCCCTCAAAAGCAGGAAAAATATTAAAAAGGATCTCCTTTATTTGATAGATGAGCGTCTCCCGCAGTTCGGGAAAGGTAATTATGCCCTCATTTAACAAAGCCTTACCGAGGCCTAATTTCGGTTTGACGTACTGATCGATCTTGTCATAGACTTCCTCCGAAATTTTCCCCTGCATAAACAAAATCTCTCCCAGTCTTTCTTGGGAAATGTTTGTTTTTGAAAAAACAAAATATCCGTTGAGGAAAAAAAATTCTTTTTCTATCTGATTATATGAAAAAGCTATCCGGCCGCTTTTTTTTCTAAGATGTATGTCTTTTAAATAAAGCGCTATATGTTCCATTTATAATTACTCCCTATATATATATAAAACATACTTTCGATTCAATACAACACAAAAAATTTATTCGGGAATTGTTCACATCCATGAAACACCCAACCCTGATGGATTTTATCATAAATTGAAAAGAACAGGAAATTGTGCTACGTTTCCGTCATGAAAGTTGCGCTGGCCCAAATCTCACCCCATCTCGGGGATGTCAAAAAAAATCTGGCACTTCATCTGGAATACATCGAAAAGGCTAAGAAAAAAAGGACTGACCTCCTTATCTTCCCTGAACTAAGCCTGACGGGATACACCCTGCAGGACCTCGTTCCCGATGTGGCCATAACTCCCGGTGACAGCAAGGAACTGGCCTTTCTCCTTAAGGCCGCCGGGAAAACGGCCGTCGTTTTAGGATTTATTGAAGAACGCGCCGAGGAAAAAGGTATTTTTTACAATTCCGTTGCTTATCTTTTCGATGGAAAAATCCTCCATATTCACCGGAAGGTTTTTCTTCCCACCTTTGGGATGTTTGATGAAACCCGCTTCTTTGCCCAGGGGAAAAATTTCTTCACATTCCCCACACCAAACGGCCGAACAGGAATGATGATCTGTCGTGATTTCCTCAGCTACGGAGCGGGATACCTTCTTTTCGCCGGGGGAGCGGAAATAATTATTGCCATAAGTGCGGCACCCGGCCGGGGGCTTTCCGGAGAGGAAGGTTTTGGCTCGAGCAGAATGTGGGAATTAATGGGAGAGATGCTGTCCCGCTTCTCAAACGTTTTTTGCATATATTGCAACCGGGTTGGCTTTGAAGACGGCAAACCATTTGCAGGCGGATCTTTCATTTTCAATCCTTTTGGAAAACTTCTCTGCCTGGCGTCTTATACGGAAAGCCAAATGCTCATCCAGGATATCGACATGGAAGAAAGCAGGGAAGCCCGAAAACTTTGGCCCTATAAACGCGACGACAAACCGGAGATCATTCTCGAATCTTTAAAAAGGATTGTCGGAAAATATGAATATTAACGGCCCGTTCGTCGAAAAAATCCTGAAATTATTCATCCGGGAAGAAATGAAAAAAAGTCATTTCAGCCGGGGAATCATCGGGCTTTCCGGAGGCTTGGATTCTTCCGTTTGCACAGCTCTTGCTGCAGGGGCCCTGGGACCGAAGAACCTTACGGCTCTCATCCTGCCCTACGGAAAGGTATCACAAAAGGACGTTGAAGATGCCGAGCTGCTTGTCCGCGCTCTGGGAATAAAGTCCAAGACCATCGATATTTCCCCCATGATCAATATTTATTATGAACGTTATCCTTTTAAAAACAACGTCGCCATTGGCAATAAGATGGCCCGGGAAAGGATGTCCATTCTTTACGATTTTTCCGTCCGTGAACAGGCTCTTGTTTTAGGGACAAGCAATAAATCCGAACTGTTGATCGGATACGGCACGATTCACGGAGACATGGCCTGCGCCATCAACCCCCTGGGGGATCTTTACAAAACCCAGGTTCGAATGCTGGCCCGGCATATCGGCATACCCAAACAAATTCTGAACAAAAAACCTTCAGCAGGGCTCTGGAAAGGACAAACCGACGAAGGAGAGATAGGTTTGACCTATAAAGAACTGGATGAAATCCTTTTTTTAAGGGTGGATAATAAGAAATCCCGGGAAGAAATTTTAGCCAAGGGCTATTCGGAAAAAAGCGTCGACCATATCCTGAAACTCATCAAAAAATCCTCCTTCAAACGCAATCTCCCCCCCATCCCTAAAATTTCAACGCGAACGGTCGGACATGATTTTCTTTATCCCCGCGACTGGGAATGATTCCCGCAAGCCAAGAATATGCGAGACGTAAAAACGGAACCGGCTTCACGAGGAAAACTATATATCGTGGCCACGCCCATCGGAAATCTTGAAGATCTGAGTTTTAGGGCTCTTAGAATCCTCAAAGAAGCGGAAGCCATCGCATGTGAAGATACCCGTCAAACTCTAAAGCTCCTCAACAAATACGGACTTAAGAAACGCTTGATCAGCTATTTCCAACCCAAGGAAGGGCAAAAAATCCCTCAAATCGTTGAAATTCTTATGCAGGGAAGAGATGTTGCACTGGTCTCAGATGCGGGAACACCCGGGATCTCCGACCCCGGATATCCGCTGATTCAAGAAGCGATCCAACGAGGGATCGTCGTTACCCCCATTCCCGGACCATCCGCCGTAACAACAGCTCTTTCGGCTGCAGGGCTCCCTTCTCATCGTTTTCTGTTTCTGGGTTTTCCGTCTCCCAAAAAAGAGGCCGCCCGAAAACTTTTGCTTTCCCTTAAAGACGAAAAGGCGACCCTCGTATTTTTTCTCCCGGTGAGAAAAATGGCCTTTTTCATACGGATTGTCCTGGATACGCTTGGGGACCGCAGGGTTGTGATTGCCAGGGAATTGACAAAAATCCATGAAGAGTTCATCCGGGGAACCGCGGAAGATATCATAAATCACTGGGCGGAAAAGAATTGGAAAGGCGAAGCCACCCTTCTCATTGAAGGTTTGGGGAAAAAATAAATATTTCTATAAAGATGGTGATCTTCACCACGAATAATCCTTGATTTTTTAACCACTAGCCCATCCATTTTTAATTTCCGGGCAATTTTCACAAATTTTTGAAAAATTTAGAAAAATACTTGACAAATACACACTAAGATATTATATTAATAACGTACTAAGATATAAGGAGGACAAAAAATGGCGATTATCAGATGGGATCCCTTTAGGGACCTAGTGACTCTTCGCGAAAAAATGAACCGGCTTTTTGAGGATGCTTTTACAGCCAGAGGCGATGAAAGAGATCTGGTAGCCAGCACGTGGACCCCAGCCGTTGATATTTACGAAACAGAGCAGGAACTCATTTTGACCGCAGAACTTCCCGGGATGGAAGAGGACGACATCGAGATCAGGATCGAGGACAGCAACTTGACCTTAAAAGGCGAAAGAAAATTCGAGAAGGAAACCAAGGAAGAAAATTACCACAGGATCGAAAGGGCATACGGTTCCTTTTACAGATCGTTTTCTCTGCCTCCCCATATCGACCAGGAAAAAATTAAAGCTGAAAACGAAAACGGCGTACTGAAGATCACCATGCCCAAGAAACCAGAAGCCAAGCCCAAGAACATCAAGGTTCTAAAGGTCAAAGAAAAAGAAAAGAAATAAGATAAAGCTTAATCTGAAAGGCGTCCGTGTCTGCCGGCACGGACGCTTTTTTTATTCGTGCCTCAAGACCTGCACCGGATCGACATGAGCCGCACGCAAAGCACGAAAACCAACCGTGGCCAAAGCGATGGTCAAGACAGCGGCTCCTGAAAAAGCAAATGAACACGCGGACGGAGAAATACGGTATGCAAAATTTTGAAGCCAGTGGCCCATAAGGAAATAAGCCGCCGGCCAAGCCATAAGATTAGCCAAAGCCACTCCACCCGCAAAATCCCGGCAAATGAGCCAGACCAGCCTTCCTTCCGAAGAACCCAGCACCTTACGAATGCCAATCTCCTTTATTCTTCTCTCCACCGCATACGAAGCCAACGCCAAAAGCCCCAGGCAAGCAATAAGGATCGAAAGGACGGTAACATAACCGAAGATCTTCTCCAATCTTTTTTCTTCCTCATAAAGCGAATCGAATTGGTCATCCAGGAAAAAATATGAGAAGGGCTGTTGGACGGTGAACCTTTCCCAGACATCCTTCAGATAGGCCATGGCTCCTTTGATATCCCCAGGGCTGATACGAACAGCCATATACCTGAATAAATCCGGCCAAATGGCCAACACCATATCATCGACTTCCTGATGCAGGGAACGGAAATTAAAATCTTTAACGACACCGACGACACGCCCTTCAGCTCCTAGATTGAACATTTTACCGACAGCCGTTCCGGGATCCCATCCCATCGACTTCACCGCAGATTCATTTAGAATATAGCCGCCTCCTTCGCTATCAGCCATCAAGGGAGAAAAATCCCGTCCTGCAATAATTTTTGCCTGCAATGTCTGGATAAAATCATGGTCAACCGCCATCCAATTGATCATGGGATAATCATTCTCGCTCATCCCCTCTATCCGGAAATTTTGCCTGTAGACCGGATTGCCGGGGAAAAAAGAAGTGGCTGATGCCGATAAAATCCGGGCATCACGCCTGAACTCCGCCTTCAGGGTTTCACAGTGGTCGAGTAAAGATTTTTCGTTTATAGGTATCATGACAACATGCTCTTTGTCGAAGCCCATCTCTTTCGAATGCATGTACCTGAGCTGTTTCGAGATAATCACCGTGCATATGATAAAAGTAATGGAGATAACGAACTGGAGAACGACTAAGCTTCTTCGGAAAAACGAAAAACCGATGCCCGTAACAGACCTGTTCTTTATGATGTTCAAGGGTTTTAAGGAAGATATGAAAAGGGCGGGATAAAGCCCGGAAACAAATCCGGTGAAGATTACTATACCTGTGATAAAAAAAAGAAGCTGAATATGATCTCCTGACAGGAGATGGAAACTTTTCCCCGTTATCCCCCTAAAAAGAGGAAGAATCCCTTCAACCAATAAAAAGGCGGCCGGCAACGCTATCAAAACAAGCAGGAAGGATTCTCCAAGATAATGCCTGACCAGCCGGAAACGTCCTGCCCCAAGAATCTTTCGAATCCCCACTTCCGGCGCCCGGTTTGTATATCGGGCCAGAGAAAGATTGACCGCGTTAAAACAGGCAATCAGCAAAATGAAAAGGGCGGCCGCTGAAAAAACATACAAAGTGCCCATCCGGGTTCCCGCCTCCATCTCTCCCCGCCAATGGGAATGAATGTGTATAGAGGTCAACGGCTGGAAAAGAAACCGGAATTTATACAGCCGTCTTGCTTCTTCTCCCTTATACTCATCAATGAAGGCCGGCATCTTTTCCTCGAGGCTGTTGATTGATGTATTGGGTGATAACCGGATATAGGTGAAATAATTGGATACGCCCCAAGCATCATGATGTCTTCGGCCTTCATCGGCAAATGAACCAAGAACATCAAATTTGATGTGGGAATTAGCCGGGATGTCCTGAAAAATCCCGGATATGGTGTAATTCCTGGTTCCATAAAGAGTAAAAATCTGGCCTATGGGATCTGAATTTTTGAAATAGCTGTCCCTTACTGTTTTCGAAATAAGGATCGCCCGCGGATCGTTTAAGACCGTTGCCGGATCTCCTGCCACCAGCGGTATAGAAAACAGATCAAAAATCTCAGGATCGGCGAAGCAGGCCCTTCGGTGGATACGCATTCCCTTATACAGGAATTCCACATCCTGAATATTGAGTCTTGCCGTTTTGTCGACTTCCGGAAATTCCCGTTTAAGGGCCGGTGCCAGAGGGGCGGGCGTAAAAACAAATCGGTCCAAAATGCCGTCGCCCTCATCTTGACTGATAATTCTATAGGTTCTCTCAGCATGAGGATGGAACCGGTCATAACTGGTTTCATACCGGACAAAAAGATAAAGAAGAATGCAGCAGGACATTCCCAGGGACAAACCGAATAGGTTGATAATCGTGTATCCCTTTTGACGAAAAATACTTCTCAATAACGGTTTGACGGAGTTCAATCTCATGGTTTTATTCCTTATATTTATAATAATAATAGGGATTATTACATTTTATCAAAAACAAGTCCGGGAAAAAATTCTAAAGGACATTCTAAAATGTGAGACATATCCTCTTATTGAAGCGCAAATAATATGCCAATAAAGATTATATTGAATTTCTTCCACCATTTTCTTGACATCTACTGTTCTATTTGTATTATTATACAGAAGTAATGAATGATATTTCAAAACAAGAAAGGCACAAGATCCTCAAAAAAATCATCCGGGAAAAGGTTATCGGGGACCAGGTTAAGCTACTCGAGGAGTTGAAAAAAAATAACATTGTTTCCACACAGGCCACGATTTCGCGGGACTTTCAGGAGTTAGGGGTGGTCAAAACAAGGGTCAAATCCGGAATGTACCGCTATGAAATCCTGCAAAAAGTCCCCCAAAATGTCATTTGGGACAAGCTGAAAGTCCTGTTCAAAAATTTCGTTCAGGATATCAGGAGCACGGAAAATTTGCTGCTGATAAAAACAACCCCTGGGAACGCCAACGGAGTGGCCAGCTATATCGACCGCCTGGAACTGAGAGAGGTCCTGGGAACCATCGCCGGCGACGATACCATTCTTCTTGTGGTTGACACGGAAAAAAACAGAAAAGCTGTTGAGGAAAAGCTGGCAGGTATGGTAGAAAAGAGCGAAGGGTTCTAGAAACACCTGTTTCCATGGCAATACCGCCTCATAAGGAAGGCGGTTTATAACCGGAAACGACAAGATAATCCTGCGAGAAACGGGGAAAACACTACGGTTCACCCGCTAGCTGAAAGTAAAAACAGGTTGAAAAATAGGTCAAAAAGAAAAAAACGATCACCTGATTGAGATGGAAGAGTTACCAAAAAAGGCCAGCCTTATCCTTGAAGACAGCTCCGTTTTTTCCGGTTTCAGTTTTGGGAAAAAAAGATCCGCATCCGGAGAGGTTGTTTTTAACACAGGAATGGTCGGTTATCCCGAAAGCTTAACAGATCCATCTTACCAAGGCCAGATCCTGGTTTTGACCTATCCTCTCATCGGAAACTACGGCGTTCCCTCTGAAAAAAGAATAGACGGCCTATTGAAATATTTCGAATCCGACAGGATTCATGCCGAAGGCCTCGTCATCGCTGACTATTCATCCGAGTACTCTCACTGGAACGCTGCAAAATCTCTAGGAGCCTGGCTGGCTGAACAGAAAATTCCGGGAATATTCGGCGTGGACACCAGGCGGCTGACCAAGAAGCTCAGGGAAAAGGGAACGATGCCGGGGAAAATCATCAATAGCGGGAAAAATATCAAACAGGCGCCGCCAGGGACGCGCCATCTGGTCGCAGAGGTCAGCCTGCCAAAACCGGTCGTTTATCCCGGAGGTAAAACAAAAATCATTCTCGTCGACTGCGGGGTGAAAAACAGCATCATAAGGGCCTTTCTCAGACGCAATCTGACCATCATTCGGGTTCCTTGGGACTACGATTTTCTCCAGGAAGAAGCCGATGGTATCATCCTTTCCAACGGGCCCGGTGATCCCATACATTGCGAAGCAACCATTCAAAATGTTCGCAAGGCCCTCGACCGGAATATCCCCATCTTCGGGATATGCCTGGGCTCCCAAATTTTAGGATTGGCCGCGGGAGCACATACCTATAAACTGAAATACGGCCACCGGAGTCAAAACCAGCCCTGTGCCGAAGGCGGTACACGAAGAATCTATATCACAACCCAAAACCACGGATACGCCCTTGATGCGGACACCCTTCCGCTGGACTGGAGGGAATGGTTCTCCAACCAAAATGACGGCACAAATGAGGGCATTATCCATGTGTCCAAGCCATTCTTTGGAACACAGTTTCACCCGGAAGCATCGCCGGGACCGGACGACACAGAATTTATTTTCGATATGTTTGTGAGGGCCATCGAAAGATGATCGAAAAACGTCCGGAAATCAAAAAAGTCCTCATCCTGGGTTCAGGGGCTATCCGTATAGGACAGGCGGGAGAATTCGATTATTCGGGAAGCCAGGCCATCAAGGCCCTTAAGGAAGAAGGGATTCGAACGGTCCTCATCAACCCCAACATAGCCACTATCCAGACTTCAGACTACCTGGCCGATAAGGTTTATTTTCTTCCGCTGGACCTCCTGTTTGTGCGGAAAATCATAGAAAAAGAAAGACCCGACGGCATCCTGCTCGGATTCGGGGGGCAAACAGCCCTCAATGTGGGTGTCGACCTGGACGAAAAAGGAATCCTTAAGGAACATGGGATCCGTGTTCTCGGGACACCTGTTCGCGCCATTCAAAATACCGAGGATAGAGACCTTTTCATCAAGGAGCTGAAGGAAATCGAGCTGAAAGTTCCCGAGAGCCGCGCCGCCGGCAGCATCAAGGAAGCGGTAAGAACAGCGGAAACCATCGGCTATCCCGTGATGTGCCGCAGTGCTTATGCGTTGGGAGGATTGGGATCGGGTGTTGCCCTGGACAAAAAAATGCTGGAGGAAATTACCCAAAAGGCATTTTCTCACACGAAGCAGATCCTGATCGAAGAATACCTGGGAGGGTGGAAGGAGCTGGAGTACGAAGTCGTCAGAGACCGTTTTGACAACTGTATCGTTGTTTGCTCCATGGAAAACATCGATCCCATGGGAATTCACACGGGGGAAAGCATCGTCGTCGCCCCCGTCCAGACGCTCTCCGCTGAGGAAAATTTCAAGCTGCGCGCTTTATCGCTAAAAGTCGTCCGCAAGCTGGGCATCATCGGGGAATGCAATATCCAGTTTGCCTTTGATCCCCGCTGCGATGATTATCGGATTATCGAGGTCAATGCCCGCCTCAGCCGCAGCTCTGCCCTGGCATCTAAAGCCACGGGTTACCCCTTGGCTTTCATCGCCACAAAGCTGGCCTTAGGGTACAGTCTGGCGGAGATGGAAAACTCCATTACCCGGGAAACTTCGTCCTGCTTCGAACCGGCCTTGGATTATGTCGTGGTGAAATATCCCCGCTGGGACCTCCAAAAATTCCAGGGGGTCAACCTCAATATCGGTTCGGAGATGAAATCCGTCGGTGAGGTTATGGCCATAGCCAGGAATTTTGAAGAAGCTTTGCAGAAAGCGGTTCGCATGCTTGACATCACAAGGGATGGTCTTGTCGACGGCAGCCCTCAAATAAAAAACCTGGACCGGGAACTTAAGGAACCGACCGACAAAAGACTCTTCGCCGTGGCTGAAGCGCTGGAAAAGGGTTATTCCATCGAAAAAATACAAACCTTGTCTCACGTCGACCCCTGGTTCCTTTATAAAATCAGAAACATCGTTCAAACGGCCGAAGGAATAAAGGGCAAAAAACTGGAAGAGTTGCCGGATGAGCTTCTCAGGGAAGCCAAACAAAGGGGATTCTCCGACAAACAGATCGCCGGACTTACCGGAAGTGAAGAACAAAACGTCCGGGAACACCGGAAAAAGAGAGGGATTATCCCCTGCATCAAGCAGATCGACACCCTGGCCGCCGAATACCCCGCCGTAACCAACTATCTTTACATGACATACAACGGAAGCGAAGACGACATCAAAACGAAGGAGCCGGATCAGGTCATTGTCCTCGGCGGAGGCGCCTACCGTATCGGATCTTCGGTGGAATTCGACTGGTGCTGCGTCAACTCAGTCCTGACCCTTAAAAAATTGGGATACAAAACCATCATGGTCAACTGTAATCCTGAGACGGTCAGCACGGACTATGACATCTGTGACAAGCTCTATTTTGAGGAACTCAGCCTGGAAAGAATTTTGGACATCTGTGACAAGGAATCTCCGCGTGGAGTCATAATCTCCATGGGAGGACAAATCCCCAACACCCTGGCCGTCCCTCTCCATACCCGCGGAGTTTTCATCCTGGGAACCTCTCCCGAAGACATCGACAGGGCCGAAAACCGCCATAAATTTTCCCAGCTCCTTGACGAGCTTGAGATCGACCAGCCAAAATGGAAAGAGCTGACCAGTATCGAGGAGGCAAAAAAATTCGCGGCCGAAGTGGGCTATCCCGTCCTCATCCGCCCCAGCTATGTTCTCAGCGGCGCCGCTATGAGCATCGCTCTCAACAAAGAAGAACTTGAGGTCTACCTTCAGAAAGCCTCGGATGTCAGCCGGGAACATCCGGTCGTTATCAGCCGTTTTATCACCCGCGCCAAGGAGATTGAAGTTGATGCCGTAGCCGACAAGGGTGAGCTTTACTGTTATGCTATTTCGGAGCATGTTGAAAATGCCGGCGTGCATTCGGGCGACGCGACCATGGTTCTCCCTCCTCAACGGACGTATCTGGAAACCATGCGCCGGTCAAAAATCATCACAAAAAAAATCGCCGAGTCCCTTAATATCAGCGGACCATTCAACATTCAATTCATCGCTAAAGAAAACGAAGTGAAGGTCATCGAATGCAACCTGCGGGCTTCCCGAAGTTTTCCCTTCGCATCCAAAGTTTTCAACATTAACTTCGTCGAGAAAGCAACACGGATCATCATGGGAGAAAAACTTCCCCGCATCGACCGGTCTTCTTTTGACCTGGATTATGTCGGGGTGAAAGCGCCCCAATTTTCCTTCACCCGGTTGAAAGGTTCTGATCCTGTTCTTGGTGTGGAGATGGCCTCCACAGGTGAAGTGGCCTGTCTGGGAGATGACTTCAACGAAGCTTTCTTGAAAAGCCTCCTTTCCATAGGATTCCGGCTTCCCCGAAAAAACATTCTGGTTTCCATCGGTCCCGTGGACAGCAAGGCGGATTTTCTGAAAAGCCTCACCATGCTGAAAAACATGGGATATCTTTTTTTGGCCACCCCCGGAACTGAAAAATTCATCAAAGAGAACGGTCTGAAAGCGGAAAGGCTGTACTGGCCGACGGACGAAAAGGAACCGAACGCTCTGACAGCCATCACCAGCGGGAAGATCGAGCTCGTCATCAATATTCCAAAAAACATCGATAAAAAAGAATTGGATAATGATTACCTCATCAGGCGGAAAGCCGTGGATATGGATGTTCCCCTGATCACCAACCTGCAGTTGGCAAAAAGATTCGTCGAGGCCCTGGAAAGAACTCCTCCCGACGGATTGAAGATCAAAAGCTGGGACGAATACCTTTAGAGGTACGTTTTTTGAAAAAAGCCGGGTCGTGAATAATGCAGGTTAAAAAACCGCATATTTATCGAGTTTCTGGAAGGATCCCTGCAAGATTTTACTTAAAGGGATTGTTCAGGGAATCCTGATGCCATCTCAGTTCCAGGGATTTTTTTTCTTTGGCATACTGATAGACCTGAAAAATAAAGGCTTCGATCATTTTTTTCTCTGTTGGAGTGGATGTTCCGCTGAATATCATTGTGGGGATGGGAATGTTCTTATAATCTCTCCTGATGCGGGCCGCAATGGCCTCGGAGATGGTACCCAGCATGCAGTTGAAGCAGATGGCATTGATGACGCCGTCCGCTCCCCTCTGAGCGAAATCGACCATTTTTGCGATATTGAGAAGCAAAATATCATTGTTTTCCAATCCTATGTACGGGGACGTCCATGCAACGACCTCTCTGAAGGACGGTTCCTTCGTTTTTTTTACAGCTCTTTTCAGGTTTTTTTTGACTTTCCAGCTCTCCAGCTCCTTTCTCAAGTGAAGAAGTCCCACTGAAGCCGACTCATGAAAACGCTTCCTTTGAACTGAAAAGTGCAGAGTTTTACGAAGCCCGAAACCTATGCTGTCTACGAGAAAAGGGGCCGGCCACACTTCACATCCGAGGCCTTCCAATTTCAAAAAAAGATCATGGTTTCCGACGGGATTGATGCGCGTGTATATATCCCCGGCAATTCCTACCAAAGGTTTCGGTTCATAACGTATCTTAATCCCGCCCAGACGCTGAATACAGCGGTCTAGCGATGTGTAGAAATCCTGTTCAGCCAATCCTTGCTCAATATCCTTCAAGTTTTCCCGGTGAATGATATCCGTTTGTCCCTTTTGTACTTCATAGGGCCTTTTTTCACAGGCGGCCTTGATGAGCAGATCAATCGCGACAAGCCCCCTCCAGAGCAGTGTCAAACCTTCAATCCCAAGCAGAGTAAAAAAGAATTCCATGGAAGGAGCCAGAACCGTAATGTTGTGGATTCCATGTTCCTCAAGAAGCATGCTCATAGCCTCACCATATTGATGGAGAAGACAGCTATATTTGGATCCCGGGAAAAAAAAGACTTCCTCGTCTTTACGTTCGGAAAGGGCCAATTTCATCAAATCCCCAGTTAAAATGGCATAGGGATGACATTCTTTACCTGAGCTGTACTTTTCTCCCAAGGACAAAGATTTTTCATCAGGAGGGGGAAGACATTCGGCTCTGTAAGACCTGGCCTTCAGCGAGCCGGAGAAGGCATATACGTGGTCGGCAAAATAAGGCAGCAAAAATTTCCGTTCCTTCAACTCCTCCTTGGTCAGGCTTTCACTTGTTTTCCGTAAGCCGGCAGTCTGAAGGGATCTTCCTTCAACAGGTCCTTCTTCGATTTCGTCCATAAAAGCTTCGAGACGGGTGATAAGACCGGCTTCAGCCCGGTGCTCATCAAATTCGAGTATAAGATGGGATTTTCCTTTCAAAATTTGTGTGAGATGTTTGATAGTGAACGCA
Organism: Candidatus Aminicenantota bacterium; assembly: GCA_016927475.1. Lineage (GTDB taxonomy): Bacteria > Acidobacteriota > Aminicenantia > Aminicenantales > Aminicenantaceae > JAFGMO01. The sequence goes on from JAFGMO010000043.1 coordinate 24,470, forward strand.
TCGGGTCCGCAGCCGAAATTGGAGATGATGACGGGGTAAACACCTGATGTCTCGGCCGCCCATAAAGCGGCCTTAATCATTCTCCGGTTATACTGCCAAACCGGCATGCGCGGCCAGCTGCCGAGCTTGACATCAAAATCCAAAAAATCATAAGGCACGGCCAAAACGCCCAGCTTTATCAAGTGCCTGGAAAGATTCAAGTTCAAAAATTTATCGTGTATGTTATAAGGCTTTCCCAGGACAACCCAGATCTTTTTCCCCTTTGTAAGGTTATTTTCAATGATATCTCTTCCCCTACTTTTGAGATATGAGTAAAAGTCCTGTTGGGCCTCGATAGCGGCTGTATAGGCCTCCTTACATCTTGAAGGACTCACATCGAGCCTGTCTTTTATGGATGATAAGCAGCGAAGAAAAATTTGGGATCCCCGATTCAGGTCTACACGGGGAGTAAGAAGGTCAACATCCACGGCCGCTTTGATCATAAAAGGCACATTCTCCGCATAGGGACAAAGGGGAATCGAGTCCTTAGGTTGGGAATCGATGATCGAAGGCAAAAAAACTCCATCAACTTCTTGTCCTGCAAACCATTGAGCATGCCCGAAAGCCAGCTTGATCGGAAGGCATGTTTCAGCCGGAAGTTTCTTCAAACCATCTTCTAAAATCCGGGCATTGGATGGATGGGATGGCTTGACCTTGAAACCTATGCGGTTAAAAAAAACAGCCCAAAAAGGAAAAGTCTCGAGCATGAAAGAGACCATCGGGATGCCTATCGTCCGCCGGGCTTTTTTGGGATTTTGAATATAACTGTACAGCCGTTCTTTTCGTTCCCTGAAAAGATCCGGTGTTTTCTCCTTGCCGTCTCTCGTTTTCAGGCCACTCTGTGTCGTATACCTTTCGCAGGTGTCCCCGAAATGAATGGTTTCATCCTCGATAACGATACGGTTTACCTGGCAGCAATTGGAACAATGGCGGCATTCAAAACTGGTGATGGTGTAGTCTTTACTTAGACGCTCTCGCAATGATGGAGCTTCCGGTGACTTTTTGCCATTCTTTGCAACCGTATCACGGGCAATCATAGCCGCACCAATAGCACCGCTGACGCGGTTAAAGGGATGAACGCGAATCGGCTTTCCCAGAATCAAGGAAAAAGCCTTGACAACGGCCGGATTGGAGGCCACGCCTCCCTGAAAGACGATATTGTCGCCGATTGTCCTGTTTTCCACAACCTTATCCAGATAATTTTTTGCTATCGAATAGGCCAGACCGGCCGTAATATCCGGGATGGAAACACCTTTGCTAAGCGCATTGACCAGTTCCGTATTCATGAAAACGGTACATCGACACCCAAGATCATAAGGGGATTTTGAACGGGAGGCAACAGCGGAAAATTCATTTTCTATCTCGATCTCCAACTGACCGGCCTGTTCCTCGAGAAAAGATCCGGTCCCGGCGGAACAGATCTTATTCATGGTAAAGTCCTTAATGCGCCCATCTTTCATGTAGATGTATTTGGAATCCTGTCCCCCAATCTCAAAAATCGTGTCCGCATCAGGAAAATAACGGAAGGCACTTTTCATCTGGGCGGTAATCTCGTTATAGATAACATCGGCCTTAATGAATTTTCCAGCCAAATAACGTCCGCTTCCCGTCGTTCCGATGCCCATAATCTCCAGTCCGCCTTTGCACATCTCGAAGAGCTTTTCCAGGCTTTCTTTGATAACTTCTAGGGGCCTCCCTCGTGTGGGAAGGTATACCCCCGCTTTTATTTCTCCCATTTCATCTATAAGGACAAGGTTCGTGCTGACGGAACCGACATCCAGACCCAAAAAACCTTTTACCTTCTCTTCGGGAGAAGGATGGGGCTCAAGGTTTGAGAATGGAGTAAGCACTCCCAGTGATCTCAAATCACTCTTGGACCGTTTTTCTGCCGTCTCAAACATACGGACCAAATCTTCTTTAGCTGAAATCCGAATATTCCCCCCGAATTCTTGAGCAGCCAAACCCGCGCCCAAAGCACATTCATAAGACAGTAAGGATGAACGTATAAAATTCTCGTCTTTGATATCCAGGACCTCCCGAAAAGCCCTGGCCAATCCATCATTTCTGGCTCCTCCTCCGGCAAAAAGAACAGGAGGCACCATTTGTTTCCCTTTTAGGATTGTGCCGACAAAATTTCGGGCAACGGATAAACACAGCCCGTAGGCAATTTCTTCAATAGGCGTTCCTTTTTGTTGGAGATGGATCATATCCGATTTGGCAAAAACGCTGCAGCGTCCGGCGATGGGCGCTCCTGTTTCCGCTTGGGCGGCGAGTTTTGAAAAGGCCTCAATGTTCACTTTAAGCCGTGCGGCCTGCTGTTCGATAAAAGCTCCGGAGCCGGCGGCGCATCGTTCATTAATGACAAAGTCTAAAAAATGGCCCTTCGTCGTATTCCTAGAGTTCCCCTCCAGACGGACCCACTGGGTGGATTGACCGCCGACTTCTATCACGGATCTGGCCCGGCATTCCAGCCAAAAGGCCCCATAAGCCAGGGCGGCAATGTCGTTACAGTCATAGATGGAATCCGCAAAAGCCAACCCTTCACGGCCATAGCCTGTTATCCCGATTCTAAAGTCTCCGTATCCGGCTTTTTCCAACACTCCTTCAAGCAAATTTAGGATGGCATCGAGAGGGCAACTCCTGCTTTTGCTTTCCCATCTTCCCAGGATTTTTGATTGGTCATCAAGAAGAACCGCTTTGGCCACAACCGATCCGATATCAAGTCCCAGAATTTTTGTCATGGCTTCATTATTATTATCAACCTATTCTAATGCAAATTTTTATGTAAGAAAAATTTAATGAATGATGTCGGCCATATTTATGAATAACGCAGGGAGGCTTGGGCTAAAGTTAATCCCCTCACTTCCTCAGCCCCGGCTTTTTTAAGAATAAGGCAACATTCCGTCAGTGTCGCTCCAGTAGTGAAAACATCATCGACCAATAGTAAAATTTTTCCCTTCAGCTTTTCTTCGTTGTGAACCCGGTAGGCACCCTTCGGACTCTTCTTTCTGCTGTCCCGATCCAAAAGGGTCTGCGGCGGTGCGTTTTTAACCTTAACCAAGCCCTTTATAACATCTTTTTTTTTGATGCGGGAAATCTCTTTGGCCAAAACATAAGACTGGTTATAACCCCTTGCCCTCCGCCTCTTGGGATGGAGGGGCACAGGAATGATAGCTTCCACTCCCTGCCATAGCTCTTTATCCCTTCCCAGGCGCTCTTCTACAAACCGGGCCAGCGGTTTTCCTAAGATTTTGTATCCTTTGTATTTGAAAAGCAGAATCATGTCCTTCAGGTTTCCCTCGTACCTGCCGCAGGAACGATGAAGGGAAAAAGAAATTTTTGTGTTCAAACAGCGACCACAAAGATGGGGCTCGTTTTCCCCTTCAAAATAGCGGCCGCATCGAATGCAAAAGGATCGTGCCTGTCGACTCCGCAGTTTTTCCAGACAGGCTAAGCAGACGACTTTTTCTCCGACGTTCTCCAGAAAAGCGCCGCAAATCTTACATGTGGAAGGGAAAAAAAGGGTTTCCAGGCTTTTCAACAAGCAAAGGGGTTTATGGAAAAAAGTAATCAGGCGTTCTCTTCTTCAGCTTTCTGCTGGCAGCTTATACAGTTCACCGCCCATGGAACGGCATCCAATCTCTTTTTTCCTATCGGATTACCACAGCTCTGGCAATTTCCGTAATCATCCTTCTCCAGCCTCTCAAGAGCATCATCAATCAAAAACAGCTGATTCCTCTCGGTGTTGGAAAGACTGAGAAGAAATTCTTTGGTGTAAGAACTTTCCGCTTTATCCCCGACATCTTGGGCGATATGTTCTTCAACAAATTTGCTTTCATTTTGAGCTTCCAAAAGTTTTCCCGTCAGCTCTTCCTTGAATTCAAGCAGCTTTTTTTTGTATCTTTCCTTGTCTTTCTTATTCAATGTTCCCCCTTCATTTGGCGTATTGTCTTCCGTTTAAAACAGATAAAGAACGGTAGATCTGTTCCAGGAGCATCAAACGGCACAGTTCGTGGGAAAAAGTCATCTTTGAAAGGGAAAGGACGGAGTGCGCCCTTTCAACAAAACTATCCTCTAGGCCCATAAATCCACCTACGACGAAACACACTATTTTTTTTGAACTCGTCGCTAAGCGTCCTAAAAAACGAGTAAATTCTTTTGAACTCATCTCTTTTCCTTGATCGTAAAGGCAGATAATATAATCATCTTTTATGAATTTTTCAAGCCCGGCAGCTTCGATTTTTTTTATTCTGTCAACATTCTTTTCAGAAATGCCTTTCGCTTCCTTGGTTTCGAAAACCTCACACTTTCCCATCCTGTTTATTTTCTCCAGATAAGACTTCTCTACAGCTCGAAGATCTTTGTTCCGTGTTTTTCCAGGCCAAAGAATCTTAAACCTCATAATCACACTCCATCGATAAATCCGGAGTAAATCCGGATTCTCTTAAAAACTCCCCGTAAAAAAGTGTGATAAAAATAATGATTTATATGGATATTGTCAACCTTTTTTTCGGGATTTATAAAAATTTTTCAGCAATTCATCCGGGCCGCATCCCTCCATAGCTTTTCGAGGGAATAATAATCCCTGGCCTGGGAAGAAAAAATATGGACGATAAAAAATCCGTAATCCATAAGAATCCACTCTCCCCTCTCACGACCTTCGATATGAAGCGGCCGGATGTTCTCTTTTTTAAGCTCAGCCTCGATATGATCAGTAATCGCGGCATTCTGTCTGGAAGAACGGCCATGAGTTATGATGAAATAATCGGTAAATGACGTCAACCTTCTCAAGTCCAAAACAGTCAGATCTTCACTTTTTTTATCCTGAGCCGCCTGTATCGATATCTGAACTTCTCTGGGAAGATATTGAAAAGAAAACTTGCTGGATTTTTTTTCAGTCATTTTTTCCTTTTTTTGTGGTTTAAGATAAAGCCCGTTTTTTTTGATATGGGATTCCACCGGTTCGGGCACCAAACCTGAAATGGATTCTCCTCTTTGTGATTTTTGCCTTATCTCCGTTGAAGAAATATTCAGAGCATCTATGGATAAAAGAAAGATACTGAATTGATCGCACATTTCCTCGGTGATGGACATGTCCTCCGCTATCTTGAGCATCCTTCCTTCATATTTGCCGCCAAGGACATTTTCGCCTTCCGAAAGCTCATTTCCCGGACGACTCATCACGATAAAATAACAGCTGTCTAGAAGCCTCTCATATTCCTTCCAGGTTTCGATGTCTAAAAAAGCATCGATGCCCAGAATAAAAAAAAGCCGGGCTCCCGGATGACGTTCTTTAATTTTGCCGAGGGTGATGATGGAATACGACTTTCCCCCGGCATCGATTTCTATCGAAGAAACAGTGAGATGTGGATAATTTTCCAAGGCGAGCTCGACCATCTTCAGCCTATGATGCGGCTCTGCGATAGAAACGGTTTTTTTATGGGGAGGAATAAAAGAGGGAACAAATAGAATCCTGTCGAGACCGGCTTTTTTTCGAACCTCTTCCGCCGCCCGGATGTGTCCGGAATGGACCGGATTGAATGTCCCGCCGAAGATACCGATACGTTCCCTAGTCATTTTTATTGCTTGGCTCCTTGTTTTTTTGCTTCAGCATGAGGAACATCACCCCGACAAGCTCCTTCAGTCCGCTTCGTTTCAAGGCTGAGATGGCGAAAAATGGAAGTCCAAGCCGGCGGGCCAGGCCTTCGAGCGATTCAAGACGGGATTTGTCCTTTCCGAGTAGATCAATCTTATTCGCTGCCAGGATTTGTTTTCTTCGGGCAAGCGACGGATTGAATTTTTCGAGTTCCTGCATCACGTTTGTATAATCCTCGACGGGATCCCTTTCGGAAACGGGAGAAACATCCACGATATGAACGAGAATTTTTGTTCGCTCGACATGCTTGAGAAACTGGACTCCCAATCCGCGTCCCTTATGCGCCCCTTCGATCAAACCGGGAATATCGGCCACAACCAGACTATCGAATTCTCCCCCGTCGACGACACCCAGGTTGGGGGTGAGCGTCGTGAAGGGATAATCGGCGATAACGGGGCGGGCCGAGGAAATCCTGGAGATTAAGGTCGACTTTCCGACGTTGGGGAAACCCACCAGACCGACATCGGCAATGAGCTTAAGCTCCAGAATGAGCTCAGCCTCCTCGCCGGGCCGGCCTTCCTTGAATTCCCTGGGGGCCTGGTGTGTCGGTGTGGCAAAAGAGGCGTTTCCTAAGCCTCCTTTACCTCCTCGCACGGCCAGATACTTCTGGCCCGGTTCTATAAAATCAAACAGAATCTTTTCCTTTCCTTCTTCCTTAACGATGGTTCCGACCGGAACGCGCAAGACCAGATCGTCACCCTTTTTTCCCTGGCGGTGGCTTCCCTTGCCGTGTTCTCCTTTTTTGGCCTTATTTATGGGATGAAATCGAAAATATGCCAGCGTGTTCAGATTTCGATCAGACTCGATATAGATATTCCCGCCGTCTCCGCCGCGGCCACCATCTGGGCCTCCTTTGGGAACACTTTTCTCCCTTCTGAAGCTGACGCAGCCGTTTCCCCCCCGTCCACTGCGCAAAGTGACTTTAACCCGGTCGATAAACATACTTTAGGAGACACAGCCTCCTATTTTATGAGGGAATGACGGAAACGAATTTTTTATCTCCGCCGCGTGTTTCAAACTGAACTCTTCCCGTGGCCAAGGCAAAAAGGGTATCATCCCTTCCCCGCCCGACGTTTAAGCCCGGATTGAAACGTGTTCCCCTCTGGCGCACTATTATCGAGCCGGCATTGACATGCTGGCCGGCTGAACGTTTAACTCCCAGTCTCTTGGAATGACTGTCTCTTCCGTTTTTGGCGCTTCCACCGGATTTTTTATGGGCCATGATTTATCTCCTTATGCGCTTGTTTATTTCTTTTTTGCGGTCGTAGATTTTGCAGCGGTCTTTTTTTTGGAATCCGTCTTTTCAGCCGCGGTTTTCTTGGCTGCCGTTTTTGTTGTAGGAGCTGAGGACTTCTTAGCCGCTGGTTTCGTTTTTTTTGCTTCCGTTTTTTTGGGGGCGGGTTTTTCTGCGGCAGTTTTCCTTTCTACGGGTTTGACCGCTGCCGTCGGAGCTTTTTCTTCTTTTTTTGCAGCCTCTGATGGTTTTTTTCCCGCTGCTTTAACATCAACCAGGATCTGCTCGATCTTGACCCGGGTTAATTCCTGCCTGTGTCCTCTTGTCTTTTTGTACTGTTTCCTCCGCTTTTTCTTGAAAACGATGACCTTTTCCCCTTTGAGGTTATCGACAACTTCCGCTCTGACCTGGGCATTTTCCAGGGAGGGAGTCCCGATCAGCATTTGTTTTTCATCCTCGATCAACAGAACCTGGTCGAAAGTAAACTTTTCCCCTTTTTTAAGGGAGAGTTTTTCAACGTCGAAAACATCTCCTTCCTGGACTCGATACTGCTTTCCTCCTGTTTTAATAACAGCAAACATCGTTTTTCCTCTCACCATGGATTTTAGAATAAATGGACCCTAAATTTAACATATGGTTATTCTTATGTCAATTATACCGCGGACATTTGTCAATGCCACGCATAAACTTCCGGATTTCTGCCACGCAAAAATTTCCGGTTTAGACATGGGCTAAATTTTCTCCAGATAATA
>JAFGMO010000005.1 GCA_016927475.1 Candidatus Aminicenantota bacterium
ATTTTTTTTGTTTTCCTGTTTAAAGGGTCCGGAAAGCCTAATGTCGTTTTTATCCTTGTTGATGCTTTAAGACCCGACAGGCTCGGCTGTTACGGCGGACCGGAAAAAAATTCTTTGCATATCGACAATCTTGCCCGCAAAGGAATCCTTTTTGAAAATGCCGTAAGCCAGGCCGTCTGGACAAAACCCTCGGTCACATCCATTTTTATATCCCGCTACCTGCGCTCACATCAGGTCAATAAATATGAAGAGAGCTTCCAAGTCGGGGGGGCGGACAATGTCCTTCCCGATGATGCGGTGACACTTGCCGAAGTGCTCAAAAAAAACGGTTACGCAACAAGCGCCGTCGTAGGGAATCTATTCATAAAAAAGGGATTCGGTCTCGATCAGGGATTCGACGATTACATCTGCCTGGAAGCCTTGGAAGATGATTCCCTTATAACGGCGGCGGCCGTTCAAATGGTCAATAAAAACCGGGGGAAACCGTTTTTCCTCTATCTTCATTATATGGCGCCGCACAGCCCCTATACGCCGCCAAAGTCTTTTTTAGAAAATGTCAGGCAGGAAAAAAAAGGAAACATCGATTTCCGCGATAAACATCAGGATTTTTTTGAGTCGCAAAACCTTACCGAAAACGACCTTAAAGAATTAAGAGCCAGGTATGACTCGGAGATCCGTTATGTCGATGAAGAAATTGGAAAGTTTTTGTCTTTTCTCGAGGAGAACAAGCTCAAGGGAAAAAGCCTTATTGTTCTTATGGCCGACCACGGGGAAGCCCTTGGGGAAAGGGGGGCCTTCGGCCATTCGCACCTGCTCAATACGGTCGTCCGGGTGCCGCTCATTTTTTACGGACCCCGCATCAAAAAATCCCGGTCGATTCCCAATATCGTCGAGCTGATCGATGTGTCACCGACCGTATTGAGTTACCTTAACCTGGAGGTTCCCCCGTCATTTCAGGGGATAAACATTCTGGAGACGCAAAAAACCTTTGGTTTTTCCGAGAAATGGTCGGAGGGCAAATATCACCGCACGAAGATCAGAAGCCTGACCCACAGCTTCATTATCCACGACGACGGGAGTCTTGAGCTTTATGACCTGCAGACGGACCCCTTTGAGCGAAATCCCTTGGAGCTCAACCATTCCGTTCATAAGGATGTTTTTATGAACGTTTACCGGATTTTTCAAAGGCTTCCCCGGCAGCAGCTCGTATCCACCCCCCTGTCGAAGGAAACGATTGAAAAATTACGTTCTTTGGGATACGTAAAATAATCCGCATTATTTTTGTTTCTCCTGGATCACCCGGATGAACCGGGTGATGACAATTTTTTTCATACATTCAACCTTAACTTTAAACTTTTCACCAGTTTTGACTTTTTTCTTACCTTAAACCTTAAACTTTTTACCAGTTTTGAGTTTTTTTCCGGTTTTTCGCTTTCTTCCTGCATTCAACCTTAAACATTAAACTCTCTTCTCAGTTTTCTTCTTACTTTAAATCTTAAACATTAAACTTTAAACTTCTTTTCAGTTTTGAGTTTTAAGTTTCCTCGACTTGTGGCATGTTCAAGTGTAAAATAAAACATTCGGAAAGTTGCAAGGAGGTTCATGAATGACGCACAGGAGGATCGTTACGGTTGACGCGGGAAACGTCGACGAGCTTGGTTTTTTTTGTGTGAAAAATAAAAAACATCCGGGATATATCGCCAAACGCAAATGGTTGGAGCGGCGCTTTGAAGAAGGGATGCGAATCAATTTGATCCAAACGAACGACGGCCAAACGGCCGGATTTCTGGAAACCATTCCGGGAGAATACACCTGGCGGGTGGTCGAAGCGCCGGGCTGGCTGGTGATACAATGCATATGGGTGGCGTCCAAAAAGTTTCCTGATAAGGGTATGGCGCCGGCACTGATTGAAAATTGCCTGAAAAATGCCGCTTCGGGCGGAAAAAAAGGAGTAGCCGTTGTCACCAGCAATGGGCCCTGGATGGCCGGAAAAGCCTTTTTTTTGAAAAACGGCTTTGAACAGGCGGATGAAGCCGGGCCGTATTATCAACTGCTCATCAAGCGGACGGGAAAAGGAAAAGCCCCTGCTTTTCCCAAGAATTGGGACGAGCGTTTGGGCCGGGATCGCAGCCTGCGGTTGATATACACCCATCAATGCCCCTATATCGGCAAAGCCGTAGAGGAACTGCCGCCGGTCGCCGACGGATTCGGCGCAGATCTAAACCTCATAAAGCTGGAAAGTGCTGCGGAAGCACGTGAAAGAATGCCTTCTCCCTACGGGACGTTAGCTCTCATTTACAACGGCCGGCTCCTTGCGGATCATCCCATCAGCGCCACACGGTTCAAAAACATTCTTCAGCGGGACTTGAAATTGGACGAAAAATAGACAAACACTTTTGTCCTGCGTTATCGAAGACCCAAAAAAAATGATGATTTTTAGGATAAGGAAAGGCCATGGCCAAGGTTGAGCCATTTGAAAAGCACCCCGACCGATATGAAGCCTGGTTTGAAAAAAACAGGTTTGTCTACGAATCCGAACTCCGGGCCGTACGGGGGCAAGTTCCTCAAGAAGGTGCAGGATTGGAAGTTGGAGCGGGTAGCGGCCGGTTTGCCGGCCCGCTGGGCATTCGCCTCGGTATAGACCCGTCCGCCGAGATGAGAAAGCTGGCCCGAAGCCGGGGGATGACAGTGCTCGGCGGTGTCGCCGAGGACCTTCCCTTTCGAGACGGACGCTTCGATTTTGTCCTGATGGTGACGGCGATCTGTTTTTTCGAAGACGTGCAAGCCGCTTTTAAAGAATCATACAGGGTGTTGAAACCGCACGGAATCCTTGTTGTAGGTTTTATCGATGGAGACAGTCCCGTCGGCCGGGAATACCGGAAGGGTCAACAAAAGAGCACCTTTTACCGGGAAGCGGTTTTTTTTACCGCAAAAGAGGTCGCTTCACATTTGAAAAAGGCGGATTTCACAAACCTGAGCTTCAAACAGACGGTTTTTTCTCCTTTGGATAGGATCAGAAAGGTCGAACCGGTCAAAAATGGTCATGGGGAAGGATCGTTCGTCGTGGTCAAAGCTCATAAAACTGAGGAAATTCCCCAAAAAATGTGAAAGAAATTTCCCTGTTCTAACGTCAAAACATAAGGTGTATTGTGTATTTTTATAACCAGTATTATAGACGAGTCGGATTCATAGAGTGGAGGTAACCTATGAAGAAGCGAAGATATCGAATATTCATCGCGGCTGTCGCGATTCTAACGACGGCGGCTTTTGCCCAGGAAAATCAGAAATATCTTTCCCTGGACGACTGTATCGTCAGGGCTCTTGAGAACAATCTCAACCTTGCCGCCGAGGTTCTGAATCCTGAAATTGCGGACTTATCCGTGACCCGGGCGGGAGAAAAATTCTTGCCGTTATTATCATTCGGCTATTCCAACCGGGACACCAACACGGCCTCCTATTCATTTATTGATGCGGCCGACCAGGTGCGTTCTACCTATACCGATTATATGGTGTCCTTCAATCAGCTTATTCCCACCGGTGGGCAGGTCAATATTTCTCTCAGTTCTTATAAAAACGATACCAACAGGAGTTTTCAGACCATCAATCCCCGCTATGGAAGCACGCTGACTTTTGATTTTGTCCAGCCCCTTTTGAAAAATTTCGGGTACAAGGCAAGCCGGCGGGAGATCATCATCGCCAAAAACACCAGGGATATATCGGAGAATCAATTCCGCCAGCTTCTTCTGGAAACCATATACAGTGTGGAAAGAGCCTATTGGAATCTCGCCTACAGCATTGATAACCTGAAGGTAAGACGACAGTCTCTTCAACTGGCCCTTGATCTTTTGGAAGAAAACAAGCGAAAAATCGAAGTGGGAACGATGCCTCCGATCGAAATCTATACGGCCGAAGCCGAAGTGGCCAACCAGAAGGCCGATATCCTGGCAGCCGAAGCCCTGGTCAGGAACAACCAGGATCGGCTGAGAAGAATCATCAATATTCCTCTTGATAGCGAGGAAAATGCAAAGGAGATTTTACCTTCAGACAAGCCAAAATTCGATAAAAGAGAAATCACATTTGAAGATGCTCTAAACACGGCCCTGGAGAAACGTCCCGACCTGGAAGTCATCCGGATCGACCTGAAAACCAAAAAATATAACGTCCGATACGCCAACAACCAGCTTCTTCCCGAATTGAACCTTCAGGCTTCTTACTGGAGCCCGGGAATATCGGGAGATCAGATTCTTTATCTGGATGATGATCCCTTTACCCGCGTCATCGTGGGGACGCTCCCGGGACCGGCATCAGACGCTCTTAAGGAAGCGTTCCGGTTCAAATACCAGAACTGGTCCGTCGGATTGGTGCTGAATGTCCCTTTGAATACCATCCTTTCACGGGCTGCGTCTGCCCAGGCGAAACTTGCCCTGGAACAAGCCCAATGGAAATTGAAAGACTTGGAACAAGAAGTTATTCTGGAGATCAGGACAGCCATGAGAAATGTCGAAACCAACTATCAGAGGGTTCAGGCTTATAGAGCCGCGCGTGAACTGGCGGACAAAAAACTTGAAGCCGAACAGGAAAAATTCAGGGTCGGCAAGTCAACCAATTTTTTTCTTCTTCAGTATCAAAGAGACGCGGGAGATGCGAGGAGCGCGGAGCTCAGATCGCTGGTCGATTACGTTCTCTCGCTGGCCGACCTGGACAGAGTGTTGGGAACAACTTTTGAAACCAAAAATATCACGTTTTCCGGAATATCCGTTAAACAAGATTCGTGACCGAGGAGGAAGAGTTGAAGAAAAGAAAAGTTATACTGATTATCAGCTTGAGTTTGATAGCCGCCGTTATCGGCTGGCAGGTGATCCAGAGAATCGTCAGGGCCAGTCTGGGATCCGACCAAGAACGGAGATCCATGCCGATCGCTGTCGAAGTACAGGAAGTGAAAAAAGATTCGATCCGCGATGTCGGGAATTTTATGGGATCCCTGATTCCCAAGTCCCAGTTCACGGTCGCGCCGAAAATTTCGGGAAGACTGGAGAAACTTCTGGTGAATATCGGAGACAGGGTTGAACAAGACCAGTTGATAGCCGTTCTCGACGATGAGGAATACAGTCAGCAGGTGCGGCAGGCCGAGGCGGACCTGCTTGTGACCGAGGCGAACCTTGAGGAATCCTTGAGTTCCTGGGATATGGCCAAGCGGGAATTGGAAAGAGTCGAAGAACTTCACAGGCGGGGCATATCCGCGGATTCGGAGCTTGACGCCGCTAAGGGAGCCGCCGCCACGCAGGAAGCAAGATACAAAGTCGCTCAGGCCCAGGTCGTCAACCGGAAGGCTGCCCTGGAATCGGCCAAAATACGGTTGTCCTATACAAAAATACAGGCATCCTGGGAAGAGAAAACAGGTTACAGGGTTGTCGGAGAGCGTTTTGTCGATGAAGGTGCCATGCTTACGCCTAATTCATCGATCCTGTCGATTCTTGAGATCAATCCTCTTCTGGCCGTCATTCACATCACCGACAAAGATTATTTCAGGCTGGAAAAGGGCCAAAAAGCCGTCATCAGCACGGATGCCGTACCGGACCAGGCAATTACAGGTGAAGTCATGCGCATCGCTCCTTTACTCAAGGAAACGTCAAGAGAGGCCAGAATAGAAATCGAAATCCCCAACCAGAAAGAAATATTTAAACCCGGGATGTTCGTCAATGTTCAGATAGAATTTGCCGTCCATGAGGAAGTGACCGTTGTCCCGGTCAGTTCCGTCGTAAAACGTATGGACAAGGAAGGAATATTTCTGGCGGATATGGAAAACAAGACGGCGATTTTTGTGCCCGTAAAAACCGGAGTATCCAGCAAAGATATGGTGGAAATCATTGAGCCGGCTTCCGTATCCGGATATGTGGTAACCCTCGGGCAGCATCTTCTCGCCCATGGCAGTCCCATTATGCTGCCCGGTTCTCCTTCAGAGGAGGAGGGTAAAGGAGATGCTCTGAAAAGCGGAGAGAAAAGATGAAACTGTCTCAATTTTCCGTCCATCATCCCATCTTCACGGTCATGATTTTTTTGATCGTGATTATACTCGGTTTTGTCGCTTTCACCAGATTGCCGATCGATCTCATGCCGGATATCACCTTTCCCACCCTCAGCCTCATGACCTCTTACGGCAACGCCAGTCCGGAAGAAATGGAGGAGCTTATCACCCGGCCGATCGAAGAAGCCATGGCCGCCGTCCCCGGAGTGGAAGAGATTTCATCGACCTCATCCGAGGGCAGCAGTATGGTACGTGTTTCTTTTGATTGGGGGACCGACCTGGAGGAAGCGTCCAATGAAATTCGGGACCGCCTGGACCGCATTTTATCGGTTCTTCCCGAAGATATTGAGCGGCCGAGGCTGCGCAAATTTGATCCGTCCAGCTTTCCCATTCTCATCATGGGTGCGTATTCCGACCTGGATCCTATCCAAACCCGCCGTATCATCGATGACCAGGTCCAGTACCGTATCGAAAGGGTTCCGGGTGTGGCAAGCCTGGATGTTTGGGGAGGGCTCGAGAGGGAAATACACGTTAATCTTCAACCCGACAAAATCAAAGCTCTTGATCTTTCTTTAGATCTCATCCTCAATAAGATCAGCTCTGAGAATGTTGATGTCCCTGCCGGCACGATCGAAAAAGGCAATTATGAGATTTTGATCCGAACCCCGGGAGTCTTCAAAAACCTCGATGAGATCCGGGATACCGTCATCGCCATCCGGGACGGCGTGCCCATCCAGGTCAAAGAGATCGCCGTTGTCGAGGATTCCTTCCAGAGGATCAGGCGTATCGCCCGGATTAACGGAAAACCGGGGATCCGGCTCTCGGTAAGCAAACAATCCGGTAAAAACACGGTCGAGGTTGCCAAGGCCGTTTTGGAGGAGATGGGGCGCATTAAGGAGGATATTCCTCAAATCACCATCATACCGATTATCGATTCATCCGAGTACATTCAGAGCTCGATCTCCAACGTCGGAAGGGCCGCCCTTTATGGAGGGCTTCTGGCCATTGTGGTGCTTTTGTTATTCCTTCGGAATTTACGCAGCACGGCCGTCATCGCCACGGCCATTCCGATCTCGATCATCGCCACCTTCGCCTTGATTTATTTCGGGGGATTTACCTTGAATATCATGACACTGGGAGGTCTGGCCCTGGGGATTGGAATGCTGGTCGACAATGCCATTGTCGTCCTGGAAAACATCTACAGGCTTCAGGAAACGGGCGAAAAACCCCTCAAGGCGGCCATCAACGGAACGGGAGAGGTTACCGCGGCCATTATTGCCAGCACCTTGACCACACTGGCCGTATTTCTTCCTTTGATTTTTGTCAGGGGGATGTCGGGGATTATGTTCAAGCAGCTTTCCTATGTTATCGCTTTTTCTCTATTGTGTTCCCTGATCGTCGCTCTAACCCTGGTGCCCATGCTGTCGAGCAAGATTCTTCGCGTGACAAAACTGGCAAATTCGACGAATACGAAGAATAAATCATTGAGCCATAAGCTGTACCTGACGACCGGTAAATTTTTTACCAACATTGAGAACGGATATAAAAAAATTCTCCATTATGCTCTCGACCACCGCCTTTCCGTTCTGGTGACGGTATTTGTCATTTTTGTGGCAAGCCTCTTTCTTATCCGCCTTGTGGGGACGGAGTTTATGCCCCAGGCCGATGAAGGGGAAATTCGTGTAAGCGGAGAGATGGAAATCGGAACGCGTCTTGGTATTCTTGATGAGAAATTCAACTCCATCCGGGGTATCCTGGAAAGAGAAATTCCCGAAATGGAAAGTATGTCCGAGAGAATCGGCGGATCGAGTTTCCGGGGATCGGGATCACACACCGGTGAATTCCGGATTTCGCTGGTTCCCCAGGCCAAAAGGTCGCGGTCCAGTGAGGAGATCGCTTCCCATATTCGTAAAGTCCTATCGAATATTCCGGGACTGCTCGTCCGTGTCCGGGCGGGCCAGGGGTTTTTCCTCCTGCGTATGGGCTCTGGCGGCGACCAGGTCCAGGTCGAAGTCAGGGGATATGACCTGGAAACAGCCGATGCCCTGGCCAAGCGGGTGATGGCCTTGACGGAGGATGTCGAGGGAGTGACGGATGCCCGCATGAGCCGGGAGATGGGCACACCTGAAGAAATCATTCTTATCGACCGGCAGAAAGCAGCCGACATGAAACTGACCGTTTCTCAGATCGCAAACACCCTGCAGACGTTTCTTACCGGAACGAGAGCGGGTTATTTCCGGGAAGCCGGAGACGAATTCTGGATTCGGGTCAAGGTGATGAATGCCGAAATGATGAGCCTGGATGACCTCCTGGACCTGACCTTGACCAACAGCGACGGACAGCCGGTTATGCTGAGAAACGTTGTCAATACGCAGCCGAGAAGCGGTCCCGTCCAAATCCAGCGTAAGGACCAGGAGCGCATTATTACGGTCTCGGCCAACATAAGCGGACGGGATATGGGCTCGGTCATCGGAGATATCCGGGAAAAAGTCCAAACACTGCCCGTTCCCAGGGAGTTTATGATTTTATTCTCCGGCGACTATGAAGAACAGCAAAAGGCGTTTCAGGAGCTGTTCTTAGGTCTCATCCTGGCTTTGATGCTTGTCTACATGGTGATGGCTTCCCTCTATGAATCCCTCAGAGACCCGTTTGTGGTCATGTTTTCCATTCCCCTGGCGGTCATAGGTGTTGTGCTGATCCTCTTTTTTACTCATACGACCTTTAATGTCCAGTCATACATCGGCTGCATCATGCTGGGGGGTATTGTTGTCAACAACGCCATCCTGCTGGTGGATTATACAAACCTTCTTCGCAGGCGCGATAAAATGCCCCTACGTGAAGCCATCGAAGAGGCCGGACGGCGAAGGCTTCGTCCGATATTAATGACCGCTTTGACGACAATTATGGCCATGATCCCTCTAGCAATGGGTATCGGCGAGGGAGGGGAGGCTCAGGCTCCCATGGCCCGGGCCGTTATTGGCGGCCTGCTCAGCTCCACGTTGATCACTCTGGTCATCGTGCCCGTCGTGTACTCGGTTTTTGAAAAAATGGGAAAAAAGAGAAAGACCTAAAAAAAAAGGAGGGAATGATGAAAGTGTTCGCCGGGAATTTTTTATCCGCCGTGCTGCCCGTAGTTTTTTTGGGAGTTGTTCTTTCGCTGATATGCCCGCTTCTAATGGCGAGGTCCGAAGACCTCGATGCCCGGGTGAAAAAATTTCTCGACGACCACAGGTGGGGATGGGACGATATGAATGTGCCTGAAGTCGACGGCCGGACGCTTCATGATATCATCCTTAAGAACAAATACACCCGGGCGCTTGAGATCGGTACCTCCACCGGGCATTCTTCCATATGGATAGCCTGGGCCTTGAGCAAAACGGGGGGTAAGCTGATCACCATTGAAATCGATGAAACCCGTCACCGGGAGGCTTTGGAAAATTTCGAGGAAGCGGGACTATCCCCTTATATTGACGCCCGATTGGGGGATGCCCACGAAATCGTTCCCGCCCTCGAGGGACCCTTCGACTTTGTTTTCAGTGACGCTGATAAATACTGGTACAAGAATTACCTTATCGCCGTTCTCCCCAAGCTGGAAGTTGGGGGGTGCTATACCACCCATAACGTCTCCCAAAGAGGACGAAGATGGCGCCGCAGCCGGGGGGGTGGAAGCGATTATGTGGAATACCTGCTGAGCCTGGACAACATGGAAACCACATTTGACGACCGCGGCGCCGGATTGGCTATTAGTTATAAGCAAAAATAATGAATAATGCAGGCGAGTCTGAATTATTCACAGGTCGAGTTCAATACCTTCCGGAGTTTTGTGCAGGGGACTCAAGGAATCAAAAACCTTGCCGCTGTGGACAACATAAAAGGCTTTTCCGTCCACCTTTACTTCCCAGAAGGGATAAAAATGGCTGTAGCTTAAGTCGGAGTAGATGTACTTCAGGTTGGCATCGACCGTTTTGAATTCCTTGGCCCCTGTTTCAGCCATGGTAAGGTTGACGGCCTCGTTTTTGCTGAGGAAGCGGAAGGGTCTATCGAGGGCGGCGCATTCGTGATAATTGCCGTTGTATGGATTAAGGATCAAAAGAGCTCCGGCGCGTTCCTGTCCTTGGGGGGCGAAAGGAACAATATAATAAAACCGCTTTTGCTCCTGATGATAAGCCAGAAGAGCTTGTAAGGGTTGGCTTTTTTTAAGACAGCTAAGTTCTTTGTGTTTGGTCAGGTTGTATTTTTTCACATGTTTAGCGGCCCAATTAACAGCTTCTTCCTTCGAAAGAATTTCGGAGGTTTTACCGGTATACATTTTTTCCACGCGGACTTTTCCCCTTGTATTGGGAGGTTCGACGACGGCGGCGTATTCTCCATAATAGGGTGCCGTCATCCAGCTGGTGATGCTGACGCCCTGGGCCCAGTAACCGCCGTACCAGCCTTCGCTGCTGATGACCGGGACTTTGTGTGATGGAGCTTCGACAACGATATGGTCGGAGGGCGGGGGGCCCGGATTGATGATGCCGATGTTTTTCAGGTTGACTGTATTGTTTGATTCCGGTTCGCTGTCAGTCGTATAGCGGTAAACGACGATCCAGTGGCCGCCGTTCTGCAGAGTGGCGCTGGGATAACCCATACGCTTCATCCAGTAGAACATATCGTGCAGGACCCTCTCACCGTCGTTGTTGTGGAAAACGGAGAAACTTCCGGGTGCCGATTCTTTAAGGCTCATGATGGCCCCCTTAACCGCATCCGGGTGCTTGTACGGGGAGCTGATATAAGCCGTGTTAACTTGATAATCCTGCATCCAGCTATGAATGGTGTTTTGGTTGGATGTCAAGTCTGCGGTCTGCCAGGATGGGGTGACCGGGACAGCGGGTTTCTGAGAGCAGCAAAAATGGATAATCATTTGGGCGGCGGCGGCTCCACACCAATGACTTTGTTTCTGGCAGTAGGCGGATAGGGAGCCGACGTCGCTTTCGACATCATAGGAATAATCACAGCTTACCAGAAGCAAGAAAAGGGCTAAGGCCGGAAGGCATATGATCCTCTTTTTATGGGAGAAAGGCATAAAACACCTCCTTTATGAGAATTGTCCTGGATTATCCATGAGACATGTTCCGCTTATTCAGTCCCGAGTTCTTATGTCCCTGAATTCCTTGGCATCACTGAGCTTAAGGATAATCCAGGTTTTCGACACGTTTCGTGTCTTCATGAACCGAACAAACTGCGGACAGCAGGCAAATGGATCGCCGGAATCCCTTTCTACGAAGCGCTGACTTTTCGCCTTGCTTATTCCTTCTAATATAAAATTTAGTGCGGTTACGAAAAAAGTCAAGCGGCCGCCCATAATTTTTACGCCGGGAAAAACACGTTTAGGTCTGGATCTTTTATTCTTCTTAACACCCCAGGCCAAATTTATGAATTTTTCATGCTCAGAAGCACCCACGCATGAAAAAAATTATTGCCTATAATTCTGGATCACCCGGATGAACCGGGTGATGACTGTTGTTATTTTCTAGGTAATAATCCAGGATAATTATGATAGAATCGGTAGAGCTTCTCCTGTTTAATTGACTGGATAAAAGGAGAGAATATGAATAAAACCCTATTGCCTATATTCGGTCTTTTATTTTTTTGGGGTGCTTTTGTTTTTTTGTCTTCAGCCGCAAGAGAAGAGCAATACTTTCCGCCCGAGGATCCGCTTGTCAGGGAAAAACTGGAGGAGTGGCAGGACCTGAAGTTCGGGCTGTTGATGCATTGGGGGCCCTACTCCCAGTGGGGAATTGTGGAGTCCTGGTCGATTTGTTCCGAGGACGAGGACTGGTGCCGTCGCAAAAGCGGGGATTATGAAGAATATAAGCGGACCTATGAGAAACTAAAGGTAACTTTCAATCCCGAAAAATTCGCCCCGGAGAAATGGGCCGCCGCCGCCAAAAAGGCCGGCATGCGTTACGTCGTTTTCACCACCAAGCATCACGATGGATTCTGCATGTTTGACACGGAATGGACGGATTATAAAATCACCGACACAGCCTGTCCTTTCAGCAGCAATCCCAAGGCGGATGTTACCCGTGAGATTTTTAAGGCCTTCCGGAATGAGGGATTCTGGGTCGGGGCCTATTTCTCGAAGCCCGACTGGCACTGTGAGGACTACTGGTGGCCGAATTTTGCCACACCGGACCGGAACGTCAATTACGATATCAAAAAATATCCCGAAAGGTGGAAAAGATTCGTTGATTTTACGCATGGGCAGGTTGAGGAATTGGTGTCCAACTATGGGCCGGTCGACATTCTTTGGCTCGACGGGGGGTGGGTCCGGCCTAAAACGCAGGAAGAGATCAGGGCCGCCGTTTGCAGCCCGGATTACAAATTTATTCGCATCCGGAGCCAGGATATCGACATGCCCTGTCTGGCCCGAATGGCCCGTTCCAAGCAGCCGGGGATCATCATCGTCGACAGGGCCGTTCCCGGACCTTACCAGGATTACCTGACGCCCGAGAACCGCGTCCCGGAAAAAGCCCTGCCTTATCCCTGGGAATCGTGCATCATCTCCGGCGGCGGATGGTCCTGGGTTCCCGATGCCTCCTACAAAACGGCCGAGGAGATCGTTCATATGCTGGTGGATATCGTCAGTAAAGGGGGAAACCTGCTGTTGAACATAGCTCCCGGCCCGGACGGTGCTTGGGACGAAGCCGCTTACGACCGTTTGGAGAAAATCGGCTGCTGGATGGAGGTCAACGGCGAAGCCATTTATGAGACGCGGCCCCTTTCCCCATTTTATGAAGGGAAGATACGTTTGACCCGCAAAAAAAAGGGTGCCGTCTACGCCGTCTACCTTGCCGGACCTCAAGAAAGTTTCCCCCCGTCCCGCATTCATCTGGATTCTCTTCGGCCGGATGAAGGAGCCCGGGTGACGCTTCTGGGCGCCGAAGGGGAATTGGAATGGAAGGAAGGCGGGAGCGGAACCGTAGTGGGTATCCCCGAAAAGATTCGAAAAAATCCTCCCTGTTTGTTTGCCTGGACCATAAAAATCTCCAACATAAAGGAAAAAGGAGCACGAAATGCAGGAAAAAATGCTGATCTGGGCCTTAACGCTGGTGCTGGCGGCCGGATTATGCGCTGAAAAAAGAGCGTCATCCCGGCCGGTGCGGTATTGGAAAGGTTATTCGCGTTCCCTGGGCGGACAGGTCTTCAAGTACCATTCCCCCCGCTCCAGTGCAGATTCGGCCCTTCTTGTCCGCTCCGTTGATTCAAACCGGCCCGTCGCCTGGGAAACCGAATCCCTTCCCCAAGATTTGGAGGGAGAAAGCCTGGAATTCGTCTGGATGTTCGGGATCGACGTCAATACGGACAGCCGGACATTTACCCTGTTTGTCAATGACCGGTTTTGTTTGACTTTTTGCAATCCTAAAACGATTGAGACCCGAAAGTGGACCGTGAAGGGTAAAAAAGGCGAAGAGCTTACTTTTAACGCCACTATGATTGATAAATACGATGATCTGATGGGCTACGCCGTTTTGAAAATTCCCCGGGCCCTGGTGCTCCCCGGAAAACCACAGAAACTGAAAGTTGCCGGCGAGACGGCGGGAAGCAGGGCCTGGTACATGACTTTCGAAGCGTCCCTTGAAGAAGATGTCGGTATTCGCCCCGTTCCCGCCGTTATCCGGGAAGGTGACCAGATGAAGCAGATCCTCATTTTCGACTTCGTCCACCTGGGGGAAAAGACGGACGGTGTGCTTGAACTGGATACGGGACAAACCGAAAGTTTTACGCTTGATGAGGGATTCACGCCGCTGGAGGTGTCTGTGCCGGCCGTCACCGAACCCAGGGAAATGCGGGCATCGGTTCATTTGAAGGATGGAACCGTTTTCGAAAAATCCTTCTCCGTGAAGCCCGTCCGGCATTGGACCGTATATCTTGTGCAGCACACCCATACCGATATCGGCTACACCCGGACCCAGTCGGAGATCCTGCCCGAGCACCTCCGGTTTATCGACTACGCCCTGGATTTCTGCGACCGGACGGACGGCTATCCGGAAGATTCCCGCTTCCGCTGGACCTGTGAGAGCTCCTGGGCCGTACAGGAATACCTGCGCCGGCGTCCATCCCGGCAGGTGAAACGATTGGTCCAGAGAGCGGCCGAGGGAAGAATTGAGGTGACGGCGCTTTTCGCCAACATGTCGGAGCTGCCCGATGAAAACCTGCTGGCCGCGATGCTTCAACCGGTCCGAACCATCAGGGAAGCCGGCATTCCCGTCCGGACGGCCATGCAGAACGACGTCAACGGGGCGGCTTGGTGCCTGGTGGATTATTTCGACGGCGCGGGAATAAACGGCCTGGTTATGGGAGAACACGGCCACCGGGCGCTTATCCCTTTCGAACGCCCGACGCCGTTCTGGTGGGAATCCCCTTCGGGAAAGCGGATCCTGGCTTTCCGGGCCGAACATTACCATATCGCTAACCAATGGGGAATCCATACCGGATATTTTCCCGGATTTGAAAAGGGCCTTCTTCGCTACCTGGAAGACCTGGCCGGGAAAGGCTATCCTTTTTCACGGATTTCCCTTCAATACGGAGGGTATTTAACGGACAATTCGCCGCCGGCCCTGGCCGGATGCGAAATGATCCGGCGATGGAATGAAAAATACGAATGGCCCCGCCTGCGCAGCGCGACGGCGGGAGAGTTTGTGGAGCATATACAAAAAAACCATGGAACACAGATTCCCGTCCACCGGGCGGCCTGGCCCGATTGGTGGACGGACGGTTTCGGCTCAGCGGCCCGGGAAACAGCCCGGGCGCGAAGGCTTCAATCCCGGGCGGCGGCCTGCAGCACCCTGCTGGCGGCGGCCAAACTCCGGGGAGCCTTTCTCCCCGATGGCATCAATAAAAGGCTCGAGCGGATTCACGAAGCCCTTTTGTTTTATGGCGAGCATACCTTCGGAGCGGCCGAAAGCATCAGCGACCCCGATGCGGCCAACAGCGTTTTGCAGTGGGGGGAGAAAGCGGCTTATGTCTGGGAAGCATCGAAGAAGCTTTTTTTGTTTGAGGAAGAAATCTTGGGATTGATGCAGGGGGAATGTCCGAAGGCCGGCGTGCCGGTTTTGACTGTCTACAATACCCTCAACCGAACCCGCTCCGGGCTTTTGGAAGTGTCCATCGACCATGAGATCATCGATCCCAAAAAGGAATGCCGGATTATTGCTGAGGACGGCAGTGTTTTGGAGGCTCGTCCGCTGGAGAGCCGGTCCGACGTCACAAAGTGGGCGATATGGGTCGAAGACGTTCCCCCTTTGGGCTGCAGGACCTTCCGGATCGAGACGGGACCGGGAGCTGCTGCTGCGCCGAAGGAAGAAAAATTCCAGGGTATTCTGGAAAATGATTTTTACAGGCTGGAATATCTTCCGGGGAAGGGCGGTGCGTCCGTTCTTTTCGATAAGGAACTCAATAAAAATCTCCTTGATCCCTCATCTTTCTGGAATTTGGGAGAGTTCATCTACGAGAGGTTGGGCAACCGGGAGCAGCTGGAAAGTTTCACTTTGAACGCCTATGCACGGACTTCCTGGGACGATGTGCGGGTGGAAAATATGGTGGACGGGCCCATCTGGAAAAGTCTTTTTCTCAAAGGATTTGCTCCGGCCTGCGCCGCGAGTGATGGGATAACCTGCGAAGTCCGGCTGTTTCACAAAACGAAACGCATCACATTGCATTACGCCATGAAAAAAAGACCGGTAAGGGAGCCAGAGGCTGTCTATGTAGCCTTTCCTTTTTTCCTTCCCCTGGGCCGTTTGGTGTTCGAAGCCCAGGGAGGAACGGTCATTCCCGGGTTGGACCAGCTCGAAAAAACGGCGTCCGATTGGAACACGATCCAGAATTTTGCAGCCGTCCGAGGCCCCGAAGAACAGATTGTTTTTGTCAGCCCCGATATTCCTCTTGTCCAGTTGGGAGCGATCAATCTCGGCTGTTTTCAAGCCGTATCCCTTCCCCAAAGCATGCACATCTATTCCTGGGTATTGAACAATTATTGGACGACTAATTTTAAGGCTTCACAGTCGGGAGAGATCCGCTGGTCCTTCGTTCTTACTTCAGGTACGGAGACTTCGAACGAATCCGCCGTCCGCTTCGGCCGTGAAAGTTTGGTGCCCTTTTTGGCCCGGGTTCTTCCCCCTGAAAGCGGGAGTGAAGGGCCGTATGCCTGGTCCCTATGGGATGGTCCGGCGGAAAGTCTTGTTCTGATCGCCGCCGGGCTTTCGACCGATGGGGACGGGGTTATCTTCCATCTGCGGGAGACCGGGGGGCGGGAGGTCCGCCTCGATGAAGCCGCCCTGCTCAAGGCGACCGGGGCCGTTTCGCTGGCCGAAGTAAATGTTTTAGGAAATGAAATAAGGTCTGCGAAACCGGCTGCAGTCTTTGGGCCCCATGAGAGTAAGTTTCTCAAGGTTAAAACAGCAGTGCCGGAAAAAAAGAGAGGGAAATGATGTTGTCCTCAAGGGAGCGGGTCGTCCGCTGTCTGACTTTCACCGGGCCGGACCGGGTTCCCCGCGACCTTTGGCTTTTACTATGGGCTGAGAAGAACCAGCCAAAAGCAACAGCCGAGCTCAGAAACAGGTATCCGGGGGATTTCCAGACCGCCGCTTATTTTTATCCTCCTTCTTCAAAAATCAAGGGGGATCCCTATGCCGCCGGCGAATACCGGGATGAATGGGGGTGTGTGTTCCACAATATCCAGGAGGGAATCATCGGCGAGGTCAAGAATCCCATGGTCCGGGACCTTTCCGGCTGGAAACGGGTCGAGCCGCCCTACGAACAGCTTCCACCGGACCGGAACAAGGCTTATGAAGATATCCGCAGGTTTTACGGGGAGACAAAAAAATTCGTCCTGGCCAATGCCTGCCCCCGCCCCTGGGAGCGGTACCAGTTTTTGCGGGGAACGGAAAATGCTCTGACCGATATTTTAACCAGGGAAAAGGAATTTGAGGCGCTTCTTCAGTGCATCCATTCTTTCTACCTGACCGAACTGGAGTTCTGGGTCAAAGCCGATGTGGACGGCATAACCTTTATGGATGATTGGGGAGCCCAGGACCGGCTTCTTATTCCCCCCGACATATGGAGGGAATTGTTCAAACCGCTCTACAAGGATTACTGCGACCTGGCCCGTTCCCGGGATAAGTTTGTCTTCATGCACTCGGACGGCTGGATTGAGGATATCTATCCCGATCTGGCGGAAGTGGGCGTGAATGCCGTCAATTCCCAGCTTTTCTGCATGGATATGGAGAACCTGGCCCGAACGGTCAAGGGAAAGCTGACCTTCTGGGGGGAGATCGACCGCCAGCATGTGCTTCCTTCTCCCGATCCCGCAGAGGGACGCAGAGCGGTCCGGGAAGTTATCCGTCATCTCTACGATCCCTCCGGGGGAGTTATCGCCCAGTTCGAATTCGGCCCGGGAGCCAATCCGGAAACGGCACTGGCTATCTTTGACGAATGGGAAAAGACACACGATCCAACCGTTTGTAGGTGATGATTGCCTAGGGTGCCAGAACTCCTTCCATGTTCTGTCTTGAATAATCCGGTTTGGATTTTCCATTGGCTTGACTCACCTTACATGAAAATATTTTAAACAACCCTCTTTTTTCTTATCCGAATCAGCAATTGTCCTCCCTGGGGGACACCTGGATTTAGCTTTTCGCCTGAAAGAAAGTGGCATGGAAACTGCAATAAAAAGGGTGCAGGGGAAGAAAAGAAGATGTGGTTTTTGTAAGGAGAAAGAAGATGAAAAAAAGACTGAGTATCTTGATGACGACCGTTCTGATGTTGATTCTTTTCTGCGGCGGAGCAATATCCAAAGAAAAATTTTTCATGCAAGTCAATCCTCAAACATACATCAAACCTTTCGGTCAGGTAGACTTGGGGATTGTCAGTACGGAAGCATTGAGCTTCAGGCTATGGGTGCCCATGAACCGATGGCTGCTGCACAAGATCGTAAGAGTTGAAAACGGAAAAGAGTCCCTTGTCTCTGAGAAGTGGGGCAACACCGCGCCACAGATATACAATATTGTCATGAAATCCAAAGAGGGAGCTGAATTTGAGCCTGGGACTTACCGCCTCTATATCGGCGAGATTTTCCTGGAGAGAACATCGCTCAATCCCGATTATTTTGTGTGGTATTATAAGTACGACTTCACGCTGTAACCTGCGTTATTCATAAAAAATGCCGATATACTTAGTATATCTTTTTCGTTATGAGATCGGTTGAAAAATTTGTGGCATATACCATACGAAAATTGGGCTGGTGAATGGATAAGGAAATTTAAAACTAAATATCGGCATTTTTTACCCTGCGGGCGAGCCGATCTTACCGCATCTGCTTCGTTGCGAATTCTGTCATGCCCCGGCATTCCAAACAGCTCGGGAGACAAGGACATTTCTTCTTTTTTTATCTTTCATTAAACTTGAAACATTAAACTTTAAACCTTAACACGTCTTCATTCTCAAATTGCAACTGTTTTGTTCTCGAGATTCTTTCAAGAACCATTTTTTTATTTCTTATACAAACCATGGCTGGTATAATGAGGCCTGTTTGGTAGGAATTTTCGTAAAGGTTCGGATATTATCATGAGCCAGAATGATTCACGCTTTTTAGTTTATGCAAAGGGAGGGAATGCATGAATCCGGCAAAAAAAGACATTTATGAGCGCCGGGCCCGGAATTTTCTCGCCCGCCTGCGGAGCATGTTTTATCCGGAAGAAATCCTTTTGGCCGCGGAGTTTTGTGTTTATGATCCCATGGTTCCCTTTGTGCGACGTGATGTGGGCGAATTCCAGCCGGTGACCGTCGGTGAAACCTGGGGAAAAAATTGGGACAGGGCCTGGTTTTTTCTTCAAGGCCGGGTACCCCAGGAATGGAAAGGGCGGGAGGTGTGCGTCCGGATTAACCTCGGCGGCGAAGGGCTTGTTTACGATGAGACAGGAACACCCCTTCAGGGATTGAGCGTTCATACGCTTTGGCCTAATACCGATTTTAGAAGGGACCGGTTCGAGATTACCTCAAACGCCCAAGGGGGAGAAGCCGTTAGCCTTTGGGTCGAAGCTTCCGCCGGCCAGCTTTTCGGGCTTCAAATTAACCGGGACAAGGGATGGAAGATTCCCAGAGAATTCGGTTCCTACACGGCCGTCATAACCGACCTGGTTCTGGCAGTTTTTCGCCGGGACATATGGCATCTTTATCTGGATGTACTGGTTTTGGAAAACCTTATGAGGGGACTTCCTGGGAAAAGCGTCCGCCGTGCCCGCATCCTTCATGTTTTGAACAAGGCGATCGATGTCTTCCGCGGGGATCCCGGGAACGTCGGTATGTGCAGGAAAATCCTCAATCAGGAACTGGATAAAAAGGCTTCGGCATCGGACTTGGCTACGACCGCAGTAGGGCACGCTCATCTGGACACGGCCTGGCTGTGGCCTCTTTCGGAAACGGTCCGCAAGTGCGGCCGTACCTTTGCCAGCCAGGTGGGGCTTCTTGAGCGTTATTCACGATATGTTTTCGGGGCGTCTCAGGCCCAGCATTACGCTTTCGTCAAAAAGTACTACCCTTCGCTCTATGCTAAGGTCAAGGACTTGGTCGCCCAAGGCCGTTGGGAAGTTCAGGGAGGCATGTGGGTCGAAGCCGACTGCAACCTCATCAGCGGAGAATCCCTGGTCCGGCAGATTCTTCACGGCAAGTTGTTTTTCCTGGAAGAGTTCGGGATCGATGTGGACAATCTCTGGCTGCCGGACGTTTTCGGCTATAGTGCCGCCTTTCCTCAGATCCTCAGAAAAAGCGGCATCAACACTTTTGTTACCCAAAAGCTGTCCTGGAACCAATTCAACCGTTTTCCGCACCACACCTTCCGCTGGCGGGGACTGGACGGATCGGAGGTGGTCACTCATTTTCCGCCTGAAGACAACTATAACAGTGAACTGCAGCCGGAAAAACTAAGAGGTGCGGCGGAAAACTTTCAGGAAAAGGCTTTCCTGGATGAATTTTTGACTCTTTTCGGGATCGGTGACGGAGGAGGAGGGCCGACTGCGGAGATGATCGAGGCCGGTCAGCGGCAGGAAAATCTTGAGGGATGTCCACGGGTTTCTTTCGGTCCGGCGGCCGCCTTCTTAAAAAAATTAGAGAAACAATCCGGCTATCTTGCCGTCTGGGCCGGAGAGCTTTATTTCGAGCTTCACCGGGGAACATACACCAGCCAGGCCTTCAACAAAAAAATGAACCGCCGGCTTGAGCTGAAGTTGAGAGAGCTGGAAATACTCTGGTCCTGCCTTCCCCTCGAGCATTATCCGTCCCAAAACCTGGATGATCTCTGGAAAACCCTTCTTCTCAACCAGTTCCACGACATCATCCCCGGATCGAGCATCACGCCTGTTTATGAGGAATGCCGGCGTTTTTATGCTTCCATGGAACAAGAGGTTGAGCGCCTTTTCCAAGAAGCCGGAGAAATGTTGTTTGTTTCTGACCGGGACCTGGTCTGTTTGTTCAATTCGCTGTCCGTGCCCTTCGACCGGCCGCTTGTCCTGCCCGAATCCTGGGCTGAAAACGAAGTGCTTGATGAGTCGGGACATCCTGTTTTTCAGCAGGTGGAAGCCGGAAAAAGGGTCGTTTTGGTCGAAATTTCCGCGCTTGCTGCAAGGACACTGCGCCGGGGAGAACGGTTCCCGCCGGTGGATCAGGACCTTACGGGGAAGCCGTTTGTTTTGGAAAATGACCTTATACGATATGCTTTTTCCGAGAAGGGAACCCTGTCCCAAATCCTGGACAAAAAAAACGGCCGGGAAGTGCTGGCTGGAAAAAGAGAAGGAAATGTCCTTTGTCTTTATGAGGACCGGCCGGTCGACTGGGATGCCTGGGACGTTGATTTTTATTATGAGGATGCTCTTTGCGGTAAGGCCGAACTCATGTCCTGGCACTGGATCGCCGACGGCCCGGTCCGAAAAGGAATCAGGACGGAATTCCGGATTGGAAATTCCGTCATCCGGCAGAACATTTTCCTTACCGCGGGAAACAAACGCCTGGATTTTGAGACGGAAGTGGATTGGAAGGAAAACCATAAGCTTCTCCGGGTTCATTTCGACCTCGACATTTTCACGGACGCTGCCTCTTTCGAGATTCAGTTCGGCCGGGTTTTTCGTCCGACCCACCGGAACACAAGCTGGGATGAAGCCCGGTTTGAGGTTGTCGCACACCGCTACGCCGACCTTTCCTCCGGGGAATACGGAGCAGCCCTTATCAATAACGGGAAGTACGGATACAGGGCCTTGGGAGGCGACCTCAGTCTGAGCCTTCTGCGGGCGCCGACTTTCCCCGATCCGAAAGCCGACAGGGGGAAACATACTTTTACCTACAGTTTTCTGCCCCACACCGGTCGACTGGAGGACTCGGATGTTTTGAAGGAGGCGGCTTTGCTCAACCAGTCGGCGGCGCTTTTTGACGGCCGGGATGGAAAAAGTTTCCGGTTCCCCGTGCATGTGGAGGGCGGAGCCGTGCTGGACACGGTAAAAAAAGCCGAAAGAGAAGAGGCTCTCATTTTCAGGCTTTATGAGCCTCTCGGAAAAGAAACGGTTGTCCGGATGAAGCTTGACGGGGAATCCTTTCGGATGTTCGAAGCCGACTTGATGGAACATAACCTGCGTGAGCTGGAAGCGGGGGAGGGAGAAGTAAATGTGACCTTCCATCCCTTTGAGATAAAAACATTAAAAGGGATTCCCGGAAAGATGGAAGGGGAAGGCGAAAAGGTGAAAGAAAAAAAGGGGGAATCATGAGACGCCATCCGGATAATCCCCTCATCACAAGAAAAAACATTCCCGACGTTCTGCCGGATCTGACCGACGTCAGCTCGGTTTTTAATCCCGGGGCCGCGCGTTTCGGCAAGGAAATCAAGCTGATACTCCGAGTCCAGAGCCGGGGCAGGGAGACGTTTTTTCTAACAGCGGGAAGCAGGGACGGAATCGATTTTGTTATCGAACCCCATCCCATTCGTTTCGAAGACCTGGATCATGTCAAGGAAAAAATATTCCATTCTTATGACGCGCGGATCACGCCGTTGGAAGGATCCTATTACATTACTTTCGCCCTCGATATTGAGGACGGCTGCCGTTCGGGCTTGGTGCGGACCAAGGATTTCAAAAGGTTCATTTTTATGGGATTGGCCGGACGACAAGACACGCGCAACGTGGTTCTTTTTCCGGAAAAAATTGGTGGAGAATATCTCCGCCTGGAAAGGCCCAACCTTTTTTCCGGCGGGGGAGTGAAAAGCGGAACATCCATCATTCTGTCCTCTTCCGGGGATTTGCTTCACTGGAAGCCCGTCGCCCCGGTTGCCGAAGGGCGGTTTCATTATTGGGACGAGATCATCGGTCCCGGACCTCCGCCGGTCAAGACTGAGAAAGGGTGGATCCTGATTTATCACGGTGTGGCCATGCACCTCGAACGTGCCTGGATATACCAGGCGGGCGTGATGCTCCTTGATCTCGACGACCCATCCCGGGTCCTCGGCCGAAGCCGAAGAAACATCCTGGAACCCCGGGAGATGTACGAAATGGTGGGCCAGGTGCCCAACGTGGTTTTTCCCTCAGGCCTTGTAACCGATGCAGCGGACAGCCGTGGTTTCATCCGGCCGGACAGCCGGGTTTTGATCTATTACGGAGCAGCCGATACGTCGGTTTGCCTGGCAGAAACGACGATTGAAGAGCTGATTGAAAGGGCCATGAGTGATTAAAAGTGAATGTTCCCGGATGCGCGGCTTCCGCCGGGGAGGAAATATGCGATTGTTTCTAACTGGGATTTTGTCCGTTTTTTTTCTTTCAGGCCATTTTTTTGGCGGTGTTGATGAACAAACATTCGAAACGCCGGCGATCCCTTTCAATCCGAGGAGTTATGTCTGCTTCCGGACCGTTGCCCCTCTGACGATAGACGGGATTTTGAATGAGGTAAGCTGGGAAAAAACCTCCTGGACGGATTTTTTTGTCGACATATCCGTTCCCGGCCGGAAAAAACCACGGTACCGGACCCGGGCTAAAATGCTCTGGGATGACCAATTTTTTTATGTGGCCGCCTCTCTTGAGGAACCACATGTCTGGGCGACCCTGAGGGAGCGGGATGCCGTTATTTTCCAGGACAACGATTTTGAGGTGTTCATCGATCCGGACGGGGATACCCATCTGTATTATGAGCTTGAAATCAATGCTTTGGGCACCGTTTGGGACCTGCTCCTGGAAAAGCCCTACCGTGACGGCGGGAAAGCCCTTAATGGTTGGGATATTCGGGGGCTTCAATCCGCCTGCCGTATCGACGGAACGCTCAACAATCCCCTGGACCGTGATAAGGGATGGACCGTGGAGCTGGCCTTTCCCTGGGAAGTGCTCAAAGAGATGGCCCCGGAAGAGTGCTCTCCCGGGCCGGGAGATGTGTGGCGGGTCAATTTTTCCCGGGTAGAATGGGAAAACGAAATTCAAAACGGCCGGTATGTGAAACGGTCGGATCCGGATACCGGAAAACCGTTGCCCGAGGACAACTGGGTCTGGTCACCTCAAGGGCTGGTCAATATGCATTATCCGGAGATGTGGGGTTTTGTCCGGTTTTCCGGCGTAACTGCAGGCGGAGAAGAAATATTCAGGATCGAGCCGGAAGAAAAAACCAAGTGGCTGCTTCGCCTTGTCTATTACCGCCAAAAACTTTTTTATGAAAAACATGGCGTTTTCAGCAGTGAAACCTCCCCCCTGGGATTGGCAACATTGTTGGGGGAAAAGATGCGGCAGCTTCAATTGGAGCGTACACAAAGCCTTTTTGAGGCCGCGCTTCCTTGTCCTGAAGGAGAAGGAACGTGGAGAATCCGTCAGGACGGACTTGTCTGGAAAAAAGATAAGGAAAAGCGGCACGAATGAAGGAAAAAAATAAGAAGAGGAAGAAAGAATGAGCTTAGGCTGGCTGGATTGGGGGATCGTCCTTGTCACTCTGTTCTTTATGGTTTATGGAGTGGTCTTCAGCAAACGATTCATGAGGAGCGTGGCCGATTTTTTGGCGGCCGGACGTTCCGCCGGCCGCTACCTGATGACGGTTTCCCTGGGTATGGCCATGTTGGGAGCCATCAGCGTTATCGGGGAGTTCGAGGTCTTCTTCAAGTCCGGTTTCTGTCTGAAATGGTGGGAATTATCCATGGCCCTGGCCATTCTTTTGGTAACCGTTTCCGGCTGGATTATTTATCGCTTCAGGCAGACGCGTGCCCTGACCCTGGCCCAGTTTTTTGAGATGCGCTACAGCCGGAATTTCAGGGTTTTCGCCGGTATTCTGGCATTTGTTTCCGGGATCATCAATTTCGGGATTTTCCCGGCCGTCGGAGCACGGTTTTTTATTTATTATATGGGTCTTCCCGCAGGATTTGAGGTCTGGGGGATTCATGTGTCGACCTTTGTCTTGATGATGACCGTTTTGCTCGGCATCGCCATTTTTTTCGTTTTCTCCGGGGGGCAGGTGGCCGTCATCATCGCTGATTTTATTCAGGGAGTGTTTTCCAATTTTGTCTTTGTTCTGCTTATTTTCTTTTTTCTTCTGACGATTGAATGGAGCCAGATTTTTGAAGCCCTGTCCATTGTTCCCCGGGAAGCGTCCATGGTCAATCCTTTCAAAACGGGACAGGTGGAGGATTTTAATTTTTGGTATTTTCTCATCGGCCTTGTCGGTTTTGTCTACAATTTTATGTCATGGCAGGGAACCCAGGCGTATAATTCCTCAGCCAAAAGCGCCCATGAGGCCAAAATGTCCAAAGTCCTTGAAAACTGGAGAAATTATCCCCGGAACCTTTTTCTGATGTTTCTTCCGGTCATCGCCTTCGTGGTCCTCAATCATCCGGATTTTTCACATATCGCCGGCAAGGTTGGTTCCGTTATCGGTACGGTGGGATCTCCCGAAATACAAAGCCAGCTTCGGGTTCCCCTGGTCCTCCGTTTTATCCTGCCGGTTGGCCTCGCAGGAGCATTCGCGGCAGTCATGCTGGCCGCCTTTCTCAGCACACATGACACCTACCTTCATTCCTGGGGGAGCATTTTTATCCAGGATATTGTTATGCCCTTCCGGAAAAAACCTTTTTCCCCCGTACAGCATATCCGCCTGCTGCGCCTGGCCGTTATCGGGGTGGCCGTTTTTATTTTTTTCTTCAGCCTCATTTTTCAACAAACACAGCATATCTACCTCTTTTTTGCCATCACGGCGGCCATTTTTGTCGGCGGGTCGGGAGCGGTGATCATCGGAGGTTTGTACTGGAAACGGGGGACGACTGCCGCTGCCTGGAGCGCCATGATCACCGGTTCAACCATCTCGGTCGGCGGGATCATTCTTCATCAGGTAATTGAGGACTTTCCCATAAACGGACAGTGGTTCTGGGGGCTGTCGATGGTCGCCGCATCCCTGGTTTATGTCCTTGTTTCGCTGCTGGGAAGGGTCCGTGATTTCGACCTGGACAAGCTCCTTCATCGGGGAAAATACGAGGTAAAGGGTGAAATAAAAATTATCGATGCCGCTCCGTCACGGGGGTGGAAGGTTCTGGGTATGGGAAAAGAGTTCACGCGAGGGGATAAAGCCATTTACATCCTTTCTTATGCCTGGATTCTTATCTGGACGCTCATCTTCATCGGTGGGACGGTTTTTAACCTGACCCATGATGTTTCCGACAGCGGCTGGATGAAATACTGGAAGGTCTACGTGGTGATCTATGCAGCCGTTTCCTTGGTGATCGTCGTTTGGTTTACCATAGGAGGAATCCGGGATATGAGGTCGATGTTCAAACAGCTGGGCCGCCAAAAAAGGGATGATATGGACGATGGTTTTGTTACGTCTACCCCTGGAAAACGGTGAGAACGATTTTAATCTTAACCTGAAACTTTAAACATTAAAATCTTCTTCTAGTTTTGACTTTTGAGCTTTGAGTTTTGAGCTTTCTTCTTATGAAACCTGTTCGTAAGCCCATTCCAACCACTGGGTGACGGCTTCAACGTCCGAAGCCTCGATGGTTCCTCCGCACCAGAAGCGAAGTCCTGAAGGGGCGTCGCGGTAGGAGGCGCAGTCGAAGGCGACTTCCTCGTCGGCCAGTATTTTGACCATGGTTTTCACCTTGTCTTCCGGAAGGTCGACCTTGAAGCAGACGCTGGTGTTGGAGCGGATTTCTTTGCTTTCCGCCAGGAAATCGATCCAGTCGTGTTTGTCAACAAAATCTTCAAAAACTTCAAGATTTTTTTTGCTCCGCTCGAGAAGGGCTTGGAGGCCTCCGATGGATTCCACCCAGTTTAAAGCGGCCAGGTAATCTTCGTTGGCCATCATCGATGGGGTGTTGATGGTGCTGCCCTTAAAGATGCCCTCGTTGAGCTCGCCTTTCTTTTTCATTCTGAAGATTTTGGGCATGGGCCAGGGAGGATCATAGCTCAACATTCTTTCTACCGCCCGGGGTGAAAGGATGAGCATGCCGTGGGCCGCTTCGCCGCCGAGGACCTTCTGCCAGGAATAGGTGATGACGTCGAGCTTGTGGTAGGGAATCTCCATGGCGAATATGGCGGATGTGGCGTCACAGAGGGTCAGACCTTCGCGGTCGTCAGGGATCCAGTCGCCGTTGGGGACTTTGACTCCGCTGGTGGTGCCGTTCCAGACGAAGACGATGTCGTTTTTAAAATCGGCCTGGGACAGGTCGGGAAGTTTTCCATAGTCGGCTTCAAAAACGCGGACGTTGTCCAATTTCAGTTGTTTCTGGATGTCGGTTGCCCAGCCCTTACTGAATGATTCCCAGACGAATACGTCGACATCGCGGGGACCCAGTAATGACCACATAGCCATTTCGAAAGCCCCGGTGTCGGATGCGGGGACGATGCCCACTCTGTAGTCGCCGGGCAGCCCGAGAATCTTTTTGGTTTTTTCAATGGACTCGGCCAGTTTTCCCTTACCCAATCTGCTGCGGTGAGAACGGCCCAAAGGGGCATCTTTCAGTTCGTCAAGGGAAAAGTCGGGATGTTTGGCGCAGGGGCCGGATGAGAAACAGGGATATTTTGGTTTGATGGCGGGTTTCATGTACATACTCCTATATTTAATTTAGCCAAAAATGATAATCTGACAAAAATATAATCAGGGAAAAAGCAATCTTTGTCAACCTGCATTATTCATAAAAAATGCCGAAATCTAGTATATCTTTTTTGTTATGAGGTCGGATGAAAAGATTGTGGCATATGTCACACGAAAAAAGGTCTGGTGAAAGGATAGTGGAATGAAAAAATAGGGAATATTCAACCGTCCCGGTTGTATACCGTATGGAAGTGAGGTGAAAAGATGTTTAAAGATACGTTTTTTATCCCGGAAAAAAATATTAAGGCAAAAATGTTGGTTTTTCCCCTCTCATTTTTGCTTCACCTGGGAATAATTCTCCTGTTGGTCGTTTATCCTTATCTTTCGACAGAGAGCCTGCCTGAAATCACATATTTTAAGGCATTGATCGCGCCTCCGCTTCCCGTTCCGCCTCCTCATGGATCTTCCGCTTCGCGTAAACCGCGTTCACACGGAGCGCGGATCCGTCCTGTAAGCAAAGGAGCCGTATTTAAAGGAGAACTGGTGGCTCCGGTCGAAATTCCCGACAGCGTAGCCGAGGAAGACCTGTTTCTCAGTGAAACCCCCTTTGGGATCGAAGGAGGAGACCCGAATGCCGATCCGGCCGGTCTTCCCGCGGGGTTCATCGAAGGATTGATCACAGACATCGTGGTCAATGATGAGGAGCCGGTCCGGGCCGGTGGAACCGTCAAACCGCCCAAGCTGGTCAAGCGTGTTCTTCCCCTTTATCCGGAAATCGCCCGTATCGTCCGCGCCGAAGGAATCGTCATTTTGGAGGCGACAACCGACATATTCGGCCGAGTCGTTCGGGTGCACGTCGTCAAATCGATACCCCTGCTTGATGAAGCCGCCGCCGATGCCGTGCGGAAGTGGATATACGAACCCCTTGTTCTCAATGGAAAACCAAGACCCGTGGTTTTTACGGTGACCGTTACGTTCGAACTTAGAGATTGATGTCCAGTCCGGTAAAGACTGAAAATCCCGGTGTTCCGTAGCCCTTGACCACCTCGTATTCCCGGTCGAGAATATTGTCGAGCCTGACGAATAAACCGAAACGGTTGGAGAGGTCGAAAGAAGCAACAGCGTTAAAAAGAACGTAACCGGGCATCGTCACCGGTACCGCCGTCCAGCCTGACCACTCCATATCCTCCCTCTCCCCGACGGCCAAAAGGGAGATTTCGAGGTCGGCTTTGTCGAAGAGCCGCAGACCGGCGTGGAAAGTCAGTTTGTTTTTGGGCCGGCGGAGAAGGGACGCGTCCGTTGTTTCATTCCTGGCATTCAGCCGGGTGTAGGAAGCCGATAAGGAAAGCCAGGAGACGGGTACCGCTCTGGCTATGACTTCCAATCCGCGGGAAGAGGCCTCGGAGATATTGACGTATCCCTGAATGGTGTCATAGTCGATAAGCTGGTCGAACTGATGGGAAAAATAGACCGCGGAGAGCCATAAACGGTCCTCCAAAAAATTTTGTTCGATCCCGGCGTCCCAGCTTACGGATTTTTCAGGTTCGAGGTCCTCATTTCCGATAGGACCCCAAAAGGTGGCCGGAGCGAAAAGCTGGTAGAGGGAGGGGGACTTGAATCCCGTCCCCAGAGTCGCCTTGATTTTGGTTCCCGTTTTTTCGAGAAGAAAAGCAGGGGTTATCCTGTATGTTGTGGCCGCTCCTGCCCGGCTGTGATGGTCGTGCCTGATCCCGAGGCCGGCGAAAAAAAATCCCCCTAAACGGATTTTATCTTGAATAAAAAAAGCGGTATTGGCCGCTTCGGAGTGGGGAAAAAATGAAGTTGAGTTGCCGAATAAAAGGCTTTCCGTTTCTGAGAATGAATCGCCTTCTTCATTTTCATGTTCGATGCCTAAAACAAGGGTGTTGGAGGGGTGAAGAAACAGATTGTTCTGCCAGGAAAGTTTCCAGCGACGGCTGTTATAAGTGGATCGGTCCGCGTCAAAGGGATGGAGATCATCCACGGGATTGTCATAATTCCGCTCGAAGTCGACAACGGACACGGAGAAAAGTTGTTCCCATCTGTTTTTGAGAAGCAGCAGCCGTCCGCGTGCATTGAGCAGCAAAGCATCATAGTGCTGAACGTTGTTGGGATCATCTGCGTAAGCGCCGCCTCCGTTGTCAATATCGGTCCGGGAATCGATGAGACGGGTGTTCAGCTCCAGGGTGAATTGGGAGAGGGGGGTCCAACCGAAACCGGCGGCAAGGGTAAAGCTTTCATGTCCGTCATTTTCCGTATTCCCCTCATAGGCCGTGTTCGCGCTGGAGAAACCGTCGCTGCGATAATAAGAAGTTCCCAGGGAATAGCGAAAAACATCCGTTCCGCCACCGAGATTAAGGTTTCCGGTCCAGGTATTGAAAGAGCCTCCGTGGCCGGAGAAACGGAGCTCGGGTTTTCCCAGCCTGCGGCGGGTGATAATATTGACCACGCCTCCGATGGCGTCGGATCCGTAGAGGGTGCTTTGGGACCCGCGT
Source organism: Candidatus Aminicenantota bacterium (assembly GCA_016927475.1). Lineage (GTDB taxonomy): Bacteria > Acidobacteriota > Aminicenantia > Aminicenantales > Aminicenantaceae > JAFGMO01. Next base: position 29,608 of record JAFGMO010000005.1, read on the forward strand.
AGGATTTCCACCCTGTCGACGTCGGCCACATGCAGCAGGCTTAAATCAAAAGAACGGTCGGGTGATAATGGATCATTGACATCGACGCCGTCGATCATAACCAGGGTGTGTTTGTTGTCTGCTCCCCGGATAAGCAGAGAAGCCGAGCTTCCGGGAGGTCCGTTCTGCAGGATGTTAAGACCCGCCGCTTCCCGAAGGGCTTCGACAAGGGTTGATTGTTTGGTTCGCTCCAGGTCTTTCTGAGTTATGACGGTTACGGAGCCGGCAATCTCCCGTCTTTCGGTGGGGATGCGGTCTGCGGTCACAATAACCTCATGCTGAAGAGACTGGGGATTTTTGCTGTTTTCCGTTTTGTCCGCTTGAACGGGAAGGCCCGAAACAAACAGGACCGCGGAAAGGAAAATGAGAATTGAACTTTTCATGATACGATAACCTCCTGTTATCTCATTTTTCCTTCTTTGTGGCCGGAGAGAGGAGGTGCTTTGTTTTTTTTGTGAGCCGTTAAAAACGGCAAAAAAAAACCACCCTGTCTTCCGCCCGAAGAAGGGTTCGATAGGCTCAGGGGAGGTCTCCTGACTCCCGGATCATTCTCCTTCCAGACCTTCCCGTTCCTTCTAAGGAACAGTGGTTTTCTCTGGAAATCGTCCCCGGTTACAGTAGCGGGGGCTGTGTTCGATTCTCACGAACTTCCCTCACCCGTAAACCTTAACGTCCAAACTGAATTTTCAAAGAGAAGTTATTATGAAAAAAAAACGGGGTAATGTCAAATTACTCTAAATCGGATCGGGTGTCAGCGGAGTTTTCGTGAGACCAGGAGCCGGATGAAAAGCGGACCGCCGAAAACAGCAGTGATGATCCCTACGGGAAGCTCGGTGGGAGCGATGAGTGTTCGGGCGAGGGTATCGCAGGCGGCCAGGACTGTTCCCCCCAGAAAAAAAGAGGCGGGGAGGACCACCCTAAGGTCAAAACCGCTGATGCGGCGGACCGCATGGGGGATGATCAGGCCGACGAATCCGATGGGCCCGACCAGTGCGACCACGGCCGCGGTGGCAAATCCGCCGCCGATAAATACATTCCGCCGTACCGTATCCACGTCGACACCGTGACCAAGAGCCATTTCCCGGCCCAGAGTGAGATGATTAAGGTCATTGGCGTGATAAAAAATCAAGCCCGCTCCCGGAACAAAAAGGGGCCAGAGAGAGGCGATTTCCCGGTAGCCGATGATGTCGATACCGCCCATCATCCAGCGCTGAAAGACGACCAGGGCCTGGGGTTTGGCCAGATAGGTCAGGAGAAGGATGGCGCCGCTGCAGATGATACTGACGGTCACGCCCGCCAGGAGAAGAGTGTGGACGGGCATTCCCCTGGTTCTGGTGGAGAATGTATAGATCAGAAACAGCACGACGGCCGCGCCGGCCAGTGCGAAAAACTGGACCGAGCTGAAAGGTCCCCGGACAATCCATAGGGACGGATAGAGGATCGTCAGAAAGGCGCCCAGGGAAGCTCCTCCGCTGATACCTAGAGTGAAAGGTTCGACCAGGGGATTGCGGAAGAGAACTTGAAAGGCGGCTCCGACCAGGGCCAGTGTTCCTCCGGCCAAAAGGGCCAGGAGGACACGGGGAATTCGCTGGAAGAAAAAAATATCCCCTTGAGGACTGCCTTCGCCCTGAATGTATGTTTTTACGTCTTCAATGCTGACCTTTTCGGGACCAATCCAGGGGGAGACGAAGAGAGCGATTACAAAAAGAAAAGCATAGACGGCGATGGTTTTTTTCATGCTTTCCCCGTCTTTGGAACTGAAGGCAGAACAATCGGCCGGCCGGATTCCGGATGTTTCCTCACCAGGATTTCAGGTCCGTATACGGACTGAAGTCTTTTTTTGGCTAAAACCTCTTCCGGAGGTCCCATGGCGATAGGCCGTCCTTCCGACAGAAAAAGGATCGTATCTCCGAAGAGAGAAGCGAAATTCATGTTATGGGTGACCACGGCCACGGCGATTCCGCTTCGGGCCAGATCCCGCAGGATGTTGAAGAAGCGGATCTGATGGTGGATATCCAAAGCAGCGGCCGGTTCGTCCAGAATAAGGACACGGGGCTTTTGGGCCAGAACGGATGCCAGAAAAGCTCTTTTTTTTTCACCTCCCGAGAGCTGAGACAGCCTTCTTTTTCTTTTGTCCGACATCTCCGTGGTTTTGAGGCATTCGTCCACGATATTCCAATCCTGTCCGGTGAGGGTGCCCAGCCTATGAAGATGGGGATAACGGCCCATGGCGGCTACGTCTTCAACGGTGATGTCGTACTGGCTTTGGATTTCCTGGGGGAGGTAACCCAGCCGGCAGGCCAGGCTGCGGCGGTTGAGCCGGGTCAGGGGTTGGCCTTCCAGGAGCACCGATCCGGAAAGGGGGATCAGGATTCCGGTGGCGATACGCATCAGAGTACTTTTTCCCGAACCATTGGGGCCGATGACGGCCGTAATTATTCCTGAACCGAGGGAGAAGCGCGAAACCGATAAGGTCCACTCTGAATCCGAAAAACGGTGTTTCACCTCATGAAGCTCAAGGATATTTGTGGTCATTGAATACCTCGGGATGGATGATCCCGGCCAAACGTTTGATGGTCTGCGTGATGCGCGGGCCGGGAATGAGAAGGTAGGTTTCGGAAAGAAAGTGAATTTTGCCTTCACGGACAGCCGGAAGAGTCGGCAGACGCTTCCAGTCTTTCAGGAGAAGCTGTTTGTTCCGGGGGGTTAGCCCCTGGGCCAATATCTCGATGATGACCTCGGGGGAGCGGACGAGAAGAGACTCTTTAGATATGCGCGGATAGGCGATGGCGGTGTCGGCGAAAATATTTTCTCCCCCGGCCATTTGGATAAGCTTGTCGAGAAAAGTGCCCGGGCCGGTCGTCAGGATGCCGGTCAAATCTCCGGGGAGGTGAGAGAGAGTAAGGAATACTTTTTTCCGGCCTTTTCCCCGGGTCGCCTCTTTCACCGCTTCGATTTCCTTTTCCATGCTCTGAACAAGCTCAGCGGCCTTTTCCCCGGCCCCAAGCTTCTTTCCCAGGGTTCGGACAGCGGTTTTGATATCTTCGAGGGAGTCTAAGGGTACGGAGAGAAGTTGGATGCCTTTTTCCCGGCAAAAATCGGACAGGGCAGCGTGTTCTCCTTGGCTGATGACCAGGTCCGGGTTCAAGGCGATGATCCTTTCCCGGCTGGGATTGAAGAGGCCGCCGATGCGGGCTTTTTTTCTCGCCTCCGGAGGGTATGTGCTGAACTGGCTGACCCCGACCACATTGTCTCCTAAGCCGAGGGCGAAGACTATCTCCGTGACGGCCGGAGAAGCGCAGATAAGCCGGATGTCTTTTATGCCGCCGGTTATTTCCTCATGAATATTATCCGTCCCGGAAAAAGCGGGACGCTTTTGGGTGATAAAGAGGAAAATATAGGAAAGGACAAGGCCGAGACCAAACAGGGCTGTTAGAACGGGAAATATTCCGGCTGCTGAACGGGATGATGTTCTTGTTTTTTTCTGTCTTTCCGGCACTCGGGATTACGCCTCAGGTAGATTGGATGATAACGGTATTATCCCGCATTGTTCATAAATTTGGCTGATGCCAATCTTGAATAATACGGATCGTTTACCGTAGGCATCCGCCAGAATTGTCCCCTCAACCGGTTTTTTTGTCAAGGAGCATCAAGGGTTGTGAATGCTACCGTTTGACAGTTGGGCTCTCTATAAGGACGGACAAGAATCCAGCCATTTTCGCCTGGGCGGAGAGGTGGAAACAAGGGCGTTATAAGGGCAATAATAAGAGCAGATGCCGCAGTCGATGCATTTCTCCGGAATAATATCCGGTGCTTTCAAGCCGCGTTGGACAAGGGCGCCGGTCGGGCACAACCTGATCGCCGGGCAGATATGGTCACCGGGGCAACGTGTTTTGATAACTTCGGTCATGAAAATTGTACCTGGTCTGGATCATTCACTAACCTGCTTTATTCACGATTCAAAGGTTTAGACCGGATTCACTACTGTTTTTGTATTGGACGCAGAAACAAGCTTTCTCAGCCGTTCTTCGAGCTTATTTTGAGGCTCAAGCCCGATGATACGGTCCGCTTCCTTTCCATCTTTAAAAATGATAAGAGTGGGAATGGCCATGATGCCGTATTTCATGGGAGTCGTTTGGTTTTCATCGGTGTTGACCTTGACGATATCGAGCTGCCCGTCGAATTTTTTGGAAATATCTTCCAAAATGGGAGCGACCATCCGGCAGGGACCGCACCAGGGAGCCCAGAAATCGACCAAAACGGGATTTTTTGCTTTGAGAACTTCCGTTTCAAATGTGCTGTCTGAAACATGCTTGATATTGTTCATCTTATTCTCCTTTTCTCTTTTTTTACGGCGAAACCGTCATATTAGATGATTACAATAATATTATATAATAATAAAATGATATGTCAAGATTTTTTTTAAACTTTTTCTTTTAAGCGGTGAAACTTTTTTCCCTTCTTGAGGATTTAAAGATTTGTGAACTATTTTTTGTTGCTAGGTTAATCATATGATGGGAAAGAAAAGAAAAAATGAAAACCGGATATTGTGATAAACTGATAAACGGACTAACGATATGAGAAAAGCGGTCAGTTTTTTCATTTCTCTAGTGCTGCATGCCGGAATGATGTTTTTTGTTTTGAACCTCAAAATTACATACCATGTTTTTCCTCTAAAACAGCGGCTGGAAACCTTCGAAGTTATGCCGGTGGAAAAAATCTACTATCCTTCTTCCGTTCCCATCCGTGAAGAGCCGGCAAGTGAGGCGTTGTTTGAAGCTCCCGTGTCGAAATCAAACATTATTCCATCAACAACCGAAGACCATACAAAGGAGAGATCCTATATCCCCCCCATGCTTGATTTGGGTCCAGCCGCCGGTTCTCCTGGACATAAAGAGACAAAATTACCGCCTGATATTCCGGTTTACTTAGGCCTGAATCTTTCCCCGGAAAAAGAAACCTTGCCTGATTCCTTCGAAGGAACAGGCAAAAGGAATACGGAAAAGACGGGGGTGCAAGACCTCAGGCGTTATCTATATCCCCGGAATACGGCGCCGTATTCTTTTACCGGTGAGTCCGGCAGCGGAAAGCCCAAAAAAGAACAGACATCCGTACCTTCAGACATGTCCCAAACAATACCCGACCTTACTTCCTGGGCGGAGAATGTCGTCAACAAGGTTCAAATGGTCTGGAATGTGCCCCGGATGCCTGAGGGAGGGATTCCTCTGAAAGCCAGAATCTTGGTAACCGTAACGCGGGAAGGAGATCTTATTTCGGTCCGTATGGAAAAATCCTCCGGGGACGAAAACTGGAACAACGCCGTACTCAAAGCTCTGGAGGACAGCGCCCCCCTGCCTTCCCTGCCGCCTGAATTTCTCCAGGATAGGCTGATCGTATTTTTGGTGTTCGAGTCAGATGGTTAGAATTTTATCCGTTTTTTTGATGTTTTTTGTCATCCATTTTGGATCTGCCGAAAGGGTATATTCTTATGCCCATATGAATTTATCGGGGCAGGAGCCCCCTGTTTCCGTTAAGCCCCTGGTTGAGCAATATACGGCCGCTCCTGAAAAGGAAAAACCAGGCCTTTGTCTGTATCTGGCATACGTTTATCACAACCAGGAAAATTATGTGGAGGAAAGCCGTTGGCTGGCTGCTTATTTTGAGTTGTACCGTGGTTATGATTTTTTTTTCCCAGCCCTTGAAGAGATGGACAAGCAGAAAATCCGGGCTTACGGGGAAAGGATGACCCGGATCTATCCGTATATTTTTGATGTGTCTTTGATCGCCAATGCCTTGAGGGAAGGAGGCGTTCCTCCCACCGTCCTTACCCTGCATCTTGAGGTCAGGAACAGGGCCCATTATAAATTATCCGCTGAAGGGCGTACGATAAAAGCCGGTTTTCTTAAAGAAGGCCAAAACCATATCGATCTGGAGGTTTTTGATTTTTTCAGAAAGTCAGGGAGTCATGTTTATCTTCTGAATCTCAAGGCCGAGCATCTGGTTTTTGACAAAGAAATCACAATCAGTGAAGAAATCCAATCAGAGATCCCGAATGAGGCACCGGACATCAATGCTTCATCACGGCGGTCTTCCTCCCAGGTATCCCTCTACCTCGGAAGCCGTCTTCTAGCCGTAAGCCGTAAAATTCGGGGGGGTATTTCGGAAATGCGGTTCGACATTCCCCCGGCTGATCTCCATTACAGGCCTTTTATCGTCAATGACAAGCTGCGGTCCTCCCCTTCGGGAATCCCGATTCTGGCTCCGTTGGCTTTGGCCTACCAGCTTATCCAAAAAATCAGGGAGGAACGGAAGGGGGACACCGTACCGCCGGTCGAGATTGAAAAAACGCACCGGATTGAAAGAAATTTCCGCCGGGTGACCGTCGGGGGAGGAACCATCAACCTTCATGTGGTTCTTACCTTAAGAACGCAGACTTTGAGTCTGCCGTCAGTAATAATCTCAAAATAACCTGCTTTATTCATAAATTTGGCCGACATTTTCTTAGAATGATCATGAAAAACGTTTCATTATCAATGTTGCCGGGAAATATCATTAAATGACACTTATTATTGAAATTATCTGTTTGTCTTGGCAAAATTTATGAATCATCCAGGTTAATTCACGTGGCGGGAAAAATATAATCGGTTAGCGCATGCCGTAGTGGAAGGGGGTGGCTTCTTCATTGCGGTCCGTTGCGGGAGGGGGCTGAGGGGAAAGGGACGAGATTTCCTCGTAGAGTTCTTCCGTCATGGTGATACTCATGGATTCCAGGGATTCGTTCAGTTGTTTCAAATTCCGGGCTCCAATGATGGGCGCCGTGACTGCGGGATGGGCTGCGGTCCAGGCCACGGCCAGGGATGCAGGTTTGAAGCCGTGCGTTCGGGAGAATTCCGTAAACCGGTCCGCTGTTTCATACATCCAATCATAACTGTAGCGTGTGGCGTACATCTTGTTTTCCAAAAGGCGTCCTGAGGCGGGCTTGCGCGAAGACCCGTATTTACCGGTCAGCAGCCCGCCGCCGAGGGGACTGTATGGGATGATTCCCAGTTTTTCTGAAACGGCCATGGGCAGGATCTCCACTTCAGCCTGGCGTTTAACCAGGTTGTACATCGGCTGCAGGCATTCGAAGCGGCTCCAGCCTTCTTTGGCTGAAATTCCCAGAGCCTTGGCCACCTGCCAGGCAGCGAAATTACTGGCCCCGGAGAAGAGAATCTTGCCCTGCCTGACAAGGTTCTCCAGAGTCCGGAGTGTTTCTTCCAGGGGTGTTTGATCGTCAAAGCGGTGAATGAAATAAATATCGATTCGGTCCGTTTTCAGCCGCTCTAGACTGGCTTCGACGGCCTGAAAAATGTGGAAACGCGTCGCTCCCCGGGCATTGATATCATCCCCTGTCGGAAAGTAGACCTTGGATGTGATGATGATCTCGTCCCGGCAGTCGCGCACGCAATTTCCCAGGATTTCTTCCGCACGGCCGGCATTATAAACATTGGCACAGTCGAAAAAATTGATACCTTCTTCCCGGCAGCGGTTGAACATATTGTGCGCTGTTTTTTCGTCGGCGTCCCCGCCGAAAGACATGGTCCCAAGACACAAGCGGGAGACCTTGACGCCCGTCTTGCCTAAAAAAGTATATTCCATTTTATCCTCTGTTTTTCTTGATATGTCCGGAATCCGGACCCCATTGTATTCTATTCCATAAAGAATGAAGCTGGCAAGCTGGGAAAGATATTGAAGTTCCCTATATTTTTTTAGCCGCCTGGAGCATAATGTCCTGGATGCGGGGAACGATCCTGTCGATATCGTCCAGAATACCTTCCCGAAGAACGAGGTTGTCCAGGAGCTGGAGGGAAAGGGCTTCCAACTGTTTTGAAGTGCCTTTTTTTTGGTGTGCTTTAACCAATTCTTTGATGAGCGGATTTTCGGGATTGATCTCAAGAATTTTTTTTGTGTAGGTATACTCCTTGTTCATCATCTTGATGATTTTTTCCATGTGGAGCGAGGGACCTTCTGAAGAATGAGCGAGCAAAGCCGGACTGTCGACCAGACGTTTGGATACACGGACATCGGCTACACGGTCGCCGTAAAGCCCCTTGAGATAACCGATAAATTTTTCAAGATTATCGCGGAATGAAGAGTCTTCCTCGGATTCCGGCTTTTTTTCCAGCTCAATCTCAGCGGATTCGACGGCTTTGAAGGATTTTTCCTGGTATGCCCCCAGAGCGTCCAGAACAACCTCATCAAGAGGATCTGTCAGGAAAAGAACTTCCCACTCTTTTTTCTTGAAAGCCTCCAAAGCCGGATTTTTTTCGATGGAATCCCTGTCCATACCCAGGACGTGATAAATTTCCTTCTGTTCTTTAGGCATTCTTTCAACATATTTTTTTAGGTCGGTGTATTTATCCTTTTCTTCTTTGGACGAAGAAAAAAGAAGAAGATCGGCCAGTTTTTCCTTGTTTTCCATGTCTGAAACGATCCCCTCCTTGAAATTCCGGCTGAAATGATCCCAGATATTCTTATATGTTTCAAACTCTTTATTCTTGATGTTTTTGAGATGGTTGAAGAGTTTTGTCAGGATATATGTGCGGATTTTTTGTATTTTTACCGAATTTTGAATGGTTTCTCGGGAGATGTTGAGCGGAATATCCTCGGAATCGACCACGCCTTTCACAAAACGCAGGTATTCGGGCAAAATATCCTTGCTTCCTTTTTGGATAAGAACTTTTTTGGAATAGAGGTCGACTCCCGGTTCGGTCCGGAAGAGGCCCCATTGTTCGACGGAAGTTTTCGGAACGAAAAGGATGGCCTGAAATTGGACGGGGGCATCCGAAGCCAGATGAAGGTACGTTTCCGGTTCTTCCTGGATGTTGTCCAGGAACTTATAAAATTCCTTATAATCGTTTTTTTTGAGAGAGGATTTGGGCTGGGACCAGATGGCTTCGGCGACTTCCAGCTTTTCGCCCTCAATATAAACGGGAAACGGAATGAAGCGGGAATAATGAGAGAGAATATTCTGAATGCGGTATTTATCCAGAAACTCTTTTTCGTCGTTTTTTAGGAAAAGCTCGATCCGTGTCCCCCGTATTTTTTTGACGGTTTCTTCAATGGTGAAGTCGCTTTGCCCCGAGGATTTCCATAGGAAGGCTTTGGCGCCTTTCTGAAAAGACTTGGTGATAATATTTATTTCCTTGGCCACCATGAAGCTGGCATAAAAACCGACTCCGAATTTACCGATGAGGTCTACCTGGTCTTTGTCCTTTTCTTGAGAGAGTTTTTGGAGGAAATCAATCGTTCCGGAATGGGCGATGGTCCCTATATTTTCGATCAGCTCTTCACGGGTCATGCCGATTCCCGTATCCTCGACGGTCAGCTTGTTCTGTGTTTTGCTGAAGGAAATGTCAATGCGCAAATCCGCGTCCGGGTTTTCCACATCTTTTTGGGTCAGCATCTCGAACTGGACTTTGTTCAGGGCGTCGACGGCGTTGGAAACGAGTTCCCGGAGAAAAACATCTTTGTTTTTGTAAAGCGAAAAAATGATGATGTTGAGCAGTTGTTTGATTTCGGATTGGAATTCAAATTTTTCCGTTTGGGGTTTGTTCATCCTGTCCTCCGATATGATTTTTTGTTATGTATGTAAAAATTGTTCCACAAAGATGTTTATTTTTCAAGACATGTATTTGTTTTTCAGGATTTGAAAAACAAATACTTGTGGCGATTGAATTTATGCTTAACTTCCTATATTATAAAATACTATGAACAAGGTACATGCGACGACCATTATTTGCGTCCGTAAAGACAACAAGATCGCTATGGCCAGTGACGGCCAGGTGACCCTGGACCAGACGATATTAAAGCATAAAGCCAGCAAGATACGGCGCCTTTATAAAGATAAGGTGCTGGCGGGTTTCGCCGGAGCGACATCCGATGCCTTTGCGCTGTTTTCCCGTTTTGAAGGGAAACTGGATGAATACCGGGGAAACCTACCCCGGGCCGCCATCGAGCTGGCCAAAGATTGGCGTACGGACAGGGTTCTTCGCAGGCTGGAGGCCCTGCTCATTGTTGCCGATGATGAATATACCTTTATCCTTTCCGGGAACGGTGATGTTGTTGAACCGGATGACGGAATAGCCGCCATAGGCTCGGGAGGTCCTTTTGCTCTTGCGGCTTCACGGGCACTCATGGCGCATTCCAAACTTTCAGCCAGGGAAATCGCGAAAGAGGCGATGAAAATAAGCGCTGATATATGTATTTATACCAACGATAAAATCACCATTGAGGAACTCTAAATGGCCATTATGCTTCCCCAGGATATCAAAACAGTTGAAAATCTCCCGCTCGAAGGCGAACTGACCCCTCGAAAGATCGTATCCGAACTTGATAAATATATCATCGGTCAGGAAGAGGCCAAAAAAGCCGTGGCTATCGCTCTCCGCAACCGTTACCGAAGGCAAAAACTTACTCCCGAAATGGCCGAGGAGATTGCTCCGAAAAACATCCTGATGATCGGGCCGACCGGGGTAGGAAAAACGGAAATATCCAGAAGGCTGGCCAAACTGACCTTGTCGCCCTTTCTCAAAATAGAAGCCAGTAAGTTCACCGAGGTCGGCTATGTCGGCCGCGATGTCGAATCCATGATTCGGGACCTGGTGCGTATGGCCGTCGATATGGTCCGACAGGAAATGTATATCCAAATCCAGGACAAAGCCCGGAAGAATTCGGAAGAAAGGATTCTGGACATTCTTCTGCCTCCTCCAAAGAGAACCGTTCCTCCGGACCAGGAAGAACAGCTCAGGTTTAAAGAAACCCGGGAGAAGCTGAGACAGCAGTTACGGGAGGGCATGCTGGATGAACGTTCCGTAGAGATCGATGTTAAAGAACGGACCGCTCCCCCTTTTGAGATTTTTTCCAACAGCGGCGTTGAAGAAATCGGTATCCATATCCAGGAGATCATACCCGGTTTTCTGGGCGGTAAATCAAAAAAAAGGAGAATGAAAGTTAAAGAGGCCATGGAATACCTGCTTGAAGATGAACAAAATAAGCTGGTAGACATGGATCAGGTTTCCCGTCTTGCCGTAGAGAGGGTCGAGCATTCGGGCATCATTTTCCTGGATGAGGTGGACAAAATTTCCGGGCGGGAATCGGGTCAGGGGCCGGAAGTAAGCCGGGAAGGAGTGCAAAGAGACCTTCTTCCTATCGTCGAAGGAACAACGGTCAACACCCGTTACGGTCTGGTCCGCACGGACCATATTCTTTTTATCGGGGCTGGGGCTTTTCACGTGACCAAACCTTCCGACCTCATCCCCGAAATGCAGGGAAGGTTTCCCATCCGGGTGGAGCTTTCTTCACTCGATAAAGATGATTTTATCAAAATCTTGACGGAACCGGAGAATGCCTTGATCAAGCAGTATGAGGCCCTCATGGCGACGGAGGGAGTCAAAGTTCGGTTTACCCAGACCGCTGTTGAAGAGATCGCTTCCATGGCCGAAAAGGTAAATGATGAAATGGAAAATATCGGCGCCCGCCGGCTTCACACTATACTGGAAAAAGTCATGGAGGACATATCTTTTGAAGCCCCGGAATTAAAGTTGAAAAAGATTTCCATCGACCGGAAATACGTTCAGGAACGGCTTCAAGACATCATCACCGATCAGGACCTCCGCCGTTTCATCCTTTGATGAGGAGATTCAGCTTTACCGCCGCCGTTTTTTTTGCGTTTTTTCTTTTGTCCGGATGCGGTAAAAAGGGACCCATACTTCCCCCGCTGGCGAAAATTCCAAAAAAAATCGAGAAGGTCAACGTTTTCCAAAGAGGAAGTCAGGCCGTTCTGGAGTGGACCCAGACTTTTGTCTACCTGGATGAGAGGCCCTTGACCGGGCTGGGCACTATTTCCATTTTTTGGGTTGTTCTGGAAAAAAGACCATCCGAATCCGAAGGCATGGCTCCCACCGTGATAAAAGACCTGTCCGAGGGGGAATTCGAGGAGCAGGCCGTTCTTTTAACTGAAGTGGATGCTGAAAAACTGCCGGAACTCAAGGTCCCGGAGGAAGAGCTTCCGGTATACCGCTATGTCCACAAACTATCGGATGAAGACCTTTCAGCAGAAAAGATTGTATTCGGTCTGCGTTTTTCGGATAGCAGGAAAAAGATGTCGAAGATTTCCAAATTAAGTTCTTTGACGCCCCGGATTATCTCCCTTCCTCCACGAAATCTCAAAGCTGAAGTTTTCAACGACAGAATCGACTTGAGCTGGGATCCCCCCGAAGCCAACATAGACGGCTCGCGGCCTCCTCTCGTTGAAAAATATAATATCTACAGAACGGATGAAAAGGGGATTCCGAAGCTTCTCAACGAATTATCGGTTGTTGATGAACTTTTCTCGGATCAAAATTTTGTCTTTGAAGAAACGGTCAACTATTTTGTTCGTGCCCTAGCATCCGAATCCATGTCCTTTACCGCCGTGGAATCGGCCCTGAGCCTTTATTTTAACATCAACTCGGCTTGGAGCCTTATTCCCTCTCAGTTTTCGTTAAGTTTACCTGCCGCATTCGCCGAAAGTGGAGATTCGAACATCCTGAAAATGACTCCGGTCGATACATTTGCTCCAGAACCGCCGAAAAAGGTTATGGTCATTGCCACCGATGAATACCATTCCGTATCATGGCTGCCCAACACCGAAAAGGACTTGGCCGGGTACCATGTCTGGAAAAGGGCTAAGGATGGAGGGGATTTTATACGTGTAACTACGGATCCCATCCAGGATAATAATTTTTTGGATACAACGGTTGAAAAAGGCCGGCAATATGTTTATGCTGTTACCGCTGTGGATAAAAAGGGGAACGAAAGTGCGCGGTCAATGGAAGAAAAATCTGAAAAAAGAATTTTTTCATGAAGCTATACCGTTATAAATACAAAGGGAAAATATCTTACGGATTTCTTGAGGAAGAATACCTGCGGCCCATCGAGGGGTCGATTTTTCGTTCCATAAAACCTTCCCGGCGCCGGCGTGTACCTATCGGTGAGGTGTTATTGCTGCCCCCCGTGAAACCATCGAAGATTGTGGCGGTCGGAGTGAACTACAGGGATCATGCGCTAGAGAGAGGACGGCAGCTTCCTGAAGAACCCTTGATTTTTCTCAAGCCTTCGACGGCTGTTATCGGTCCCCAGGATATCATCATTTTTCCTAAAATGTCCCGACGGGTTGATTATGAAGGGGAGCTGGCATTCGTCATCAAGAAGAAAACCCGTCTTCTTGAGGAATCAGCGGATATTTCCTCCCATATCCTGGGATATACCTGCTTCAATGATGTAACGGCCCGTGACCTGCAGGAGCGGGACGGTCAGTTTACGCGCGCCAAGTCCTTTGATACTTTTGCCGCCCTTGGTCCCTGTGTGGCGACCGATATTGATCCGTCCAGCCTGAAGATCAAAACCTTTTTGAACGGAAAGCTGAAGCAGTCTTCAAACACGAAAAATTTGATTTTTTCCGTTCCCTTTCTGCTTCGTTTTATTTCAGACGTCATGACCTTAAATCCGGGGGATGTTGTAACCACGGGCACGCCTTCCGGAATCGGCCCTATGAAACCTGGTGACAGGGTGGATGTCCAGATTGAACACATCGGGACGCTGTCCAACACGGTGATGAAAATCACCTGACCGGTTTTTGCCGGGTGAGGTGGTTATCACCGGTTCAGAATTGATATGTGAGGTAGGATATGAAAATTTTTTTAGACACAGCTAACCTGGATCAGATCAAAGAAGCGGCAAAAATGGGAATGCTTGACGGGGTAACGACGAATCCCACCCTTGTATCCAAAGAGAAAATGGGATTCGAGATTCTAATCAAGGAGATTTGCCGTATCGTTCCCGGTCCGGTAAGCGTCGAGTGTGTTTCCGATAAGGCGGAAAGTATTGTAAAAGAAGCGAGACAGCATGCGCGGATCGCGGATAATGTGGCTGTAAAAATTCCCATTTGTGTCGAGGGGCTAAAGGCTACCAAGGTTCTTTCCGAAGAGGGAATCGATGTGAATACGACACTGGTTTTTTCGGCGAGTCAAGCCTTGATGGCGGCTAAAGCGGGAACGAGATACGTCAGTCCCTTCGTAGGAAGGCTGGATGATATCTCCCACCAGGGAATGGATCTGGTCGAGGATGTGTTGACCATCTTTGATAACTATGGTCTCAATACCGAGGTCATCGTAGCCAGCATAAGACATCCTCTGCATTTTGTGGAAGCGGCCCTGATGGGAGCGGATATCGCAACGGTTCCTTTTGCCGTGCTGGAAAAATTGGCGAAGCACCCCTTGACGGATATTGGAATTGAAAGGTTTTTGAAGGATTGGGAAAAGGTCAAGGGGAAATAAATATTGATAGGGACTCATGAGCATCGAAAAAAAACTTGAAGATTTACGAAAAAAATTCCGGGCTGCTGAAGAGGGGGGTGGTCCTGAACGAATCGAAAAACGCCATAAGGCCGGCAGGCTCACGGCCCGGGAAAGAATCCATCTGCTTTTGGATGAAGGTTCATTTCAGGAAACGGATAAACTTGTCGTTCACCATAGTTATAACTTTGGTATGGAGAAAAAGAGGGTTTATGGGGATGGGGTTGTCACCGGATTCGGCACGATTCAAGGGCGGACGGTTTTTGTTTTCGCCCAGGATTTTACGGTTTTCGGGGGTTCCTTGAGCGGCGCCAACGCCGCCAAAATCGTCAAAATCATGGATCTGGCCATGAAGGCCGGGGCTCCCGTCATCGGTTTGAATGATTCCGGAGGCGCCCGTATTCAGGAAGGAGTGGCCAGCCTGGCGGGATACGCGGATATTTTTCTCCGGAATGTGCTGGCATCTGGAGTTATACCCCAGATTTCCGCCATCATGGGACCTTGCGCCGGGGGAGCGGTTTATTCTCCGGCCTTGACCGATTTTATCATCATGACCCGCGGAATAAGCAACATGTTCATTACAGGTCCGGATGTCATCAAGGCCGTTACCCACGAAGATGTTTCCATGGAGGAGTTGGGAGGAGCGGATACTCATAATTCCATAAGCGGAGTAGCCCATTTTGCCGCCGAAAATGAAGAACAATCCCTGGCATTGATCCGGGAGCTTCTCTCTTTCATTCCCGACAACAACATGGAAGACCCTCCGGAAAAAGAGACAAGCGATCCCGCAGACAGAACCAGCGAAGAGCTTAATTTTATCGTGCCCGACGACCCCAATCAGCCTTATGATATTCGAAAAATCATCATCGAAATTCTGGATGACCACTATTTTTTCGAAGTGCAGGCCCATTTTGCTCTCAACATCGTCATTGGATTCGGCCGGATGGCGGGAAAAGCGGTGGGAATCGTCGCCAACCAGCCCGATCACCTGGCCGGGGTTCTGGACATAAATTCTTCGGACAAGGGAGCCCGTTTTATCCGGTTCTGCGATGCCTTCAACATCCCCCTTCTCATTTTTGAGGATGTTCCGGGATTTCTTCCGGGCGTGGCCCAGGAACATGGAGGGATCATTCGGCATGGGGCTAAGATACTCTATGCCTTTTCCGAGGCGACCGTTCCCAAGATCACCCTGATTACACGCAAATCTTACGGGGGGGCTTACTGCGTTATGGCCTCGAAACATATCCGGGCCGATGTGAATTATGCTTATCCGACCGCCGAGATCGCGGTTATGGGCCCTGAAGGAGCCGTAAAGATCGTTTACCGCAGGGATCTCGATAAAGCCAAGGACCCCGAGAGCCTGCGCAGGGAGAAGATTGATGAATTCCGGGAAAAATTCGCCAACCCTTATATCGCCTGCGAGAAGGGCTACCTTGACGGAATCATCGAGCCGAAAGAAACAAGGCCGAGGCTGATCGCAGCCCTGGAAATGATGCGAAATAAGAAAGACACCAACCCTCCCAAGAAACACGGGAATATTCCTTTGTAAAAAAGGACCGAATTGTTGTAAAATCCCTTGGGGATAAAAACAGCCCCTGCAGGAAGAAAAAACTTAATGGATAATAAGGGGAAAACTTTTTCCAAGATCCTTATCTCCAACCGGGGAGAAATCGCGGTCCGCATCATCCGGGCCTGCCGGGAAATGGGCATCAAACCTGTGGCCGTTTTTTCGGAGGCCGACAGGACGGCTCTTCATGTCCGGCTGTCTGAAGAGGCCTACTGTATAGGTAAAGCCAAGCCTGTTGAAAGTTATTTGAATGTCGATGCCGTCATCGAAGCCGCAAAAAAAAGCGGAGCTGAGGCAATTCATCCTGGGTACGGTTTTCTTGCCGAGAACTCGGATTTTGTTTCCCGCTGTGAGAAAGAAGGGCTCGTGTTTATCGGACCGGGGTCGAAGGCAATGGATCTCATGGGGCGAAAAACGAAATCAAGAGCCATCATGGCTGAGGCCGGAGTCCCTATCATCCCGGGGACGGTTGAGCCCATCACCCGGAAAGAAGACCTGGTTTCCGTCGCCGTAAAGCTTGGATTTCCCGTCCTGCTCAAAGCGTCTTCGGGGGGAGGAGGAAAGGGATTGCGGAGGGTCGACCACAAAAACGAGCTTCTTTCCGCTTTCAACCTGGCCTGCTCAGAAGCGGAATCCAGTTTTGATGATGCCTCGGTCTATATCGAAAAATACATCGAAGAGCCTCACCACATCGAGATCCAGATTTTAGCCGATCATCATGGAAATACGGTCTATCTTGGGGAGAGAGAATGTTCCATCCAGCGGCGTTATCAAAAAGTCGTCGAGGAAACTCCTTCACCCTTTTTGGATGAGGAAACTCGCTTTCATATGGGTGAGATCGCCGTCAAAGCCGCGCAGGCCGTAAACTACAGGAACGCGGGGACCGTAGAGTTTGTGGTTGATAAGGATAAACATTTTTATTTTTTAGAGATGAATACCCGCCTCCAGGTGGAACACCCCGTTACGGAGATGGTTACCGGTATCGACCTGGTCAAGAGTCAGATCGAGATCGCGGCCGGAAAGCCCCTGCGATTCGGACAGAAGGACATCCAGGCAAAAGGACACGCTATCGAATGCCGTATCTATGCCGAAGATCCGGACAATCAGTTTATGCCGTCTCCTGGGAAGATTATCCATATGCGGACTCCGTCGGGAGGATTGGGCATCAGGAACGACAACGGGGTTTACGAAGGATTTACCGTTCCCATGGATTATGATCCTCTGCTTTCCAAGCTCATCACATGGGGTAATACGCGGACGGAAGCCATCCAACGTATGCAGCGCGCTTTGTCCGAATACCAGGTCTATGGCATTAAAACGACGATTCCTTTTTTCAAGCGGATTCTTTCCCATCCTGATTTTTGTCAGGGGAATTACAATACACATTTTATCGCTGACCTTGAAAAGGAAAAGATAAAAAAGGAGAGGGATGATCTCGAAGTCGCTCTTATGGCGGCCGGCATTCGAACTTACCAGGAATCCAGGTCCGGATTGAACCGACGGTCCGGAACAAAGGATAGTAATTGGAAGATCCAAGGAAGGATTAAAAACTTTATGAACAGGCTATAAAATGGATTTTTCATTTAGTGTTGGTGACCGGGAATACAAACTTAAGGTTAAAAAAATGGAGGGAAACGGTATTCTCGTCACGGTGGGGAAGAAAAAATTCCATGCGACCGTTGATTTTATTTGCCCCGATGAATTTATCATGAATATAAACGGCCGGGTTTATGATGTCATCATCAATGCCGAAAACCATTCCTATTCGGTTTGTATCAACGGAAAATTTTTTGAAATTGAAAAAAAGACGGCCCTTCAGCTTTTGGGGACTGCGGAGGAAAAAAGCGGCAGAAAAGAAGTCAAGACATCCATGCCGGGAAGGATTGTTGAAGTCCTGGTCGAAGAGGGGGATCGCGTCAAAAAAGGACAGCCCGTTTTGGTCTTGGAAGCGATGAAAATGCAGAACGAGATCAAAGCTCCCCAGCCAGGAAAAGTGACGGAACTTTCTTTAAACCCGGGGGATTCGGTCGAGGCGAATGCCCACCTCTTTGCGGTTGTCAATGAAATGACATAAAGCGAAAAAATGAGTATGAGGAGTATTTATTGGAAAAAGGCGACACAAAAAAATCGGAAGTCTCTTCTCTTCAACCGATAAAAAAATTCATTCCTTTTGTCAATAATTTCTGTCCCAGAAGAAGTTTGGATACGAGCAGGTTTTACAATTATTTTTTGGAAAATGGGTGGCAGCCGGCCAACAGCATCGAGAAGTCGGATCTGATTTTCATTTATTCCTGCGGCTGTTTCGGCTCCTCCGAGAAAAGAACGCTCAACACCATAAAAGCGGCACTCGAGAAAAAAGCGTCTCACGCGGAAATTGTGGTGACCGGATGCCTTCTGAAAATCCATGGTGATGTCCTTAATGGAACATATCACGTTATTCCGGTTGAGGAAATAAGCTCTTTGGACAATATCATCGCCGCGCGGACAAAAATGGAGAGCATTCCGGACGCGAATGCCATTTATCCAATGAGAGATTTGATCTCACCTAAAGATTTTTTGATGAAAAAATTCAAAATGGATGTGGAATTAAGTTCGCTTTTTTTCAGCAAAGTCAAATCTTTCTTTTTCGGCAGAACAAAATACAGAAACACCTGGAACATCAAAATCGCCGATGGCTGCTTGGGAAACTGCAGCTACTGCGCCATCAAGTTTGCTGCAGGAAGAGTCAAAAGCAAAGATCCGGTCGCCATTGTTCAAGAATTCAAGCAGGGGGTTCAACGGGGTGAAAAAACGTTTGTTTTGATCAACAACGATGTGGGAAGTTACGGACAGGATATCGGCACCAATTTCGCGGAATTAATGGAAAAAATATTCGACATCGAAGGCCGGTATAAAATAAGGATCATCGATTTTAATCCCCGCTGGTTGATCCGGTATTTTGAAAGGCTGCTTCCCCTTTTTAAGAAAAATAAAGACAAAATCGCTTATTTATCGATGCCTGTCCAGTCGGCCAGTGATAAAACCCTCAGGTTGATGAGAAGGCCTTATAAAATCGATGATATCAAGTTTTGTTTCAACGAACTGAAAAAAAACATACCCGATCTGGTCATTAATACCCATTTTATCGTCGGTTTTCCGGGAGAAACGGATGATGATTTTGAATTGACGCGGGAATATGCCCAAGCATTCGAATTCGGACGTATATCGATCCATCCCTATAATGACCGGCCTGGTACGGAATCGTCAAAAATGCCGGACAAGATTCCGGTGGAGACGATGTTTAAAAGGTATAGGAAGCTCCTTCAAATTTCATGAGTTCGGCGTAGATTTTCTGTGTTTGTTGAATGATGAGGCGCTCATCAAAATATTTCAGGGCTCTTTCTCTGCTTGATTTCTCCATCCGCCGTCGCAGGGCCGCATCGCCGGCCAAAGTGAGCATGGCCTCAGCCAATGAAGCCGCATTTTTTTTCGGCACGAGAAGACCATTTGTGCCGTTCTCCACGATTTCACGGCATCCCGGGACATCGGTGGTGATGATGGGTTTGGCCATAGCTGCCGCTTCTATTAAGGCTCGGGGAGCACCTTCTCTGTAAGAGGGGAGGACGACCACTGAAGAATATGCCAGAATCGGCCTGATATTTTCCCGATGTTTGATCCAATCGATGAAATCCAGCTTTTGCAGCCTCTCCAACCAGGAGGTTGGAACGGAGGCGGGATTCCCGGCATCAGGATCTCCCAACAGCACAAATTTGGTATGCGCGTTTTTTTGGTGAACCATCTTGGCCGCATCTGCAAATTCCGCAATTCCTTTGTCCCAGAGCATACGGGCCACAAGCGTGAAAATGACAGTGTCCGGCCTTTTTTGTTGAGAAAATTTTTCCGGATCAAACATATCCATGTTTATTCCGGATCCGCAAATCAAGCGTGTTTGCTGTCTGTTGACAAGTTTTCTTCTGGTAAAATAGTTCAGGTCATCCGCATTCTGAAAGATAACACGAACCCGAGGGGCAAAAGAAATCCGGTACATTATTTCCACGAACCGTTGAAGCAGGCCTCCCCGAAAAAAAACATATCCCAAACCGGGTATGAGATTGACGATTCCCGGAATACCGGCAAAACGAGCCGCTAATGTCCCGTAGATTACCGGCTTAACAGTGAAATGGTGGACGATAAACGGCTTTTCCTTGATGTACAATCCTGTTAAACGGAAAAAAACCCGGATGTCCTCAAACGGATTTTTGCCTTTTCTCTCCAATGGGAGCTTCCAAAAAGAAATTCCTTTGTTTTCTATCCTTTTTGCGTGGTCATCATAGGGTGAGACAGCGATAACCTCCCATCCTTTGTTTTTCATCGACAGCATCAGGCTCAGCCGGAAACGGTAGAGATACCCGGCGTCGTTGTAGACGAATATTATCTTCTTTTGTTTTTTATCCTGCATTATTCATAAATTTGGCCGACACCAACATATGAATTTCACTTTTGGTGGCCTTTCAATAAATCTTTCAAAATCCAACCAACTATGGATTTACGCATCGAGTGTTTCCAGTATGGGAAAAATATGATGGCGATAAAAAGAAGGATGGCTATGATGTTTAAAATCGGATTATTTGCTGCAGAACTTAAGACCCGGCGAGCGGCTAGGACCGATAGTATTCCCAAAATGTTGGCCGCAAGATTAATCCGGCTTTCCTTGGGGATAAGCTCCGCCAGGGGAATCTTGTAATGAATGTGATACGATAAATAGATGATGCTGCTGCCCAGAGCCAATGATGCCATCCAGGCGATAACCACTCCGGGGCCTTGGAATAAAATGCCGAGAAGGATGCCAAAACCGACATTCAGTATGGCGGCGGCAAGGGTGCCCACAACATTCCATCGGAGCTTTCCGATGCCCAGATTTGCGTGGTAGGCCGGGCTTGAGAGGGTGGCCAACATCCAGCCGATAGCGAGCAAGGATGCGAATAAAACAAATGTGTTCTCATAATGCCCGATCCATATTTTAGAGATGAGGGGCAGGCAAATGATGACAAGTAAATAGAGAGGAAATGCCAAGTAGAAAAGCAAACGATAAGACGTTAGGTAGACATGTTGAATTTTTTCGGGAGTTTTTTCTTTTAATCCGGCAATAGCCGGGACAAGGACCTGGTTGGCTGCGATGATAAGCGCGTGAAGCTTTTGAATCATTTTGCAGGCCATTTGATAATAACCGACCATCGAAAGACTGCCAAACTTGCTGAGGAGGGCTTTTGTGATCGGGTCGTATAGCATATAGGCGACGGAAATGGCTTGAAAGTTCAGGCAATAAACGATCATTTCCTTAAACAAAGATTTGTTCCATTTAAAGGGAATTACAGGAAGTGACGGCAAGATTTTTTTAAGGAAAAGCCATGAAGCCAACAACACCGAAACGTTCTGAATCACTTTGGCATAAGCCAATCCCATAAGCCCGTATTTTGGTACGAGCCAGAAACAGAGCAGGAGATGAAAAAACGATCCGGACATCAAAAGAGAGCTGCGAATATCGAAACGCTGGTATCCGTCAAGTCCTGACTGGAAGATGCTTGTCAAAACGCAGAGCCACAGGGCCAAAAATGCAAAGGGCAGGATGGCTACTCCAAAGGGGAGAGATTCGGGCGGCATAATCAGGCTCAACAACCATTTGATAAAGGGATAGGCGAGGATCAAGACCAATCCTACGGATACTCCAATTGTTAGAACAGCCGTTTGGATGACTCTTGATACTTTTTCGTTTTCTTGGCGGGCGATGTATTTCGCGACGAACTTAACGACGCCGCCGGAAAGCCCTAGATCAGCTATTTGTGTTACGGCCGTGGCGGCCAGGACAAGAGACCATATGCCGAATTTTTCCGCTCCTATGGTTCCCAGCAAAAATTTATAGAGAAAAAATAAAATGGCGGAGACAACAACAATCTGCAGGATCGACATGATTGAGTTGATGAGTATCCGTCTTTTTTCCATAAAAATCGTCTGTTCTATCTCTTGCCAATCATCAAAGCCACCCCTATAATCTTTCTATGAACCTGTATTGTTCATAAATTTGACCGACACCAACAGATAATTTCAATATTATGTGTCATTTAATGGTGATTTTAGGTAAAATTAATAATGAAACATTTTCCATGACCGTTTTCAAGAAAATGTCGGCCAAATTACTCTTTCAGGCGAACCGATCTTACCGCATCTGCTTTGTTGCAACCTGTTCGCAGTGCCGAGCACAGCTTCACAGGCTAACGCCTCCCATCTGCGGCAACCGACCCGGCCTAGCCCCTTGGCTCGTGAATAATACAGGTGAATAATCATGATCTTTTTGATATTGGGGAAATATATCACAAATGAATCCTTACTTGAACCGAAAGAAATATAAATAGTGAATTGAAAGTTGTCTCATGGCGGATGTTATTTTATTTCGGCCTAAATTTTTTAATGCAGATGTCAGGCCTCTTCCCGCCCCCTGGGGCTTGCTTTATGTCGGATCTTCTTTGACCTCTAAAGGTTATTCCGTAAAGATCATTGATGAACTTCTTCATACGGATTGGCGAAAACAGGTCCTGGAAGAGATTGAAAAAAAGCCCACGTTTTTCGGCGTGACTTCCATGACGGGAAGGCAAATCAAACACGGCCTGGAATTTTCGGGTTTTGTCAAAAAGTATTCCAATATTCCTGTTGTCTGGGGCGGTATCCATCCAAGCCTTTTTCCGGAACAGACGCTTAGACATGAAACCATCGATTATATCGTCAAAGGAGAAGGAGAAGAAACGGTTATCGAACTTTTGGACCACCTCAAAAATAAAAGTAAGGTTGAAAAGATCAGGGGTCTTGGGTATAAAAAAAATAATCAAATATTTCTGAACCAAAACAGGCCATTCCCCCAACTTGATGATCTTCCGGATATAAATTTTTCCCTGATCGATGTAAACCGCTACACGGGAAAAAGATTCGGTTCAAGAAGGTCCTTTGAGTTATGTACAAGCCGGGGATGTCCTCATCGATGTGCATTCTGTTACAACGTCCATTATTATCGATGTACATGGAGGACGAAAAGCATCGATCGTATTTTTAAGGCCCTCCATACACTGATAGACACCTATGACATCGATGGCCTTACCTGGAGAGAGGATAATTTTTTTGTTGATAAAAAGAGAGTACAAAAAATCGCCGATCGAATAGTCAAGGAAAACATTAGCATAAAATGGCATGCCGACTGCAGGATCGACTATGTGTATTTTTACGAAAACTCCTTTATGGAGCTGCTGAAAAAAAGCGGGTGCCACACGCTGACTTTTGGAGCGGAAAGCGGTTCGAATACCATTTTGGAAAGCATCAACAAGGGCATAACGCGGGAACAGATACTTGAAGTCAAAAAAAAGATGTCAAAACATCATGTCTATCAGAATTACCACTTTATGATGGGACTACCGGATGAAACTGAAGAAGATATCAACAAAACCATCGACCTCATGTATCTTTTGATGAAAAACAATCCATATTTCGGGGAAATCTGCGGGCCTTCCCTCTATACTCCTTATCCGGGCACAGCGTTGTATGAAAAAAGTCTGGCCAAAGGTTTCGAGCCTCCTCAATCTCTGGAAGGCTGGATAAACATGGACTGGTATGCTCTTAATCTTCCCTGGATTCAAGACAAACGGCGAAAAACCGTAGAGGATATTGCCTGGAATGTTTTGGGTATGCGGCAAAAAAAACTGCGGTTTTATTTCAAATGGAAATTTTTCCTTTTGGCCAAATATCATCTTTTAATTCCTTGTTTTGAGAGGAATATTTATCTCCGTCTTAAAAAGGGAAAGGATAAGGGTGGGGATTTAAAACCCGGCTCTTGATTTTTTTCTTATCACTGTGAGTGTTTGAACAATCCCGTAAAAGGCGATCATGATAATAAATCCGTCTATGGGTACTCTGTATCTCCAGAGGCCGCAGTGCAGGACATGGAGAAAGGTTTGCAACAAAATCGGAAAAAGTAGAAAAAAGAAGGCTCTGTTTTTTTGCTTCCACAGCAAAAATATTCCTATAAGCATAAAAGGCAAAAGCAAACCGTAGCATACCAGGCTCGAAAGGTTGTGCGGCCAGGTCCATTTAGGGTGAAATTTGGCGTCGGGAAAAGGGTAATAATACGAGGAAAGCCTCACGGGACGCCAGAATTCAACAAACCAAAACCATTTCCTTTCCAGAAAACCCGAGGCGGGATAAATGTCTTTTTTGATGACAGCGATCTCTTCCGCCGTTCTGTTATTGGGATTGAATCCCTGCTTGATCAGTTCTCTTTCTTCTTCAGTCGG
Organism: Candidatus Aminicenantota bacterium; assembly: GCA_016927475.1. GTDB lineage: Bacteria > Acidobacteriota > Aminicenantia > Aminicenantales > Aminicenantaceae > JAFGMO01. The sequence goes on from JAFGMO010000005.1 coordinate 53,901, forward strand.
ATAAACACTTCTTTCTGTTTCCTTAACCGTTTTAAAGTTCAGAATGTGATCACTTATTCTGGAAAAGGGCTTGGGGCTTCGTATGTCTTTCGGCCTTAAATCAAGGGTTCTTGTGTTTATCAACACAAATCCGTCATAGGCGATATAATTTCTTATGGTCCAGGGAATCAAAAGCAGGGAAAAAACGGCCAGGAAAACAACATATTGTTTGACGGCCCGAAAGAATGGTCTGTAACAGAGAAACAGAAAAAAGAAAAAAGGAAGATAAAACAGGTACCGGGCGTCTGTGTGTATCAGGCATACATAAGCGACTGAAAAAAACCAGAAATTTTTTGTGCGGTTTTTTTCCTGCAAAATGTAAATATACAGGTAATAAAAAAAAACGATAATCAGGGAAAAAATAAGGGTTTCCCGCAGGAGAAACCGCATATAATAAAAATAAAAAACGTAAAGGCCCGACCAGACAAATGAAAGAAATGCGACTTGTTCATCGAATATAAGGCGGCTGAGTTTATAGATATAAAAACAAGTCAGGACGCTCAATAATGCTTGAAAGATATAAACCGCCGTGTGATTTTGGCACCCGAATAGGGAATAAACAGCGGCGATAAACAGAGGATAGCCGGGTGCCCTGTAGTTTCCTTCAAAGTCCGTGTCCGCCAGCCACCGTGCATCTTTCACGATGGTGCAGGCATACTGGTCGTAAACAATAGAGTCATAGCCTTCAAAATTTTTCTGTCCCAGGAAAAGAGCCGTAGCCATTCTCATCAAGAGAAAAACGAACAGAAGGAAAAGGATGGTTTTTTTCTTTTCTCTCGAGAGATAGCCGGATATTGTTTTTATACCATCCGATATTTTTTTGGGCATTTTGATATTTTTCTTGGAACGGCGAACATTATTTCTCATGATGAGGGAAGAGTCAAATATTTACCTTTGCATTTATTCGTGAATATACAGGCGAGTAAATGCAAAGGTTAATTTCTTGACATTGTTGCTTGATATGTTTTATGCTCCAGGGCGATGGGTTGAGGGCAAATCAGTGTTTGGAGATTTTTTCAAAACAGCGCGAGAGAAAGCCGTTTTTATCCATCAATACAATAACCAAAAGGAGTCAAAATGAAAAAGTGGGTGTTTTTTCTAACATTAGTCGTGTTTGTTTTTGGTCTGACTGCCTGCGGTGGTGGTAAGTATGCCGATGCCAAAAAACTTATGGAAAAGCAGGTCCAGGTTTTCGAAAATTTTGTCAATGGGCTTGATAAAGCTGAAAACGCCGAGGCCGTGGCAGCTGCCCTCAACAATTTTTCCGATGAAATGAAAAGCATGGTTCCCCAAATGAAAGCGATACAGGAGAAATATCCGGAATTGGATAATGCCGCAGATGAAGACATTCCGGCAGAATTAAAACCCCTCATAGAAAAATTGGAAAAAGAGATTATGCCGAAATTTATGAGTGCCATGATGAAAATCGGACAATATGCTGATGACCCGGTAGTCAAGGAGGCTAATGAAAAGTTCCAGCAAACGATGTCGGAACTTAGATAAAAGCTCTCGATATTCAAGCTTCATACGCTAATCTTAATCATATCCTGATTTAGTTTTTTTCAGGGGAATCATTCATTTTTGCCATCCCCTGTGTCTATTTCGATCTGTAAATACTACAAATCCAATATTTGTCCTTTTCATAGGATAATAGAAACTTCATATCCTCAGGAAAAAAAAATTGATTGAATAGGGAACCTTTTTTTGCCATTTCCGTATATTTATATGTGAATTACATAAAATAGGTGGCCCATGAAAGAAATAACCGTCCTTGAACAAATCATTCTTTCTTCCGTTTTCAAACTTGGGGAAAAGGCATACGGCGTTTCCGTCAGGCAAAGAGTCAAAAAGCTTTTGAGAAAGAACATCAACTATGGAACATTGTACAACGTCCTGGAGCAGCTTCTAAGAAAAGGATATGTGAAAAAAACTTTGGGAGAATCCTCACCGGAAAGAGTCGGCCGGCCGCGGATCTACTATGCCCTGACCCCTACGGGGGAAAAAGCCTTATGGAAAGCCTATGAACTTCAGAACTCCATCTGGAACAGTATTCCGGGTTTTATCAAGGACTACAAACCATGAGCAAAAAGTCCAAAAAACCTCCCCGGTTGGCCAGCCGGCTGCTGTCGTTTTTGACTTTTTATGAGCGAGAATATTCCATAACCGGCGACTGCAGCGAGGAATTCAAATACATCGAGCGGCGGAAGGGAAAAACCGCCGCCATTTTTTGGCTCTGGGGCCAGATTTTTTGTGCTGCCTTGTCCTACCTGAAAATCAGTTTTTTGTTTGGAGGAGTCATGATCAAAACCACTGTTAAAACAGCCTTGAGGGGATTGAAAAAACATAAGAGTTATTTTTTTATCAATATGACCGGGCTTGCCATCGGTATGGTTTCTTTTCTTATCATATCGCTCTATGTCCGGCATGAGTTGAGCTACGACCGGTTTCACCAAAACGCCGATAATATTTATTTGGTCCTTCGTGGAGAAAAAGACGCCTTTATGGCCCCGACCTCAAAACTGCTTGGTCCGGCTTTGAAAGAAGTCTTTCCCGATGTCATCCAGACAACATGCTTCAGCCGGGTGCCCGGATCGGAAAAACTTATGGTCCGCTTTGACGATAAATCTTTTGAGGAGGATATAAGCCTGGCCGATTCGGAGTTTTTCGAGATGTTCGATTTCCCCTTTCTTGAGGGAAACCCGGGAAGTGCCTTTCCCAATCCCAATTCCATGCTCATGACGGAAAGAACGGCCCAAAAATATTTCGGCGGTCAAGCACCTCTCGGCAAGACGATTCAGTTATTCATGTTCGGGCAGGCCCTGGATATGAAAATTACGGGTATTCTTGAAGACATGCCTTCCCATTCCTTTTTCAAGAGCGATATCCTTGTTTCCTATGATATCATACGTCTTTTTGGATTAGACTGGGACCGGTGGGATAACCAGGTCCTGAAAACCTTCATTTGCCTGCGGGAGGGCAGTGACCTTCATGAAATACCGGATAAGATAAAGGATGTGGAAATCCGGCGCCATCCAGGAGCCAGGTTTGGAAATCTGTCCTACGACCTTCTCCCTGTAACAAAAATTCATCTTTATGGGGGGGGTATAAAATTTTTATCGGCAGAGGGAGACATCAGATATGTCACAATCTTCGGCACCGCGGCTCTCATCATTTTATTGATTGCCGGTATCAATTATATGAACCTATCCACCGCCTTCTCTTTAAAACGCACCAATGAGGTCGGTGTGAGAAAGATTGCCGGGGCAAGCCGGTCTTCTATTGTGCGGCAGTTCTTGGGGGAGACCATGGTCTTATCCTTTGGAGCTCTAGTCATGGCCGTCCTGATGACACAGCTTTTCCTGCCTGTGTTTAACCGCATTTCCGGAAAATCTCTTTCCATACCTTTTGGCGATCCCCTCTTTATCGGCGGCGCCTTCGTGATGGCTCTTGTAACGGGTTTGCTCTCCGGGTATTATCCCGCTCTGTTTTTATCGCGTTTTAAGCCCCTTGTCTTGATGAAAACGAGGTACAGTCACAATGTCAAAGGAACGGCTTTCCGCAAAGGGCTCCTGGTTTTTCAATTTTCCCTGTCCATCATACTCATCTTCGGCACCCTGGTTGTTTACAGGCAGCTTTTCTTTATCCGAAATAGTTCCTTGGGGTATGACAAAGACCAGATATTATGTGTGAAAGTCCGCGGGGATATAAGCCGGTCCTACGAGGCCTTCAAGAATGAACTCCTGAATTCTCCCGATGTCCTCAGTTTATGCCGGTCCGAACCGCTCGATGCCCACGTTTTGAGCAATACGGACGGGGTTGTCTGGAAAGACAAAACGAGAAATGTGGAGACCTATTTCCGTCTTCTACGCACGGATTATGATTTCTCCTCCACCTTCGGCATAAAGTTGGATCAAGGCAGATATTACTCCGAGGAGATTTCGAGCGATGCGACCGAGGCCTATGTCATCAATGAAACGGCCGCCAAAGCCATGGAAATGGAATCTCCCCTTGGAGAAAATCTTACCTTGTGGAGACGGAAGGGCCGGATCATCGGTGTTGTCAAAGATTTTCATTTTGGATCTTTCCACAACGCCATAGAGCCCTTGATCTTGGTCATCCCGGACGAACAGTATGCGGGTCGCTCTTTTCGTCTGTTATCCGTAAGGTTCAGGCCGGATAGACTTCTCGCAAGCAAAAAATATATTGAAGAAAAATGGATGAGTTTTTTTCCCGATGTTCCCTTTGACTATTATTTTGTGGATGACGCCCTCAATATACAGTACCAGGCTGAGGAACGTATGGGAACGCTTTTCAAATATTTTACCATCCTGGCCGTTTTTATCGCTTGCCTCGGTCTTTACGGATTAACGGCCCTTTCCGCGGAACAAAAAATAAAGCAGATCGGTATAAGAAAAGTCCTGGGAGCATCGGTCTCAAATATTACGGTGCTTCTTTCAAAAGAATACCTCGCCTGGGTATTTATGGCCAACCTTTTTGCCTGGCCAGCCGCTTGGTTTGTGATGAACAAATGGCTTCAAAGTTTTGCCTATCGTACTTCGATCGGCTGGTGGATATTTTTGATCGCAGGCGGGGCGGCCTTTGTTATAGCTTTATTGACGGTTTGTGCCTTGACAATGAGGGCTGCAAGGAAAAATCCCGTCGACTCCCTCCGCTATGAATAAGGAGGCGCTCCCTATAGGGACTCCCCACCCGGAGCGATAGCGAGGATGGGGAAGATCCGTGACAGGACCCCTTAATATGTAATGCCTCTGACTTTCCAAGGAAAACTCAAAAAATTGGGGGAACTTCAAAAAGAATCCCCTATTTTACAGCAAACATAAAAGTGCTATAGTAATAATCTACCCTCAATAATCGATTAAATAATTATGATGATTTTTTGAGGGATTATTTGTCTTATGCTTGTATAATTCATAGGTTTTTATGCGGGATGGAATGGAATTGGCAGTATGAAACTTAGCCGGAAAATCAAATCGCTGATCACGCTGGGAGCTGTCTTTTTGTTCCTTTTCGGTGCAGGTGTTGTTATCAAAAATGTTTTGTTGGGGCAGGTGAAAAAGCAGATCTCTTCAACCTTCAACTATAGCAATCTTCATCTGTCCGTTTTTCCTCCCGCTCTTATCGTGGAGGGAGCTCGCTCAATCTCTCTCAATCCTTTTTTTTCAGCCCGAAAGGTTGTTATCGGAATATCTTTGAGGGCTCTCCTGACCCGCAACAAGCCGCTTGAGATTTTTTTTGAAAATCCCATACTCAGGATGAACACCTCCTCTTCCGGTGATAAGCCCGGGGACAAACGCTCCTGGGATTTTTCTTTTCCTTTTCCTATCGAAAAGGGATTGATCCGCGATGGCGAATTTTATATCTGGGGCCGTAACGTGAACCTTCAGTCCCGAGGGCTTCGGGCTGTGTTTCGGCAGAGCAAGGATACATTTTTTCTTCAGGCGGAATCGGACGTGAACATTTTTTCCTTGCCGCAGCTTTCCCAACCTTTGGAGGGGGAACTCAGCTTATTTATAGAAGGCAACCAGGATAATATCATAGTCAGAAAGTTTTTGGCCAACGGCTCCGATGTCATCGTCAAGGCCAAAGGAAGAATAAAGGACCTTTTGGACCCCGAGTTTGATCTTCAAACTTCCATCAATATAAAAACCGGCCTCTTGGCCGAGTTTCTCGACCTGCCCTTTGTTTGGAGAGGCAAAGCTTCAGGAGACGGAATTTTATCCCGAAAATCAGGGCTGCTCGCCTTTTCTTCAGATTTCTCCAGCAGGGATCTTGTATTAAGCGGGGTTCCTCTGGAACAGGTCAAGGGAAAAGTGAAGGTGAACTTCGGGCAGGAGGGAAGCGTGGAGTTCAATATCTGGGAGGGGGCCTTTCCTTCGCAGTTTGTCCGCCTCTTTTTCTCCGATGGGAGGATCGATGGAACCGCCAGGGGGGTATTCCTGGAACCCGTTATGAATGACATTGACGTTCCATGGCCCGTCGCATCTCCTGTTTGGGGGAACTTTTCCCTGCAAAACGGCCGGCTGCATGTTGAAGCGGAATTGAGGGACGATTATGTTAAAGAAGAGCCGGGAAAATATGTTTTCGAAGGAGATGTAAAACTGGATTGGGATGGCCGGGATCATATTTCCATTTTTTCAAAACGTCTGAGGTCGCATTTCGCAGACGCTGCTGTCGAGGCAGATATCTATCTCGATAAAAAGTTGGATGTCACTATTAACGGAGAAACCAGTGATGTTGATGGGGCCCGGGATTTCACCTCTCTTCTTCTGGATAAAAAATTTGATTTTCCCGAAATCCGCGGGCGTGGCTTGAGTGATGTTTCAATCAAGGGAGATTACAAAAAGCCGAAGATCCGTTTTGATTTTGACCTCTCACCCGGCGGTTTTGACTTTTTTGACGCCCAAAAAGTGAAGGGTTGGGCCGTTGTGGAAAACGATGTTTTTTCAGGACGGATACAGATTGAGGATTCATCCATGAAAGGAGACCTTGATATCCGGGTAGAAGAGAATTATGTTCAAGCGGAAATGCGGCTCGACCGGGGAAAGGTGGACGAAATTTTCCCGGCCCTTGGTATCGATTTCCCCCTAAGGGGAGATGCCGCCGGCCGGTTTGCCGTTCTTTATGAAGAGGATAAACTGAAAGTAGAAGGTGATTTTTCGAGTGAGAACCTATATTTTCTTGACCAAAAGATGAGCCGGGCCATGGGGACATTGACATGGGAAAACGGCTTGCTTCAACTGGAAAACCTGGACTTAAGTCTTTACGAGGGGAAGATAAAAGGATACATACGGATTGATCTTTCCAGCCGTGAATTCGATATCGATTTATCGGGAGAACAGTTGGAATTATCTTCCCTTTACAGCGGCATAACGGGAACTGTTTTTTTTGACCTGAAGGGGAAAGGTAATTTTGAACAGGACCTTTGTTTAGGCCGTTTCGAGGTTAACAATCTTCACCATGATCCCCTTCAGATGATGGATTCAGGGGGAGAAATCTCTTTGGCCTTGAAGGAAAACAGACTGAAAATACGGTTAAATGGTTTTTTCCAGCCGGGAGAGAATGAGCTTTATCTCGGTTTTTTTGTTCCCCTTAGTGGTCCCGGTACATTGATTGAGGCCAGGGGGGTCTTCAGAAACCTGGATCTTCTTCTTCCCTGGAAAGGGGCTGAAGGAGAGCTCAATTACAGGGCTGAGATCAAGGAAAACAGCGGCAAGCCACAGCTCAAAGGCATCCTGGATTTCAGGGGCGAGGTTCTTCCCCTTCACCGCTTTGCCCATGCCGTCAGGAATTATTCCGGATTGGCCTTTGTCAATAACGGAACCATTTCCATTCGTTCTTTCCAGGGCCAATTGGGTGGAGGAGATATTCACGCATCCGGGGAGCTCCGGCTGGGGAGAGAAGGTTTGGAGAAGGCAGATATCAAACTTGAGGGAGAAAAAATGCTGTTGGCGCCTCTGGAAAGGACGCGGGCACTGACTGACGGGACGTTAAACCTTGTCCGGGAGGATTCGCGTTTTGTGTTGAATGGCGATTTTGTTTTTCATCAGTTGTCCTGGCGGCGGGAAGTCAATGAGAAATTTGAATTTTACTCGACCCCCGACTTCCAGGAGACAGCATCTTCGGGATTTTTTGATAATCTTAATCTGAATATTAGGCTGAGAGCTCTTGATAATGCCTGGATGGAAAACTCTCTGGGAAGAATCAGGGGACGCTTTGATCTCACTCTTTCCGGGAGTGTGAAATCCCCGATTGTTCTTGGAGAGATTGAGGCGTTGGGAGGAGATGTTGATTTCCAGGATAGAGAATTCAAGATACTCACAGGGCGGATCAATTTTTTCAATCCTTCCTCGACGGAACCGCACCTGAATTTTAAGGGTGAGACCTTTGTAAAGGATTACAGGGTTACCTTTTCTCTTAACGGGCCACTGGAAAAACTGACTCCGGAATTCAGTTCATCCCCTCCGCTTCCTCCCGAGGATGTCCTGGCGCTGCTTGCCCTGGGAGAATCGTTTAAAAGGACTTATTCCTATGACACAAGTACCCGGCAGAGTACGGCTTCTCTGCTCTCATTCCAATTGGCGGAAGAAGCAACGGACCGGGCAGAACGGTTATTCAGTATCGACCGGTTTCGGATCGAGCCTTTTGTCATGGGATCTTCGGCAGAAATGACTGCCCGTTTGACACTGGGGAAAAAAATCTCTAAAAATTTTTTCATCCTATATTCGACGAATCTTGCCACACAAAGGGATGATATCACCCGTCTTGAGTGGGAACTCACAGATGATATATCTATCGTCGGCACAAGGAATGAAGAAGGAAGAGTCAGTATTGATGTCAAGATACATAAAAGGTTTTAGGAAACGTTTTTTTCCTTTTTGTCTGGTTGTGGGTTTGAGTGGAGGATTCCCTTCACTTTTTCAAGCCCCTTTTTGTTCCGCCTCTCCCCAGGCTTCTTCTGCGACAATCAGCGAGGTCGTTTTTTGGGTTGACGGAAGACCGGGTCCTGAAAATATGCAGGAATTGATCTCGATAAATCCAGGAAGTGTCTATTCTTTAAAAAAAGTCAACGATGCCATCAAACAGATTTATAAAACAGGCATGTTTTCAGACATTCAGGTAAGACGTGAAGGCAGGGAGGCCATCCGCCTCGTTTTTCACTTGAAACGCAAATTTGTGATCCAAAGCGTCTCGGCTACGAGCGATCTGAAGATTCCGGATAAGGAACTTGTTAAAAGCATCTTTTCCCTTCAGAAAGGAGAGGCTTTTTCTCCTGAGCGTTTGGAAAAAGCCGTAAAAGAGCTGGAATCTGCTCTTCGTCTTCGAGGATTTTTTTCTCCTGAATATTCGATTGAATTGGAAAAGAACGAAGAAGATGCCGAGATCAACGTTTTTTTTAAGGTTAATTCTTTTAAAAGATACAGGATCAAATCGATTTCATTCAAAGGGGAACCTCTCTTTCCACATAAAAGCCTGGAAAAACATCTTGAGAGCAAGCCGGGAAAAGATTATGTTCCCTCGCGTTTATTGGAGGATGTTGAACGTCTGCAAGAATATTATCGATCGCAGAATTTCCGGAGAGCGGAAGTTGCCGTCGGCGAGGAAATCTTCGACAAGGAACAGGAAACCGTGAACGTGAGCCTCATTGTAAAACCTCATGAAAAAATAGAGCTTGAGACGAAAGGAGCCAAAATTCCGGAAGATCTTCTCAAACCTATTTGGGAAGAGAGGATTTTTGAGGAATGGGGTGTTTCCGAAGGAGAAGCCAAGATAAAGGTCTATCTGCGCAATAAGGGATATATTTTTCCCCAGGTCCGATCTTCAATTGAAAGAGGAGAAAACACGATCCGTATTCTCTACCATATAAATCCCGGTAAAAAATACAAGGTCGAACACCTCATTTTCAAGGGGAATGAGTCTTTCTCCAGGGAAGAATTGATGAGTACTCTGGATATTCCCCAAAAAATTCCCTTTTTAAGCTGGATTGATGAAGCCAGGATTTTTGAGCTTCCCCGTGAAATCAAGGCTTACTATGGTATGCAGGGATTTCCCAATACCGATGTCGACCTGACGTTTATCATGCATGAGAACAGCATAGACGCGTCCTATACCATCATGGAAGGTCCCCGGGAAACGATTGAGAGTCTTTCTTTCGAAGGCCATTCCTATTTCACCAGAGAAAACTTACTGAAAACTATTGAAAGCCGTGAAGGAGGCCCATTTTTCAGTCCCGATGTCCAGAGAGATGTCGAGACCCTGGAAAATTTGTACCTGAACAAAGGAGTCCGGGGAACACGTATTTTTGCCGAAGTTAAAAAAGTGAAAGAATATGCGTATTCGGTTGCCTTTGTTATACAAGAAGGACGGCTCGTCACTATCGAGAAGATCCTCGTTGCAGGGAACAAAACGACCCGGGAAGGAACAATCTTCAAAGAAATACGAGTTAAGGAAGGAGAGTATGCCCGTTATTCCTTACTGCAGGAGTCCAAAAGGCGGCTGGAAAGGCTGGGAATCTTCACCGATGTTAAGATAGAAGAAATACCCCTCGATGTGGAACGGGAAAATATTGTGGTTAGAGTCAGGGAGGGGGAGCGAAACTATGCCAGTTTGGGGATTGGTTTGGAAACCAAAGAAGAACCTAAGAGTTTTGCCGTTTGGAATACTGTCGTCCGGCCGAGGGGAACGGCCGAGTTAATGCGGAACAATGTATTTGGAACCGCGGCCCAACTTAGCCTCGTCGGCCAGATCAGCTTGCGGGAGAAAAGGGCCGTTATTTCCTGGGAACAGCCCTATTTTTTCGGGCTTCCTTTTCAGACTTATCTCAACGGCTGGTTGGAGCAGGAAACCCGAAAAAGCTACAGTTATGACCGAAGGGGCGTCAGCTTGACAGCGATCAAGTCTTTTTCCGAAGAAACGCTTTTATTGTCCACTCTGCGTCTGGCGCAAACGAAACTTTTTGATCTTCAATTTTCCCCCTCTGAAATCGACCGGCAGTTTTTTCCTTTTTCGACGACATCCATTTCCGAAAGCTTCATCTGGGATAAACGGAACGATCCCTTCAATCCCGCCAGGGGTCATTTTTTCAGCATTGCTTTCGAATGGGCCTATCCTCTCTTTAATTCGGAATCCGATTTTCAGAAGCTTTTCAGCAAATACCAACAGTTTTTTACATTGTTCGACCGGGTGGTCATCAGTGCTACGGCCCGGGTGGGATTAGGCCGGGGAAGGATACCCATCCATGAGCGGTTTTTTGCCGGGGGGAGTAATTCTTTCCGCGGCACGGAATTTGACGAACTGGGTCCCAAGGATCCCGATTCCCTTCAGCCGATTGGAGGGAAAGCCTTGACATTGTTGAATTTTGAGCTGTCATTTCCTCTGCTTTCGGCATTGAAGGACCTTTTCGGAACGGTTTTTTATGATGTCGGGAGCGTTTTTTCCAAAAGGAGCCAATTTAATCTCAAGGAAATGCAGAATGCCTTGGGATTTGGATTAAGATACAGGACACCGTTGGGCCCGGTGCGCCTGGAGATGGCCTGGAATCTTGATGTCCCCCAGGGTGAAAAAAAAATCTTTGCGTTTTTCACGATTGGGCATGTTTTCTGATGGGGTTTTAATGACAGGGAAATTCAGGTTTCTCTCCAAACCGGTTTTGTTGTTTGTCGGTATTCTACTGTTTTCGGGGAAAATTTTTCAGGCGGGACAGGAAATTGTGGACAGAATTTTGGCTGTTGTTGAAGATGAAGTCATCACGCTGACGGATGTCAGGATTGTTGAAGAATTTGAGCTTTTTTCCGAGAGCCTGCCGAACGGGGAAGAACGTAGAAAAATTATCCTTGAAAAACTGATTGATCAGAAACTTGTTCTTAGAATGGCCGAAGAGGAGTTCTATGTCCGGGGAGAGGAGGTGGATGCTTTTCTGCGGCGTTTGGCCCAAAAAATGGGCTATGAGACCGTCAATAGAAAGCTCGAGTCTTTTGGGTTGGCCTGGGATGATTTGAGAAAATATATTCGGGAGGAAATCGCTTTCCAAGAAATCATAGCTCAAAAATTCAAGAAATCTGTTGTGATCAGCCTCAAAGAGATCGAGTCTTACTATACCAAGGTTTATCTGTCCTTGCAAAAGGGAAAAAATGAGCCGATCTTGCCGATGATGGAGATTCTTGATGTTATCGAATCGGTCCTCAGGGATGAGAAGACCAAAGAACAAGTACGGGAATGGATCAGCAGCTTGAGAGAGAAGGCGGAGATACAAGTCAATGATTTTAAAAGCTTTTAAAGCAAAGCTTCCATCAAGCGGAAACCATTCCGGTACTATTTAGGAGGGAAGATGTCGCCTACCGCATTTCTTTTTCCGGGCCAGGGCTCCCAGATTGTGGGAATGGGACGGAAATTTTTTGAAAACGACAAGCAGGCCCGTGAGTTTTTTGCCCGGGCGGATGAAACATTGGGCTATTCGCTGTCCAAGATGTGTTTTGAGGGGCCTGAAGAAGAGCTGAAACTAACAAAAAATACCCAGCCGGCACTTCTGGTGGTCAGTACCATCGCTTTTTCGCTGATGGGACGTCTGCCCGACATGGCTGCCGGACACAGCCTGGGAGAATATTCGGCTCTGGTTGCCTCCGGAGTCTTGGCGTTCGAGGATGCCCTTTTGTTGGTTCATAAACGGGGGAGATATATGCAGGAAGCGGTTCCCGTAGGCGTAGGGGCGATGGCGGCGGTTTTAGGAAGCACCTATGAGGAAGTCGCCGAAAGCGTAAAAAAAGTCAGTCGGGGTGTCGTCGAGATTGCCAACTGGAACAGCGAACAGCAGATAGTCATTGCCGGTCACAAGGAAGCCGTCGAGGAAGTCCTTGATATCCTGGATCCGCCGCGGGCGGTTCCCCTTCCCGTCAGCGCTCCCTTCCACTGTGAGTTGATGAAGAGTGCTGCGGAAAAACTTTCAAAAGACCTGGATGCCGTACCATTTAAAGATCCGGCATTTCCGGTCGTAACGAATGTTGATGCCCTCCCGGTTCAAACCGGGGGAGAAGCCAGGGAAGCCCTGAAAAAGCAGGTGAGAAACGCCGTGCTCTGGTATAAAACCATGGAGCTATTTAACATGGAAAAAGTGGACGTTTTTGTTGAGCTGGGTTCCGGTAAAGTCCTCTCCGGACTGGCCAAAAGAATTTCCAAAAAGTGGGATAAAAAGCCACTTATCCTGAATGTTGAAGACCCGGAATCGCTGGAAAAGACAAAAGAACAGATGTCTTGAAATTAAAGCTGAAACAATAAGAGACTTGATAGGTTTTTTTTATGGATGACGGTTGCTTCCGTCTGATTTTTCTCTTATCATAAACACATCATATAAAGTGTTTGAGAAGCAATTCCTGTAAAACAATGAATGGTGATAAAGAGAAAAAAAGCTCCCTCGAGTTCATCGCCATCCAGTCCATCACCTTGGCGCGGGTTCCCTTAGCCCTTGTTTTTACCTTGAGTTTGGTTTTTATGGGCCAGGTAAAAAAGTGGATTGTTTTTTACTTTCTGATGCTGGTGGTGATTGAAGCGACAGACGCATTTGACGGAATCGCCGCCCGGCATTTTGATATCACCTCTGAGCTGGGCGCGACATTGGATCCTTACGCGGATAGCATCAGCCGGCTTGTCGTCTACTGGGGGCTGGCCCATGCGGGGCTGGTCATTTTTTTTGTTCCCCTAGCCATGGCCGTACGGGATATTACCGTGGCCTACAGCCGAATATTATTAGCCCAGAAGCGTCATACGGTAGCTGCCCGCCTCAGCGGAAAAATCAAAGCAGTGGTTCAGTCGATCGGGTCCGGCCTTGTCTTATTCGGCCCTTTTTACTGGGAATATACGGGAAAATGGGTATTTTATTTTTTATCCTGGCTGATCATTACCGTAACGCTTCTGTCGATGGTTGAGTACGTCAGAGACGCTTTGCGCGTCCGGAAGATCGACAGATAAATTTGACTTTTTGCCGAATAAAGCATATTTTTTAAACAATCTTTATTGCAAGGCGGGACAATGACGATAAAGTGCTCCAAGTGCAGCACTGAGAATCCCAAAACCCAAAAATTTTGCGGTACGTGCGGTGCACCTCTTCGATCTGAAGAGGCCGTTTCCATAACCAAAACAATGGAAACGCCGCCGGAGGAGCTGGCCACGGGTGTTTCTTTCGCCGGCCGCTACCAGGTCATCGAAGAGCTGGGAAAAGGGGGGATGGGCAATGTCTACAAGGCTTATGATACGGAGATTAAAGAAAAGGTCGCCCTAAAACTCCTGAAAAAGGAAGTTTCTTCCGACGCCAAAACGATCGAAAGATTCAGGAACGAGATTCGCCTGGCCCGGAAAATTTCTCATAAGAACGTCGGCCGTATGTTCGACCTGGGCAAAGAGGAAGACCGTTATTTCATTACTATGGAATATGTGGACGGTCAGGATTTGAAAGGGTTGATCAGGCAGTCGGACCATTTAGCCGTGGATACCGCGGTCAAAATCGCCCGCCAGGTCTGCGAGGGATTAGCCGAAGCCCACCGGATGGGAGTGGTCCATCGTGATCTGAAACCAGGGAACATCATGGTCGACCGTGAAGGCAATGCCCGCGTGTTGGATTTCGGCATAGCCCGCTCCACTAAAGAAAAAAGCGGTGAGCTGACCGGGGAAGGGATCATGATCGGAACTCCGGTCTATATGTCTCCCGAACAAGCGGAAGCCAAAGAAGCGGATGAACGTTCGGATATCTATTCCTTGGGCGTCATCCTTTATGAGATGCTGACCGGCCGGTTTCCCTATGAAGGGGATACATCCCTTATCATCGCCATGAAACACAAAGGGGAAAAGCCCAACGATCCCCGGGAGTTTAATTCTCAAATACCTGAGAGTCTGAGCCGGTTGATCTTCAAATGCCTGGAAAGAGATAAAAAAAACCGGTTTCAAAACAGCGAGGAAGTTTCCCGTGAGTTGTCCAAGATTGCGGATGAAATATTTACCGATGTGAGAACGGCAGCCGGGGTCAAACCCGTAGCGGAAAAAAGCCGAAAACGCAAGATAGCAGGGCCCGTGTTTTTCGGCGGCGGAGCGCTTCTGCTTATCGTTTTGGTTTTTCTGGCCGTTGTCTTTTTTCCCGGACGCCCGCAGGTCATCGATTCGATTGCCGTGCTTCCTTTTGAAAATGAAAGCGGCGCCCAGGATACGGATTACCTCAGCAACGGCCTTACCGAAAGCCTCATCAACCGGCTCTCCAAGCTCAACGGGCTTAAAGTTATGGCCCGCTACACTGTTTTTCGCTACAAGGGAAAAGACCTGGATCCCCGTGAGATTGGAAGGGAACTCGGAGTCAAGGCTGTTCTGACCGGAAGAATAAACCTTCGCCGGGAACTCCTGCACATCGGAGCCGAACTGGTCAACGTAGACGAAGGAAACCAGATCTGGGGAGAACGCTTTGAACGCAGCCCGACGGATGTTCTGAACATCGAAGAAAACATCGTCACGACCATCACCGAAAAGCTGCGACTAAGACTTTCTCAAGAAGAGCGGACTCATCTTTCCCGTTTTTATTCTCAGGATTCCAAGGCTTACAGCCTCTATTTGCAGGGCCGGCACTACATTTACGGGACCAGGGAAGAAATGAACAAGGCTATGAACCTGTTTCAGCAGGCCGTGGACCTGGACCCCGGTTTTGCCCTGGCTCATGCGGCCATCGCAGAGGCGCATACGGCTCAGGCCTACCTGACGACTAAAGCGCGGCGGGACGCCCTTCCCAAGGCCAAGGCCGCGCTGCAGCGGGCTTTGGAACTTGATGAAAACCTGGCCGAAGCCCACACCGCCGCCGGCGTCATCAAATTCCGCTTTGATTGGGACTGGCCGGAAGCGGAAAAAGAATTCAGGCTGGGCATTAAGCTCAATCCGGGAAGCAGTGATGCCCATAATGAGTACGGAATTTTTCTGATGTGCATGGGCCGGGTCGATGAGGGTTTGGTTCATGCCCAGAAAGCCTATGAGCTGGACCCTCTGGCCATAAGCCCTGCCCACTGGGTGGCCGTGGCGCTCATGTCCAAATTTGAGTTCGAGGCCGGGGATAAAGCTTTGAAAAAACTTATTGAGTTTCATCCCAACTGGTATTGGGGTTATGTCAAAATGGCCGCAAACTATGTTTTTATGGAAGATTTTCCCAGGGCCATTGAGGCGGCCGATAAAGCCGAAGAAATGATCAAAGGAAGGGACAATCCCCTGTCCCGGTCCTGGCTGTGCTTTGTCTATGCCAGGTGTGGAGAGATCCGGCGTGCGGAGGACACTCTTCAAAGAATCAAAAGAATGGAACAAAGAAGATATATCGATCCCTGGGTATATGTTGAGATGTGCACCCCCTTGGGGAGAATAGAAGAGGCGCTTGATGCCCTGGAAAAAGCCTATGAGGAAGGATCGCCCAACATCATTTATCTGAAAATCTACTTCATTTTGGACCGGTTAAGAGAAATAAGCAACGAGCCAAGATATAAGAAGATTCTGGCGCTTCTAAACTTTAGCTAACCTATGAGGCCATATCGGCTCGTGAATAGGGCGGGTTATTCGATTATTTCTGCCAGATGCCCCACGTTTTCGACGGTAAGGGCGGGGGGATCCTTCAGTTTTTCGATATCCCGCCGTTTCGTTTCCCCGCTCAGCACGCAGATGAAATCACATCCGAGGTTGTCGGCCAGTTTTTTGTCCGTGTACAAACGGTCACCCACCATAACCACCTCGTCGGCACTGACTCCATGGGATCGAAGAATGTGTTCGACCATTGCGGTGTGGGGTTTTCCGAAGATTTTAACCGGCGATATTCCCGTCGCTGACTTGAACATGGCCAGGAACGATCCGACATCCGGCACCGGCCCTTTAGGTGTCGGGCAGACGAAATCGGGATGGGTGGCAAGAAGCTCCGCTCCTTCCTGCAGCAACAGGGCGGCCCTTTTGATCTTTTCGTAATCCAGTTCCGTGTCGTATCCGAGGATGACATACCGGGGATTTGGCGATGCCGTTTCGAATCCCGCCTCGGCAAACATTTTAATCATGGATCGTGTGCCAACGATGTAGAGATTCGTCGTTTTCCGATTTTTAAGATAAGCGATAACACCGTCGGTGGAAAGAAGGATCCGTTCCGTTGTTGTTTTAATGCCCAAACCGGAAAGCTTTTCAACATAGTCCTGTTTGGAGCGGGAAGAGTTATTGGATAGAAAATAAAAAGCGATTCCCTTTTCTTCGAGGATGGACAGGGTTTTTCGAGCGCCCGGAAGGAGTCTGTCTCCCAGGTAAATGGTCCCGTCCAGGTCGAAAAAAAAGATTTTTTTGGTCTTGAGTGTTTTGTCGATTAAGGGAGAATTACCGGCTTTCATGGGAGTGCTTTCTGAAATATTATAGGGAAAACGGGCCGCATGGACAATAACGTTTGTAATAGTTTTTCGAATTAACTACAATTCATTCGGAATGAGCCCAAAAAATTCCTTGACCCCAATGATGGAACAGTACTTCCGCATCAAGGAAGACCATCAGGATGCCCTTCTCTTTTTCCGGCTTGGGGATTTTTACGAGATGTTCTACGAAGATGCCGAGAAGGCTTCTTCCGTTCTTGAGATCGCCCTAACCTCGCGGCAAAAGGTGCCCATGTGCGGTGTCCCCTATCATGCCGCCGAATCCTACCTGGTTAAGCTGATCAAGCATGGTTTTAAAGTCGCCATCTGTGAACAGGTGGAGGACCCCAAGGCGGCCAAGGGAGTCGTCAAGAGGGATGTGGTCAAGGTTTTAACCCCCGGAACAGCGGTCGAATTGGATGCCGGAGGAACGAGGGAAAACATATACATTGCCGCCCTTCTTCCAGGCAAAGACGAATGGGGATTGGCGGTTATTGATCTTGCTTCGGGACGAATCAATTGCAGCCAGCATATGGAGGGTGAAAAAAGGAACCTCGGTGACGATCTTTTTAAGATGTTTCCAAAGGAAGTGGTTTATCCTCAAGAAGAAGAAACCAGGATTCAAGAACTTCTGGTGAGGAATGATATATCCGCCATTCTGAAAAGCCCCATCGAGGATTGGGCCTTCGATCCAGCTCGATCAAAAAGCCAAATATTGAGACATTTTAAAGTGCGCTCTTTGGCCGGTCTTGGACTTGAGGGTAGGGACAAGGCTATTGGCGCTGCCGGGGGCCTTTTAACCTATCTGAAAAAACTCCGCCGGGATTCGCTTTCTCTTGTTCATAAGATTTCTTTCCGGGAAAGCGGCGGGCGGATGATTCTGGATGCGGCGACCGTCAAGAATCTTGAGCTGGTGCGCAATTTGCGGGATGGACGCCGGGACGGCTCTTTCCTGGATATTATCGATTTCAGCGTAACGGCCGTGGGGGCAAGGTTGTTGAGAAGCTGGCTTCTTCAACCTTTGTTGCACTGCGAATCCATTGAAGCCAGGCTCGATACCGTTGAAGAACTGGCCGGAAAAACCATGGAGAGGCATCAGCTTCGGGAGTCCCTTGCGGATATGCGCGACCTGGAAAGGCTGACGGGAAAAATTTCACTGGCCGCAGCCCATCCGCGGGATTGTGTCTCCCTGAAAAAATCTCTTCGGATTCTTCCCGGTTTGCGGACGCAGCTTACAAAGCTTAAATCAACGGCCTTTAAAAAAATGGCCGGGGAATGGGATAACCTCGAGGATATTGCCGACCTGGTCGATAAAGCCATTCTGGAAGAGCCGGCCTTTCTTTTGACTGAGGGAAGAATCATCAAGGACGGTTATAACACCGAATTGGATGACCTGAGGGAGATCAGCCGTTCAGGAAAAACTTTCATCACGAACTTGGAAAAAAAAGAGAAGCAAAGGACAGGTATTACTTCGCTTAAAGTCCGCTATAACAAGGTCTTCGGTTATTACATCGAAGTTACCAAGCCTAATCTTTCCCAGGTCCCGCCCGATTATATGCGCAAGCAAACGTTGGTCAATTCGGAGCGTTTTATCACGCCGGAGCTTAAGGAGTATGAGGAAAAAGTACTCAATGCGGAGGAGAAAATCGGTGATCTGGAATACAGTCTGTTTCTTGAAGTCCGGGATAAAATCGCCGGCGAAACATCAAGACTGTTGAGGATGGCCGGTGAAGTGGCTCACTGTGATGTTTATTCCGCCCTGGCTGAGTTGGCCGTGCGGCGCGGTTATTTTCGCCCCCGTATCGGGCCGGGGAATAAGATCCACATTCAGGAAGGACGCCATCCGGTCATTGAAATGACTCAATCCGAACCTTTCATTCCCAACGATACCTATCTTGATGCGGATGAGGATCAGATCCTGATCATTACCGGGCCTAACATGGGCGGAAAATCGACCTATCTGCGTCAGGTAGCCCTGATCTGCATCCTGGCCCAGATGGGATCTTTCGTCCCTGCAAAAAAAGCTGAAATCGGCCTCGTTGACAGGATATTCACCCGGATCGGGGCCATGGACTTTCTCAGTATAGGGCAGTCGACGTTTATGGTCGAGATGATCGAGACGGCTAATATTCTGAATAACACCACCCCCAAAAGCCTGATACTCCTGGATGAGGTGGGCCGGGGGACAAGCACTTTTGATGGTTTGAGCATCGCCTGGGCTGTGGCCGAGTTCCTGCATGAGAATGAAGAAGCCAGGCCGAAAACTCTGTTTGCCACGCACTACCATGAGCTGACAGAATTGGCTCTTACCTTGAAAAGAATCAAAAACTACCATGTTTCGGTCAAGGAACGTAAAGATGATATTATTTTCCTACGTAAGATCCTTCCCGGTCCCTCGGACCAGAGCTACGGCATTCATGTGGCCAAACTGGCAGGGGTTCCTCAAAATGTCGTCTCCCGCGCACGGGAAATTCTTTTTAACCTGGAGAAAAAAGAACTGGATGGTTCCGGACGTCCCCGGATCGCTTATCGTTCCTCAGCCGGCGAACATCAAAAGAACCAGCTTTTTCTTTTTCAGGAAGATAGAGATCAAAGTATCTTGAAAGAAATACGCGCAGAGTTGGAAAAATGCGACATCAACAGCATGTCTCCCCTTGAAGCTCTCAATTTTTTAAACAAGCTTCGCAAAAAAATAAAGGTCTAAAGACCCAGAAGGCGGCCTTGGCAGATATTTTTTGCCTTTGGGCAGGAGGGGGGATTAGGATGTGGGTTTAAGAGGATGTGGATTCGGACTAAAAATCTTCAGATTCGCTTAAATCTTCCGTGCTTTCGTCCTCGTCAAAGGCGTCATCAAAAGAACGGTCCTCATCATAGGGGGCATCACCTGTTTCTTCTTTTCTCGTTTCCAAAGCCATATTGAGCTCTTCCCTGTCCTCGAATCTTCTTAGGAAATTTGAGGCCGTGTCGCTGTAACAGAGTTCCAGATAATCTTCGTCGATTTTACAGAAAACAGACATGGTGTGTCCCGTTTGAAGGTTTCCCACTGTTTCAATTACTTCGGCCGTCTTTTTGATGGCGTCCAATGTTATCCAACTGAGTATTTCTATTTCTTCCATAACTTCACTCTAATGAAAAAATATCAATTTTTCAAGAATTGTCAAGTTATAATCTCAGATTGAAGACATTATTTTTTCAAAGACACGAAAAAAAAGGATATATGAATCATTCCGAAAACCTTGACAGCTCATGGTTTGAATCTTTACATTAAGATGGGAGTTAAGAATGAAAACGGAAAAATTCACCGTTATGTCCGAGGAAGCCTTTCAAATGGCCCTTTCCCTCGCGGAAGAATTGGGGCATCCGGAAGTTAAGCCGGAACACCTTCTCCAAGCTTTTCTCAACCAGAGGGAGAATATTGTACTGGCCTTGCTGGCAAAGATCGGCGTGAACGCCGCCAGGATCAAAGCTGACATCGAAGATTTGCTCGGAGGATTGCCCACCGTCAAAGGGGAAGGGCGTACCGTACTTTCTTCGGTGTTGTCAAAAATGATAAACCTTGCCGGAAAAGAGGCCCAAAAGTTTAAGGATGAGTACATCTCCACCGAACATCTTTTCCTGGCCATTCTCAAAGAAGGTACAACAGATGCCGCCCGGATTTTAAAAGAAAACGGTGTGACGGAAGATGCTGTTTTAAAGGCGCTTTTATCCATTAGGGGGACGCAGCGAGTTACCGACCCGGAACCCGAAGGGAAATATCAGGTGCTGGAGCGGTATGCGCGTGATATCACGGCCCTGGCCTCGCAAGGAAAGCTCGACCCGGTCATCGGACGGGAGGATGAAATTCGAAGGGTAATCCAGGTCCTGTCTAGGAGGACGAAGAACAATCCGGTGCTTATCGGGGAAGCCGGAGTGGGAAAAACGGCTGTTGTCGAAGGCTTGGCCCAGCGTATTGCCGATGGTGATGTGCCCCAATCCCTGCATAACAAACGGCTCATCGCTCTGGATATCGGCACCCTGATTGCCGGGGCCAAATACAGGGGGGAATTTGAGGATAGGTTGAAAGCCGTTCTTAAGGAAATCAAGGAAGCCGAAGGTGAAATTGTCCTTTTTATCGATGAGTTGCATACCATCATCGGAGCCGGAGCGGCCGAGGGGGCGGTTGACGCCTCCAATATGCTCAAGCCTCCTCTCGCCCGGGGCGAGCTTCGATGTATCGGGGCTACGACTCTCAATGAGTATAAAAAATACATCGAAAAGGATGCCGCCCTGGAAAGACGTTTCCAGCAGGTATACATCGGGGAGCCTTCCGTAGAAGAGACGATTTCCATTCTCCGGGGTTTAAAGGAAAAGTATGAAGTTCATCATGGAGTCAAGATCAAAGATTCGGCACTTGTCGCAGCCGCAACGCTTTCCGACCGGTACATCACGGCGAGGTTTCTTCCCGATAAAGCCATTGATCTGATCGACGAGGCCGCTTCCCGCATCCGTATCGAGATCGACAGCATGCCGGAAGAGATCGACGAGCTGGAAAGAAATATCACCAGGATTGAGGTTGAGCGGCAGGCCCTCAAAAAAGAAAAGGATAAAGCTTCAAAGGAAAGATGGGAAAAATTGGGCCAGGAGCTGGCCGATCTTAAAGAAAAAAGAGATGTTTTGCGAGCCCGATGGCAGAAGGAAAAAGATCTTATCGACAGAATAAACTCCCTGAAAGAACAGGCTGATGCCTTAAAGGTCGAAGAACAAAAGGCGGAACGTCAGGGAAATCTGGAAAAAGTAGCTGAAATCCGTTACGGCAAGCTGGTAGAGAACGAAAAACAAGTCAAGGAGATTTCGGCGGAGTTGGATAAGCTGCAGAGCGAAGAGAAGATGCTTAAAGAAGAAGTGTCTGATGAGGATGTCGCCGAGATCGTTTCCCGATGGACAGGCATTCCGGTTTCCAAGATGATGGAAGGTGATATTGAGCGCCTTGTTCAAATGGAAGAAGAGCTTTCCAAAAGAGTCGTCGGCCAGGACCATGCCCTTCAGGCTGTTTCCGATACCATCCGCCGGGCCCGGGCAGGGATTCAGGATGCCTCGCGCCCTCTGGGTTCCTTCATTTTTATCGGTCCAACAGGTGTGGGGAAAACGGAATTAGCCCGCGCGCTGGCTGAATTTTTATTTGATGATGAGAGAGCTATGGTCAGACTGGACATGTCTGAGTACATGGAAAAACATACCGTAGCCCGGTTGATCGGTGCACCTCCCGGATATATCGGGTTTGAAGAGGGCGGACAGTTGACCGAAGCCGTAAAGCGGCGTCCTTATTCCATCGTTCTCCTGGATGAGATTGAAAAAGCCCATCCCGATGTGTTCAATGTTCTTCTCCAGATCCTGGATGATGGCCGGTTGACAGACGGCAAGGGCCGGACCGTGGATTTTAAAAACACAATCATCATCATGACTTCCAACCTGGGCAGCCAGGTTATCAAGGATTTTAGCCGGGATGAAGAGAAGGTGGAGAAGGAAATAAAAGCCGTTCTGGAAGAGCATTTCAGGCCGGAATTTCTCAATCGTGTTGATGAGGTCATTATCTTCAAAGCTCTTTCTCCTGAGTCCCTTTTGGCGATTGTTGATATCCAGATCAAAAAACTGAGGCTTCGATTGAGTGAAAAGCGGATGTTCCTTGAGTTAACCGAGGGAGCCAAAAAATTGCTGGCGGAGAGGGGTTTCGACCCGGTCTATGGTGCCCGTCCTTTAAAGCGAATCCTTCAAAAAGACGTCCAAAATCCCTTGGCCATGAAGATTCTTGAGGGGGAGGTCAAGGAAGGGGATAAAATTTGTGTGGACGCCGATGACCAAAACAATATTATTTTTAAAAAGAAATAACCTGGGAGGGATGGAATGCAAAAAGACGTCGAGAAGGCCGTTGAAGAACTCCGTCCCCATCTTCAAGCTGACGGGGGGGACCTGGAGCTCGTTGAAGTGACCGCAGCCGGGATTGTTAAAATCAGGATGTTGGGCGCCTGCGAGGGATGCCCCATGCGCGAAATGACGTTGAAGCAGGGAATCACCCGTTTTATCAAGAAAAAAGTGCCGGGAGTTATTAAGGTCGAGGCCATCTAGACTTTGTCATTCATAAAAAAAAGCCGATAACCGATATATTTTTCGTTTTGGAGCCGATTGATAAGTTTTTGCTGTAAATTGCCTGTAAAAGGCTATGTGGACGATTTTTCATTTTTTAAATTATATAATCGGCTTTTTTTTACCCTGCGGGCGAGCCGATCTCACCGCATCTGCTTCGTTGCGATGGACTCGCAGTGCCGAGCACAGCTTCGTCCATCGACGCCTCACATCTGCGGCAACCGACCCGGCCTAGCCCCTTGGCTCGTGAACGGCAAAGTCTAGCCCGAACTATTCATGCCGACACCTACAGGTAGTTTCTGTTATACTGCGGTCCTCCGAATGAATCGGGGAACAAGGAAATTTTTTCTTTTTCTTATCTTTCATTAAACTTTAAACTATTTTTCAGTTTTCAGTAATGAGTCAAGCAAAGACTTGATTCCTTGTTTGGTTGACAATCCGAGGGAAAATGGTGTAAACAGAATGAAATAAACCTGAATATCCGGGTTAGGGAGGTCGGTATGAATAAAACAAGGATATTTTGTTCTATTGCTCTATTTCTTCTTTTCGGTAGTTCTATATGTCTGGCTAACGGTCTCAATCTCAACAGTTTGGGATCAAGAGCATTGGCCATGGGAGGCGCTTTTGTTGGATTGGCGGATGATTTCAGCGCCGTATTCTGGAATCCCGCCGGTATGGCTCAGTTCGAAAAGAAATATTTTGGTTTTTACGGGGTTGACCTTATTCCCAAGGGAACGTACACGCTGGAAATTCCCGGTTACACGGCTCCTCTTGTAGATGCGAAAACGGAATCGAAACAATATTTAGCGGGCATGGCCGCCTTTTATCTTCCCGTGAGCAGCAAGCTCGTGGCCGGATTCAGCGTCTATACGCCCTCCGGACTGGGAGCGACCTGGAAGGGGGATGATTTCAAACTTATCTCCTTCGATAAAGCCTACTCCTGGAAAAGTAAGATTGGAATGGTCACTTTTGCCCCGGCAGTGGCCTATAAGTTCAGTGATAACTTCATGATCGGAGCCAGTCTGAATATTAATTACGGTATGTTCAATCTGTCCATGCATGCCGGCGGCGAATCCATCGGCTTCGACCTCGGACAATATGAGGAAAAAGTCAATGGATGGGGATATGGGGCTACTATCGGAATCCTGGCCAAACCTCATAAAATGATCAGCATCGGGGCCACTTTCCGTACGGCATCCAAGGTCAAATTCAGCGGTGATACCGAGATCGCCAATTTAGGCTTTGCCGGATTAAATCCCAAATCCGGATCGGAGAGGGAAGTGACCTGGCCGATGTGGATTGCAGGAGGAGTCGCTGTCAAACCGGTCGAAGGTCTGACCGTGACCGCCGATGTTCAGTGGACGCAGTGGTCTGTGATCGACGTTATGACCGCCACCTACCTGGATCCCATGTGGCAGGTTTTTATGGGGCTTTCCGGGGATGATGAAAGGCCCATGTACTGGGAAGACAAGATGCAGATACGTTTTGGCGGGGAATACCTGGTGAAAAACCTGGCCTTTCGGGCCGGATATTATATTGATCCGGCACCGGCACCCGACAGGACAATGAATGTCCTGCTTCCCAGCTTCGATTTTAATGTTGTTACCGTCGGGTTTGGGTATAGGTTGGACGGTCTTCAGGTCGACCTTGCTTTTGAGTACCTTATGGGCAAGGACAGAGAAATCGATCCTTTGCTGACGATACTGGGAAGTCCCCTCTACGATCCCGAGTACGATACGGCTCAGCCCGGCAAACATACCATGAAGATCCTGGTTCCCAACATTTCGGTTAGCTACAGGTTCTGACCACAGATTACGGTTTAATTACCGGTTTTCAAAAAGTTTCCTGTTTTTGCAACAGGGTCTGTTTCCGGCTCTTGATGCCGCTTCATTTGATGGAAGGCGAAGGCCGTGAGTGCTATTCTATTAAAGGCAGGAGTTAGGAGAGCTTAGAAGAGGTTATTCATGAAAATACGTAAAGCCATTATTCCGGCTGCGGGATTTGGAACCCGTTTTCTTCCCGCAACCAAGTCGCTGCCGAAAGAAATGTTGGCCGTTATTGATAGGCCCATCATCCAATATGGTGTTGAAGAAGCCGTAACGGCGGGCATCGATAAGATCGCCGTTATCACCAGCCGGGGAAAATCCATCATGGAAGACCATTTTGACGCCAGCCCCGAACTGGAACAGTTTCTCGAAGAGAAGAAAAAAGCGGATCTTTTGCAGGAAGTGCGCCGTGTATCCAACCTGGCCGATTTTTGCTTTATTCGCCAGAAGAAAGCGCTTGGCCTGGGACATGCCATATTGATGGGCCGGGAGTATATCGGCCGTGAACCGTTCGCTGTCCTGCTGCCCGATGATATTTTTGTCTGTCCCAGCCGTCCATGTATCGGGCAGCTTATGGATACCTTTGAACAATACCAAGCATCGGTTATCGTTCTGGGACGTGTGGACAAAGAAGGGACAAAAAAATACGGCATCATCAAGCCCAAAAAGATCAGCGAGCGGGTTTTCAAGGTGGAAGATATGGTTGAAAAACCCGGTCCGGAGAAAGCCTTTTCCGACCTGGGAATTATCGGCCGTTATGTTTTTACCCCGGAAATTTTCGCAGCCATCGAAAAAACGCCTCCCGACCACAGGGGGGAAATTCAGATTACGGATGCCATAAAAAAGCTAACCGACGAGCAAGCCGTCTACGGTTATCTTTTTGAAGGAAAACGATACGATGCAGGCAATAAAATGGGGCAGCTGGAAGCTATCGTCGAAATCGCTTTAAAGCACCCTGAATTCGGCAGACCGATGAAAGATCTTCTCCTTCGACTATCCCGGGAAATATCATAAACCGCTCTTTCTCGTTTCCACCTCTTCAAAGCGATAGAGGATACAAAAACCGGTTCTTTTTGATGGGAGAAAGGAGGGAATGGCGAGGGACGGAATCGAACCGCCGACGCAGAGATTTTCAGTCTCTCGCTCTACCGACTGAGCTACCTCGCCTTGCGCCGTAAAATTAAGAATCATAGTATAATGACACAAAAATGTCTTGTCAATCACTATTAATCTGTATGAATTTTTCATGCACATGCGCACCCGCGAACAATGAAAATTATTGCCTGTAATCCTGGATCACCCGGATGAACCGGGTGATGACTGGTGTTATTTTCTAGG
>JAFGMO010000006.1 GCA_016927475.1 Candidatus Aminicenantota bacterium
TATAGAAATTCTTGACGCAATCGAAGGGGAAAACTGACCTTCTTAATGTCGCTGCAAGGTGACAAAAAAAATTTAAGGAGGATTCAGTGAATCAGATTTTAATTTTGAAAAACCTGAAGGGGAATTGTTGGCAGGTTTACTATCGCTCAGGCCCGGAAAGGGGAAAGGTTGAGTCTGTTTTCGGTACGCCCCGGATTGACACAGCATATCTCTTGAGCACGCCCCGGGAAGTTGTTTTTAAACAGATTAAGAAAAGCCATCCCGACGCCCAGGTAAAGGTTATTGGCTGATGTACACAAACGAAGAATACCAAAGAGACAAGGAAAAACTCGGCCCTGACTGGTATTGTCCGCGCGAGTATCACATTTTCGGGGAAGCGCCTGTCTGGATAAACCACAAAAGACCTTGTGAAATACTTTTTCGATTAAACGGGGAATTGATGAGCAGGAAAAAAGCCTATGAATACCTAAAAGAACACTGGGAACCTGTTACTCAAACAGAGATTATCTGGAAGCTTTACCGGATGAAATCTTATTTCGGGGTAAAGGAGGAATGCAAATGAGAAAACTTGAAATGATTCAATGCAAAACCCGGGAACAGGACGGCGATCTGATTATTGACTTCCCGGATGACCGGGGACTGATTATCAAACCGGATAACATCGAATCAGTAAAAAGAAAAATGATTCAACTGGACGACGGGACGGAATTCATCTTGACCGATTATTGGTATTGCAGCTTGTGAGCAGAGCCCAGGGCCAGGGAAACCTGGCCCTGTAATGCTTCATCCGTACGGCAAGATACGGAGCAAGCATAAATAAAACTTAAGGAGGATTAATTAAATGCAAACTCAAACAACAAGGTTTGAGGACCTGGCCAGCCTACAAGGCAAAGAGAGAAAAAAGGCCCTAGTGGCCAAACTCTCGGACCTGGCCGACCAAATCACCCGGGACCCGGAGGCCCTGGAAGCCCTGGCCGAACGATGGACCAATGGTTTCCATCGGTACAGCCTGTATAACACCCTGTTGATGTGGCAACAAAATCCCGATTCCACACTTTGCGCCGGCTTTAAAACATGGAAAGAAAAGCAGCGCTTTGTAAGGAAGGGTGAAAAGGCAATCTGGATTTTAGCCCCGGCATTCTGGAAAGAGAAAGCGGAAAAGGAAAACGCGGAAACCGGGGAAACTGAGGAAATCGAAAAAGAGCACCTGTATTTCATTAGTGTTCCTGTTTTTGATGTATCCCAAACAGACGGGGAGCCCCTGGATATGGGACATGAGGTAAGAGGAAAAACCGATTACACCCTGGAGGAAATCGCCGCGAAATGGCCGGAATTCCCCTTGACCATTGACAACGGAATTCAGGGAGGATGGACAGACGGAAAAGAAATCCATATCAGCGAACGGAAAAACAAAGAGCAGATGAAGGGAAGTTATTTCCACGAACTGGCCCACGCAATCCTTGAGCACTCGAAAAAAAGACAGGCTGGAGAAATAGGGAAGGACCAGGCAGAACTTGAAGCCGAATCAATCAGTTTTCTTGTGTGCTCCTGTCTCGGGATTGAAAAGCAGAGCTCCGGCGCCTACATCGGCAGTTGGAACGGGGACAAGGACAAGGCCCGGAAATCCGGGACAATCATTTTAAGGACCGCCGAGCAGATTATAAGAAAACTCGAATCATAAGGCCCTTAGACAGAACCGGCCGGGGAGAAATCCCCGGCCTAATGTCCCGCCGATGTGGTAAGGCATCGGAAGGGCAAATAAAAACTTAAGGAGGATTAATTAAATGAACCTGGAGTTAAAATTTCCAGAGCCCCAGGAAATGCCGGAAACGACCGGGGAAATGATGGAGAGCTCAAAGCTTGTCTTTGAACGTATGAAACCATACGCGAACATTAACCGGGAAGTATTCTGGACAATCTACCTGACAGTAAAAAACGAGATAATCAAGGCTGAATCATGCTTCATGGGAACGATTGACAGCAGCGCGGTATATCCCCGGGAAGTCATACGGCGAGCCCTGGAGCTCTCCGCATCTTCAATGATACTTGTACACAATCACCCGAGCGGAGACCCTGAACCGTCCAAACCGGACAAAAAAATCACTCTTGATATCGCCCTATGCGCCCGGCTTTTCCAAATCGATGTACTGGACCATGTAGTTATATCCAAAGAAAGATACTACTCCATGCGAGATATGGGAGATTTGCACCCCGTCGAAATCAAAAAAAGATTTGACATGATTTTTGAAAATTACAAGGAGGATTAATTGAAACAAAAACGAGAAATAACAATCATCCTGGAAGGAGGCCTTATCCAAAGAGTGGAAGGCCCCCTTTACGACTGGGACGCGAAAATCATTGACCTTGACATTGATGGAGCAGGTGAGGACGAACTAGAAACAGTTTATATTTACGGAGAAGAAAAAAAGGCATACGTACACACACAAGGGCTTTGCTGTACCCTGACCGAAGAAGACGAATTGTAAAGCCGAAATAGGGCCGGGGAGACCTGGCCCTATTGTCCCGGGACCGGCCGCCCGGGACCTGATGAAGGCAGGCCATGAAGGGAAGTGATATTTAAAAATCAAATTTGACAAAAAAAAAGGGAGTGCTATATTTAAATCAAGAGATGAAAATTTTTCCGTTGTCATAGGCAGCCATGGGACGGTTTTTTAAAAAAAATTAGATCCTTACGGTCATGTGAGGCCATGCTTCACTGATCGAATAATCCTACTTAAGTTGGGGGCCTTCGGGCCCCTTTTATTTTTCATTATCACGTAACATAAACGTCAACATATATGTAACAGATATGTTCATTTTTATGCATTTTGATTCATAGGATTTCTTGTAAGAGGACGTTTTACCAGGGGAAAATAGAGAAAATAAGACAGGGGCGAGAGAGCGGGCAACGGGATTTGAACCCGCGACCCCGAGCTTGGGAAGCTCGTACTCTACCACTGAGTTATGCCCGCGTTCTCGCCCCTGGGAAAATAAGTCTACTTATTTTTATGAATCTTTTCAAGAGGACGGTATGGCTGGTTTTTTAATTGGCTTAAAAGGGAGCATAAAACAGCTGGGGTGAAGCGCTTTTTTGCTTTATTATTTGGCGCGAAGATGCTGCCGGCTGAAAAGCCAAACTCCAAATGTAAAATAGATAACAGACAGGACGGCAAGAGCCGCCAGTTCAAATCCTACGGCTTCAAGGCCGTCTCCATTATTAAGGATCCTGTCCAGGGCATGTATGGTATGAGTTGTGGGAAGAACGGCATTGAGGTTTACGGGATGGCTGCCCAGGGTAAATAGAGGTACTTCCGGTAGGGGAAACAAGCCGCCAGAAAAAAACATCAGAAGAAAGAAGGGAAAACAGCCGATGGTCATAAGGTCGAATATGGACCGGAGGAAGGCGGCGACAATCATACTGACGGCCATGATCGAAACACAGGAAAAAACACAAACAACAATAGCCGCGAAAAAAGAACCTGCGGAAGAATAACCCAGGCTGACGGCGGTCAGATAAGTCAGCCCGATAGCCCCAAGTCCAATGAGAATTTGGCCCAGGCTGACGGCAGAAAGCCATTCCCAGGCTTTCATTTTCGCCAGACGGAGCCGGATAATCGTGCCTTTATCCTTTTCTTTGATGACGGAGGCTGCTGCCGAGAACATCAGCATCATCACGGCCAATCCCAATAAGCCTGGTACGTATAACTCGAAATCCGTCAGGGATCTCGCTTTCCCGATAGATTCCGATTCAAGATGAAGGGGTGACTCCTGATTGGTTAGGACGGCGGCATACTGGTATGTCAGGGAGTCGCACCAGGCGGCTGCCATAATGTATGAAACATCCGAAGCATTTCCGTAGGTGCGTACGGTGACCGGCGGAGGTTTATTCCCTTTTTTGTATTCGAGAAGTGTCTCGGAGAATTTTGCCGGAATCTCGACGATAAGGTCGGCGGATTCGTCTTTCAGCTTTAGTTTGGCTTCATCAAGATTTTTTTCCAGATGGATATTCAAAATTTTTATCCCACTGGGATATTTGAGGTCCTCCAGTTGTTGGATCAGCTCATATCCGGCATAAAAACGAATACCGCCTTCATCCTGGATTCCGGTATCGTGATTCACAATCATAACGTCGTAAACCACCACCGTGTTTCCGAAGTAGAAATACATCAGAAACACAAAAAAGGGAGCGAAAAACAGGATGAGTATGATAATCTTCCAGTCCCTGAAATTTTCGATCATGGTTTTTTTCAATAAGCTGATCAGTCTCATTCTCTTAATCCCCTTCCAGTCAAAGAGATGAAAACATCTTCCAGAGTTTTTTTCCTGATTTTTATATCTTCAACCTGGAGATCGTGATTCTTGAGTTCCTGAAGAAGAGAAGGCAGGGCTTCTGGAATGTTGTCTCCCAGCATATGCAGAATTCCTTTTTGAAAGGCCAGGTGACTAAGATTATCCGGGAGGTTTTTTTGTACTTGATCCCATATAATCCCCTGCCTCTCCTTAATCTTGATCTCAAGGATTTCTCCCTTCCCGATCCGGTTTTTGAGATTATCCAGTGTGTCCAGAACCAGAAGCCGTCCATAGTCGATGATTGCGACCCGGTCGGAAAGAAGGTCCGCTTCATTCATGTCGTGTGTTGTTAAAATGATTGTTTTTCTTCCTGCTATGGAACGGACGTAATCTCTTACCAGAACCCGGCTTTGCGGATCGAGGCCTGCTTGAGGTTCATCCAGGATAACAATTTCGGGATCGTGGACAAGGGCCAGGGCAATATTCAGCCTGCGCTTCATACCGCCGGACAGTGTTTTAGCCCGCCTGTTCTTTTTATTTTCCAGCCCCAAAATATCTAAAAGCTCCAGGGATCTGCGCCGGGAATCTTTCGCATTCAGATCATATTGCCGGCCGACAAAAACCAATTGTTCCAAACAGGTAAGGGATTCCCATATCACCAGATCCTGGGGGCAGAGCCCGATTTGAGGTTTCAGCGTCTTGTAAAATTTTTTTAGAGAAAAACCGTTGATGAAGATATCGCCGGAGTCATTTCTCAAGAGCCCGCATATCATACTGATCGTAGTGGTTTTTCCGGCGCCGTTGGGGCCCAGAAAACCGAAAATTTCTCCGCTGCGGATGTCCAAAGATAAATCTTGAACGGCCTTAACATCACCGTAGGATTTGCTGACATTCTTTAAGCTCAAAACAGGTCTGTTTTCAGGATGCGACAATTTCACTCTCCTTTCAGCTTTTTATGATTTTTTTGAAGAATATCGTGAATAAATTTTTTCTCGTATATGGAAATGATCTCTTTTTCATCCAGGTTTTTATTCATAACAAGATAGCCTGTTATCCCGTCGAGAGCGGACATCAAAATCAAAGCATGATCATAGGTCGAATGGGGAATAAATTCTCCCGAATCGATTCCTTTCTGCAGCAGATCCTGGTAAAACTTTATGACTTTTTTCATGTAGCCAGCATACATGTTCCAGAGTTCAGGGGAATCAAGAGTTTTTGTTATTGACAGGAAAAAGAAAACCGCTTCTTTATCGTGAATTTTCCAGTATTTCAGATAATTCCTGATGAAAAAGGAAAGTCCTTCACTGGCTTTGGGTTTGTTTAAAGCTTGCTGCATCATCCGGGCGGTGGGTTCATTTAATATGTAATTGGCCTGAATAAGGATTTCGTCTTTACTGTTGAAGTGAAAATAAAGGCCGCCTTTGCTTATCCCGGCTTTTTCGGCGATGGCCTCCATAGAGGTTTTTTCGTAGCCTCTCTCGAGGAAAAGATCCACGGCGGCCATAATGATATCCATAATCCGTTTTTCTTTTGGTTTTTTCTTTGTCATCTTATACTCTAAAAAAACCGACCGTCGGTATTTATAATAAACTCAAATGACCACCCATGTCAACTGTTTTTCTTCGTTGTTTGACTACTGCTTTTGGTAAGTTTTTAAATTTCGCTTGGGTTTCCTTGATAATCTGATATATAATGTGAAAACAAGATTGGTAAAAGGCATTTGATCTTTTTAAGGCAAAAAATTCCGTTAAAACGTTTTTTATTATGGATGGTCATCCTTTCCTTTGCCGGTTGTTCAAGCGGCCTCATTGATTTCTCAGGGCGCTTTTATGTAACCGTCGGTCCCAATCCCAGGGCTGTTTTAGATGTCGAGCAGTCGGGGAGTGATGTCTCCTTTACCATGTCAGGTTCCGGTTTTTTCATCCAAGGGAGCGGTTTGGTGTATGAAAAATCCATGACATTGGCCGCAACTTTTGCCGAGTTCGGCTTATTTGAAGCGCTCGTTGTATCCGGAAATGAAGGACAAACATTTGTTGGGGATTGGACGGTGACCGGTCCAAACTTCATGGAAGGGACCATCTCGGGAACACGTTCGAAATGGCCGACGTATGATATGGAGACAAACGGGATACCGCAATTCATAAGCGCGGATTGTATAGACCTTCCAAAAACGGATCGCGTCTCAAAATTCCGGTCCGGAGAAGGACTTGACTATTCGGATGATTTCGAAAGCTGCCGGAGCATGAAACACAGCTTCGGTTTAAAACCCGGAGTGGATCCGTTGACGGCTCGAATTTTTGCGCCCGTTAACGGGAGAGTTGTCGGGAAACTGGAGGACTGGGAAGGCACGACTCTTTGGAAAGGCACGACGGTGGGAATTCAGCCCGATGGTTTTTCCGCCTTCTGGATTCTGATTTTTCACCTGAATTCTGAACTTTCGCTCAATGTCGGCGACCGGTTATTCGCCGGGCAAGCACTCGGCAGGTCCGAAAAGCCTGATGGAGGAACATCCATCGTTGTTTGGGCACATACCCCTGAGGGGGACAAACTTCTTTCCTATTTTCTCGTTATAACGGATGCGGTTTTTGCCGCCTATAATGGGAGGGGTATGTTATCCCGCTATGATGCCATCATTTCCAAAGCTGCCCGTGACGTCGATCCCCTTACCTGCGATGGCGAGGAGATCGTTGATCGCGGGAATCTTGGGCACTGGTTTATCCTCAATTAACCTGCATTATTCATAAATTTGGCCGATACCAAAAGATAATTTCAATATTGTGTGTCATTAATGGTGATTTTAGGAACAATTGGCAATGAAACATTTTCCATGACCGTTTTAAGAAAATATCGGCCAAATTTACCCTTTGGGCGATCCGATCTTACCGCATCTGCTTCGTTGCGGCGTACTCGCAGTGCGGAGCACAGCTTCGTACGCCGACGCCTCGCATCTACGGCAAGCTTGGCTCGTGAATAACGCAGGTACCTCTGCATTATTCATAAATTTGGCCGATACCTGATATATCTGTTTTTTCAGGGTTTCATCTGATATAGTATTGTTTGATCTAAGGTGAAATCGTGAAAAAAGGACAGTGTTTATGTCTTTCAAAAAAAAAGAGTGGTCTTTGTTCTTGGACAGGAAGCCCATGTCCGGTTCATGGAACATGGCTGTTGACGAATATCTCTTCAACCAAACAGCGGGCTCATCCAGGACCTTCCTAAGATTTTATACCTGGAAGAAGCCGACTGCATCGCTTGGCTACTCCCAACGTTTCGATCGAGTCGTGGACGAAAAGTACTGCCGGGACAACGGAATAGATATCGTCCGGAGGATGACCGGCGGAAAGCTCGTCCTTCATCACAAGGAAGTCACCTATTCCCTGGCATCTTCGGACATAACGATATTCACTTCACGCCTTTTGGATTCATACAAAAAAATATCCATGGGTTTGATGCTGGGGCTGGAAAAAATGGGAGTCCATCCCTATCTGGCTGATTCTCCTCCCGAATCATATGTCCGCGGCAGCCTGCCCTGTTTTTCCTATCCTGCCCGGAATGAGGTTGAGGTCGATGGCCTGAAGGTCGTTGGAAGCGCCCAGAAAAGGGTGGGGGAGCGGTTTGTTCAGCACGGCTCCATTCCCCTTGAAGAGGAACATGATCTCCTTAAGAACGTGTCGCTTCTCAAAAACGGCGAGGATATTCGTAT
The DNA here is from genome assembly GCA_016927475.1 of Candidatus Aminicenantota bacterium. Classification (GTDB taxonomy): domain Bacteria; phylum Acidobacteriota; class Aminicenantia; order Aminicenantales; family Aminicenantaceae; genus JAFGMO01. Next base: position 7,994 of record JAFGMO010000006.1, read on the forward strand.
GATTTCCCTTTCCCGCATACTGGGAAAACCCGTGGGTTTTGATGAGGTCGTGAAACATTTTTGTGAAGGTTTGGCCGAATTTTTCGGCGTTGATCTGGTCCCGTCCGTCTTTAGCAAAAAGGAAAAAGCCGAAGTCGCCCTTATCCGGAAGGGGAAATACGGTACGGCGGATTGGACCCGCTACAGAAAATAGGAAGACAGGTTCAAGTGAGGTTGATTTTTTGAAAAGGCGGTGATACTATTTTCCACACAGCAGGTAGCTAAAGCGGAATACAAAATGAACGAAGTCAACGAACTTTCCAAACTCAGCCTGGACAGGCTTCCACCCCTGCGATCCATGCTTCTGGATGACCTCCATCAAAAAGCTCTCAAGAACATGTATCTTGAGCTGGGAAAAGGCCAGATTCTTTACCTTCTCTCTCCCTCCTATACCATAATCAATCCGGCCCCCGATGATGAAATAATCGATTTTTTAAACAAGAAAGAGGACATTCTTGACTATATAAAGGAATATATCGTTCAAAATCTAGCCATATATTCAGTCCTTTTGGATGTTAACAGCTATTTTGTCGAGCAGAATAAATATCTTATTTTAGCCCGGTTAAGGGAGAAAGATTCGGGCGGACGCCGCTACGAGATCAAATTTTATACTCATTCCCCCATGGAACTCGAATCCCATTACGGAGACAAAATTTACATCGGCCGAGACTTCGTCGACTTTTTTCATTTTCCGAGAAAATATTTCGGTATCAAAGAGGTGATTCTTTCGCTGAAAGAACAGTACGAGTCGCTTCTTGATAAAGCGGAACAAAAACTGAAAAGCCCCTTAGATTACAAATCTTTTTTTCAAGAAATCAAAGAATACTTGAACGAAATACAGGGAGAGGGTCTGACCATCCTTCAATCGCTTCCCCCATATTTGGATTTCAATAAACTGACCGGCAAAGAATTGATTGATATTATCGCCCAGTACAGAACCATCAATCATTACCTTATCGAGCTTAATGACGAGGTGGCTGAGTTCGAAAATCTTCTTAGGTCGAAAAACGAAAATCATTTTGTCCGTTATGTAACAAAGTACAAAAAAGACCTGGCCAACCTGATCTCTTTTCTCAATATCAAAATCAACGGCTATCTTACGGAAAAACTATACGCCTTAAAACAAAAAAAATAGGGCCCGCTCCTTAACAACGGACCCTATATCTTCTATTCTTTTTTCGCCTATTCCTCTATCCAGATGGTTCCGTAAGAAGTGCTGAGATTGATGGGGGGCCTGTTTGAGAGTTCGCTGAATGCTTTAATTACCGTTAACCCGTTCTCCTTGGTCGATCCTGGAGGATTGGCCAGCATCCATTTTATCTCTCCGTTTTTGACCGATCCCTGAAAAGGATATTTTTCTCCCGGTGGCCACATAAACCGGATATCCGAGTAGGAAGCCTCAACATCGATAGCATGGGTTAAGGGAGACGGAGAGATAATGGCTTGTCCATGCGCAATTTTGATATCTGTTTTTCCGGAAAATTCTCTGAGTTCGATATCCTCATTGGATGAGTCGATGGTGATGTTTTCAGCGATAATACGGCTGCCTAGGACGGACAGGCTTTTTCCCTCGATGAAAAGGTTGCCTTCGATGCCTTCGACTTCGATCTTGGCGAAGCGATTTCGGATTTCTACCGCACCCTTGCTGCCCTTTACCTCGATGGGCGATTGGCGTCCTTGAATCTTGACAGGACCGACATCATAGAGAGCTATTCTTCTGAAGGAGCTTTCGATGTCCAGGGGACAGTTCAGCTTTTCTCCTCGAACACTGTTATTGCTTCCGCTGACAGTTACCCCCTGGTTCATGTTCTCTAGGAGAATGTCACCTGTACGGAGATCGACATCGACGGTCCCTCCTACATCTTTGACATCTACCTGTCCGTACCTATTTTTTATGCTGCAGGTTTCACTGATATTTTCGACACGAACATCGTCAAAGCTGTTATTAACAGTCAGGCTGCCTGTGATATTTGAAACAAAAATTTTCCCCCGGCGGTTATCGATGAAGGATGATCCGGTATCAGACACGACCACTTTCCCATAAGAATTATGAACTGTTATTTTCATGCTTTTGGGAACCTGAATCAGGAAATCGGTTTCAAAATTTCTTCTTTCAAAATCGTAACGATTGGTCGATACAATGATGCGGTCGGATTCTTTTTTGATTTCCATATTCAGCTCTTGGGCGACTTCAGCGGCTTCATCTTTGTTCCGTCGCCATATGATCTTCTGCAGAGTGACCTTGACCGTTTCGTTTTCTGTCCCTTGAATGTTCACTTCACCGTGCCGGTTTTGCACTTCCAGCAGCACAGGCAAAGGGGGGTTGATGTCACGGGTTTCTTCGAAGAAAAATTCCTCGCTTGTGAAAATCCCCCAATCATTCAGCCTCCAATGGATTTTACCGAGCTGAAAATGTGTGAAGAGGATTCCGGCCACGATAATAAGAATGAGAAGAAATACTTCTCTTGCCTTCATGGTGATCTCCTCATTTTTTGCTTGTTTCTTCTTTCCGTTCCGTCAGCCCGAAATACAACTTCCATCCTCCCCAAATGATGAGGATAACGGGCCATAAGCGGGCCAGGATATCCCAAATATCGACATTGATGTTCGCCATTAGAAAGAAAAATCCAATAACGATGAGGATTATTCCCCAGGCGAGGGCGTCTTTCTTTTTTTTGGACATGGTGTTCTCCTTAACTTTCCTTTTTTTCTTTGGAGAAATAGTCAGCGATGAACTTGATTCCGACCACAATCACAGCCAGGGGCCAAAGGTCAAAAATCGTGTAGTAGGAGATGATATCAAAATTGGCCATAAGCAGTATGATGCCGATAGCCATCAGAACGCCTCCCCAGAAAACGGAGCCTGATTTCAGTTCCGTGGGAAATTGTTCCGTTTTGACTTTCACTCCGCCGTTCGCCTCAGCTCTCTGGTTGATGGATCTGGCACTTTGTACGGCATCGATAATCATATAAGCGATGAAACCCGTCAGCAGAAACGCAGGGAAAGGCTGAAGCGAACCGTGCCGCTGAAAGGTGACCAATCCTCCAAAGACAAAGATAAAAACGATGCCTTTGATGAACTGTTCGTTATAGAAAGCCCCGATGCCCGGAAATATGGCCAGGAATCCGGCCAGACCCGGTGATTTTGGCGGTCTTTTGGTAACTATCTTTTCTGCCATTTTATACCTCCTGATCTATTCATTTCCATTCTGTGAACCTCCGAAAAGACGGCTGTTTTTCAGAGATGCCAGAAATTTGTCCTTGCGATGGTCGAGATTTTCGGTGAATGATTCCGCTTTAGCGAAAAACCGTTCCATTTTGCTGTATCCAAGATGTATCTGCCGGGAGATGTTTCTGTTGAACTGTTCACGGTCCGGATTAAAGAAGTAAAAGGAAAAGAGCGTCAGAATGATTGAGGCGACGGCCAGGATGGGTTGGAACGAGGGTTTTAGAAAAATTTCAAAAGGACGAAAAAATCTTTTTTTCTTCATGGGAAGTCCATGAAGCCTCCGCATAAGTTCACTGCTGACTTCCAGTTCGGGGAATTCCGCTAGTGAAGAGGTGGTCTCTTTGAAGGAGGAATAAAGAAGCGCGCATTCCCGGCAGGTTTTCAGATGTTCCTCAACAGCCGACCTGTCCTCGGGACTGAGCTCTTCCTCGATGTAAGCAGAGAAAAGGTTCTCAATGTCCTTACAGTTCATGCTCTTCCTCCTGCTTTTTTTGCTTCAATATCTTGGCCAATTGAAGCCGTCCCCTGTTGACCCTTGATTTGGCCGTCCCCAGGGGGAGATTCATGATTTCCGCGATCTCGTCGTATCGTTTTCCTTGAATATCGCGGAGTATGACACACAAACGGATATCTGAAGGCAGTTGGTTCAAACCGGACCAGATGAATTTTTTTGTTTCGTCTTTCTCGATGCCGGTTTCAGGATTGTTTAGAGTGTCCATGCGGATGAATTTTTCGTCGAAACCGTCACGCGTTTTTTTCTCCCATTTGGTTTTGCGGTACTGGTCGATAAGGTGATTTTTAGCCAGTGTCAGGAACCAGGCCGTGAAGTTCTTCTTGAAGTCGTATTTTTCCATGGAATGGTACAGCTTAAGAAAGATATCCTGGGTCATGTCTTCTGCTTCCTGGTATGAACCGGCGAACTGGTACGACATGTTAAATATCTTTTTCGAATAGGTGTTAACGAGCATTTCCCAGGCTCCTTCTTTTCCTTCCAAACATTCTTGAATGAGCATCGTTATTTTTGAATTCACTCACTTCACCTGGGTAGACGAGATTATCAGAAAAAAAGTTCCGTATGATCCGGGGATTTCGATTCCGCCTGGGTGCTTTTTTTTCATTCGGCTTATATGCGTTTTTTGAAGCATGAATCAGCCTGAAAGGTTAATTTGGCCGACATTTTCTTGAAAACGGTTATGGAAAGTGTTTCATTACCAATTTTACCTAAAATCACCATTAGATGACACATATTATTGAAATTAACTATTTGTGTCGGCCAAAATGATGAATAGTGCAGGTTAGAAGAAATATCTTGGCTAATACTTTACATCATTTCTTTTGTATAAAAAGATGGAGGTGAACATAAAATTGCCTTTCAACCCCTTTTATTCCCTCCTAAGGCAGATTCTGCTTTTCTTGCTGATTTTTTTTCATTACAATAACAGATTAATCTTTATTAACATGCATTATGAATAGTGCAGGTTATTTATGAGGCGAGGTATTATGAACAGAGGTTTTTGCGGATGCAAAAACCGGCTCGCCCGGAAGGTTAGGTTAAAACCAATTTAATGCAGGAGGATGATATATGGAAGGCATTGTAGGCTATGGGGCCTATATACCCCGAAACCGGATCAAGGTCGAAGAAATTGCTAAAGTCTGGGGGGCTGACGCGCCGAGCTATAAAAAGGGATTGATGCTTGAAGAAAAATCCGTCCCTTCGCCCGACCAGGACACCATTACCATGGCGGTTGAGGCATCTAAAAACGCTCTGAAGCGGGCCAAAATCGATCCGCTTGAAATAGGAGCGGTCTATATCGGTTCGGAATCCCATCCCTATGCGGTCAAACCCAGCGGAACTGTTCTGGCGGAAGCCCTTGGTGCCATACCCGAAGTGCATACGGCTGACTTTGAGTTTGCCTGCAAGGCCGGGACCGAAGGCATGTTTGTCGCTTTGGGTTTGGTGAAGAGCGGATTTATCAAGTACGGGCTGGGAGTTGGGGCAGACACGTCTCAGGGGGCCCCAGGGGATGCCCTTGAATATTCGGCTGCCGCTGGCGCTGCCGCTTTTATTTTCGGCAAGGAAAACATCGTAGCTGAAATTCACGAAACCTATGCTTTTATGACGGACACTCCGGATTTTTGGCGAAGAGAATACCAGTATTACCCGCAGCATGGCGGAAGATTTACCGGAGACCCTGCGTATTTCAAGCATGTCCAGGGGGCGGCCTTGGGTATCATGAAGAAGGCCGGAATGGAACCTTCCGATTTTACCTATGTTATCTTCCACCAGCCCAACGGAAAATTCCCCTTTCGTGTGGGGAAAATGCTGGGATTTAAGAAAGAGCAGATCGAGACGGGATGGCTGGTTAACAAACTGGGCAATACATATTCCGGTTCTTCGCCCCTCGGTTTGACGGCGGTCTTGGATATTGCCAAGCCGGGCGACAAAATTCTCCTGGTTTCGTACGGTTCCGGTGCGGGCAGTGACGCCTTTATTTTAGAAGCAACCAAGCGCATCGAGGAGGTTCAGGATCTGGCAGCAAAAACCCGCTCCATCTTGGAAAAGAATAAAAAATACCTGGAGTACGGCGAATACGCTAAGTTCCGCCGTAAAATCAGAAAAGCGGAATAGGAGGAGGCCATGAGAGACGTAGCTATCATAGGTATTGGAATGACAAAATGGGGAGAGCTTTGGGAAAAATCCCTGCGGGATGTTTTCGTTGAATCCGCTCTTCTTGCCGTTGAAGAATCGGGAGTCGACAAGATCGATTCTATGTACATAGGATCGATGTCCTCGGGTATTTTTGTGGGGCAGGAACATATCGCCTCACTGCTGGCGGATTATATGGGAGTCAATCCCATTCCCGCGACTCGCGTTGAATCGGCCTGTGCCTCGGGAGGAATTGCCTTAAGGCAGGCTTTTATCGAAGTCGCCTCGGGTATGAGTGATGTCGTTCTTGCCGGAGGTGTTGAAAAGATGACCGACGTTGACGGTTATCAGGCGACTTATGCCCTGGGTACGGCGTCCGACCAGGAATATGAGGGATATCACGGGATTACATTTCCCGGTCTGTATGCATTGATCGCCCGGGCCCACATGGAAAAATACGGGACGACGCGGGAGCAGTTGGCCATGGTTGCCGTGAAGAATCACCACAACGGGTCACTCAATCCTCTGGCCCAGTTTCCCTTTGAAGTTACCGTAGAAGCTGTCCTTAATTCGGTTATGGTTGCCGATCCGCTCCGTATCCTGGATTGCTCGCCCATTACGGATGGAGCGGCGGCCGTGGTGGTTTGTCCTGCGGAGATGGCCCGGACCCTTGGCAAACCGGTGATAAAAATTACCGGCTCCGGACATGCAACGGATGCTATCGCTCTCAGCAGCCGGAAAGACATCACCTGGCTGGAGGCGGTTTACCAATCCGGGAAAAAGGCTTTTGATATGGCCGGGAAATCTCCTAAAGACATCGACATTATAGAAGTCCACGATTGTTTCACTATTGCCGAAATATGTGTTCTTGAAGCGCTGGGCTTTTTTGAAAAAGGAAAAGGCGGCCAGGCCGTTGAGAGGGGTCAAACCTCCATGGATGGGGACATTCCGGTCAATCCGAGCGGCGGCCTGAAATCCAAGGGGCATCCTGTCGGAGCCACCGGAATCGCGCAGATCGTGGAGGCCGTCAAGCAACTCAGGGGAGAAGCTGAAAAGCGGCAGGTTAAGGATGCCCGGATTGCCATGACCCAGAACATGGGAGGAAGCGGCGGCAGTTCCGTCGTCCATATACTGGAAAGAGAATAAGGAGGAAAAGATGCCGACACCATCAAGATACTGGAGAGAAATCCCTCAGCGTTACCGGCTGGAAGCCAATGCGTGTAAATCCTGCGGGATAAAATTTTTCCCTCCCAGACAGATCTGTCCGGAGTGTGGAAACAAAGAACTTGAGCCGGATAAACTGGCTGAGAAAGGAAAAATTCTGACCTATACGGTTATTCGTGTGCCCCCCCACCAGTTTGTCGATCAGGCTCCCTTCGCAGTGGGAATTGTCGAGTTGGAGGACGGCGTTAAGCTGACGGGACAGATTGTCGATTGTGATTTTGAGGATCTCAAGATAGGGAAAGAGGTTAAAATCGAATTCCGGAAAATCTCTCAGGAAGGCGAATCGGGAATACTTTGCTACGGATACAAATTCGTCCCTGTTTGAAGCGGTTATCGGTAATCGATTTTCTTTTTTTTCATTAGATGATATGAGGTGAGTCATGTTTAGGATCAAAAGCCAGGTGGATACCCAAAGTCCGGATTTCAAAGAAAATGTCAAAAAAATGAAAGAAGTTGTCACTACTTATAAAAAGAGACTGGCCGAGATTCAGAAAGGAGGCCCGGAAAAATACCGTGAGCTTCATAAGAGCAGAGGCAAAATGCTGGTACGGGAAAGGCTGGACAAGCTCTTTGACCGGAATACACCCTTTCTGGAACTTAGCGCCCTGGCCGCTTATGACATGTATGATAATGAAGCTCCAGCCGCCGGAATGGTAACTGGTATCGGAGTTATCCACGGCCGGGAAGTTTTGGTCGTCGCCAACGATGCCACGGTCAAAGGGGGCACTTATTTTCCTATGACTATCAAAAAACACATCAGGGCCCAGGAAGTGGCTATGGAAAACAGACTCCCCTGCATTTATCTTGTGGATTCAGGAGGTATCTTTTTGCCCCATCAGGCTGGTACTTTTCCTGACAAGGAGCACTTCGGCCGGATCTTTTTCAATCAGGCCCGGCTTTCCGCTTTGGGTATTCCCCAGATATCCATCGTTATGGGATCCTGTACGGCCGGGGGTGCTTATGTTCCTGCCATGAGCGATGAAACGGTTATCATCCGCAAACAGGGTACGATTTTCATTGGGGGACCGCCTTTGGTTAAGGCTGCAACAGGGGAAGATGTTACTGACGAGGATTTGGGGGGAGCCGATGTGCATTGCCGTATTTCCGGTGTTTCCGATTATTACGCTCAAAATGATGACCATGCCCTTCAGATAGCGCGGAATATCGTCGAGACCCTTGATCCGGCCGAAAAATTTCCTCTGGATATGGCAGAGCCGGAGGACCCTTATTATGACCCGGAGGAGTTATACGGGATTATTCCACCGGACCTGCGAAAGGCCTTCGATATTAAAGAAATAATCGCCCGTATTGTCGATGGCAGCCGTTTCCAGGAATTCAAGGAGCTTTACGGTCCCACCCTCGTCTGCGGTTTTGCCCGGATCATGGGCTACCCGGTAGGTATCTTGGCCAATAACGGAGTTCTTTTTTCGGAAAGCTCGCTTAAGGGATCGCATTTCATCACCTTGTGCACCATGCGGAAAATACCTCTGGTCTTTCTGCAGAACATCACTGGTTTTATCGTCGGTAAACAGTACGAACACGGCGGCATCGCTAAGGACGGAGCTAAGCTGGTCCATGCCGTGGCCAATGCCGATGTTCCGAAGTTTACGGTGATTGTCGGTGGCTCTTACGGAGCTGGAAATTATGCCATGTGCGGGCGTGCTTACGCTCCGCGCCTTCTCTGGATGTGGCCCAACAGCAGAATCAGTGTTATGGGAGGCGACCAGGCGGCACATGTTCTTTTGACGGTTAAGCTTAAAAGACTCAAACAACAGGGGAAGGAAATGACCGAGGAGGAAAAGAAAAAGCTCAAGAAACCCATTCTGGACAAATACGAACATGAAGCCAGCCCCTATTTCAGCACGGCAAGGTTGTGGGACGACGGGATTATCGATCCTCTGGAAACCCGGCAGGCACTCGCTTTAGGCATCAGCATGAGCCTCAATACTCCCATTCCTGATCACAGGATGGGTATTTTCAGGATGTGACCATGGACGGGCAAAAAAACAAATATATTGTTTATCATATTGAAAAGGGAGTAGCCCGGCTGACCTTCAATCGTCCGGAGGTTCACAATGCTTTCCATGCCGATTTGATCAATGAAGCCTGTGAGGCCGTCAGACAGGCCAAGGAAGATCCATCGGTTCGGGTTTTAGTTATCACAGGAGCCGGCAAGTCATTCTGCGCCGGGGCTGATCTCAACTGGATGCGTGAAATTATTCATTATTCTTTCGAGCAAAACCTTGAAGAATCCCTAAAGATAGCCGAGGTGATGCACAGTATTTATTCCCTGCCGAAGCCGGTTGTGGCCATGGTCAATGGAGCCGCTATCGGAGGGGGGACGGGTTTTGTCGCCGCTTGTGATATCGCGGTGGCTGCGGAGGAAGCCGTGTTCAGCTTGAGCGAAGTCAAGATCGGGCTGGTCCCGGCGGCCATATCCCCCTATGTTATTCGAAAGATCGGAGAAAGAAACGCGCGGGAATATTTTCTCACCGGCAAGAGAATTCCGGCCCTCCAGGCACGGGAAATCGGACTTGTCAACACGGTAGTTTCCCGGGAAGAGCTGGAACAGAGCGTCGAAGATATTGTCCGGCGTCTTCTTTCATCGGGACCGGAAGCTATTGCCAAGTGCAAGGAGCTCATTCAGAGGGTTCCCGGAATGGATTGGGAAGAGGTCAAGGACTTTACGGCCCGAATGATCGCAGGACTTCGTATCAGTGAAGAGGGACAGGAAGGTATGGCCGCTTTTTTGAAAAAGCGTAAGCCTTCCTGGATCAAAGACAGCGGAGAAAAATAACAGGGAGCATCATGTTTAAAAAAATCTTGATTGCCAACAGGGGTGAGATTGCGGTTCGGATCATCAAAGCCTGCCGCGAAAACGGTATCAAGGCGGCAGCTGTTTATTCCGAAGCCGACAGGAAGAGCCTTCATGTCCAAATCGCGGATGAAGCTGTTTGCATAGGACCTGCGCCGGCTGTTGACAGTTATCTCAATATGGATGCCATCGTCCAAGCTGCCCGGAAAGTGGGGGCCGAGGCTATACATCCCGGATACGGATTTTTGTCTGAAAATGCGGCTTTCGCCCGCCGTTGTGAAAAAGAGAGATTGATTTTCATCGGTCCTCATTCCAAAGCCCTGGAGCTTGTCGGGGACAAGGTCCGTTCACGTTTAACCATGGAGAAGGCGGGAATTCCCATCATCCCCGGGATGAAAAATATAGCAGAAAAGATGGAGGTTTATGAACAAGAAGCGAAACGCATCGGCTATCCGGTCATGATCAAGGCTTCGGCCGGGGGTGGAGGAAAAGGGATGCGTGTCATCAAAGATCCGGCCGATCTCAGGCCGGGCCTGGAAGCGGGAAGACGGGAAGCCAAGGCGGCATTTGGTGATGAGTCGGTATATTTGGAGAAATATATCGAAGAGCCCCGTCACGTCGAGTTCCAGGTTCTCGCGGACAATTTTGGTCATACGGTCCATCTTTATGAGCGAGAATGTTCCATACAGAGAAGGCATCAGAAGATTGTCGAAGAATCGCCTTCAACGGCTCTCGACCCGGAATTGAGAGCCGAAATGGGAGAAACGGCACGAAAAGTTATGGAGGTTTCCGGATATAACAATGCCGGTACGGTCGAGTTTCTTCTGGATAAAAACAAAAATTTTTATTTCCTCGAGGTTAACGCCAGGCTTCAGGTGGAACATCCGGTGACCGAGCTGGTCACGGGAGTGGATCTTGTCCAGCAGCAAATCCTGGTTGCCTCTGGGAAAAAGCTGGACTATTCCCAGGAAAATATCAAGCAAAATGGCCATGCCATTGAGTGCCGTATTTATGCGGAAGATCCCTTGAGTAATTTTCTTCCATCCTCTGGAAAAATCCTCTTCCTCAAAGAACCGTGGGGACCCGGTATCCGCCATGACTGCGGTGTGTACAGCGGCTGCGAGATTCCCATTTTTTATGATCCTATCCTGGCAAAACTCATCGTCTGGGCGGAAAACAGAGAAAAAGCCTGTTCCCGCATGATCCAGGCCCTGGAAGATTACGTCATTCTGGGAATCAATACCACTATCGATTTTCTTAAGGACGTTGTCGCGCATCCGAGGTTTTGTGAAGGAAAGATAACCACTCATTTTATCGAATCGTATTTTGAAGACTGGCAAGGGAGAGAAAAAACCGATGAATCCAAACGGTTGGCGCTTATAGCCGCCGCAGCAGCGGAGGGGAATAAAACGCTTCGACCGGAAAAGGAAAGCGGTTCGTTTAAAAACCTTCCTACACCCTGGAGGACGCTTGGGAAATGGAGGCTGGGAGGGAAGCACTGAAATGGAATTTGAATACCTTATCGATAATGAGTTAAGAAAGATAAGCCTGGAGAAAAAAGAAGAGGGATACATTTTTACGGAAGGTGAGTACCAAAGCCCGGTTGACATCAAATTTATTTCGCCCAACATACTGTCTCTCATTGTTGAAGGTCGGAATGTCCGGATATTCATTGCCCGTGATAGTGATATATTCCATATTTACCTGGACGGCCAGCGTTTTGTTGTTCGGGAACCGGCTGCTTTCGAGGAAGACCAGGCCGGGGGAGAGGGACGATCCTTGGAGGATGACCTGAACATCAAGGCGCCCATGCCGGGTAAGGTCATAAAAGTTTGTGTTTCGCAAGGAGATGCTGTACGGAAAAACCAGACCCTGGCCATCGTCGAAGCCATGAAGATGGAAAATGAGATCAAATCACCTCTTGATGCCGCTGTCAAAGCGGTTCATGCAGCAGACGGCGACTTGGTTGATTCTGAAAAAATCCTCATCGAATTGGAAAAATCTGAATCGTAACACTGTTTGCCTCTAATCAAGAATGGATGCCTTAAAAAAGGTGAATGGTGAGGCAACGTCACTCCAGTCGGATTTTTAACGCCTTTTCCTCACATTTCTATCGGCTCTCGGCAACTCCGCAAACCGGATTTGTACCCTTTATGAATGGAGGATAGCATCCCATTTATCCCAATTCCCATAATTTAGTATAATTTATTTATAATCAGTAACATAATGGATTTAATTCCCATTTTTGTTATAATAATATAGATAGGTGGCCGAATAACCTGAATATGAGGCCCTTTATAAAGGTGCTGAAATGCAACGAAAAAATACCGGTGAAAGTTTTACTATGATGGAAATGGACGACAAAGAGCTGATGGTTCAAATTCAGAAAGGCGATGAAATGGCTTTTGAAGAAATAGTCAGGAGATACAAAGACAAAATCGTAAATTTCCTTTACCAGATCAACGGCGATTACCAGAAAGCGGTTGAACTGGCACAGGAGACATTCATGCGTGTTTACTTCAAAGCGAACAGCTACAGACCCATTGCCCCGCTTTCTTCCTGGATCTATACCATCGCCTCCAACTTGGCCAAGACCGAAATCAAAAGGTCACGGAGGATGCGATCGATTTCTTTTGATGATTTCCAGAACGATATCCGTTTAAGTGACACCGGAAGCGATCCAACAAATTCAGGACTGGTCGTCTTTGTAAGGAAAGCCTTGAATTCCCTGCATCCCCGCTACAGGATACCCATAATTCTTAAGGATATCGAGGGATATTCGCAGGAGGAAATTGCCGAGATCCTGAATAAGCCCATCGGAACTATTAAGGCCAGGATCAGCAGGGGGAGGGATTATCTTAAGAAAGAAATAGAGAAATCATCGGATATCTCTGCTTCCTTTGTCAAACAAAAGGAGTTTGAAAATGGAAGAGCTTGAAATACTGAAAAAGCTAGATACGGTCAAGGCGCCGCCCGGTTTTGAGAAACGCGTCATGGTAAGGCTGGCTGAACGGAAGAATCACAAACCAAGGTTCAGTACGCTGAAGCTTTCCTTGGCCGGAGGTTTTGCCGGATTACTCGTTTGTTTTATCGTGCTGAACTTCGTCATCCTTCCTCAGCGGACTTCCCGGGAATCCGCTGATTTGGAAAAGGGAGGATCTTCTTATATTCGAAAAGTTGATCAGCTTGAATCCGGTCCGGTCTTGTCCATCATCGAGCAGGTAAACTACAGAAGAGAACTGCGGTCCCGAAGCCTGCAGCCGCGGACCGTATATATTCTCGAACAGGTTTCGGATGAAACCATGGCGACGATAAAATATTAGGAGGTCAGTCAAATGACACATACGATAAAAAAGATATCCCTTTTGGGACTATTTGTCTTTTTGGTTTTTGCTCTTTGTCAGGCCGCTCCTTCTTCCGTTCTTGGGGAGGATGTCGACCTGGAAGGATTAACGAAAAAAGTATATCCCTCTGTCGTCAAGGTTGAGGCCCAGAACGGCATGAGGCGTGTCGCTTCGGGAGTGGTTATTGAGAAAGGGGGCTATATCGTCACGACGGCTCTCATCTCGCCCCATGACGAGGAGATCACCGTTATTGCGGGAGACGGAAAGAGGATCAAGGCCGAGTTTCTAGGCGCGGACGGGGTGACCCACTTAGCCCTTATCCGGGCCGAGGAAAAATCCCTTCCTCCGGTCTCCATGGGAAAAATGGAAGACCTGGCCCCCGGGTCCTGGATCTGCGCAGTGAGTATCTCTCCGGAAAACACGCCCGCCGTCACCCAGGGAATCGTCAGTTCCATGGCCCAAGACAGCCTGAGGCTTAATATCTGGGTTGTTCCCGGAGCCAGCGGCAGTCCCGTCGTCGATAGGGAAGGAAAAATGGTCGGCCTGCTGCGCGGGGTGTATGCTGAAGAACAGCCTATGGTTGTCAGGTTTGGTCAGAAGGAAAGCAGGAGTTTGGGTTATTTCTACAGCCGTGCCGAAGCCCCCGCATCAGGAATGGCCAAGGCTGTCCCCATAGTCATTGTGGAAAAAATTGCTACGGAGATCAAGGAGACGGGCGAGGTCCAAAGAGGATGGCTGGGTGTATCCATCGCTGAAAATGAGGAAGGTCGAGTTTTCATTTTTGATGTTGTAGAGGACAGTCCCGCAAGCGAAGGGGAACTGGAAGAAGAAGATATTGTTCTTGAATTCGACGGAAAGAGCATCACCAGTTCGGAGATGCTGGCCCATGAGATTCGCATGAAAAAACCCGGCGACAGCGTTCCCATGGTCATCGAAAGGGAAGGTGAAAAGAAAAAGCTCAAGGTTAAATTGGGAAAATATACCAGGAAGGATGTTATGAGGGACCTTGAGCTCAAGTTTCCTGATTTTTTCACTCCCGATAAGTTTCCTGCTTTTAAAATGACTCCCCGGGGAACCGGTTTTTTCAGTTACATGCAAGGATTCCGGAGGAATTATATAGGGATTCAAGTACAGGATCTCAGTCCCTCGCTGGCCGAATATTTTGGTGTGAAAAAGGGGACGGGGGTTTTGATCAACGAAGTGACGAAGGACGGCCCGGCCCATAAAGCGGGATTGAAGGTGGGAGACGTGATCATCCAGGTCGATGGTAAACGTGTCGAGAACTTGGTCGTGCTTTCCGCCCGTATCCAGGATAAAGAAAAAGGTGATAAAGTCAAAATCACCTTTATTCGGGATAAACAAGAAAAAACGGTGGAAGTTGAGGTGAAGGCAGAAAAAAACTCAGGGGCTTTCCGCTTTTTTCCCGGACAGGTTTCCTTAGAAAGGTTCGAAGGAGATGCCAGGGAAAATAATGCAGAGTTTTTAGAAAAGGAAACAAGTCCTTTGTTCCAGTACGGAAAGATTATGAGATGTAATCAGAAAGACAGAAATAGAGAATTGGATAGATATATCAATATTTTGGACGAATCGTATATGAAAAAAGGAGATACGCGCCTCCTTAAAATGGGATTTTTCCATAAAACAATCAAGGTTTAGTCTGTTCTTGCGTCCATCTTTCAATGAAGAAGGGAAGGGCCTCGAAGCTCTTCCCTTCTTTTATATTCACCTGTTTTATTCATAAATTTGGATGAAACCAACATATAATTTTAATATTATGTATCAGTTAATGGTGATTTTCGGTAAAATTAATCATGAGACATTTTCCATGAAATTTTTCAAGAAAATGTCGTCCAAATTTATGAATAATACAGGTTAACTCAGTTTAAGCCAGTCCTTGTAATACTTTTCGTATTCATCTTCTTTCAAACGTTGTTTTTTGAAATATCCCTTGGCCGTTCTCTGCCTGACCGCTTCGTAGAGGATGATACCCACCGCGACTGAAAGATTGAGGCTTTGAGCCATACCGAACATGGGAATCTTGATTCTATGATCGGCAAAAGCCAGGGCTTCCTTTGATAGACCGCCCGCTTCGTTACCGAAGACAACGGCTGTCGGCTGAGTGAAATCGATTTGATTGAAGGGAAGAGCGTCCGGGCTGATGTGGGTGGCGACGATTTGAAATCCCTCTTTTTTCAATGGGAGGAAACACGTTCCAGGATCGGGATAATACCGGATATGAACCCATTTATCGGCCCGTGTTGAGATGGCTTCATTGATGGGAAGCGGCTTTTCTGCGTCAGAAATGACATCGATGTGCATAATACCCGCTGCGTCACATGTGCGGGTGACGGCGCTGGCGTTGTGGGTATTTTTCACATCTTCGAGAATGACTCTCAGGTCAGGCTGACGCTGGGATAGAACACGCCGAACCTTCTTTTTTCTGGCTTCGGTGGGCATGTTTTGACTATACCAAAAGGAAAAATTTGAGGCAATCCAAGGATAATTATCCTCAAGAAAAGAACAGCATTTTAAGAAGGAGTGCCGACCAGAAGATAAGGGCGCCGGCGGAAGCGCGGAGTTCTTTGTTTTTTTTAAAATTTTTCCAAGAAAATTCCTGTGACTTGCTTTTCTCTGCAGGCCGGAAAGTGGGGAGAAAGGCCTGTACTTTTTTCCGGTATTCGGTAAAAGCTTCGGGGAAAAGTGATTCCATGCGGCGGTTTTCATAGGCCGTGATGACAGGGAAAAAGATCAGAAGGTATAGAAGAAATAATCCGGCTACCCATAAGGAACGGGATGCCAGGGAAATGGCTATAAAAAGAAGAAAATTTCCCAGGTAAAGGGGATTCCGTGTAAACCGGTAGGGACCACAGACGGCGAGTTCTTTTTCTTTTCGAAGATATCCCGCCGCCCAACCTCTTAATAAAAGCCCCAGAATGCAGACGGTCATTCCGGCTAATATGAAGGGCCATTCGGGCCGGGCCAGGATTACAGCGATAAGGCCGAGTAAAAAACCGGTGCGAACCCGCCAGGTATAAATCATTCTTGTCAGCTTTTCTTTACAGCTTTTGGTCATGGCTTTAATAATTCCCTGCTTTTTTCAAAAACCTCGTCCGGACTGATTGTTTCCAGGCAATCCATTCGGGAGCATTTGCGCTTGTAACATTTACTGCATTCCAGAGCATGAAACACGACTTGCTTTCTTAGGCCGATGGGGCCGTTTCGCTGGGGGTCGGTCGGACCAAAAATTCCGACAACAGGACGGCCTAAAGCGCAGGCGGCATGAAGGGCGAACGTATCTCCGCTGATGACAAGGGCCGCCCGTTTCAACCAGGCTAAAACTTCTTTGATGGAGAGAAAGGGAGCCATAGGAACTTTTGTTTTTGCGGCGATTTTTTCGGCCAGTTTTTGTTCCGGTATCGACCCCCATAATAGGATAATGGGTTTTTTCTCTGCGGAAAGAAGACCGATTGTTTGAATCCATTTTTCGGCGGACCATCTTTTTGATTCCCAAGCCGCTCCCACATTAACCAAAATGAAGGGAATACCTGCCTTAATCCCGAACTTATGAAGTTTATTTTCCGTTTCTTTTTCGATATCCTCAGGGAGGACAAGAGGGAAAGAATAATCACCCGTTTTTTCCAAACCGAGCTTGGATAAAAGCTTAAGATTTTTATCGATGACATGGATGTTTTCAGGAAACGGTTTGAGGCGGTCATTGTAAAAAAATGAGGCGGCAGGTTCCCGAAGGTTTTTTCGGCTGAAGCCGATCCGCCGCCTGGCACCTGAAAGAGCGGCGAAAAAAGCCGATTTCAAAAGTCCCTGAAAGTCGAACACTATCTGGTTTTTTTCTCTGATCTTTTGGCGAACGTTTAAGATTTGCTTTACGTTTTTTTTTTGTTTTAGGACGACTATTTTATCGATACCCGGAATACAATCGAGTATTTCTTTCCCTTTTTCTTCGACCAGCCAGGTGATCCGGCTTTCCGTATTTTTCTCCCTCAAAACGGAAAATGCCGGAAGCGTATGGATGATGTCTCCCAGGGAACTGAGGCGGATGAGAAGAAAGCGGTTCATGTGCGGCTCCGTTTGTCGTTATTTTCCGTTTTTGCCGCAATGTCGGCGATGATATCCGTTGTATTTCGGACTTTAGGACCGCCCGTGATAGCGATGTGACCACCGTATTTACGGACGGTCTCCCTCTCCGGTACGGTGTTTACGGTGTAATCCGTACCCTTAGCATGGTAATCCGGCTTGAGGGTTTTCAGAATATGTTCGACATTCGTCTCGGAAAAGACGGTGACATAATCGATGCAAGAAAAGGCGGTCATGATTTCCACCCGTTCTTTTTCTTTTAGTATCGGCCGCCCCTTTCCTTTGAGTTTGCAAACGGAAGAATTGCTGTTTAAGGCCAGCACAAGAATATCGCCCCTTTTTTTGGCTTCCTGCAGGTAACGGACATGTCCGATATGAATGAGGTCAAAACAGCCGTTGGCCAAAACGATACGCTCACCTCTTTTTTTGTGCTCTTCAATGATTTTTTGAAGCCGGGTTAAAGGTTGTTTTTTTTCTAATTTCCGAATGTGACGGCCTCCTTGAGCTCGTCGGATGTGACGGTCGCTGTTCCTTTTTTCATAACGACGATTCCGCCTGCATAATTGGCCAGAAGGGCTGCTTCCCGATAGGAGGCGCCGGAAGCAACAGCAAGAGTGAATACGCTGATGACCGAATCGCCCGCTCCGGTTACGTCAACAATATCGGTCGTGCCGTAGATCGGTATGGAAAAGGGAGTTTTTTTTCTTTCATAGAGCTGCATGCCCTGTCCTCCACGAGTTAAAAGAACGGCATCCGCTTCCGTTTTTTTTAAAATTTCACGGCCGCAGGCATGGAGAATTTTTTCGTTTTTTAGAAACGTATGGAGGGAAGTCTCCACTTCGGGTTCATTGGGAGTGCAGACCGTAATGCCTGGAAAATCCAACAAGCGAAATCGTGAATCAAGGCTGACGATAAGACCATCTTTTTTAAAAGCAGAAATGACCTTGTCAAAGACATCCCTCCTGACCGTTCCATAGTTGTAATCCGAAATAAGCAGGGCTTCCGTTTTTTTTCTCAGTTCCATGAGTGATTTTTGAAGGTCTGTTTTTAGCTCCCGGGCGTTTGGCACGCTTTCTTCACGGTCAATGCGAAGTATCTGTTGTTTTTTTGTGGTTGCTTCGCCTGCGAGAATCCGGGTCTTTATTGGTGTTCTGTAGGTCTGTTCGCAGCGGATGTGAATGGTGGTGATATTTTCTTTTTTCAGGAGCTTAAGGATCTGTTTGCCGGCTTCATCTTTCCCGATGACACCGACGGGCAAAGGAACGGCGCCCAGAGACTTGAGATTGCGTACGGAGTTTGCCGCTCCTCCCAGCACGAATTGATTTGCTTCGTAGGACAGAATAAGGACCGGGGCTTCTCGGGAAATGCGGCGTGTCGTTCCAAAAATATACTCGTCGAGGATAAAATCTCCCCAGACGGTGATGGGCCGGCCGGCAAAGCGGTCGATGATATTTAAAAAATTATCCCTATTTTTTTTCAATGGACTTCTTTAGGCAAGGTTGTATCAAAAACATCCTTAAAAATCAATACAGATATACTGGACAGATATACTGGGAATACTGGTATTCCCAGTATATGCAGTGAAACTTGACTAAAAGCTTTTTGTTCGTTATTTTTGGGGATGTGGGCGATAAATTTGATGTTTTTTTCCACAAAATTTTTTCTGCTATATGTTTATTAAGGGGGGATTTCCAGAGATGAAATTTTTTCAGGAGAAAAAAGAATGTTTGTTTTATGGCCTGAACCCTCTGGAATTAAGAAAGTTTTCACTTTTTTTACCCTCTGCTTAACCCTTGTTGCCGTTTCTACCGCTCAGAATAACCGCATATCTTTCCGCCACATTACTATAGAAGATGGATTATCCCAAAGTTCGGTTTATTGTATTCTCAGAGATAACAAAGGATTCATGTGGTTTGGAACACAGGACGGATTGAATCGGCTTGACGGCTATCATTTTAATGTTTACAGAAATGATCCGAGAGATATCAACTCTTTAAGCGACAATTATATAAATTCCATTTGGGAAGATCACACAGGACAAATCTGGGTGGGCACCCGCGGCAGCGGACTGAATATGTTCGATCCTGCAGCACGAAAATTTATCCTTTACGAGGAAGATCCGAAAAATCCTTTCAGCATCAGCCACAATGAGATCAAGTGTATTTTTGAGGACCATCTTAATCAGCTTTGGATTGGAACCAATGGGGGAGGTCTTAACAGATTTGACAGAGAAACGAGAAGATTTATCCATTTCAGGAATGATCCCAATGATCCCAATAGTTTGAGCGACGACCATTTGACCTGTATTTGTGAAGATGCGGAAGGAGTGCTTTGGGTCGGAACGGAAGGAAAAGGAATAAACCGGTATGACCGCAAAAACAAAAGTTTTGCCCGCTTTATTCATAGACCGAATGACCTTTCGAGTTTAAGCAGCAATGTTATCCGCTGTTTGTTTTTGGACAAATCGGGACAATTATGGATAGGAACAGGAGATGCCGGAATCGATTTGTTTGATGAAGGAGAAGAAATATTTGTTCATTACCGCCATGACCCAAATAATCCCACCAGTATAAATGATAACCGGGTGAGTGCCATCATCGAAGACCAAGAGGGATTTCTTTGGGTAGGAACAGAGGGAAGCGGAATCAACCGTTTTGACAAGTCCGATGGTACTTTTTCCCGGTATAAGCATGACATGATCGAAGCAGACAGTTTAAGCGATGATACGGTTATGTCGCTGTATGAAGATCCATCCGGAGTGCTCTGGATCGGAACCGTGGGAAACGGTATCAACCAGATTTTTCATACCGAAAAGAAATTCATGCTTTATCGTAATACCAGTAAAAATCAGGAGGTTTTGCTCAACAACAGCATTCATGCTTTATACGAGGACGATAAAGGATTCCTCTGGATCGGAACGCGTAACGGATTGACACGCATGGATCCTTCCCGGCGGCACTCCAAACATTTTCCGGCAGACAAAAGAAATCCCTTTGGTCTTTGGGGAGGAAATATTTTTTCTATTTGTGGCACGTCAAATGGAAAAGATCAGGTGCTTTGGGTAAGCAGTTTTGGAGAAGGTCTCAATCGTCTTGATGTATCCACTGATAGGTTCTCACATTATGCCCATGATCCAAAAAACCCAAACAGTTTGGGCGATAACTATATTTATTGCATCTATAAAGACCATGAGGGAATTTTGTGGATTGGAACCCGCTCCGGCCTCGATCGTTTTGATCCAAAAACCGGCATTTTTTCTCATTACAAAAATGATCCACAGGATCCGGCAAGTATCAGTGATGATTATGTTCATATCATTTATGAAGACCACCAAAAAGAACTGTGGATCGGAACAGGAAATGGTTTGAACATGTTCAACTACTCTGATGAAACATTTAAAAGATATCAGCATGAGGCAAACAATCCCAACAGCTTGAGCAATAACCGGGTTTATACAATTTGCGAGGACAGCGATTATGTGCTCTGGATTGGTACTCAAGGCGGGGGGTTGAACCGGCTTGACCGGGGGAGGGAAAAGTTTACATTTTTTACGGAGAAGGAGGGGCTGGCTAATAATGCCATCTATGGAATCCTCGAGGATGAAAAAGGTCAACTGTGGATAAGCACTAATAACGGTCTTTCCAGGTTTGATCCAAAAACGAGCAGCTTTAAAAATTATGATATATCGGATAGCTTGCAGAGTAATGAGTTTAATACGGGAGCCTATTTCAGAAGCCGGACAGGAGAGATGTTTTTTGGAGGGATCAATGGCCTCAATACGTTTTTTCCGGACCAAATCAAAGACAATCTTTATATCCCTCCTGTAGTCATTACTGATTTCAAAATATTCAACAAATCCATTCCCATCGGAAGAATGGACGACGGGCGCATCCTGCTCAAAAAGGCCATAAATGAAACTGAGGAAATCAGGCTTTCCTACAGGGACCGGGCTTTTTCGTTCGAATTTGCGGCTTTGAATTACATCTCTTCTGAAAAAAACCATTATGCTTACAAATTGGAAGGCCTTAGCGATGAATGGAGTTATATCGGCAACAGAAGATTTGTTTCGTTCACGACGCTTCCCCCAAAAACATACTCTCTCTGGATCAAAGCTTCCAATAATGATGGAGTATGGAATGAAGAGGGGACATCCTTGAAAATCATAATTGACCCTCCGTTCTGGAAAACGTTATGGTTCCGTGGCCTTTCTGCATTGTCCATCATGTTTCTTTTTTCCACGTTCTATCATTTCAAAACGGTGTCCATGAGAAAGAGGAATATCCAGTTGGACCGTAAGGTCAAAGAAAGAACGGAAGAATTAGAGATTGCCAATAATGAATTGAAAGATTTTGCCTACATCGTATCCCATGATTTGAGGGCACCCCTTCGTGGTGTCAGTCAAATCACAACATGGCTATCTATGGATTATTCTGATAGTTTCGATAAGGAAGGGAAAAAACTAGTAGACCTTCTTTTAGGAAGAGTCCAACGAATGGACAATTTGATAACCGGCATTCTGGAATACTCACGTGCCGGACGCCTGAAAGTCTCCAAAGAAAACATTGATCTGGATGTGATGATCAAAGAAATCATCACAAGCCTGGTTCCCCCAAAAAATATTCAAGTGAAGGTTCAAAAGCCCATGCCTGTGGTTAAAGCGGACAATGTACGGATTCTCCAAGTGTTTCAAAACTTAATTTCTAATGCCATTAAGTATATGGACAAACCTCAGGGAGAAGTGAATATTTGGAGTTCGGATGAGAAAATACACTGGAAATTTGGCGTTACGGACAACGGACCGGGGATAGAAAAAAAAGATTATGAAAAAGTGTTTAAAATCTTTCAAACATTGGAGGCCCGTGATAGAAAAGAGAGTACCGGTGTCGGTCTTTCTTTGGTTAAAAAGATCGTTGAAAGACATGGTGGGAAAGTTTGGCTGGAATCCGAGGTTGGGAAAGGAACAACCTTTTTCTTTACTCTTCCTAAATCGTAAGATTCTTTATCTTCTCCGATTCAGTGGGAATAAAGATAGTTTGCGTGATATTATTTTTGCCTTTTACGTTGAGCACAGCCATGAAATTTGGAAATAGGAAGTTGCCGCATATCTCTTTTGCTGAGACGCGGTTTTTTCTTTTTCTTCTATGTATGTTTTTTGTGGTGGTTATTGTTTCCCGGACATCGAATGCCTTGGGTTGGACCTTTATCATCTGTCTGACCATGCTGTTGGTCTATCTCAGCGGCCTGTCGCCTTTTGCCTTTCTCGGGCTACGGGACAGGGACCTGACTCTTCAGGTTCTTCTCTGGACCTTATTTTTACTGGCCGGTGCCCAAATGTGGCGCATTCTTATCAATTACATCGTTTTCTCCCAAAATCCGGTTCCCTTTGTTTTTTTCTCCAGGCTGAGGCGTATATGGACGGAAGGCTTGCTCCAACAGGGATTTGGAGAGGAGTTGGTGTTTCGTCTTTGGATTCTTCTTCCTGTATGCCGTCGTTCCCGATGGGTTTTTTGGCTGGTTTTCGTTTTGCAGACCGGCGTTTTTGTCCTATTCCATACATCAAACCTACCTTATTTCCTTTTTGCCTTCGGTTTTGCCTTAATGAGCGGAATCGCCATTTTTAGAAGCCGGTCTTTAATCCCCGGTTTTATCGCCCACACTTTGGCCCCCTTATATTTTTGATTGATTCAAAAAATCAGGTTTTCCGTGGAAATTTGACATGATTACCCTTAAAATGTAGAATATTAAAAACGCTGCATAGCCTGTATTTTTCAAAGGCCGAGGAGTTCGGTCGTGTCGGTTGCGGCGCTTCCTCGCTCCTCATAGGATATATGAATAATGCGGGTTGGGTGGCGGATGTATATTGCGTCTTCATTGAGACTCGCAAAGAGACTCGTCTGTAATACTCTTTATGGGATGAAGAGGGCCGGAAAAGCCTGAGTGTCCGGTTGTATAGCATAGCTATAAATGGAGGCGGGTGGACGAAGGCAAGGAGGAAGAACATGTCAGGAATCGCCGGAATCGCGCAAGCAGGAAAAACAAATCTTGTAGAAACGATGCTCGACAAAATCTCTCATCGCGGAGAAGCGGGACAAAAGGTCTTGGACGAAAAAACCGCAACCATGGGCATTGTCTGGACAGAGCCTCAGGCGGAAGCAGAGAAGAGTCTGAAAAAAAAGTTTGAGGCAAGGGACCAGGCAAAAAGCGGTCATCTGGCATGCGCAAAAATCGAAGACGAAGATCTGGTGCTCATCAGGGATGAAATAGGAGTGGCTCCCCTTTACCAGGGACATAACACTCAAGGAATTCTCTGTTTCGCCTCGGAAGTTAAAGCTTTAATAGATATCTGCACAAATATCAAGGAGATTCCGCCTGGAAGTAAAGTTGTGGATAATCAGGTTGAGTCTTATTTTGAACTGGAAAAGAAAAAATCTCTGGCGGATGATCCCGATATCATTGCCGGGGAGCTGAGAACCCGTTTGGATGAGTCAGTAGGGAAAAGAATTGAGATGGGGGGCGAGATCGGTGCCTGGCTTTCCGGAGGACTTGATTCGAGTACCATGGTGGCATTGGCCCGCCCTCATTTGGACAGATTTCCAACCTTCTGTGCCGGAGTGCCTGGGGCGCCGGACCTGGAATTCGCAAGAGAGGTTGCGGATTACATCCATACCGACCATCATGAGGTCCTTGTCGGTTTCCAGGACCTTCTGGATATCCTTCCTGACGTCATCTTTTACCTGGAATCCTTTGACCCCTTGCTCATACGGTCCAGCTTGATGAATTTTCTTGTGGCTAAAAAAGCCTCGGAGTATGTTGACGCCGTTTTTTCAGGGGAAGGGGGGGATGAGCTTTTCGCCGGGTATTCTTATCTGAAATCCATCGATAAAAAAATGCTGGCCGATGAGCTGATCGACATCACCGCGAGGCTCCATAACACGGCTCTTCAAAGGGTGGACCGCAGCGCGTCCGCTCATGGAACGGTTGCCCATGTGGGGTTCCTGGACCCCGAGGTCGTTGATTATGCCCTTCGCATACCGGTCGAGTACAAGTTGCGGGACGGGATTGAAAAATGGATCCTGCGGAAGGCTATGCAAGGACGGCTTCCTGAGAGTGTTCTCCGAAGAGACAAAGCCAAGTTCTGGGAAGGAGCAGGAGTGGAAGACCTTATTGCAGATCATGCGGAAAAAAATATCAGTGATTCCGAATTCCAGAATGAAAGGAAACTCCCCAACGGCTGGATCCTCAATTCCAAGGAAGAGTTGATGTACTACCGTATTTTCAAAGATCATTTTGGTGAATTGAGGGATCTGTCCTGGATGGGACGAACCAAATCCGTTACCGAGCAATGACCTGAAATGCGCCATTTTTTAAGAAAAGTTTGTTTTTTCCCGGCTTTTGTCCTGATTTTGCTGTCGGTTTGTCCAGCTTTTTCGTATCAGCAGACCGTAACAGAGGATTGGACGGAAGCGGTTACTTCGGAAATCAAAAGTATGATGGAAGCGGGTAAAATCCCCTCCGCTGCAGTTGCTCTTGTTTTTCAAGACAGGGTGATCTGGAAAGAAGCCGTTGGCTATGCCAATCTCTGGGCCGGAACAGAAGCCCGTACGGATACGGTTTATCTTATCGGCTCGACATTTAAAGCAATGTCGATGTTCGCCCTTCTCCAGCAGATGGATAAGGGCAAGTTAAAGTTGGACGACCCGGTCTCGAGATATTTGGGTGATCTCAGCATCAAGGGGGAGAATCCCGATAATCCGGTAACGTTCCGCCACTTGTTGACTCATACCTCCGGGCTCCCGGCCGATTTTGGAGCCCATTCCGTATGGGGGGATACCGTACCCAAATCCCTTAAAGAATATCTGCAAAAAAGTCTGATAGTGAAAGATCCCCCCCTGACAAAAACCACTTATTCCAACACCGCCTACACGCTCATCGCCTTTCTTCTGGAAGGAATATCGGGGCTGCCTTATAAAATATACATCCGTGAGCATATATTCAGTCCGCTGGAGATGAAAGATACGGCCTTTATTCCGAGACCCGATATGGATGAGAGGCTGGCCGTGCCCTATGTTGTCGGAAAAGACGGAAAATATGCTCCGGCCGTCCGGTTCAAGGCGGATGTATGGCCCGCCGGTATCGTTTACGGCACGGTGGAGGACCAGGCCAACTGGTTGATTGCCAATCTCAACGGAGGCGTTTATAAAGGGCACCGGCTGATTTCGGAAGAGACGTTTTCGGAAATCATGACCCGGCAGTATGATCAATTCAGAGGCCCCATCGGAGGGGGATGGCTGAATGATTCAACGGCGTTTGGCTTGACTTGGTGGATATCCATACAAAATGGAGAAAAGCTTTTCGCTCACAGCGGTAGCGTTCCCGGTTACACGGCCTTTCTGGCAGGGAATCTCGATGCCAAAACAGGGATTGCTATCCTTACGAACGGCGACAAGTCCCATAAGTATCTTTATGATTTTTCCATAAAAGCCCTGAACATCCTTGCAGAACATGTAAAAAAACCGGAATAAAGCCTTTTGTTCAGCGCGGCACAAGCTCGATGACGCTTTCCAAATGGGGGGTTTGGGGAAAAAGATCGAATAAGGTAACACTGACTGTTTTATATTCCTCCAGAAAAGAAAGGTCATGGGCCAGTTGTTTGACGCTGCAGGACACATAAAGGATCAGATGCGGCTTGATGGACTTAAGGTGTTTCAGCGTCTTGGGATGAACACCGCTTCTAGGGGGATCGATGATGACACATAAGGATTCCGGAAGTTTGATCCTTTTGAGGTGCTTGGCGTCCATACAAACCGCCGCAACATTGGCGGCACGGTTGGCTTTGATATTGTGGCCGGCCGTGAGAACGGCCTTTTCCATGTTTTCAAGAATAAGAACATACTCATAAAAAGCGGCGTTGTTGATGCCGAATATTCCCACACCTCCGTACAAATCGAGCAGAAAGGTGGAAGAATCTCCGTATTTTTTTAATATCCGGCTGCAGCAAGAATGCAGGATTTCCATGACATCGTGGTTGTTTTGAGCGAAACCCTGTACATTGTAGCGAAAAATATTTCCCGCATATTTTTCGGTTAAAAAATCAGAGCCCTTTATGATGTCATAATCATTAGAAATACTGGCCCCGCTGTTGTAGGAGACATAGGTGCAGAGAACGTTCCGGGCGCTCGTTATTTCTGCGAACTCACGAACTTGATTTTTCCCCTTTTCCAATCCTTCGGAGTTTCTATTCAGGACAAAAGAAATGGCTGAATCTTCAGGAGGGGTGCGGATAACGGCATAACGGAATGTTCCTTTGCGCCGGACAACATCAAAACTGTCCGGTTTTTTGAAAAAATTTCTTATCTCGGAGATGAGGGTATTTAACTCAGGGCGGGATATGAGGCATTCGGATATGTCGATGATTTTTCTCCAATTTCTTTTTTGCCGGAATCCGATGCCTTCGGGATGAAAAACCAAATCCATCCGCGTTCTGTATTCGTATGGCTTTCCGAAAAAGACCTCCGAAACGCGTAGGCCGGGGATTTCTTCCAGTGCTTCTTTTTTCCGGGCGAGCTGTGTCTCATAGGAGACATCTTGAAATGTGCATCCCCCGCACTTCCCGAAATGGGGACATGGAGGGACGGCCGGATGAGCGTTTTGTTCCATCATTTTTTTTTCGAGGCTTCTTTCAGCGGGATGTTTTTTTGTCGGCGATGGCTAGCTCCAACCTTTTGCAGATCGATACGTCCGGTTTCGATTCGTCGGCCTGGATTCTGTTCCAATCCCAAAAAAAAAGGTTTTATTCATGCTTCCGCCTATTCTACCTGGATTGGGGATAGAAGTCACCATTTCCAGGCTGAAAGCGTCTTGGCTCTGATTTGACTTAGCCAGAATCTTTGATATAAAATTCCGCAAGATCCAATACTGCGGTTAATCCAAGGGTGAGAGATTGAAATCTAATCACAAAAAGAAAAAAAGTCTGGAAAAGCTAAAGATACTTATCGTGGAAGACGAAAGCATTGTAGCCAGGGATATTCAGAATATGCTTGAACGTCTGGGTTCCGGCCCATCATTTATTGCTTTGAGCGGAGGCGACGCTCTCAAAAAGGCGAAAACCCACAAGCCGGACCTGGTCCTGATGGATATCAAGCTTCATGAAGATATGGACGGGATTGAATGTGCCCGGCGTATCCAATCTTTACAGCCGACTCCCGTGGTTTATTTTTCAGCCCTATCCGATGAAAGCACCATGAAAAGAGCCAGGGCTACTCAACCTTTTTTCTTTATCCCGAAACCGATTGTGGAATCGGAGCTCAAAAAAACCATCCTGGAAGTTATCGCCCAGCCTGGATGATTCACCGGGTTTTTTTCTTCCTCAATGGTGATATTCGCTTCACTTGCCAGAGATTTTAAAAATGACCTATAGAGAGGGAGGCGCCGAGGTTGAGGCCGTCGCACGGGAAATCCAGAGTTTACTGCCGCGTGCCATGCTGTGTGACGCGGCTTCGGCCATCAGGCAGCTGGAAAAGTTAAAGCGACGCGGACATCATAAAAAGGCCGGGGAAGCATTGGCCCATCAGCTTAAGGGCTTGGCTTCTCGCCTGGAACGGTCAGCCCGGGAGAGGGAGTCACGTTTCCAACGAAAGCCCGCTCTTTCCTATCCTCACGAACTGCCGATCATCGCTGAACGCAACAAAATTGTCCGGAGCATCCGGGAAAACAGGGTTGTCGTCATTTCCGGTGAGACCGGATGTGGAAAGAGTACCCAAATTCCCAAGATGTGCCTGGAAGCGGGCCGCGGTATTTCCGGGAAAATCGCCTGCACACAACCCCGGAGAATCGCCGCCACCACCATTGCCAAGCGCATCGCGGAGGAACTTAAAGAAAATCTTGGACACTCGGTGGGGTATAAAATCCGTTTCCGGGATACGACTCCGCGGGATGCTTACATCAAAATTTTAACCGACGGCATGCTGTTGGCAGAGACACAGGGAGATCCCGGGCTCAACGAGTACGATACGATCATCATCGACGAAGCCCATGAACGGAGCCTCAATATCGATTTTTTACTGGGTATCACCCGGAACCTGCTGCGACACCGGCAGCAGCTTAAGGTGATCATCACTTCGGCTACCATGGATACGGAGAAATTTTCAAAAGCATTTGATCATGCCCCGGTTATCACGGTGGGCGGCCGGTTGTTTCCGGTGGAAGTAAAGTATCAGATTTTTGAAGAAAAAGGGACTCAAGATGCTGAGTTGACATATGTCGATATGGCGGTCAAGGCCGTTGATGACGTGAAAAAGCGAGATTCCGGCGATATTCTGGTCTTTATGCCGACCGAGCAGGATATTATTGAAACCTGTAAGCTGCTGGAAGGGCGCCGTTATCCTGCGACGACGGTTCTTCCGCTGTTTGCCCGGCTGCCGGGAAGGCAGCAGGGGCGTGTTTATTCCGTCAAAGGCCGTAAAGTCGTTGTCTCCACCAATGTGGCCGAGACATCTTTGACCATTCCGGGGATCAAGTACGTCATTGATACGGGATTGGCCCGAATCGCCCGTTACCAGCCCTCAACCCGTACCAACAGCCTTCCCGTCAGCCGTATCTCACGCAGTAGTGCCGACCAAAGAAAGGGACGCTGCGGACGGGTCAAAAGCGGGATTTGCATTCGGCTCTATTCTGAGGAGGATTATCTATCCCGGCCTGAATATACGCTCCCTGAGATACAGCGGTCGAATCTGGCCGAAGTGGTGCTGCGCATGATCGATCTGAAATTGGGTTACCCTATGGACTTTCCCTTTCTGGACCGCCCGCAGCCCAAGGCGGTCAAGGATGCCTACGATGCTCTCTTCGAGTTGGGAGCGATCGAAAAACACGGCAGTGAATATGAGCTGACGAACCGGGGACGGCTTATGGCCCGCATGCCCTTGGATCCTAGAATATCCCGCATGTTGCTCGAAGCCTATAAGGAAAAATGTCTGACGCCGGTTTCGGTCATCGCTTCCGCTTTAAGCATCCGCGATCCCCGCGAGAGGCCGCCGGAGAAGGAATCTGTGGCCGACCGGATGCACGCTCCCTTCAAGAATCCGGATTCGGATTTTATGACGCTTCTCACCATCTGGAACCGCTACCAGGGTGATTGGGAAAAGCTGGATACACAGGGAAAAAAAAGAAAATTCTGCCGGGAGCATTTCCTTTCTTTTCCCCGGATGGAGGAATGGACGCATATCCACCACCAAATCCGGGATCTTCTCAAAGAGCTTAAGATGAGGCCGGAAGAAAGAAGCCTAGGGAAAGGTACTCCCGAAGTTTATGCCGGGATCCACCGTTCCATTTTAAGCGGGTACCTGTGCAATATTGCCTTCCATAAAGACAAAAACATCTATTATGCAGCCGGAGGGAAAGAGGTCATGGTTTTCCCCGGTTCGACACTATTCAACAAGAATAAACCATGGCTGGTGGCGGCGGAGATGGTCCGGACATCGAGGCTTTTCGCCAGGACGGCAGCCTTGATCGAATCCGGCTGGCTGGAAGCTCTTGGTGGAAATCTTTGCCGTTATTCTTATTCCGGGGCGCGATGGGATCCCCGAAGAGGCGAAACGGTCGCTAAGGAGCGGGTGACTCTTTATGGATTGGAAATAGTGGCCGGGAGGACCGTGGCTTACGGACCGGTCCATCCCGAAAAGGCTCATGCAATCTTTGTAGACGCTCTGCTCGACGGCCGGGTAAAAAATCCTCCGGTTTTTCTCAAGGAGAATCGCGAATTGGTTCGTCATCTGAAGGAAATGGAAGCCAAGCTCAGACGAAGGGACCTTATCGTCAGCCGGGAAAAGTTAGCCGCTTTTTATTCCCGGCGCCTTCAAGGTGTTTTTGATGTATCCGGACTTCAAGTCCGGATCAAGGAGAGCGGGGGTGAAGATTTTCTTTTTATAAAAAAGGAAGATGTGCTTCAAACGGAACCTGACGAAAAAAAATTGGCCCTTTTCCCCGATGAAATGGAGGTGGGCGGGAAAAGTTGGAAAGTATCCTATGCTTTTTCACCCGGGGACGAAAATGACGGAGTCAGTCTGAAAGTTTCGCTTTCGCTGTTGTCTTTGTTGTCCCCGGAACTTCTGGAATGGGGAGTGCCGGGATTATTTCCGGAAAAGATTGAGGCTCTGGTTAAAGGCCTTCCTAAACGGTACCGGAAAATGCTGGTTCCCGTCAGCGAGACGGCCGATATCATCGTCAAAGAAATGGGCCGGAAAGAACCTTCTCTGTTCAAAAATCTGTCGCGTTTTGTTTACCGGAAGTTCAACGTTCTCGTGTCTCCGGACGAATGGGCGGCTGTGAATATTGCTCCGCACCTGAAAATGCGGATCATTTTGGTCGATCCGCAAGGCCGTGAGGTTTTGTCCGGCCGGGATGTGGATATGCTCAAAAAAAAGGTGGAACCCTCTTCCGGGCGCGTCGATGTTACCCTGGAGAAAAAAACAAGGGGAAAATGGGAAAGAACGGGTTTGGTTTCATGGGATTTTGAGGAGATTCCCGAAAAAATCACCGCTGATCCCTTCAACGAGCTTTATCCCGCATTGGTCCCGGTAGCGGATAAAGTGGATCTTCGGCTTTTTAAGAAGCGGGAAGAAGCCCGGTCTTTTCATGTTCAAGGGGTGGGGATTCTACTGCGAAGGCGCTTTGACAAGGATTTTATTTTTGCTCGAAGGTATCTTGTTTGTCCCCCGGAGTACAAGCAAAAAGCCCTTTTTTTCGGGGGGGAAGAAGCTCTGGAGAACGGCATGCGCCGCATGCTTCATCGGGAGGTTTTTCAAAAAAATCTGAGGACCAGGGAAGAATACGAAGGCTATTCTGGGAAAGTGATCGAATCTCTTTTTTCGACCGGGCACCGGCTTCAAGAGGTAACACTCCGTATTTTGGACGAAACCCAAAAGTTGTTGTCCGCTCTCCGCAAAACCGAGCAGGAAAATAGGGGAAGCCGTGCTGTATTGAACATCTGTTCCCGGGTTCGGGAAGGAATGTTGTCTCTTGTTCCCCGGCATTTTCTTGGGCTTTATTCCCTGGAAAGATTCATTCATCTGCCACGCTATATGGAGGCGCTCAGTATCCGGCTAGAAAGGGGAAAAAACGATCCGGAGAAGGATCGCAAAAAGGCGGAACAAGGGGAAGTTATTATCTTACGATGGAAGGCACTATCGGAAGAGGGGGAAACGGAGAAGCTATCGGAGCGGGAAGCGGCTTTGGAAAAATTTCGATGGATGATTGAGGAGTATAAAGTGTCGCTTTTTGCACCTGAGCTGGGAACCGCTTTTCCTGTTTCGGCCAAAAGGCTTATGCTAAAACTCAAGGAGGTTGAGGAAGGACAATATGATGCTCAAAAATGAATCCTTAGCGCGAATACTTTTGGATAACCTTAATGAACTTTATGGGGAGATGTATGTATGAAAAATCTTAAATGGCATGTGCTGTTTTTTGTATTGGCCTTGTTTTTTTGGGAGGAATGATCCTGCCCTGGAATATGCAGGAAAACGATAAACATCCCCTTCAAGCCGCCATTCAAAGAGTTGAGTCCGGACTTATTCCGGGAATTGGGGTGGTTATCAAAGGACGTCCCCTGCCTGTTGTTTCACTGGCCGAGCGAATGGAAGCCTACCACGTTCCGGGAGTGAGTATTGCCGTTATCAATAAGGGAAAAGTAGCATGGGCCCGGGGATATGGTTTTGCCGATGAGGAGAAGGAACAACGAGCGACGCCTCAAACACTCTTTCAGGCGGCTTCTGTCAGCAAGCCCGTAGCTGCTGCTGCGGCGGGGCATAGAATGAACGGAAGGATGATCAAAGGGAATTGGCATACCTATCCAGAGATGGCCGCCGCCGGGCTTTGGACAACCCCCACGGATTTGTGCCGTTTTGGGATTCATAGTTCCCCATGGACGCAAGAAGGTCGAGGTCTTTCCGGCCGGAAAGGACCGCTTTTTCGCCATTGAGACCGCAGCTTCGATCACCTTCAAACGAAATGAATCGGGAAAGGTGACGGGTTTTGTCCTTCAGTACAACCGGAACCGCAGAACGGGGATAAGGAAGCTAACTGAAGAGACTTTGTACAGGAACAAAAGACTATTCTTGGATGAGATTCCCCAAATGTTAAGGGGACTTCAAATGTGTTCCCGCTTGAAAAAATCCGGCCAATCGGCTAACTTAGGAATATTCGTTTGCCGGAGTGGCGAAATTGGCAGACGCCCCGGACTCAAAATTTCCTAATCAGATATTCCTTATGATTTTCTTTGATTGTCAAAAGCTAACCACTTATTCATTTATAAAAAAGATTTTCTTCTCAGTGAATTTCGTTTTTGAAAAAGACTTTCGATTATTCTTAAATTTCGTTTATAGTAAAATAAGGAAAACATGCTAGAAAAGGAGTAAATGATGAAAAAAGTGGAGCATGTCTTTTGGTTATCCTCAATAATTTTCCTCATTTGTCATTCCTACCTCATTCCCTTAGAGAATTTCGATATATCTACTAATGAAGAATACAAACAAGTCTCCGCTCAGGAGTTGTTGGATAAAATCGACTTGGGACAAATACTTTATTTGATCGACTGTAGGCCGGAAAGAGAATTCAACGCCGGCCATATTCCCGGAGCCGTCAATGTGTCCATAAACTCACTTTCTTTTAACAAAGATACTCTGGTTCAGAAAAGAATGAAAGAAATTCAGAAAACCGAAGAAAGGAAAATTAGTTTTGTCCTTATTGATGAAGAAACAGGCGAAGCATACATACCTTACTCAAAGCTGAGAGAGCTGATTGTTCAATTACCGCAAAAAAAGGATCAGGAAGTCATTCTTTACTGCCGCCGACCCTCCTGTACTCGCAGTCCTCTAGCTGCGGAATGGATTTTGTCATTAGGCTATGAAAAGGTATACAGGTATGCGGGAGGCTGGGAGGAATGGTCTGAAAAGAAATATCCGGTGAAGAATTTTGAGGGTTTGGGAAATCCCAAGGCTTTTAAGCTGGCGGATAATGTGTTTGCTGTGGAGGGTCTTTATCACTCAAAAAGTCCCCTGGCCAGTGTAAACGCAGGGATAATTATGACTCCGGAGAGTGTCATTTTTATCGATTCCGGCATGTCGATCTCTTCGGCGGAATATTTGTTGAATTTGGCACGGAAAAAGATGAGCGGACAAAAAAAGTTTTATTTGATCTTGACTCACAGCCATTCCGATCATGTCTTCGGTATGCGGGTAATGAAGGATCGGGGAGCGGAGGTTATCGGACATTCAAAAACAGCGGAGCATCTCAAAGATGATAATGGAGAATATATCCGTTTTATAATCGACATGGACAAGATTACCATGGAGCAAGGGAAAGAAAGGTACGGCCATGTGGTCTTGTTTGAGCCGGACCGGTACGTTGATGACGATTTAAGTCTAAACATCGACGGGGAAGAGATACATCTGCTTGTTACTCCCGGTCATACTCCCGATTCAATCTGCGTCTATCACCCCGCATCAAAAACTTTGTTTGCCGGGGATAGTGTTTACAGCGGACTAAATCCAAGTACTAGATTCGGTGGTCCGGATGAATGGAAACAGTGGATTTCCCATCTTGAACGATTAAAATCATTGGAGATCAATAAGGTTGTTCCGGGCCATGGATATATCTGCGGCCTCGAAGCGATTGATCAAAACATCTTATTTTTAAAAAAAGAAATAGATAAAACCTTAGAACATTAACAGTTTGGTTGAAATATCTTTTAAAACAACGGACGATATTTTTCCCATTGATTACTCTTGTGCTTCCAAAATAGAATCCATTCTTTGAGTATAAAAAAAATTCGCTTGCTTGAAAAAATCCGGCCAATCGGCTAACTTAGGAATATTCGTTTGCCGGAGTGGCGAAATTGGCAGACGCGCTGGACTCAAAATCCAGTTCGGGGCGACTCGAGTGTGGGTTCGACTCCCACCTCCGGCA
>JAFGMO010000044.1 GCA_016927475.1 Candidatus Aminicenantota bacterium
ATTCTTCAATCGTTTTACCTTCTGTAACAACTTCAGGCCACTCCACCAGCTGTCCCATATAGCCTGATTCTGTTTTAGAGTATTTGGCGGTATATGTGGAAATCATAAGAGACCTCCTCTCTTTCTCTCCGCTTATTATAACATCTTTGTTTGATCTAATAATCAATTTTATCACTCACATAATATTTGCTTAGTTATCCACAATTTATTAGTTAAAAGGAATATGTGCCCCTCCCCATTGTTTAGACAGAAAATGTCTGTCTTTAAGGTGATGTTTTGACCTGCTTTCAATGATTTCATAGTTTCTTCCACTTTGTCAAAAAACCGAGGCTATGAGAGCCGATATAAGCCATGATCTCAATTCGATCCATATCAAACCCTAGACCAAATCCGATTCCTTTGGCCCTTTCCGCCATAACAAACTTCATAAGGTGTTTTCCCGGCCAAGGAAGCATTTGTTCACTCGATATTGTAAAAATGAAAATAATCTCCAAACCGTTCTCTGGCCGCCGGGACAGAAACATAATCGTTGAGATAGACTTCCTCATACTTGACCGTACGCCACAACCTTTCGACAAAGATATTGTCATACAGCCGGCCGCGGCCGTCCATGCTTATACGAATCCCCATTGGCCATTATGACATGGGAGCTATCACGGCCTGGGGAAGATTATAGCTTAAGAACTTAACCATTTTTAACCCAAATGAAAAATAGTCTTGACTATTTCATATTATTGTGAATAATAGTCATATGAAACAAAGGCTGCTTTATCAGAGGGTATGGACCGAACTATCCCGGGAAAAGAGCATGATTTTTATGGCGGGGCCCCGGCAGGCAGGCAAAACCACGCTGGCTCAAATTCTTTCGAAATCCTTCACCAACAGCCTTTATTTTAACTGGGATATTCTCGAACACCGGACAAAATTCCTGAATAATCCGAATTTTTTTGAAGAAGTCACGCGCAGGGATGCGTCGAGACCCCTTATTATTCTTGATGAAATCCATAAATTTAAGGATTGGAAGAACTATTTAAAAGGAATTTATGACCAGTTTCATGACCAATACCAATTCTTGGTATCCGGAAGCGGACGGCTGGACATTTACCAAAGGGGCGGAGACTCCCTGGCCGGCCGCTATTATCTTTTTCATCTCTGGCCCTTTTCCATTGCCGAGCTGGGGGGACATAACCGCGAAATTAAGGACTTTTTGCAGAATCCTCTGAATATCTCTATGGATGATAGTGACCAATTGAGGAATATATGGACCCGCTTGTCTGAAATGAGCGGATTTCCCGAACCGTTTCTCCTCCAAAAGGATACATCCTACCGCAGGTGGTCGAATACCTACTCGAATCAGCTCATCCGGGAGGATATCCGCGATTTAACAGAAATCAAGTCGATAAAAGAATTGGAGACCCTCTATTATCTTTTACCTTCAAAGGTCGGCAGCCCGCTGTCGATTCCATCTCTTGCGTCACTTCTCAGGGTCAGTTATAACTCCATCCGGAACTGGCTTTCTGTATTTGAGTTGGTTTTTCTGGTTTTCAGCGTGTATCCATGGACAAAACAAATAACCCGGGCGATTCAAAAGGAACGGAAAATATATCTTTGGGACTTTCCCCGTATCAAAGATAAATCCTCCCGTTTTGAAAATATGATAGCGGCGGAACTATTCCGGGCTGTCACTCAATGGAATGATCTGGGATACGGAACATTCAGTCTTCACTTTATCCGGAATAAGGAAAAACAGGAAGTCGATTTTCTTATTGCGAATCAAGGTGATCCGGTCGTGCTTATCGAAGCGAAGATGTCTGATTCAAAGGTATCCCCTGCTTTGAAAAAGTTTCAAGCGAATTTACAAATTCCCGCCGTCCAACTGGTTGGGAATCACGAAGGTTATAAGCTTATTTCAAATAACGGTCAGAAAATACTCATCGCGCCGGCTTTCCAATGGCTGAGCCGGCTGCCTTAGTTGTCGTTTTTTTGCATTTTATTCAGGCCCCCGGTCCACTTGAGTTTTTATGTATAATCTTCCTTAATTCCGGGGTCGGACCGTTGCATATCGTTGATAATAATAGATATAAGTAAATATGAGAGCCTTTTTTCCCACTTAAATGAACATTTTGGGCCCCAAAAAAGCCATTTTAGTAAAAGATAAGATATTCAAAGGGCTTAATTGAGCATTTTGGGGGCCAAAAAGGGCCGATAAGGGTATAAAATAGCCATGATATTAACGCTAATTATATTGGTATCAATATTATAGCACGGTCCGACCCCTTTTACCCCCATTTTATTCAGGCCCCCGGTCCACTTGAGTTTTTATGTATAATCTTCCTTAATTCCGGGGTCGCCCGGGTGACCTCACATATTCCGGATAAAGACAGGTTATAGTCCGTTAAAACGGCCTCTATGCTAATGCCCACAGGGGAAAGATGAGAAAAAAAAGATGCTGATCCTTTGTGTCCCCTTATCAAACCCCCTTTCAAGGTAAACGGCATTTCCAAGCCGGTCCCATGAATGCCGGAATTCGGGGGAAAGTGTTGACTTCATCCGGCTTAAAAACCACAATGATAAAAAACAACATGCAACGATGAGGTGAACACCATGAAAAAATACCGGCTGATCCCGCTTTTTATCCTTCTTTCTGCTCTGACCGTCTACGGCGACGGGCTGGAAAGCCTTTCCGGCGTATTCCGGACGGGCGTCGGTCTGACCGACACGGACGGAGACAACCTGGCGGACGCTTTCGCCTTCCGCATCGTTTTGCCCGATGCCCCGAATCCTTACGAGATCGCCGCCGCCGGGGATATCGCGGCCCGGGCCACGTTGGACAGCCTGGCGGCCGATATGTCGCTCATTATCAAGGAGTCCGAACTTTCCGGCCTAAACGAGGACGTTTTGCTGATCCTTGTCGGCAGCCGCCTGCGGCAGGCCCAAAAAATGATGGATCGTGGAATTATCAACGGCAAAAATTTGTCTGAAAACCAGGGCTGGATCGGCCTTTTTAACCATAACGGAAAAAAGGGAATCGCCGTGACGGCCGGTTCGGACAAAACCCTGCTTAAAACCGCCCGGGCTTTTTTCCTCCGCTGGCCCTACCTCTGGGATATCTGGGGACGGGAAACCGGAGCCACTTATTTTAAGCTGGAAAAGGAACTGGACTCCTTTCTAGAAAAGAGAGGGATCAAAACCGGCGGCCCGGCAATCGTCTCAACGGAATATTTCTTTTTCCTATCCGACCCGCCCAGAAACTACCTGTCCCGGCTGGAGTTCGACCGGGACGAGATCGACACGCTGAATGTTATTTTATCCTTCCCGGACGAAACGAACAGGGATAAAGCCCAGCGGATGCTGGAAGAGCTCAACCATGACCGTCTGAGGGGAAACCGGACGGACGTTCTGTCATACCCCGGCTGCGCCCGGCTTAAGTTGCGGCTTAGAAGCGCGGAAAAAGAATCAACGGTCACTCTCGAGCGGGCCGGATTCCCCAAAAGAATGCTCACTCCGTCGTATAAATCCCCTCCTTCAAGCCGGAAGAAAAAAAGGCGTTTCGACCTGACCCGGTTTTTATCCCTGGAGGGCGTCTACGGCGACGGAGACGGCGACGGCATCGCCGACAAAATGGAAACAATCCTCGTCCTCCCTGAAAAAGGCTGTCCCGCCGAGGCCGCTTTTTTCGGTTCCCGCCTTGTTCTCCACGCGGCCGGGGCTTCTTTCCCGCTTTATGTTATCGATAAGGAAATCAAGGAGGAAGAAGAACAATCCCTGGTCTGCCCGGTTATTGTCGGCCGTGAAAATCTTCTGGCAGCCTCCCTGGTGAAACAGGGCAAGCTGCGCTTTCCTTCGCTCGAACCGGGCCGGGGATGGGTCCAGGTTGTCCCCGGGGCTTTCGGGGAGTCGGACGCTTTGGTCGTTATCGGCGGGGATAAAAACAGTCTGGGCCGGACGCTTCAATACATGGCCGAGGTTTTTCCTCATCTTGCCTCTTACGGAGAAGGAAATCCGGGACTCCAGGACGTTGCCGACGCCCTGTCTTCCTTTCTCAAGGGTGAAAAGGGCGCCGCCAAAGCCGCCTTCCACAAAGAGCTCTGCCGTTTCACCGAAGAGATCAAAGACACGGAACTCGAAAGCTTTGAGGTGGAGCTCGACCTTCACCGGCCCGATGCGGCTTATGAAGATTTTCTGCGGAAAACCGCCCAAAAAACTCTGGGATTCGAAGGGATCAAAATATCAGGCCGCAACCTGAAGGAAGGACAGATGGTTTTTGAAAAAGAAAAAACGTTTGCCTGGGAAGCGGACGAGGCCTTTGATATTCTTACAGAACATCTCTCTTCCATCGCGGTGGAAGGCCCTCCCCTCGACATAAGCCTCGGTGTCAGCGAATCCCCGGATGTCCGGAAATCACTCAAATCCCGCGTCGAAACCTGGCTTCAGGAAAAAGGATTTCTTTTCCGGAACATCGAGGTTTTCTCCGCCTACAAGCAGGGATTTTTCCGGCTGACGGAAAAAGTCCTGCCGGCTCTCAAAGAGAAAGGTCTCGCCCGCCTGCACATCCGCTTCCCTGTGGAAAAAATCGATTTCGACCGCCACCAGCGTTTTTATTCCGAGCCCTTCCGCTGGCTGCAGGAACTTTATCCCGTGGATGAGATATTGGCGCCGGAGTTGGGGATTTCTCTGGAAAACATCATCTTCGAAAAAGACGAGGGTAAAGAAAGAGCCTACGAGGTCGAGGCCTTTGACGGCGAAGGACGGAGTGTTTATAAGGACCGGTTTTCGCCCCGGACCCGGACCGCCCCCTTTCTGGAGGTTCTTCCCGAATGGGGAGATGTCCGGATGACCACCGGATGGGTCAAGGCCGACCGGGGGGAAGAGGTCATTCTCGACCGGGACCTCAAGACGGACCTTGAACGGTTCTGGGACTTTTACCAAAAGGAGGTCCTCTCCCCTCTTTACGCCCACGTTATGAAAAAAACAAGAAACGCCCCCCATTTTTCCAAACAGCCGTACTTTAAACGTCTCCTCGTGGAAATGTGGTTCAGCGAACCCGACTATCGCCTGGGACTGGATGAGGAAATCATAAGCTCACTCGAGGCCATGCACGATGAGCTTTACTTCGACACCCTCGATTTTTTGCGGGGCATCACGGAAATCAAAATCGAAGACCAGGAAGTTCCCGAAGACACCTCCCGGTATTCCGCACCCGGAAACGTCCTGCCCCTCATCCATCCTTCCCGGGAAGGGCAGCCGGGACGGGTCAAGGTTGTCCTTGAAGAACAAAGGGCTTCGAAACCCGCCATGACCATCAAGTGGCAGGAAAAAGGACGGAGCCTGCGCACCCGGAAGTTCACCTTCGACCCCATCGAACCGGACACGGCGGAGATCCCGGCCCTTTTGTTCAACGGCTCCACAGGCCGGATCGAAAACCTGACCTCCGAGGTCTCGCTCAAAAAGGAAAAAGATTATCTGTCGCTTATCGACATCGCCCGGGAACTTTCCGGGTTGGAAAAACAAGGCAAGGAAGCTTCGGGATTCGGCTTTCCCGGATTGGACACCCTGACACTTAAGATAAAACACGAAAACCTTTTCAAGGAAGAGTTCCTTCCGGTTAAGGATATTTCCTCAAAAGCAGAGATGCGGCCGGAAGCGGAGACGGAACAAACCGGAGAAGAACCTCTTGTCCCGACGACAGCCATCATCTCCCCGGATATGTGCCTGGATATCGTCGGCCGACTCAGCCGGTATGCGTCGCTTCGAAGCTACACGGCCGGGCAGTCATATGAAGGAAGAGATATCCCCGTCCTTGAAGCCTTTATCCCCCTTCAAAAATACATCTCTACGGCCCGGCTGGCCACCTTCAAGCCGACCCTCTACATCAACGCCCGCCAGCACGCCAACGAAGTCTGCTCGACCAATTATATTCTCAGGTTCGCCGAGCTTCTGGGAAAGGAAAAGGCCGTCCGAAGCCGTCTTCAAAAAATGAATATCGTCCTCCACCCCATGGAAAACCCGGACGGCTCCCAACTGGCCTATGACCTGCAGAAGCTCACCCCGTTCCACAGCCTTCATGCCGGGCGCTACTCCGCTTTGGGTATGGACATCGGCTACCAGATAAGCGCCAAGGAGCCCATCCTGCCCGAAGCCAAGGTCCGGGGAAAGCTTATGAAAAAATGGGCGCCCGACATCCATCTCAATCTTCACGGCTACCCGTCCCATGAGTGGGTCCAGCAGTTCTCCAACTACGTGCCCTATCTCTTCCGGGATTACTGGATTCCGCGGGGGTGGTTCGCCTACTACCGGGCTCTCTCTCTTCCTTTTTACAAAGAATGGAGCCGGGAAGGCCGCAGGCTGAGGGATTTTATCATCGAAGAGATGAACCTGTCCGAGGAGATCGAAGCCTCCAACCGGAAATTTTACGACCGCTACGACCGCTGGGCCGGACGCTGGCAGCCCCATATGGACTATCTGGAGATTTACGACGGGCTCAATCTCTACGCCGAGCGGAGGTCATCCCGGGAGTCCCGCCTGACACCGGGGACTCGCACGACCTATGTTTCGGAAGTTCCCGAGCTTATGGACGAGACGGCCCGGGGCGACTGGCTGGACTTTCTCTGCCGGCAGGGGCTTCGTTACATCGAGGCCCATGTCAAGTACCTGGCGCAGACACGTTTTGAGACGGCCCGCATCGAGGAAGAATACGGGGGACGGATCCACATCCAGTTCCTGCGAAGGCGGCCGGGTGAGAAAAAATAAAAGCACAGCAAAAACCGAACAATATTTCACGGGATTGCGTATAGACAAGTGAACGTACCATGAGAGGAAAAGACGATGACAACAAACAAAACAAAGTGTCCTTACTGCTTTGAAGAGATTGATGCCGGTGTGACCAAATGCCCGCACTGCGGTGAGTCCTTTTCCGAGACATCGGCCGGGAACACCTGGCACCGCGACTGGCCGGGACGGAAAATTCTGGGAGTAGCCAGCGCGATGGCCGTTAATACCCGCATTTCCGTAAACTTTTGGCGTCTCTTTTTTGTTTTGACGGCTTTCCTTAAGGGAGCGGGGCTTGTCGCTTACCTGGCGCTCTGGGCTTTCACTCCCGATTCACCGGGAGACGTCACCCCATGTGACAAGACTACGGGGTGGTTTAAAAGCCTTTTCGGGACGGAAAAGGCCGGTTCGGTTTCCACGAAATAATCCATAAAACGGCTTCGGCCCGTTGCGCTGAAAGAAGAGAAGATATATCATGACAACGATTGACACCCACAAAGCGGTCTCCTTCATGAAAAGGCCGGTTTCGGCCCGGACCGCTTTTTACAGGAAGAACAGCCTATTGTCCGGCGAAACTCAAGGTTTAATTTTTTCCGACAGGAACGAGGCCGTTGCGGCCCTTGTTCAGAAGCATTCATCGCGACTCTACGCTCTCATCCTCAAACTCGTCGGCTCTCCTCCCCTGGCAGAAGACATCCTTCAGGAAACATGGGTTCTCGTAACCCGTAAATTTGATCAGTACGACCCAACCCGTCCCATCCTGCCATGGTTGATCCGCATCTCCGTCAACTGCTGCCGCAGTTTTTGGCGAAGCCTTCATGCCAAAAACCTTCAAAAAAAGGATAACCGGGATATCCTCATCGATTCTTTCAGCGTCTCCTCATCAGACGGAAGCCCATCCATCGACAGGCGTCTTGAAATTTCTAAAGCGCTGTCGGTCCTTTCGCCCAAAATCCGGGAAACCATCGTCCTCAAGTTCTACAGCGGCCTGACCCAGGAAGAAATCGCCGAAACCCTCGGTATACCACCGGGGACGGTTAAAAGCCGTCTTTTCGCCGGTCTGGCCAAACTTCGGGACCACCTCAACGAAAGGGGAAACAGGAAATGAAAAAACCATCATGCCCCGAATTTGATGAATGGCTCG
The DNA here is from genome assembly GCA_016927475.1 of Candidatus Aminicenantota bacterium. Taxonomy (GTDB): domain Bacteria; phylum Acidobacteriota; class Aminicenantia; order Aminicenantales; family Aminicenantaceae; genus JAFGMO01. The sequence continues at coordinate 7,913 of JAFGMO010000044.1, forward strand.
AACGCATTCCCCGCCGCGAGCTTTCCCCCGCTTTTCGCCGTCATCTGGAAATCTGCGAAGAGTGCCGCCGAAGCTACGAAGAACTGAAGGACGTGGTTCATCTTCTGCATGAAGAAGAAGCCCCGGCGCCCCTTCCCCCTGAAATGCTCAGCCGCATGGCAGCGTCCGTCCGCCGAACCGCTGCCGAACGGACAAAAACACGGCTGATACGAAAACTGGTCGGAGTCGGCGCTTTTTGTTTTCCTCTTATCGTTGCCATAAACGGTTTATGGGCCGTTCTGGGCTACAGGCTCCTGGCCGGGCTGTCCCCCACATTGGCATTCATCTACGTTATTTTTCTGGCTGTCGCCGCTTCTTTTATGGCCGCCATGCTTATCGGATCCCTGCCCCTTCTGGCCGCTTGGTCTTTCAAGGGTTATAAGGAGAAAACATCATGAGCCCCGCTAATGATAAAAAAAAATGTCCCTACTGCTCGGAAATGATCCAAAAAGACGCCATCAAGTGCCGCTACTGCGGAAGCTGGCTCGATCGAAAACATTACCTCGAAAGCTGGAAACGGACGCGGGAAAAACGCATGCTCCTCGGCATCTGCGCCGGATTGGCCAAGCAGTTCGATATCAACGTCACCCTCATCCGTCTGGCATTCATTCTGGCATTCATCCTAGGCGGTTGGGGACTTATCGTCTACCTCGTCCTCTGGATTCTCATGCCCCTTGAAGATTGAAGGGGATTACCGGGATACATCACTTATTGTCATTTAGGCTGTATTATTCATGCGCATGCGCATCGACAAATATTATTCGTTTTTATTTTCTAGGCAATAATGCATAATGTTTCCTTTCTGTCATCACCCGGTTTATCCGGATGATCTAGGCAGGATAAATGATACTGGGGAAGGAACTAAATATGGAAAAAAAGGATATGGATACCCCGGATGAACCGGGGTATGACAAAATGGGTGTCGGCCAAATTTATTAATAATACAGGTTAATTATTTTTCACTCCATCTTAAGGCAGGCGGTCAGGCGGAAGAGCCCGGCGTAAACCAGCAAAACAACGGCCGCGGCGGGGATTGCCTGAAAGCCGGTCATCTTATCGATAACAAAAGCAGCGATTTCCTTGGGGCCGATATCAAAAACCTTAAGAAGCAGCATGGGCACAAAACCCAAAAACACAAAAAACGTCAGAAAGATGATGAGAAACCGGGTATACCCCAGGCCAAATATTCCCAACAACACCAACCCGGCCATGATTAAGCCGCCTAAACCGCAGCATAACAAAAAAGCCCGGGATAGGGACAGACGCCCGGGATCCCCTCCGACCAAAGAAAAAAATCCGATAAGACATGCGGCAAAGAGGACATCGACGGCCAGGATGAGAACGAACCTGGCTCCTGTGATCTCCAGTCTGGTTAAGGGAAGCGAAGCCAGAAAATCGTAACCTTTGTTCTTTTCCTCGTACTGCTCCCTGATGATGATGGTGACCACCGGCAGGGTAAAAATCATCATGCCGCCGATAATTATCGTGGTTTTCGTCAGGGAAATTCCGGAAAGAATAAAAATTCCCGTCACGAACAGGGCCACCATCAGGAACACACCCCCGGCCGTTTTGGCCGTATTCTTCAAAATCAGCCACATGATTTTTCTCCTTCCACCAGAGCGATAAGGATATCGTCGAGATCGACGTTCTCGACTTTAACGTCGCCATCCAAGACGGGCTTTTCGAACTTCTGCTTGAGCTCTTGAAATTTGTTCGTTATCCCGGACAAACTGAAGGCATGCTCCTTGCGGGAAAAGAGGGAGGCAGTTGTGTCCTTATCTAACGCTCCCCTTTTGTAGTGGATCTTTTTCCAATCCGCGTTAATATCATCTTTAAGCCGGGAAAGGACAACCCGGCCTTCGACCAAAAACGCGATCCGGTCGGCCAGACGGCTGATGTCGTCGGTAATATGGGAAGATATAAGAACCGACCGCTCATGCTCCCGGCTTTCCGCAAGAAGGAGTTCGAGAACCTCCCGGCGGATGATGGGATCCAAACCGGCCGTCGGCTCATCAAGGATGTAAAACTCCGCATCATGCGATAAGGCCAGGGCCAATGCCAGCTTGACCTTCATCCCCTTGGACAGCTCCTGAATTTTTTTGGAACGGCTGATGGCAAAACGATCCAGAAGTTCCTGAAAGCGGTTCGTATCCCACTTCCTGAAAAAACCGGAGACGTACTTTCCCGTCCAGTCGACGGTTTTATCTCCGTAAAATGCAGGTTCTTCCCCCACATATCCCACCCGTTGTTTGATTTCCTTTTCATCCTTTCGCGGGTTCAGCCCTAATACACGCACTTCTCCCCCGCTGCGGCGGATCATATTCATCAATATTTTAACCGTGGTTGTTTTTCCGGCTCCGTTGGGACCGATGAGTCCCAGTATACTTCCCCGCTCAAGACAGAGAGACTCGATATTCAGCCTGAACTCCCGGTACTTTTTTTCAAGATGCTGAAGGCTAAGAACAGGTTGTGTTTCCATGGTATTTTATCCTTTCGATAATTCCTTATGCGACTCTTTCAAGCGTAGGGCGCAGGGAATTAAAATCAGGAACACCGCAAAACATAAGAACACGATCCCGGTCGTGGGCAGCCGCGTCAGCCTGAAAATAAGTTCTTCAGAGGACAAATTTTTCCAGACGGACAGGTGAAGCAGGATGGGCCCGGCGAGAACCAGGACGAGAAAAACAAGGGCAATTTTCTGGAACAGCGAATAACCGAACCTGAAGATCAAAAGGTAAGATCCTCCGCCGAACAATAGTGTCAAACCTCCAAAAAAAAGAGTGTACTCCCTGGCGTATCCCAGGAAGGCATGTTTGAGGGGACTAAATGCATAAACACCCATCAACCCGGCCGTAATAATCACCGTGGTGAAAAAAACCCAAAAAAACTTGGCCAAAATGATGGAAATGTTTCTGACCGGGAGCTCGGCCAGCAAATGATATCCACGGTTTTTGTTTTCCACCTGCTCATGGCCCCAAATAGACGCGATAACAAGCCAAATAACATAGGGGCTTAGAACATACACAAAACCCATATCGTTGGGATTGGGATCGTTGATCCGTACGTCATGAATGAAATACAGCAACAAAACAGCAAATGCTGCCAGATAAAAAATAAACATGAACGAGAATTTTTTAACGAGGGTCCACATTTTAATCTCCTCTTACCCGTGAATCCGATGCTTCAACCTGACTGCCAGGGGAAAGGAAGCCCAAAAGAGAACCGTACAGGCCAAGGCGGAATAAAACCATGGAATTCCCGAAAGACCCCGTACCACTTCTTCCAAAGTCCCGCCTGTTTTCGGAATAACAATTTCCCGGTATAGAATGGGGAAAACGATGATAAAAACCCAGAAACCAATAAGAAATTTGTAAACTCGTGAAAAACCAAGGCCAAAAATGACCAGGTAAGCCGGGGCCACCAAAAGAAGGCTGACTCCTCCGATAAGCGACAGATAGTTGAGGACCAATCCGCCGTAGGGGGTTCCGGGAGACAACCTGGCGTTCTTGATAAACAGAAAAAGGACATTGGCTACAACAGTCAGGAAAGCCGGCACATATTTTGAAAAGACGATCTGCCGGTCCCGGGCCGGAATCGTTTTCAGAAAAGCGTATCCGTTATCTTTGGATTCCGTCTGCTCATTGACCCAGACTCCCAAAAAAACGGCCCAGAAAATGAACTGGGCCGTGTAAAAGATATAATTGAGCTCCAGGGGATTTTCCGATTGTAAACGTGATACATGAAGCGGGATAAAAATAAGCGCTTGAAAAAGAATGGTCAACAAAAGAAAAAAGAAAGCGTTTTTTTTCAGCAGCGCCCACATCTTAATGTCTCCCGGCGAGAAAAATGAGAATATCATCAAGGCCCATATTCTCTACTTTGACCTTCCCTTCGGCTTTGGGGCCGGACAAGGAATCCTGTATTTCCGTGTAACGGCGGGTATAACCCACGCTTCCAAACATGTGGTTTTCCACACGTTCCAGTGTAGCCGCCATTGTCGCATCCAGGGCCTTCGGGGTGAAATGAATTTTTTTCCAGTTGGAAAGAAGGTCATCCTTTGCGGCGAAAAGCTCGATTTTTCCCCTTATCATGAAGGCCACATAATCGGCCGTCCGGGCGATGTCATCCGTTATGTGGGAAGAAATCAGCACGGATTTGTTCTGCTCGACGGAATAGTTTTTCAGATAATCCATCACATCTCGGCGGACCACGGGATCGAGACCCGAGGTGGGCTCGTCCAGAATGACAAAATCAGGTGAATGGGACAACGAAATGGCCAGGGCGAGCTTGACCTTCATGCCCTTGGAATATTTTCTGATCATCTTTTTTGGAGGAAGGCCGAACCTTTCCAGAAGAGAGAGGTACATGTTGTTATCCCACCCGTCAAAAAAGCGGGAGACAAAACGGCCCGTCCAGCGGGCGCTCCGGATCTGGTAAAAATATTGCTCCTCTCCGACATACCCGATGATATTTTTGACCTTGATATCTTCAACGGTAGGATCGAGTCCGTTAACCAAAATCCGGCCGCCGTCGGCCTGGATGAGATTCATGATGAGCTTGATGGTAGTTGTTTTGCCGGCTCCGTTGGGTCCGATGAGTCCCGTGATATAACCTCTTGGCAAGTCCAGCGAAACATCTTCCAGGACAAACTCCTTGTATTCTTTTCGCAAGTTTTTGATCGTGCATATGTTGTCCATTGGCAACTCCTATAAACTTTCGCTCTTTGGCATCAAACAAAAAAGAAAAAAACGAAAACCATAAAAACGATGATGAGCATAACCGTTAATCTGGCAAAACCCGCTCTTTTTTTCATTTTTTCGATCTCCTCACTTTCAGGATTCGGATAACATCTTCCGTGGTGATGCCGAATTTTTCACCGGCTTTGAGCATCCCTTCGAGATCCTTTTTGATCTCCTCAAGCTTTTCCGAACGCAGCTTTTGCCGGTCAACATCCGCGACAAAAGAACCCATTCCCGACCGGGTCAAAATAAATCCTTCGTTTTCGAGGTCTGAATAGGCCCTTTTGATGGTGATTTCGCTGATATTCAACTCCCTTGCCATCTCACGAATTGAGGGAATCTTGCTTCCCGGTGCTAAAGATCCGGCGGCGATGGCATCCTTTATCTGATCCGTGACCTGTTTGTACATCGGGTCCGGATTCGATGTCGATATCACGATGAACATGTCGTTTTTACTCAACTGTGTATATCCTTTATACACAATATACTCGTTAGACTCGCTCGTGTCAAGCTTTTTTTTAAAAAGGGGGTCGCACCACAGAATGTTACAGAAAATATTAGAGTTAGCTGATTTTCAGGCCCGATTTTAGGCTTTAATCATGGTTTTCTGGGCTAAAAACCGTTCACCTTCAGCGGCCCATCGAGCACCGCCCTAAGATTCTTTAAACCCCGGCGCAACTCGCTGGTCTTCACACCGAAACCCAACCGGAAAAAATCCGGATGCTCAAAAAAGCTCCCGGGAACGATGCGGGTACCGTGTTCCCGCAACAGGATTTCCGCGACGGTATCCCCCCTTTTGTTTCCCTCCACTCTGGGAAAACAGACAACGCCTCCGTCCGGCTCGACATATTCCAGGTTTTTTGCGGAACGGACGAACTCCCGAACCAGGCTAAAATTTCGCTCAATAAGCTTTCTGTTTGTTTTATGTATCTCTTCCAGCCGGTCAAGCAGCAAATAAGCGAACCTCTCTCCGGAAAAGACGCCTTCTACATAAACGTGGTCGATAATAGTCCTGATTTTCTCAGCCAGCCGCGAAGGTGCGAAAACCCAGCCGCTGCGCAGCCCGCCCAATCCATAGACTTTGGTCAGGCTCGATGCCGTAATGATATGATCCCCCAAAGAAAACATGGTCTTCCCCAGTTCTTCTTCCATGAACTCTAGGTATATCTCATCCACGAACAGAAAAATTTTCTTCGATGCCAACATCTTGGCTGTTTCTTTCATAACGGCGCGCGGAATGAGGACGCCGGAAGGATTGTGAAGATTCGTCAGCATAACAAGCCGCGTTCTTGCATTCAGCAAAGAGGACAGGCGATCCGGATTGACGGAAAAACCTTCCTCAAACGTCCTGTCCAGCCGCCTCAGGACAGCCCCGAAAGAACGGGGAACCGCCCGAAGGGACTCATAGGAAGGTTTTTCGACCACCACCTCATCCCCCGGTTCAAGCAGGGCGGCGCAGACAAAAAAAATAGCCGAGGAAGTTCCCAACGCCGGTACGATGTTGTTTTTATCCACGGAGAACCGCCGGGACAACTTCTCGATGAACGGGGCATACCCGTAGGGGTGCGGGCCGTTTACAGCACCCTTCCATTCTTCTAAATAATTCTCCGAAAGTGGCGGACATTCCATTCCGCTGCGGGCAAGATCTATACTAAACTGTTCCCGGCTTTTCGCCCAGCACAAATACTCAATCTTTTCGAATTTCATAACACTCGGAATCCTTCAAGCCGGCATCTTATCAATTCTACGATAATGAGTAAATATAGCTTCTATTAACTCCACCAAACGACAAAACTTTTATCCTCTAAATACGTATATCCGTAAGAGCCTGACAACTTCGTGATGGTTAACTTCAGGATGGCATGATGAGGTTGTTTTATCAAAAAAGAATTGGTAATCTTAAGGGCTCATAAAGTATACTTCCATTAGAGTCGAAAAAGGAGGAAAAAGAATGAAAAAAACACTTTCGACCTGTATTCTCGGACTTTTTGTGCTTGGGCTTATCGCCTATCCCGCATTCTCCATGGATGCCAAAGAGCTGATCGGCAAAATGCTCGAAGCCCAGGGAGGGAAAAAACTTCTCCAGGGGATAAAAGACAGCACCACAACCGCCACCATGGATATCATCCAAATGGGTATCTCAGGTGAAGTCACCATGTACTCCAAAGAGCCGAACATGATGCGGATGGACATGGAATTCATGGGCATGTCCATGACCCAGGCTTTTGACGGCGAGATGGCTTGGACCATCAATCCCCAGACCGGATTGTCCGAAGAAATGCCGGAGAATATGGCTGAATATGCAGAAAAGGGAGCCTACGGCAACGATGCCTTCTTCAACCCGGAAAAATACGGCATCACCTATTCTTATACCGGCAAAGAAACGATCGACGGCAAGGAATACCATCTTCTTGAAAGAAAATTCGCCGACGGCTATCTCATGACTTTTTACATCGACGCCAGCACATATCTTCCCTACAAGACAAAGGCCAAGTCCCTGAACCAGATGGGGATGGAAGTCGATGAAGAAACCGTTCTTGGTGACTACAAAAAAGTAGAGGGAATTTTAACCCCCCATCTCATCACCATCTTTCAGGACGGAGAAGAATTCGGCACCATCACCGTTACCGACATCAAGTACAATACCGGCCTTTCGGACGATTTTTTCAAAATGGAAAAATAATTTTTTCAAGAGGGGCGGCTGCAAGCCCGGATGCACAAATCATCCGGGTTATCAAACCGCCTCTTTTTTTTCTCCCTTTTTTCCGCCATCAAATCCGGCTTGTTCACCAGCCAGCACATTAAACGGCCGACCTCAGCATAAATTCACCCGGAAAAATAAAGATAGGCGGCGATGATCAGCAGGATAACAATCACGGAGCTTATCAAATCTTTCCTGTTCCAACTGGATCGTGACTCCTTCCGCTGCTCAGCCGACATGGTGGCATAGGTCAAACCTCCGATTTTTTCATAGGCCGGCGGAGCGGTCATGTAGCTGACAACTACCAGAACAACGATACAAACAATAAAGATGAAAAGACTGTAATATTGAAAAAATATGTTGTTGACCACCCACAAAAATGATCCTTCGCTGTATTGAAATCCCGTACCGAGCTTGACCGGCGTATCCACGGCCAAGCGGAACAGCCCCAGGGTAAAACCTGTGATCAATGCCGCCAGGGCGCCCCGTTTGTTCAACCGCTTGTTAAACACACCAAAAAAGAATACCACAAAAATGGGGGGGGCCAGATACGACTGGACTCCCTGAAGATAATCATACAAACCTTTGCCTCCCTTGATGATCGGAATCCAGGCGAGGCCGATCAAAACCAAAACAAAGGTAACAACACGTCCGGTCCAGACAAGCTGGTGCTGGCTTGCCTTGGGTTTCAGCTTTGAGTAGAAGTCCATGGTAAAAAGCGTCGATGAGGCGTTGAACACTCCCGCCAGAGAGCTCATCAGCGCGGCCAGCAGTCCGGCCACGACAATACCGCGGACACCGATGGGCAGGACGTGGGTGATCAGCATGGGAAAGGCTTTTTGAGCATTATCCCTTATGAGCTGTCCCCCGCTGTTGAAAAAGTCCTGGGACATGGCAGGAATCCGGCCGCTTTTCGCCAGAGCCAGGGCGATCATTCCGGGAATGATAAAGATAAAAACGGGAAGCAGTTTGAAGAAAGCGGCTGTGATGGAACCTCGTCTGGCTTCTTTTTCTCCGGGAGATCCCAGGGCACGCTGAACGATATATTGATCCGTGCACCAATACCACAATCCTATGATGGGAGCGCAGAAAAGCATGCCCAGCCAGGGGTAATTGTCGTTAAAATACCAAGCCATCTGCCCGGCGCTTTTCACAGGAGCCCAGGTTCCCTGGATCCCCTCGGGAACCAAAGGTTTCCATAGGTTGAACATATCCGATCCCAGAATGTGGCGCAGTTCGCTCCATCCGCCAAGGGCCTTAAGCCCGAACAAAACCACCAGAATGGAACCGAAAACAAGAATGATGGTCTGCATAGCCTCGGTATAGGCGACCGCCCTGAGTCCTCCCATAATGGTGTATATACCCGTAAGGATGATGACGAGAATCGATCCCACCCAAAAACTATCCATTCCCCAAAGATTTAAATCGGGAAGGAGGACACTAAAAACGATCCCTCCGGCGAAGATGCCCACGGCGATCTTGGTCAAAACATAGGCAACCAGGGAAATGAGCGAAAGAACCGTACGGCACGATGGTGAGAACCGTCGCTCAAGGAATTCCGGCATGGTAAACACTTTTGAGCGCATGTAAAACGGTACCATCACCCATGCCAGAACCAGCAAACACCAGGCATGAAGTTCGTAATGGGCCATGGCCACACCGTCCGTAGCTCCCGATCCCGCCAGACCGACCACGTGTTCCGAACCGATGTTGGAAGCGAATATCGAAGCGCCGACGATAAACCAGCCGAGATGCCGGCCAGCTAAAAAATAATCCGTCGAAGTATCCTGCCGCTTCCTCATCACCCACCAGGCCAAACCCAAAACCAAAGAAAAATAGCAGGCAATGATTACCCAATCGATGGTACCCAATATTTTCATGGCTCCTCCTTATTACGGCCTTTCCGGGATCATCTTAACCACCCCGAACGGCACGGCCCCGGGAGAAGACCCCTCAACAATCATCGAACTGCGTCCGGATTGCCGTCTGTACCGCCGGACGACCTCCTCAACCGCCTGACGTGATCCGCGCCTCCCGAGTACGGCAACGGTGCCGCCGCTGCCTCCTCCCGTGATTTTGGCCCCGAATAATCCCTTGTTTTTCCCTGCCTTCTTGACTAAATCCACCAGCATGTCCGTACCGTCGCTGCCCAGACCGCACCGGCCGTAGCTCTCATGAGACTGGTACATCAGTTCTCCCAAAGCATCCAGATGTTCGTCTTGAAACGGCCTCTGGGCCGCGATGCCGTCGAAGTTTTTCACTCTTTGATGTTCGTAAATGGGATGGGCTGTGGGAGATCGCACAGCGTATATCTTTTCCGGGTCGACGCTGGTCGCCGGGTCGGTAATTCCCTGAAAACGGCTCAGGAATTCTCCGCCGGACATGGTATCAGGCACACGTTCCCGGTAGAAATTTTCCCATCGGCTGACACTTATGTTGGCCAGATAACCCTTATAAGCAGAATCATCGATGCTTACATGTCCGGCTTCCAGCTCTTTAACGGGGAGACCGTCGGCATGGGCAATGATTCGATAGCCCATAAAAGCCCCCGTCCTGACACTGCCATAGTCAGCACCCGAAACTTCATGGCGGATACCCGAATCTATCCCCCAAACTTCGGTTCCGGGCGGCAGGGGAACATATCCCTTTAGTTTGTCAGGCTGGCAGAGAAGACGGAGCAGCCGGTCTTTTTCCCCGCAGGCCGCCGTCATTTGGTCCATAATGCCGCAAGGCGCACCAACCACCTCGTTTTCCACCATCTGGCATAAGCGTGCCGTTTGCGGACCGTCCAGGGATATGCCGAAAAGGGCGCACAAAGCCCGCATTACGGAAACCTCGAGGGCCGCCGATGAAGAGATTCCTTTTCCAGGCGGAACATTCGAATGAATGAGCAGGCGTACGCCGTGCGAAAAAGAAGCCCCGATTTCCCTTTGAAGGATAACCAGAGCTCCTGCCGCATAAGCAGCCCACCTTGTGGACGGATCTTTGGTCAACAGTTCCCTCGCCTTTTCCCCGGCCCCGGGCCCGCGAAAGGCTAACAGGCTCTCCAAAAAAAACTCTACCTCATCCCTGCCTTCAAGTTCCTTAACCAACAGGCTTTTTGCCCGAAAAACAGGCCGCTGATCGGCCTGGGCCGCCACTGTAACGGCCGCGGCCAACGACAGCTGCATGACAAGGGAACCCGAATAATCGGCAATCCCCCCCATCAGGTCCAATCTGCCGGGAGCACGGGTCACGACAAGAGGCCTTTTTTCAAAAAAGCCGTAACGGTTTATGTCTTTAAGGAACAGGTCCACATCCGGCGAGGAAAACCTGGATGGTATCTCTATTCTCCACATGGATTAAATTTAAAAATCTCCCAAATGTTCTTTCAACAAATCCTGCAGTACGGGAAGAACCTGGTCTCGAATCTCTGCATTGGCAAACCCGACCCAAGAACAGTCGCTTTCCGTATCCAGATTCTCCCTCAGAGGGCCTCCCGAGGGATTGACGATAATAACCCCGGCTTCCCGGGCGATCATCTCCGTACAGAGGTCATATGGATGGCAGCACATAGCTGAAGGTTTGCCCCGTTTCTTCAGCCAGGGATTGGCGACAGATCTTAGATCCGCCACCCAGCGGTCATGCCCCATCATCAGCTCGTAAAGCTGCCCCGCGGTCGATATATATTGATCCTCATAGGCGAGAGGGGCAGCTTTGCTGTTTGGTGGAGAACCAAGAATACGGTGGACCAGTTCATCATCGACAGCGGCGAACAGGGAGCGCGCTCCCGGAAAAAAGCGGGAAATCCCACCGAATCCTTCAGCGATGGTCTTTGCCCTTGAAGGACGGGTATGGAGGACACTTTTTTCTCCCGTGATGCGGTTAGCGCGCTCGCCGCAGGTCCCTTGGCCCGAAACAGCCCATAGGGAATCGCAAAGGTACTGCTTGTTCAGGGGGATTTCCGTTTGAACGGCTATTTCAATATCGGCCAGTATCGTCTTTTCCCCCCGGTAAGGGGCCACACCAGTCAGGATCCAACCCGGTCTTTTCTGGTACATGAGGCCGCGGGTTCCGTCGATGGGATCCACAACAAAAACAATTTCCGGCGAACAACCGGCAGGGAGAACCGCTTTTCCCGTATTCCCGAGGCCTTCGGCGATAAGAAGACAGGGCCATTCTTGAGCGATGTTTGAAAACCTGTCGAGCAAAATTTCTTCCGAGATTCTATCGATAGCAAATATCCTGTCTCCGGCTTCTTCGGCGATCACTTTCGCCAGGCGGTCCAAAGACGAATGTTCACAGGCTTCAATCAAGCCATCCCGGATTTCCGCATGGAGGACACGTATTTTTTCAAGAAGGCTTTCTGTGTTGCGTATCATGTTATCCCGGATTTGTCCCTGAAATGGCGGGAAGACACTCCCCTCAGCTCGGCGGCTTTCTCTTCAGGAGACGTATCGCTTAAAAAGTTTCCACCGCCGATTTCCGGACCCGCCAGGTATTTTATCAGATTCGGTCGCCTCAAAGGCGGGTGAAAAACAATATAAAAATGGAAAAACGGATCATCCTCCGAATTGGCCGGAGCCTGGTGCAACGGCATGACGTAAGGAAACGACATGTTCCATAGATTATCAAAGCGAACGGTAATATCCTTCAGAGCAGCGGCCAGAGAATCCACTTCCTTATCCTTGAGCTGGTAACAGAAAGACACCCTGCGCTTCGGGGCGACATAAACTTCGTAGGCATACCGGGCGAAATAGGGGACGAAAACGATCGTGTGTTCATCCTCGAAAAGGATGCGGCGGCCGTCCTTTTTTTCCGCGACTATAATTTCACCGAAAAGATTTTTTCCCGTTTGCTTCAGGTACCGCTTCAATGCTTCCCATTCGGTCTCAATCGTTTTAAACACAAAATTAGCGGCATAAATCTGGCCATGGGGATGAGGATTTGAAACACCCACCACTTCCCCCTTGTTTTCAAAAATCAAAACATGCTCAACTTCAGGATGTCTCCCCAGGTCCCGGGTTTGCTGCCGCCAAACCTGAATCACGTTGGATATTTCACTTTGGGACATCTCCGCGAGGGTCAGATTATGGCGGGGGCTGTAGCAAATAACACGGGCTATTCCGGCGGCTCTCCTGTTTCGATAGGGCGGAAGGGCCTTTTCCAGTTCTGCGGGCGCATCCAATCCGACACAAGGATGATCGTTATCAAAAACGTACGTTCCGGTATAAAAAGGATTCCTGGCCCCGCTGCTGCGTATGTTTCCGGGGCAGAGGTAACAATCGGGCATAAAAGCCGGAAGCGGTTTGTTCTCCATGTCGGTAATGGCTCCGATCCAGGGCCTTTCCTGACGGTGGGCGGCGATAATCACCCATTCTTCCCGCAAGGGATGCCATCGCTCCTCCCACAATCCGGAAGCATGTTCTTCAATCATCCTGGTATCCATTGGGAAAACGGTTGTGCCATTCCCATGCGGTGGATATGATCGATTCCAGATCAGTGAATCGAGGTTTCCACTCGAATTCCTTACGAAAACGTTCGGATGAGGCGATCAATACCGGCGGATCGCCGGCACGCCGGGGACCCACGGAGGTGTCAATCGAACGTCCTGTCACCCGGCAAGCCGTGTCGATAACTTCCTTGACACTGAATCCCCGCTTGTTACCGAGGTTGTAAAAACAAGTTCCTTTGTCCAGCGCATCGAGCGCCAGAACGTGGGCTGCAGCAAGGTCCTGGACATGGATGTAATCCCGGACGCAGGTCCCGTCAGGAGTGGGATAATCATCACCATAAATGGTAAACATGGATTTTTTTCCGGCCGCCGCGCGAAGAAGGAGAGGAATGATGTGCGTCTCGGGGCGGTGATCTTCTCCCAATGTTTTTGTGGCACCGGCGGCGTTGAAGTATCTCAGAGAGCAGAAAATAATACCGAATATTTTTTCGTACCATTTCAGAATGCGCTCGATCATGGCTTTTGACTCCCCGTAAGGAGAGGCAGGTTCAATAACCGCATCTTCATCAATCGGCTTGCTGCTTGAACGTCCAAAAAGGTTGGCGGTCGATGAAAGAACGAAACGCTCCACGTTAAACCTGACAGCGGCATCCAATACATTGACGGCTTGAACGATATTATCCCGCACATAAAGATCAGGGTACCGCATAGATTCACCAACCAGTGCCCTTGAAGCAAAATGCATTACGGCCTCTATTCCCTCATGTTTTTTGAAAAAAGATTCGATGCTTTGCTTGTCGGCCAGATCGCCGACGACCAATTCAGCCCCGGGATGCACGGCTTGCCGGTGTCCTTGCGAAAGATTATCGAACACGAAAACGGAATGTCCTTTTTCAATAAGTTCCCAGACGGTGACGCTTCCAATATATCCCGCTCCTCCGGTCACCAGGATTTTCATATCTCCGCCTCCTTGTCACCACAATTCGAAGAAAACAATATATAGGGAAATATGGTTGTTGTCAATAATCATTCGTGCATTATTATTGCATGATTATCTCTATTTCGTGCATTTTTTCCTTCCGTCGTCTTGACTTTTTTTCTTCAGGGGATAAAATGAATGCACATCCAATGGAAGAGATTTTGGAGATGGATAATACAGGATCATATTTTGCTTGATGAGCAATAGATGAAAAAGAACAAGGTCAACCGTTGGGATTTTATCCTTCAGGAACTCCTTCAAAACAAACGAATTCGTGTCGAGGACCTGAGCCGCCGCTTTCAGGTTAACGCATCAACCATACGACGCGACCTGGAGGTCTTGGAAAAGAAAAACCTTTTACGGCGTGTCCACGGAGGCGCCGCTCCCATTGATGCCCTGAGTTATGCCGCCTATGGTATGGGATTGACGTTCCAGAAGAACCTGACCAAAATGGTCGAAGAAAAGTCGGCCATTGTTTCAGCCGCGGCCGAAATGATCGAACCGGGAGAAAACATTGCCCTTTCGCCGGGAACCACAACAACATTTCTGGCCCGAACAATCCGCCACCGGCAGATTCCAAACCTGACGGTGCTGACGAATGCCGCCAACATCGCCATGGAACTGGCTGGAGTTTCTCACCTGACTCTCATCGTGACCGGCGGCATTCTCCTTTCGGACTTTTTCGCTTTGACCGGACCGCTGGCCGAACAGAGCCTGGAGCAGATGTATGTCAGCAAGGCCTTTCTGGGCGTTACAGGATTGAGCGTTAATCACGGCCTGACCGGTCCCAACCAATTGGAAGCCCTGTCGCACCGGGCGACCATGAAGCGTGCCCGGGAAGTGATTATCCTGGCCGACCACAGTAAAATCGGAGAGGTGGCTCTTTTTTCCATCTCTCCTTTAAAAAACATTCATGTTTTGGTGACCGACGAAAAAGCCCCCAAAGACGTTCTTCGGTCTCTCGAAAAAATGGGTATACGGGTTGTTATCGGCCGCAATCCTTGATATCTCTTAACCTGCTTTATTCACTGGATTCTTCCAATACTTTATAGGCTAATCGAAGGGCTCTCAACCCCTCTTCTCCGCTGACCTTGCTCATTTTTCCCTTACGAATACATTGAAAAAAGTTTTGAAGTTCTTTTTTCAGGGGCTCTTCCTTTTTGATCTTAAGGGTTTTGATATCCGTCTGCCTGCCGTTCAAGGGGAAAATTTTAACTTCCTGGTCGATGTAATCAACGGAATAATACGATGTCGGCTCAAATATGCGGAGCTTGCGTACTTTCCCCTGATGGACCCGGCTGGCGGTCAGCGTGGCGACACAGCCTTTCTTAAATTCGATCCGGGCATTGGCGATATCGATCTTATCCGAAAGAACATGAATACCGCTGGATTTTATCAGGTTGACTTCGTCTTTGAGAAGAGCCAGGATGATATCAAGGTCGTGTATCATCAGATCCAAGACCACATCAATATCCAATGACCTGGCCGAAAATGAACCCAGCCTCTGGACTTCGATAAACTTCGGTTCTGAAATCAGATTCTCGATGGCTTCGACAGCCGGATTGAACCGTTCCAAATGGCCGACCTGAAGGATGGAGCCGTTTTTCTGGGCTTCCTTGACCAAGGTTTCCCCCTGCTCTATGGTTTCCGTTATCGGTTTCTCAACAAGAACGTGTTTTGATTCTTGGAGAAGTTTCATGGAGATCGCAAAATGTTCGGAAGTGGGCGTAGCGACAATGCCGGCATCGATCTCGTCCAGCATATTTTCGTAATCCTGAAAATATTTCACTCCATGACGGTTCCCAATCTGGACCGCTTTTTTAAAATTAAGATCAGCAACACCGATAAGCTCTGCTTCTTCAAGATAGGAAAGAATACGCGCGTGCTGCATTCCCAGATATCCGACGCCGATGATACCGACTCTAACCTTATCCATTGTTTTCTCTTTCCAGGCGTTTTCGTTTTCGAGAAACGATCGCCAATTTATGGGTATCCGCCAGTGAGACCGATTCCTTCTGTTGAAAAAACGGGAGGGCTTCCGCCTCAAAACAGAGGGCCGAACAGCGGGCATCAACACACTTTTTAATGGTTTTCAGCCCTACCCCAGGCAGGTCGATCCTGGGATCCTGTGAAGTCCGGCAGACCTTTACCACAACGGTCTCCGGTCCGGCCAGAACGCCTCCTCTTTCAACCGCGGCGTCGGTGCCTTCGATTCCTTCAACAGCCACAACAATCCGGTTTTTCACAATAACGGTCTGTCCGATATCCAGGTCGGCCGCGGATTGGGCCGTTTCCCAACCGAAATTGATATCCTCTTCTGCCTCTTTTGAAGGACGGATTCCCCCCACCTGACCTTCAGGACAAAAATAGGTCTTCAGAAAGGGCGTCGGATCGATGACTTCCAGGCCGGCATCTGACAATAAATGAAAAACCTTTCCGAGTACGGTTGACGGCTTGTTGTCAGTAAGTTTTTTCAGATAAGCCCTTACTCTTTTTTTCAGATGTTCTTTTTCAACCAAAACCTTGGGATCGATCCTTCCCGCAGGTACGATCTGTTTGACTCCCCTCTTCCGGTAAAAAGACACAACCTTGCGCAGGTCGTTTATCCCAACCCATAAAAAGGGAACGTCACCCCTGTGCAAGCTGTCGTCAGCCATTCCTTTCAGACCAACAACGTAGGGTTCGTATCCCTTCTTTCGGACCTCTTCCAGGACAAGAAGCGGAATATCTCCGGAACCGGCTAAAATTCCGATATTTATTCCCATTTATCACCAAATTTCTTTATTAAGCCTCTTTGCGATTCCTTGATAAATGTAAGGATCTCTTCTCTTTCTTCCGTTGGAGGAAATTCTTTTTCGATTCGCTCCACGGCTTGTGTTGTGTTTAAATCGGAAAAAAATATGATGTGGATGAACTTTTTCAGAGTGTTGATTTTATCCCGCTTGAATCCTCTGCGCCGAAGCCCTACGGCATTTATTCCATAAAAACGAGTCGGCCGGCTGCCCGCGACCCGTATGTAAGGCAGAACATCCTGCGAAAGAGCGGAGTAGGCACCGATGAAAGAATGTTTCCCCACCCGGCAAAATTGGTGAATCCCCGTGAAAGCGCTTATGGTGACGAAATCATCGATAAAAACGTGACCGGCCAGGCCGACACTGTTCATGAATATAACTTCATCACCCACATGGCAGTCGTGGGCAATATGCGATGATATCATAAAATAATTGTCGCTCCCGACAACCGTCTGTCCCCCACCCTTGGGTGAACCGCGGTTTACGGTCACAAACTCACGAAAAATATTCCGGTTCCCAATCTTTAACCGGGTGTCCTCACCCTTATAAAAAATGTCCTGGGGTTCTGTTCCTATGACAGAGAACGGGAAAAAGCGATTCTCCTCGCCGATGTCGGTCGGGCCCTCGATAAAAACATTCGCCTCGATCCGAGTATTTTTGCCGATGGATACTCCCGGTCCGATAAAAGAATTCGGTCCGATTCGAACTCCCTCATCCAAACGGGCTTTAGGATGGATGGTGGCCTTCGAATCAATGTGAGTTCCATTAGCGCCCATTCATCTCCTCAAGGGTCATCATTGAAGCCATGATCTCAGACTCAACCGCAAGGTCATCCTCAACGTAAGCTATTCCCTTGCTCTGGCAGATTCTGTTTTTGAGCCGAATAAACTCTACCTTAAGAGTTAACTGGTCACCGGGTACAACAGGCCTTCTGAATTTTGTGTTGTTGATTTTGCTCAGCACCACAATCTTGTCTTCCGGGTCGGGAATGGAATTATAAAGAAGAATCCCCCCTGTCTGGGCTAAAGCCTCAACGACGAGGACTCCGGGCATGATACGCCTTATAGGAAAGTGACCTTGGAAAAAAGGTTCGTTATAAGTAACATTCTTCAGGCAAATGATATTTTTTCCCTTTTCCATTTTAAGGACCCTGTCAACCAGAAGGAAAGGATACCTGTGAGGCAGAAAAGTTAAGATCTTCTCGATATCGAAAAGGGCGTTATTATTTACCGGCTTTGGAGGCGTCATATTTGGTAATGACCTCGGCTGTAATATCTATCACCGGATTGAAATAAACCGGCAGCACCTTGCTGATGTCAAAAATGATATCCAGATCCCGCTCCTTCCCGATTTCCTGGATAATCGGAATCAGTTCATTTTGCACCTTATTAAAAAGCCGGAATTGAAGCTCCCTTAAGTCCTGTGTCGAATCTTCGGCAAACCTCTTTCTTTCCGTCCGTTTTTTCTCCAGATCGGATGTCAACTGCATCAATGCTTCCTGGGTTAGTGTAAGCCTCTGAGTGTTAAGCCTGCTCTCCAAACGTCTTATGTCCTCGTCCATTTTGGCAATTTCAGTCTGGTTCTGATTGTTTTTCTCTTCCAAGCGTGCAATCACCTTCTTTCCTTCGACGGACTTTTCCAATACTTCCTGGGGATTGATGACTGCGATTTTCTTCGCCGCCTCCTGAGCAAATCCCACGGCCACCAGAGCTGAGAGCAAAAAAACCGATGTAAGAACTCTTCTTCTCATCTTCGCCTCCTTAAAGTGTAAAATTGTATCTATGGTCTAAAAAGTTGTTCCGATAGCGAACCTAAAGGCAAAATTCGAATCATCCGCATAGATCTTCGGTGAATTATAAGCAAATATCAAACGGAAAGGTACGCGCAGGGCCGGGACAAAAATCCTCATCTCAAGGCCGGCCGAACTGTACATGTCTTTCAGGCTGATTTTCTGATCCGCTGCATAAGCATTGCCCCTGTCATAAAAAAGGATGGCGTACAGCGGACCTCCCATGGGAATGATGTATTCAAGATTAAAAAGCAGGGCTTTGTCTCCTCCAACATTCGATCCTGCCTCACTTCGCGGCCCGATAGTGTATATGTTGTATCCGCGAATCGAGCGTTCTCCTCCAAGATAGAACCGTTCCCAAAAAGGAACGTCCGAATCTCCCAGGGCGTGAATGTACTGGTATTGGACATGAAAACCAAAACTCTGGTTCTTTATAATCGGCTGGTAATGGGTGAATTCAAGCGTTGGCTTGAGAATATCGATTTCGCCTCCTAAAAAAGTCCCGGCGAATTTCAAGGATGCCATGTACATAGTGCCTCTTGAAGGCGTTAAGGGACTGTCTACTGTCGAACGGTAAATGACGGGGGTGATGCTGCTGATATTGTAGGTTCCCAGCCCGAACATGGTGAGATAAACGGGGTCATAATAGGAAAAATATGAACTTCCCTCTTCAGGAAGAATGGTCGTAACTTTGGCATAAGTGTAGGTAACATTTGTCCGCCAGTATCCAAAGATCCTTGCCCCAAAAATCAGGTCAATTCCGGTTTCCTTTCGTTCATAAAGATAAGGATAGATCATATGTCGCCTGTAAAGATTAAAACCAAGGTTTATGGGCTTATCGAAAACATAAGGTTCGGAGAAGCCGAACACATAGTTTTTGATTCTTTTTCCGTGCTGAAGCATGACATCCAGCTTCTCACCTGCTCCCAGAAAGTTGACCGTGGAATAGCTGGCTCCCACGAACAATCCCTCGTAGCCGCTGTAGCCGGCAGTAAATTGGATATTGTTTCGCTGAAGCTCCTTAACCCGCAGAGTGACGTCAATCTGTGTCGGGTCTTCAGGATCGGGTTGGATATCCGGATCTCCTTCAAGCTCGACCAAACCCAATTGGTTCAGCCTGAGCAGGCTGTTCTTGAAAAAAGAAAAGCTGAACCGGTCTCCTTCCCGAAGGATCAATTCCCTCCTTAAAACTTTATCCTTGGTATATATGTTTCCCCTGATCTTGATCCTTTGAATATAGGCAACATCTCCCTCATAGATATTGAAAGATACGTTCACCCGTTTATTTTTGGGATCAAGGTTTTCCCTCGGCATGACCTGGATGTAAATGTAACCAAGATCACGATATACTTCGGCTATGGCCTGGACACTTTCTTCCCGGAGTTTCGTGCTATATATGTCTCCCTTCTCGAATTCGACTAAAGTTTTCAAATATTTAGAAGCAATGATCTTATTCCCTTCGATCGTTATATCTCCCACGATATAACGGTAACCGGGATCGACCGGGATAATAATCTTTTTCATCGTTTGTTTTTTGAGGAAGATGGACCGTTTCTCAACATTCTCGATCCGCGGCTCTCCAATGGAGGCTTCCATATAACCATACTCTTGAAGTTTGCTCTTGAGCTGTTCCAAACCTTCGTCAAGCTTATCTCTTTTAAAGACGTCTTTTCCCCTGATCAACGTGATGAGCCCGTGCTCCTGGTTTTCCTTCATTGCCCCTTCAAGAACGGCTTCCGGAATCTTGGTATTTCCCTCAAAAACAATCTCGCCGACTTTGGTCTTGTGGCCTTCTTCAATATCGAAGACGAGCTCCAGATCTTTATCTCCTTTTAGATCGACATTAACCTCACCGGATTGAAGGCCCCTTTCCAAAAGAAGTTTTTCGATGGTGTTTTTGACCTTAAGAATTTTATAGGGATTGTAGTAGGAATGGGCCAGGATGTATTCGTTATTCTCCTTCAGCTTTTCAACGATATCGCTTTCCTTTAATTTTTTTCCGGTTTTGTATTCGATTTTTTTGATAATGGGATTTTCTTCAATGATAAACCTGACAATTTTTCCGTTTTGTCCCTCTTCCTTTTCAATGCGTATATTGGAAAAGAATCCCGTCGACCAGAGGGTCTGAAAGTCGTTTCGAAGTATTCCCGGATTGTAATAATCGCCTTCTCTGGCCGCAACATAGTAAAGAATGGTTTCCTTGGAAACCCGGTCGTTCCCCTCAATTTCCAGCCTCTCGATCATCTCCTGACCGAGGAGGGACATCGGAAATAAAATAAAAGCGGCAATCAGAATATACTTTCTCATTTTATCCTTCCTTATACCATATTAAGGCGCATTTTTCAAAACCAATCCTCTTCCTCCAAGAAGCTTCTTTTTCCGGTTCGAGCCGACACAAATACCGCCTCCTTTTTTCCCGCCGTTTAAAAGAAATAAGACGGTTTACAGAAACTTCCCTGGGAAGGGACAGCCGTAACACGGTTAAAACTTCATAGGTGGGAAAGAAGTTTCAAATCACCTTTCTCCATCAGGTAAACCTTGTCACAAAATCCGGCTACTTTTTCACTGTGTGTGACGATGATCGAAGAAAGGCCCTTTTTTTGATGCAGCTCGCGGACAAGTTTCAGGATGGATTCCCCTGTTTTCCAATCCAAGTTTCCTGTCGGTTCGTCCGCTAATAAAAGACGGGGTTCATTGACCAGGGCCCTGGCAATGGCGATTCTCTGCTGTTCCCCGCCGGAAAGACGATGCGGCCGCAGATCGGCCTTTTCTTTGAGGTAAACATCGTTCAACACCCTGCCTGCCCGGCGCAGGGCTTCCTTTTTTTCTATCCGGCGGATAAAGAGGGGCATGGCGGTATTTTCCAGAGCCGTAAATTCAGGAAGCAGATGATAAAATTGATAGATAAATCCGATCTCTTTATTCCTGAAACGGGCCATTTCTCTTTCGTTCTTAGCCTGAAGGTCTTTCCCGTCCAGGAAAATCCGCCCCGATGTCGGTCTGTCAAGAGCTCCGATCAGATTCAGCAGTGTTGTTTTTCCCACTCCGGAAACTCCCATAATGGCGGCCAACTCACCCTTTTCCAGGGAAAAGTTCAGACCATCAAAAACCCGCAGGATTCCCTTCGGCAGGGGGTATTCTTTGCAAAGTTTTTCAGCTACCAGTATTTTATTCATATTTCAAAGCCGTAACAGGATCCACTCTGGAAGCCCGGTATGCCGGAAAAAGTGTGGATACGAAGCTGATGCCCAGGGTTACCACAATGATGATCAGAAGGTCGACAGGCTTGATATAAAAAGGAACAAAGGGAATCTGATAGATATCCTGGGGAATCTTTATCAATTCAAAAACATTGGCCAGCCAACACCAAAGAAGTCCCAGTCCCGTTCCCGCGAGAGTGCCTATGATTCCGATCATCGCCCCCTGGAAAAAAAAGATCCGCCGGATATCCATGGAAGTGGCTCCCATGGCCAGAAGAATGCCGATATCACGTGTTTTTTCCATGACCATTAGAATCAACGTGGCAATGATATTCAGGGCAGCGACAAAAACAATCAGCGATATGGTCAGAAACATGATGTTTTTTTCCAGTTTCAAAGCTGAAAAGAGGGAACGGTTCATGTCCATCCATGTTGCCGTATAAACGGATGTCGGCATCAAGACTTCTATTCTTTCGGCAATTTCCGGAGCATCAAATATGTTATTGAGCCTGATATGTATAAAAGAAACACGCTCTCCCGTGCGAAAAAGCCTTTGGGCGCTGGAAAGATTCACTAAAACCGTCGTCGAGTCGAATTCATACAATCCGGATTGGAATATTCCTGTGACGATGAACTTGCGCATCCGTGGAAAAAGCCCCGTCGGAGAAAGCATGGTCGACGCGGTAACCACCGTAATCACATCGCCGACACCGGCTCCCACATTGAAGGCCACATCCCTTCCTAAAAGGATTCCTTCCCGGGACATATCGTCAGCCGGAAGCTCCCCCAGTTCGATATCATTAAGCCAAACGGCGTGTTTTCTTTCCGCTTCCAGGTCCAGTCCCCGGAGGACGGCAGGCAAACTTTTGATCGGCCCCTTGATTAAAACCGGATTGTAAACCACGGGTGTAACCGCGGCCACACCGGGCAAATCTTTAACTCGGTCCATAAGATCCTCGTAATCGGCGATACCGTCCCCCGTTAAGTCCGATATCATAATGTGGGCCGTCGCACCGAGAATTTTTTCCTGCACATCCCCCTGAAATCCCGTGATGAGAGCAATGGCGATGATAAGCGCCATAACCCCGATGGTGATTCCCAGCGTGGATATAAAGGTGATGACGGAAATGAACGCCTGTTTTCTTCGGGCGGTCAGATATCTTTTGGCGACAAAAAATTCATAGTTCATAGCCGGTAGTACCTCGTCCGCATTTATTTCTCCAACTTACATTTTTCGCAGAAAATATCCGGTTATTTCGGCCGAAGCAGCGGAAAAAGAATCACCTCACGGATGGATTTTTTATCGGCAAAAAGCATGACCAGGCGGTCGATACCGATGCCTTCACCCCCCGTAGGAGGCAGCCCGTATTCCAGGGCTTCGACGTAATCCTCATCGATGGGATGTGCTTCTTCATCTCCCTTTTTGCGTTCTTCGACCTGTTGCTCAAACCTTACCCGTTGCTCCGCGGGATCTGACAGCTCGCTGAAAGCATTCGCGATTTCCATCCCGCCCATAATCAGCTCAAAACGCTCGGCTTCATCCGGATTGTCTCTGTCGGCTTTTGCCAGGGGAGATATTTCTTTCGGAGGATTCATGATAAAAGTCGGATGGTCCAGGTTCTGCTTGACGAATTTGTCAAAGATGACGTCCAGGGCATTGCCGTAAGACAGCGGGCCTTTATCCCCGGTCAAATCAGAAGCGAATGTGATGATTTCCTGCTTGTTATCGAAGCGTGACGGCGCCATGCCGCTGTATTGGGTCAAAGCTTCTTTAAATTTCAGTCTTTTCCAGGGGCGTTTGAGTGAAATCGTCCTCCCGTCAAAAGTCAGTTCTTCTTTACCCAGAAGATCATGACACAAGCCGCAGATCAATTCTTCGGTCATATCCATCATGTCATTATAATCACAATAAGCCTCATAAAATTCGAGCATGGTGAATTCGGGATTGTGTTCGGAGGATATCCCTTCGTTTCGAAAATTACGGTTGATCTCGTAGACTTTCTCGAAACCGCCGACGATAAGCCGTTTCAAATAAAGCTCGGGGGCAATCCGCAAATACAGATCAATACCCAGGGCATTGTGGAAAGTTTTAAAGGGTCTGGCCAGAGCACCTCCAGGGATGGCATGCATCATCGGTGTTTCCACTTCGATGTAGTCACGTTCGTCAAAAAAATTGCGAATTCCGGCGATGATACCGCTTCGCAAACGGAAAATCTGCTTAATCTCCGGATTCATAATCAGGTCCAGATATCTTTTCCTGTATCTCAGCTCCACATCCTGGAGGCCGTGCCACTTTTCCGGAAGCGGATAGAGACACTTGGCCAGAAAGGTGAAGCTTTCAGCCAGAACAGTCAACTCGCCGGTCCGCGTTTTAAAAAGCCCTCCCTCGACCAGGATAATATCCCCGATATCAATACAGGAAAAAAGATGATAAAGATTTTCTCCGACCCTGTCTTCCCGTATGTATACCTGGAGTTTATCCCGGCTGTCGCTGATATGAAAAAATGTCGCCCGCCCCATACGGCGCATGAATAAAATACGGCCGGGCACTTTGACTTTGACACCCCTTTTTTTAAGATCTTCCTCGGAATCAGAGGAATGTTCCTTCACGATCTCCGCCACCTGGTGTGATATCTCGGCATTATGGGGAAAAAGATCAACTCCTTCTTGGGCCAGCTTGTTTTTCTTTTCTTCCCGGGCAATAACCTGATCGCTTTTTTTTAATTCTTTTGTGTCTTGTTCGTCTTCTTTTTTATCCGCCATTTTTCTTCTCCTCATTCTTCTTGCGGGGACCACCTATTTTTTTCACGACCGCATCCAGCACTCCGTTGATGAAAGAGGGTGCCTCTTCACTGCCGAATTTTTTGGCTATCTCGATCGCTTCGTTGATGACCACGGCCGCAGCCGTCTCTTTTTCATAGAGCAGCTCAAAAACAGCAATGCGAAGAATATTTCTGTCAACAATGGCCATACGGGACAAACGCCAGTTGACGGAAACGGAACTGATGAAGGAATCGATTTCTTCTTTGTAGCTCTGCACCCCCGACGTCAAACGCCGGGAATATTCTTTAACGTCATGGGAAGCACGTCTGTCTCTCCAGAACGTTTTTTCCTTACGCTCATCCGCATATTCATCGAACTCAAACTGGAACAATATTTGAAGGGCGTATTCGCGGGCTTTTCTCCGTTGGCCCATCTCATTTTTTGTCGAATCCGGCTTCGCGAAGCAGGTTTAATGTTTCCACCACTGAAAAAACGGCATCCCAGCCTTTGTTGCCGGCTTTTGTCCCGGCACGCTCGATTCCCTGTTCGATCGTATCCACGGTAAGAACACCAAAAGATACGGGGATACCATCTTCCATGGATATTTGAGCCAGCCCTTTCGTCACCTCTGCACTTAAAAAATCGAAATGAGGCGTATCGCCACGAATGAGCACCCCAAGGCAAACAATTCCATCAACCTGCCCTGAACCGGCAATCTTCTTGACAACCAATGGAATTTCGAAGGATCCCGGTACCTTATAAACTTTAATATCAGAATCTTCCGCTCCCAGTTTGTCCAGGGCATCAAGGGCTCCCTCCAAAAGTCTTTCAGAAATGAACTGGTTAAAGCGGCTTACGACAATTCCAATCTTCAGGCCTTTGGCTGCCAGTTTTCCCTGATAGGTTAACATAACCGCCTCCTTTTATTTTCCTTGAAACTCGGGCTTTCTCTTTTCCAAAAATGCTTTGGTTCCCTCTTTACTGTCTTCAGTAGCACAGGTTTTCCCGAAAAGATCGGCTTCAAAATGAAGCCCTTCATCCAGGGTTTTATCCAAACCGCCGTTGATGGCTTCAATAGCATATTCAAGGGCCTTGGGTGCATTAGCGGCCATGGATGCGGCAAGCTTTTCACAAGCCCCTTTCAATTCGTCAAGAGAAACGACGGCATTGACCAATCCGATCCTCAATGCTTCGGCGGCATCAATGGTTTTTCCGCTCAGGATAAGTTCCATGGCTAATCCCTTGCCGACCAGCCGGGCCAATCTCTGTGTCCCTCCGTATCCCGGGATCAATCCCAGCTTCACCTCCGGCTGCCCCATTTTTGCATTATCAGAGGCGATACGGATGTGGCAGGCAAGAGCGAGTTCCGTTCCCCCTCCAAGGGCATATCCGTTTACGGCGGCGATAACCGGCTTGTCGAAATTTTCGATAATCCGGCTCAACTCCTGTCCCTTGAGAACATATTCCCTTCCCGCCGCCGCATCGAGTCCGGCCAGTTCACCGATATCCGCCCCGGCGACAAAGGCCTTCTCTCCCGATCCGGTTAAAATGACAACGCTAACTTCAGGATCCTTCTGGTATGATACAAACGCCTCTTGAAGCTCTTTTATGGTTTCACTGTTGAGGGCGTTGAGTTTTTCGGGCCGGTTGATGGTAATCCAGCCGATCCGGTCTTGTTTTTTAACTTCCAGATTTTCAAAATTCATATTTTCTCCTTTAGAAAAATTGAAGTTTCGCCTTCCGGATTAAATCTTTTTTTCGAATATCCTGTATTTTTTATACAATTTTCCGCCGATAGATTCCGTAAACCTGTTCACGGCATCATTGTCTTCAAGCTGCCAGGACGTTTCACACCACTGGTATCCTCTCTCGATCCCCCTTTTGTTAAGCTCCGAATAAAGCAGGTAGCTTACGCCCGTATTCCGGTACTCTTTCAGGATTCCGAAAACGACGGCCCTCATGCCTTTGATCTTATTTTTATAATACAGGAACTTGAGGATCCCAAGCGGAGTCAAACGTCCTTTAATTCGCTGGATAACCTCGTTGTAGTTGGGAAAACCGAATGCGAATCCGATCGGCTTATCTCCCTCCTCGGCAAGGATGACAATCTTAGGATCGGCAAAAAGCCTGAGCTTACGGAATATATGCTCCATTTCCTTTTCCGTCCAGGGGACAAAACCCCAATTTTTCTCCCAGGCATTGTTGTAGACGTACTTTATCTTTTCAGCCTCCTTGATCTGCCTGACATCGACCGACCGCAGCTTGACCGATGTTTCATTCTTGATTTTATTGACGATATGGTCCACTTTTTCCGCCGTGTCGTGATCCCGTGTCATGAAATAGGCATAAAGATCCTTGGCTTTTTTCAAGCCGCACTGCTCCATGAGCTCTAAATAATAAGGCGGATTATACGCCAACAAATAAACGGGAGGCGAATCAAAACCCTCCAGAAGGAAAGCACACTCATCGTTCATCGAAATATTCATCGGTCCCCGGAGAATTTCCATCTTTCTGGCACGGCACCAATTGGAAGCGGCATCCAGAAGTTTTTCGGCAACGTCAGGGTCTTCATAGCTCTCGTACAATCCGAAAAAACCCGCTTTTTCCTGATGGAACTTGATATGGTTTTCATCAAGGATAGCTGCTATCCGGCCGACCACCTCATTCCCCCGGTAAGCCAGGAATAGATCTATATCAGCGTGCTCGAAAAAGGGATTTTTGGTTTTATTCAGTTTGTCCTTCATATCCGCAATCAGCGGCGGTACCCAATTGGGATCTCCTTTATAGACCTTCCAAGGGAAGAAAAGAAAGTTTTTAAAACCCTTCTTTGAAGTCACCTTCTCTATACGGATATCACTCAAACTCTTTCTCCCTCCAAATTTTTTTTCCATTGTATCAAATTCATAATATTTATAAAAGAATATGATAGCCTGTATTATTCACAATTTGTCTTACATTATATTTTATGTTATTTTTTTATGCGGATCTGTTTCGAAGGTAGGTTCGTATTCCTTTCGGTATCAATAGTTTTTTTTATTTTAGCCGGACACTAAATAAGTTTTGGTGCAGGCAAGCGAATTAGGCAAATAGAGGAGATCATCATGAAAAAAGCATCCGGTTTCACACGTTTGTCCCCTGAAAAACTTCGCTGGACACTGGACCCCAAGGAACTTCCTTTTGACAGCAGTGACGAATGTGAACAATGCGAAGGCATCATCGGCCAGGAAAGGGCCCTAAAAGCCATAAGAACGGGCCTGGAAATCAAAAGCCTCGGTTACAACATATTTATCACGGGAATGGTCGGCACCGGCAGAACCACGACCATCAAACAACTTTTAGAGAAACTGGAAAAAACGGGAAAAACACCCGACGATATTATTTATGTCAACAATTTCGATAATCCGAACGAACCAATGCTCATCATGCTCCCCGCAGGAAAGGGGAGGCGGTTTCGGGAAGCGATGAACCGAATGATCGAAATGTTGAAAACCAATATTCCCGAGATGCTGAAAAGCAACTATTACACGGAAAGAAGAGACCAAATCCTTCAAGAACAGCAGAACAAACAGCAGGAGCATTTAAAACAATTCGAAGAAGAAGTCGCCAAAGAAGGTTTTGCGGTCATTCAGGTGCAGATGGGCCTCTATGTCCGTCCCGACCTGGTTCCTTTAGTCGATGGAAAACCGACTCCTTTTAACAAAGTGGAAGCCCTTGTCCGGCAAGGAAAATTCGAAAAGGAGAAACTGGAAAAGCTCCGGAAAAAATATGGGGAACTGAGTGAAAAACTGGAAAAAGTCCTCATCACCATGAAGAAGATCGAACAGGAAACGAGCAAGCTCCTCAAAGAATGGGATTCCCAATCCATCACCCCCATCATCAAGGGAGCCGTCGATGAGATACGAAATAAATTTAAAGATGAAAAAATCGTTACATACCTGGACGATGTAGAACAAAATCTCATCCAAGACATCAATCTATTCAAAGTTCAAAAAAAAGAGGGACCCGAAAAACAAATAGGAGATCCCTTCACGCTGTACAAAGTCAATCTTCTTATCGACAATGCCGAACAAAAGAACGAGCCCGTGGTTATGGAAACCAATCCCAACTACAATAACCTTTTCGGATCCATCGAAGTAAGCTCCTCCCGCTACGGAATCCTGGAGACGGACTTCTCCAAGATAAAATCCGGTTCCTTTCTTAAAGCGAACGGCGGTTATCTCGTTATCAACGCGTTGGACGCCCTCATCGAACCAGGAGTTTGGAATACCCTGAAAAGGTCCCTGAGAAATCAGATCTTCGAGATCCAGAACTTTGCTTCTCTTTATCTCATCTCGACAACAACGTTGAAACCGGAACCCATTCCGATCGACGTCAAGGTGGTTATGATTAGTGATACGGATATTTACAACCTGTTGTATTACTTGGACAAGGACTTTAAAAAAATCTTCAAGATCAAAGCCGAGTTCGATTCCGAGATGAAAAAAGAAAAAAATTCCCTGTTAGAATATACAAGCTTTATAAAAAAGATATGTATTGACGACAAACTGATGCCCCTCAACAGAGAAGGCATTGCCGCTGTTTGTGAATACGGAACCCGTCTGGCAGGACGCCAGCATAAGCTGTCAACACGATTTAACATCATCGCCGATGTTCTTCGGGAAGCAAGCTACTGGGCTAAAAACGAAAACGCAAAGCAGATCAACCGGAGCCATGTGGAAAAAGCCATCGACGGACGCTTCGATAGAATCAGCCTTATAGAAGACAAGGTTCAGGAACTGATCGAAGAAGAAACAATTTTAATCGACACCAAGGGAAGTGTTGTCGGCCAGGTTAACGGCCTATCGGTCTACCTTCTGGGAGAATTCGCTTTTGGGAAACCGACCCGGATAACGGCCCGAACTTCCGTCGGACGGGCCGGTGTTATCAATATCGAGAGGGAAGCCGACATGAGCGGCAGAACGCACAACAAAGGTGTCCTCATTCTGGCGGGATACTTGCGGGGCAAATACGCTCAAAACAAACCTTTCTCCCTCTCGGCCAGCCTGGCTTTCGAACAATCTTACGGCGGCATCGACGGAGACAGCGCGTCTTCAACCGAGGTTTATGCCATTCTTTCCAGCTTGGCAGAGCTGCCCCTGCGCCAGGACATCGCCGTCACCGGTTCCCTCAATCAAAAAGGAGAAATCCAGCCCATCGGTGGTGTGAACGAGAAGATCGAGGGATTTTTTGAGGTTTGCAAGGCCAAGGGCCTGTCCGGTTCCCAGGGCGTCATAATCCCCGTTCAGAATATCAAAAACCTGATGCTCAAGAAGGAAGTTGTGGAAAACGTAGAAAAAGGCCGGTTCCACATCTACCCCATTAAAACGATCGACGAGGGCATCTCGATTCTGACGGGAATCGAAGCCGGGACCATGAAGGAAGACGGGACTTTCGAAGAAGGCACGGTCCATTACCTCGTCGACGAAAAACTAAAATATCTGGCCCAAAGCTGGAAAACATTCTCCAAAGATAAGGAAGAAAAAGAGAATAAAACAGGTTAATAACCTCGATGGGGTCTGTCTCCATGATCCTGGAATCGAGGCCTCAGGCCTTTATGGAGACCTGTTTCTTAAGCCGATGAACTTCATTCGGACGCAAAAAACGCCAGTGCCCTTTTTTAAGATCCCCCAATTTCAGAGAACCAACCTGTACCCGTTTCAACTCAATGACTTCATGTCCGACGGAGGCAAACATCCTTCGAATCTCGCGTTTTCTTCCTTCCCGTATGGTCATCTGAAAAAGCGAGCGTTTTCCCTTTTCAGCTATAGGCTCCAAGGATGCGGGAGACGTTTTTTTCCCATCGATAAAAATTCCTTTTTCCAATAGAGAAATCTTCTCCCGACCGGGATGCCCCTTGACCTTGACCAGATATATCTTGGAAATCTGAAAACGGGGATGGGTCAAACGGTAAGCCAGCTCCCCGTCATCCGTCAAAAGCAGAAGCCCCTCACTGTCGGCGTCCAACCTTCCGACGGGATAAATCCTGCGCTCAAAAGACGGAAGAAGGTTCAAAACCTGGGGACGGTTCTGGGGGTCCTTTGTCGTAACGATATAACCTCGCGGTTTGTTAACCATGATATAGACATTCTTTTTTTTACAGGCAACTTCTCTTCCTTGAAAGACAATCTTGTCCCGGGATGGATCGATACGGCATCCCAGCTCCCGGATCACCCGGCCGTTCACCTTTATTTCACCTCGCTCGATCATGCGGTCTGCTTCTCTCCGTGAGGCAACTCCGGCCTGTGACAAGTATTTGTTCAATCTGATATCGGACATTTGCTTCTGAATAACACAGGCAGGGAATAAATTAGAATGGGCTTCAGGTTAGAAATAATAGGACAAGCCCCCGCAGATGGAAAAATTACCGATTCCAAAATCAAGTTCCTTGATGCTGACCCGGACATGATGGAATTTTCCCTCGGCCATAAGGGCGAAATTTTCACCCAGAGTCAGCTCCACTCCGACTCCCAGATTATAGCCCCCTTCCGAATCCCGGTCGATATCGTGAATATCCGCCGTGTAATATCCGAAGCCCAGAGCCGCATAAGCATGGAAAACAGCCACAGAGAAAAAATCATACTTGAGCGTCAAGCCGATGTAACTATACTCGACTTCCCTTTCTCCCCATTGAAAGGTCAGGAGATCTTTCGGTAAAAGGTTATGAGCAGCCTGAAAGTAAGAACCTTCCAGGGTAATCCTCCAAAGTCTGATGCCGGCCCTTAGGCCGAAAAGAAACGTCGTGTCATAGCTGAACTCAACATTTTCCAGGCTCGGTTTTTGAGCGGAAAATCCTCCCAGGACACCGATAAAAACACCACTCGAAGCCCATACAACCGCAACTCCCAAAAATAAAGTCAACGCCAAAAAGGCAGTCGTTTTTTTCAGCATGTATTACTCCGTAAGGCCATCCCCGATTCCGTTTGCCTGATGGAAATTCCTTTATTCAGGCATTCCCGTCAAACCACAGGGACTGGCTTTGTTCCATAACCCGGCTGCCTTTCATTTTAAAACTTCTATATCCCTAAAAACAAGGTACCGCCATAATTTATTAACACCTTTTTTTCCTACAGTTACCTTATCGTCCCGCTCAAACGGTTGCCAGACGCGGTTTTACCAGTATCTCCATAATCCTGATATCGAAAAAATCCTGGGCTGGGGCCGGGCGAAGAAGCAGTGCCGTATCCGCTCCCCGGGCCGTTCCTCCGATACTGACGCACGGCTCACCGGTTGGAATATAACCGGCATCCGAAGCCATGAGGGCAACCTCAACAGCCACTTTCGTCCCTTCGCCGAAAAGGCGAAGCGTATAGGCGATGATCTCTTCCATCTGATAGGATCCCAATTTTTTGCGCACGGCCCGTCCCACTCCGCCGAAAGCATGCTGGCATGTCAGAACCTTAACCCCGGCTCTCAACAGGTTCTCACGAACCGCCGGCTGCATCTCCTGGTAATTCGTTTTGACAAATCCTGTTGAATGGGTGACGATGACCAGATTTCTGTCTCTGAAAAAATCAAGGGCCTTGAGCGCCGTCTCACCTTGTGATGAAGCGGCAACAATATGGCGGACATCCAGTTCCTTGACCCGGCGGGCCGCGGCAGCCAAAGTTTTTAGCGTGTTCTCCCTTCCCGGTTCGTCAAAATAAAGACAGGGTAAAGATCGGCCGCTTGCTGCATTGCTGAATTCTGTCATCCTTCCTCCCCACAGAAAATTATAATAAATTGTTAGAACGGCCTGTACCTTACACTTTTATTATATAGGGGTCAAGCCTTTGCTTGACTCATTTACTCATTTAGTAACTCCCTTTGGTTGTGGTTGTGATTTTCCACCGGACAGACTCCAGTCCAGGAATAGGAATGAGGATGATAATAGTAAACAACAAGAGGCTTTTGCAATAAATGAATCAAGCAAAGACTTGACCCCCTTTTTTAAAGTTGAAGGTATAGGTGAACTTTAAAAGCAGGGTGCGGGTGTCCGTCAAAGGCAAAACCGGAACCATTCTGGCTCGATCCGTATTCAGCGCTTCATTATAAACCAAATAGAAGTCGACACCTTCCCGTGGATTGTAACGAAGGCGGATGTTGGTGCTTACGGCATTCACGGCGCTGTTGTACTGGACAAAGGCCATAGCTGAAAATGAGGTGCTCAGCATGGTTAAAGCCCTTATCCTGGCAATATGGGTTGTCAATTCCTGGCCGCGGTCCGGGAAGGTCATTCGGTTCAACTCATAATCCAGACTCAGTCCCAAGTCGGAAATGATGGACCAGGCCGGACTTATACCGAGCGAAAATCGCCGGCCGTCATAAAAAAGGTAATTGTCTTTGAAAACCCGGATAAGACCGTCCAGCCCGTAAGCATAATGCAGTCCCGACGGCGTCATGAAAAAGGCCAGGGCGTTCTCCTTGTCATTGAAAGAATCAATAACGATGCCGAACCATTCGCAAGCCGGATTTCCGGAATCCCTTTGCTTGGAATTCGAGAGAATTTTCTCCTGTTCACTGTCATAAAGCCGGCCGGCCAGATAGATATAATGATCATCATGGGCTAGAAGGATTTCCGACCGTTCGGTGGGATGGATCAACACCAAAATGCGGTTCCATCTGGATTAAAAAAATAGGCCGGATATCCTCCCAAGCCGGCTCACGGCTTTGGCCGTCGAGTGTTACCGGACCTTTGATTCTAGGCACAATAATATGCATACTTTAGCCTGATTTTTTATGCCCTTTTTTTTCAGATTCCGTTCGACTAAAATTTATTCTGTTCCCGCCCATCAAAAGCCCCTTCAAGAGCACGAACGTAACTATTCCTAGGATTAGACTTTTTCTTTTCCTCATGATGATACCTCAAAAAAAGACTAAGAGGAAAAAGCCATAAAATCGACCTGGTTCATGAGTCCGAACGATTCCGGTGAAAAAATTTAGGTAGGATGAAGGTTTATTAAAAAGATAGCAAAAGAAAGCGCCTTAATCTATGATGTTTGGTTGCGCATATCCAAAAAAATGTCACACCCCTTTTCAAAGGAGTTTATAGTCAAGGAATGAGAAGTATTTTGAGGACGCCCGGTTTTTGGGCTTCGGCAAATGCCTTCTCCGCTTCTTCCAGGCTGAATGTACCGTCGATCATTTCCTTGACCTCGACAGCTTTTTTTTCGAGCAGTGAGATGGCCGGCGGAAAGGGCCCGCACCGTGAACCAACAAGCCGTATCTCATCCACTACCACCTGGGAAAAATTAAGGCACGCTTTTCCAGCATAGGTACTTTTAAGAACGACCGTCCCGGACGGCTTGACAAAATTAAGGGCCGTTTCCAGTCCCTCTCTTTGACCCGTCGCTTCGACAATGAGGTCGTACCGGGATTTTTTATCCGGAAGGCGCATCAATGTTTCGATGCCCCTTTTTCGCAGAATCTTCAGGTTTGGCGGATGGCGGCCGATGCAAAACACCTTATCGGTCCGGGTTCTGAGAACCTGGGCGATTAAAAGTCCCAATTTCCCATCCCCTAATATAAGCACACGATCTTTCTCCCGCACATGGACTTGTTCCAGAATCCTCAGGGCTGCTGCCAGGGGCTCGATGAATACCGCCTCCCGGTCTTCGATGGAATCAGGCAAAATATGAAGGTTTTCCACAGGAAGAGTCACAAACGGGGCGAACACCCCATCCTTGCCGGAAATTCCCAAAACACTCCGATGAGGACAGTGGCGGCTTTCGCCGGAAAGGCATAAAACACAGCGGCCACAGACCAGATTGATCTCCCCCACAACCCGCTTGCCGGCCCATTTGTTATCCTGGGATTCTAGAACAATGCCCACGAACTCATGACCTAAAATGCCTTCAAAATCCATGTATCCCCGAACAAGTTCCAAGTCCGTATTGCAAATTCCGGCTAGGTGTACTTGAATCAGTGCTTCCTCTGCAGAAGGAACCGGACGGGGCTTGTTTCTCACTCTCAGTTTTTTCGCTTCAAGAACAACCGCTTTCATGCTGATGCAAGCTCCTTTTGACATTCCACAGGAATATTCATTTTCACTATTTTTTAAAATGTCCTCACAGTTGCAGCAATGAACGAAATCCCATTTTTTAACTCATGCCTACACAGAAAAGAAAAACAATCTTATACCTAGAAAAATCCATCAACGGGTTATGAACTTGATAAGCTGTTGGAATCTATTTGATGTCAAACCGGAAAGACAGCGAAGAAACAACATTCCATGAAGTAAACTTGTTGTTATCCGCACGGTAATCGCTTGACTTGTAAGATCCCAGCCTGAAGACTCCGGCCACATCCCAGACAAAATTTTTGAAAACGAGCCCGGTTCCAAAGGTCAAACCGATGAAATTCAGCGGCTCATCATCAATATCCAAAAAAATCTGCTTGTCCAGGAAACCGCCAAACCTTAAAGGCAGAGCTCCGCCTTCAAAAACAATGAGGTATTCCATTCCTCCCCGGATTTGATAAGAATTCTGGGGTTCATCGACCGGATATCCGGTGTCGGTCCATGAAGTATCTTCCCAGTCTATCAAACCGCCGGACCAGGCCGTGTAGAAAAAATCCGCCGTTATCGTTAAGGCACTGACCGGGCGGAAGGCAATCCCTCCTCCTAAAGAATAAGGCCAGGTGATGCTCGCTTTTTCAGTTCCGCCCGCCGAGCCGGATAAAATATAGACCGTTCCGGGGATATATCCATAACTTTCTTCCTGCTCGATGTCATAGGTATAGTCGAGGCTGGGGGTGAATTTTGACTTGTAGACAAAACCCAAGGAGACCATATCGAACTTGAGAAGCAAACCGGCGTCAAAACTAATGCCGGACACAGAATATTTCCGGTTGTCCGTGTAATCGAGCGTTTCAAAATAAAAGGGATTTCCATACCAGTAATGATTACCATCATAACCCCAGCCATAGTCAGTGGTGACGCTTCCGGTCCAGTAGTTGATATTGAAGCCCAAATAGAAAAAATCGGCAAGTTTGGAGGCCAGCGAAAAAGACAAAGAATTATACCCCCCGCTGCTTTCCAGATTTTCATATGACATGTCCCCGTAATAATAGTCGGTATAATCCGTAAACTCGGCCTTGTATGGATATGTTAAAGAATAGGAATAAGATGAGGGAAGTTTTTTCTGATAAGCAAAACCGATGGCGATGGGAATGTTGAACATATTGAGAGGCAGCACGAATCCGCCGTAATCAAAAACAAACTGGTTGTATTTGAGGTCGACCGCTCCTTGGGTGACGATCTGGTTATCGACACTGGGGACCCCGGAATATGTCCGTGAAAAAGCGGCATACTTATTGGTAATCCCGCCGAATTTGAAACCAAGGGAAATTTCGGGTTTCAAAAGCTGGGCCAGGCCGGCCGGATTAAAATTGATGGCCGTGATATCATCGGCCAGTGCGATGAAAGCCCCGCCCATCCCGAGAGCCCTCGCTCCAAATCCCAAACCAATATTGGAATAAATCGTCGGGTCCTTGGTTTCTCTCTGGGCACATAGGGGCCCGCTCAAAAACAGGATAAAAACAAAAAGCGCCGGCAAAACGCTGTATTTAACTTTCATCAATACCTCCTCGCCTAAAATTTTGTCTTTAAAAGACTTTCTTCGAAACAAAGACCCTTGTTCCCCAATCTAATGGGATTGAATGGTCTCCGTCCGCAAATGTTCATTTTTCCAGAAAAACCGTTCGCACTTGGGAATGAACCCAATGCTTCCTGCTTTTTATTTTTACCCAAGTGGAAATCCTCCAGTACCATCTTCCGTGCCCTTCAACAAACAGAGCTTTCACTCCTTCCGGAAGAACACGGGCCGCATACGTCTTGAAATCAAACTTTGTTTCTTCGGTCCCCTCCTTTAGGAAAAAATAATCGGGCAGGTTTTCCTTATCCTTACCGAAACTCTCAGGATTCCGGGCCACTTTAATCCAATACCTTTCGGCCCACTCTCCATCCTCCCAGGCATATGCCTTCCAGGCGAAAACAATTTCCTCATCCGGTTTTTTCACTTCGCCTTCCCCGGGACCGACAAGATCGATCGCATCCAAATAATAAAGAAGCTGTGGTTTCAACGAGTAAGTATTTTCATTCCGCCCCGATTCAGAAGATGTTTGCAGGGCAAACTGGATCTCATACACGGAAGGACCGTCATGCAACAGGGAAAGGTCGAAAGAAATTTCCCCAATTCTGCGGCTCAGCTGCCGGGGTTCCGCGGCTATCCGGCCCTTTTTTTTAATTCCCAATTCCAGAAGCCAATTTTTTGTAGGACGCAGGGTCTTTATAAAGGCCTCTTTCCTCTCATTCTGAAATGAAAACTTCAGCACCGCGTTTTCCCTGGTATAAACCGGATTTTCAAAATATCTCGACAGGAGCAAAGGTTTGTCCCGGCCGGCCGTCAATCTGAGGGCGTCTTTCGTATAATCCGGCATACCGGG
This sequence comes from Candidatus Aminicenantota bacterium, assembly GCA_016927475.1. Lineage (GTDB taxonomy): Bacteria > Acidobacteriota > Aminicenantia > Aminicenantales > Aminicenantaceae > JAFGMO01. The sequence continues at coordinate 44,808 of JAFGMO010000044.1, forward strand.
CTTTTCTTCAAAAGGAGGCTCTTCGCCTCCCAAAACGCTGAACGTTTGAAAATCCGACCATTGGGAGACATCCCCCTTGTTGTTGACAGCCCGGACACGGTAGCGGCCCGACGAAGTTTTCGCCGCTATGTCAGCCGGAACCTCAAGAGTTTGACTCTCCTCGACCTGTTTTTGGCGGCGGGTTTTGCCCAATTCCCAAAAAACATCATAAGCAATGACCTTTTGGTCGGGATCGGGATCCATCGATTTTTCCCAGGCTAGCTTTTGCGGATCCGGGGCCTTGAGGTCAATTTTTGTTGTGAGAGGTTTCGGCGGACGGATCGGATCGTTGACATCGCTGTAAGCAAATTTTTGTTCCTCAGATTCCCAAGTTTTTTCACCGTACCTGTTGAGCCCTCTGACTTTCCACGAATACAGGCGGTTTTCCTCAAGGGGAATGGACGTCTGATCAATCCTTATCCGCAGGTCTGAGACAAAAGCATTTGTGGTCTCGGGAACAATATCCTGGTTAACCTTAAAAGACCCGGCCTGATCTCCTCCCTCCTCGTTAAAAACAAAAATCTCATAGCTTAGAGGAGGTTTTTGATCTATGGTTTCCCGAAGGAGCGGTTTTTTCCATTCGAGAAAACTCCGGTTGCCTTTGACGGCGACACCTTCAATATAAAGCTCTTCGACGGAGGCCGCTTTCCCACTTTCCCCTTGGCCGCTATTGTAAAAAGGGGAACCAGGGGAGCTTCCCTTTTCCATAAAGAAGAAATAATAAGCCAGCAGTCCTGCCGTGACAATAAAAAACACAACAGCCAGAGCCAAAGCGGCTTTCCTCCAAAAAGGCATTTCCCCCCCTCCCCTTCTTTTTTTTAGGTTCAGCTCTTGAGTGTCCTCCATCTCAGATTTTTGACTTTCCCGTGGCATGCGCAATAATTCTCCAAATTCATAGGCGATAACCGTTGAATTGTCCGTCGTTCCAAGGGACAAAGCCTTCTCCACACACGAGGTTACTCCCTCCTGGATATTGCTTCCGCCCAGGATTTCCCGGTGAATAGCTTCTTCATTCATAACGTCCGTAACACCGTCCGTGCATAGAAGCAGTGCATCTCCCTTCCGAAGCCGTATCTCTTGGAGGTCAACAAAAAATCTTCGCCCTCCCAAACGGTTGGTTAGGCGCTTATGAACAGCATGGTCCCTCGTGATCTTCTTGATATTCTGTCCGTTGAGATGGTAGGCACTACAGTCTCCGGCATGGCCGATGATCACATTGCCGTCTTCATAAATCACTGCCACGGTCAGGGTGGAACCGCGTTTCGTCATCTTGACATTTTTCCCTTCGAGTTCGCGAAGACAAGCGTCGGCCTTACGGAACGCCGCTTCGAGACCGGCTTTGACAAGGTCCCCGTGTTCTTTTCTTTCCGTAGATTCAGGAATTCCGGATAGGCAGTTGATCAGATCCTGGTTGAAGATATCCGACACAAAATTACTGGCTGATCCACCCTCTTGCAGCCCTCCCATCCCGTCGGCGACTCCAATAATACACTCAACAATGTTAACGGATGGAAGAGGAAAATAAAAAAAGCTGTCTTCATTCTGCTGTCGAAGACCCTTGTCCGTATATTTGCCTATTTTCACTTTAAGCGCTGTCCGGGATAAAGAGCCCGCTATTTCGGCAGGTTAAACTTTAAAAATGTCCCCGCAAATTGAACAACATCTTGATCCTTTAAAATATGGGATGATTTTTGTTTGCCGTCAACAAACATGGCCTTACCCAGGTTGATGATCTCGAGCATTCCATCAGACCTGACATTAATTTGGGCTTGCTTACGGCTTATCGAGCGGGGTGTTAAAACGATATCCAGAGAAGGATCCCTTCCGATGATCATCACATCTTTACCCATCTCGAATTTTTTACCGATATCGTCCCCATCAATAACTTCAATCATTCCAAAGTAGTCTGCGGTATGCATGGGCATATCCACCGTTGGTTCGAGGTCGGGCCTGGCGGGTGCTGCAGGCCTTGGTTGCGGAGCCACTGCCTGTGCGGGTGGAGCCGGTGCAGGTGGAGCCGGTGCCGAAGGTTGGACGGCCGGCTGCGCAGCCGCCTTGGTTTTGGGCCGGGCTACAATCAGGATGATAAGCAGGATCAGGAATGCCAAAAGGGTTCCGCCGGCGGCAATGATGACCCATGATACCTCAAAGCCTTGTTTCTGCAAAATATAAAACTGACCGGCCGCTTCATAAACATTCCCTTTAACCGTGAGCTGCTCACCGAATTTTGGAAGGTTTTCGGTTCGAATCGTCACGGAGTCTCCCAGACGGTCTTTAAGAATAAACGTACCGGCTTTGGGATTGTCTCGATCGGGAAAGATCTCCCTGACCGTACCCCAAATTTTGACGCACTGATGGACAAGATTCGCATTCACATCACGGGCCATGACTTCCCTGCAATCATCATCACAATATCCCGGCATGGAAAAAATTCCCAGCAGGAAAACAGCCGCGGTGAAAACATAAATCAGATTTTTCTTGGTCATATATCCTCCTTGCCGTCAGAAATATTTAAATTTAACGCTTCTCAAGTCGTGGATGACTTCAGAAACACTCTTGTAGCGTTCTTGAGAAGAGATGTGAACCATCTTTTCGATGATTCCTTTTAATTCCGGGGGATCAAGATCAACCGGGATAGTGATTAGCTTTTTGTTCTGAATATAATCCCTCAATTCAATCTCTATCTGGGTGAAATTCCGGCCTTTTAAGGGAAGATGCCCCAGGACCATTTCATAAAGGACGATCCCCAGGGAATAAATATCCGATCGCGCGTCCGCTTTTCCTTCGAACATCTGTTCCGGGGATATATACCGGGGAGATCCCATAACTCTGCCTTTGCTCTCGACGGCTGAAATCCCGAAATCGATAAGCTTCGCCTCTTCAAGCTTGTTATCTCTAACTTTAAGCATAATATTTTCGGGTTTGATGTCCTTGTGTATAACCGGTGGATTCGACTTGTGGGCATACTCCAGGGCCAGACTGGCACTCAGAATGATGTCGATGGCAAATTCAATATCGAGAATGGTGGAACGTTTTAAAAGTTCGCGAAGAGTCATCCCCTTGAAGTATTCCATAACATAATAAGGAATTCCCCTGAATTCACCCACATCATGGATAGCGATAATGTTGGGATTGAGCAGATTCCGGCTCAGCTTGGCTTCGTCCATAAGCTGCTTTTTAGATTCGGGGCCATATCTCTCCATATTGGGTATTTTAAGAATATACTCCTGTTTTTTTCCTTTGGGCGTCACCACGTAAAGTTTTGACATTTCCGTGCTGGACAGTTCATTCTTCAAAGAATAATGGGCAAACGTCCCCTCATAACCGGTTTGTTCTTTCAGGATCTGTGTCGGAGCCATTTCATCGGAATAAGACGGTGCATCTGAAACAGGGACGGCGGCAGCCGCTGTTCTTCGGCGTAAAAAAAGCACAAGAACGGAGGCCATGACCAACAGGGCGGCACCGATCAGAATGATCATAGGAAGGGAAATACCTCCCTTATCCTGTGGAGGTATCAAGGAGCGGTCTACCGCTCCCCCTCCGGTTCCCTCAGAAGAAGAAGATTCTTCCGTTCCTGCGGATTCCCCCGCCGGTGTTATTCTTGCGGCTTCAATCTTTGTCACATATCTGAATCCTTTGAAGAAGGGGATCGATTCCTGAAAAACATCTTTATTGCCCACCTTTATCAAAACATCGTGATCTCCCTCTTCCATGATTCTCACAAAAGGCTGGTTGGCTTTTCGAGCGACGGGCAGACCGTTGTCAATGATGACAATATACTCCTGTCCGACTTCAACAATGTAGTTGATTTCGTCTCCAATATTTTTCAACCTGGTGGTAAAAGGGGCAACCGATTCCGCTCCCTCAGCAACCGAAAGGTCAGTCAACGGTTCGGGAATTTCCTCCTCTGACTTTTCACCGCTTTCCCCAGGGACTTTCATTTCCTCAGTCTTTTCCTCTTTATCTCCTAATAGGGATTCAGAAGGGGGTTCCGGTTTTTTAACCGGTGTAACCGGGGGTTTATCCTCTTCGACGGCGGGTTTGGATGGTAATGGCTTTTCCTTTGAGACAGGTTCCGTTTTTTTGGCTTCCTCCCGGGAAGAGGCGGTTTGTTTTTTGCCTTCCTCCGAACCCTTTTTTTCAAGATAACCCAGGGATTTGAGTTTTTCCTGCGTTTCCGTTTTTTTCTTCGATGGCTGATCCATTACCTTCTTGGAAGGCTCAGGGACTTTCCGTATAGGAGTTGGGGGCGGCCCTTTTTTGATGACGGAAGGTTTGGTTTTGGGCTGCTCCCGAACCCCCCTCTTTTTTTGTGCTTCTTCCTGTTGAGTCTGCTCCCTTCTCAGATACTCATCGGCCCGCTGAATTTTGTCATACATATCACGGTATTCCTTAGCTTTGAGGATGACACTCTGGCGGATCTCTTCATCAAAGTACCGGCGGGCATTTTTATAGTCTCCCAGAAAATAATAACACAACCCCAGCTTGTAATAAGGGTAATAAGAAATGGAATAAACTCCCGTTGTCCGTGCCCTGGATTCGGAATTCGGCCTTTCTCTTATTGCCTGGCCCAAATAATCGATGGCCTTGGCATATTCTCCCTTATCGATCTCGTTACAGGCTTTTTCGTAGGCTTCATACCATTTCATAGAAAAAAGCTGTTGGGACGGGAAAAGAATAAGAAAGAAAAAAAGGAGAAGGAATATGGTTTGCTTTTTCATAAAACAATCCTAAAAATTTTTCCCTTTAAAAAAATTCCTCATACGTAAAATGACAAAAACAATATATTTATTCTTCGGTAAGTTGTCAAACCTATAATGGACCTATAATGGACATTTTCGGGTTAAATCAGATTTTCGATCCGTATAAAATAATTATTACCTAGAAAATAACAACAGTCATCACCCGGTTCATCCGGGTGATCCAGAATTACAGGCAATAATTTTCATTGTTCGCGGGTGCGCATGCGCATGAAAAATTCATATATCTACGGTTTTCATATTTTAAATACTAAAGAAATATCAAACCTTATCCATCAAAATACGTAAGTAACTATTGAGGAAAAGAATGGCACGCGTAAATATCGACGAATCATTTACCATGGCCATGAGTTCTTTATGGTCAAATAAGCTCCGCACTTTTCTTACTCTTCTCGGTATCATCATCGGTGTCCTGACTATCATCGCCGTAGTATCCATCATCCAGGGCCTCAACAATTATGTTTATACAAAAATGTCTTTTTACGGGGCCAATGATTTTTCCGTTTCCAAATTTTCTTTTGCCGGAAATTCCCTTGAAGAATACAGAGAACAGCTCAAAAGAAAAAATCTTACCCTTGAAGACATGTACGTCCTGCGCCGCCTCTGTTCGACATGCCGCCTTGTCGGGGCTTCAACAGAAACCAGCCGAACCGTTAAATTCGGGAGCAATTCCTTAAAAAATGTCGGCGTCGGGGGATACACCCACGTCGACCATCTCATCGGGAGCGTGCACGAGTTGGAAAGGGGCAGGCAAATTCTCCAGGACGACGTTGAACACTCCCGTTTTGTCTGCATCATCGGCCAGGACGTCAGAAAAAATCTTTTTCCTTACCGGGATCCCCTGGGAAAATGGATAAAGGTCGGAGCACGCAATTTTCTCGTTATCGGAATCGGAAAAGAAAAAGGGAAACTTCTTGGATTCAGCCAGGATTCTTATGTCCGGATACCCATCACGACCTTCCAGAAGGTTTATGGGACACGGCGCAGCATCAACATCAACATTCATACGGCTTCGCAAGAAGAAATGGGAAAAGCCCAGGAGGAAGTGCGAACCATCCTCAGGTCAAGGCGGCACTTATCATTTGAGGAAAAAGATGATTTTTCCTTTCGCACCTCAGAGACATTCATCCAAATCTACAAGAACGCAACATCCAGCATCTATTTCGCCATGATCGCCATCTCGGCCATTGCCCTCATCGTCGGTGGCATCGTCATCATGAACATCATGCTGGTCTCCGTAACGGAGCGGATTAAGGAGATCGGGATTCGCATGGCCGTCGGCGCCCGCAGGATGGACATCATGTTTCAATTCCTTGTCGAAGCGGCCGTCATATCCACAACGGGCGGCCTCATCGGTATTCTCATCGGATTCATCATCGCCAAAATCGTTACGGCCGCCACTTCCCTGCCATCCACCCTCGAACCCGCCTCCATCATCGTGGCCATTGCTGTTTCCATGTCCGTTGGGCTTTTTTTCGGTCTGTATCCCGCCAACAAGGCGGCCCGGCTTAATCCTATCGATGCCTTGAGGTCGGAACAATGAGATTAGGTATTTTCGGTGAAATCATCAACATGGCCTTCGACTCCATCAAAACCCACAAAATGCGATCCTTTTTGACACTTCTGGGAATCGTCATCGGTGTTATGACCGTTATCGGCATGGTTTCCGTCATTCAGGGGATCAACCGCGCTTTCATGCGGGAGCTGGAATCGGTCGGATCGGATATCATTATCGTCTCGAAATTCGAACCCATCCAGGTGGGGAACCTATCCGAAGAAGAAAGGAAACGAAAAGACTTAACGTTTGAGGATGCCCGGGCCATCGAAGAAGAATGCCCCCTTATCGAAGCCGTGGCCGTCGACCTCGTCGCTGATTTCGAAGAAGCCATCCCCATCAAATACCAGAGCATAAAAAGCAAGGATGCCGTCATCCTGGGTATGAACGAACAGTGGCCCAAGGTTTTGACCATTTACCTTCCTGAAAAAGGACGTTTTTTGACCGAATCCGATATCGCGCGAAGCGCCCGGGTGTGCGTTTTGGGTTCCAAGCTGGCGGAATCTCTTTTCCCCCATATCAATCCCCTTGAAAAAGAAATTCGTATCGGACCCGAAAAATTCCTGGTGGTCGGGATTCTGAAAAAAAGGGGAAGCGTTTTCGGCCAGGATCAAGACAATTTTGTCGGCATTCCCATCACCACATTGATGAAATATTTTCCTTACACCCTTGCCCGTATAGAGATCATCGCCGGTCCGAAAGGCGCGGGAACCGTGGAAGAAGCCAAAGAAGAGATGATCAATGTTTTGAGGCGAAGACGAAAGGTACCATTCGGAAAACCCAACGATTTCGCCATCTACTCTCAGGACACCTTTATGGAAATCTACAACAACCTGACCGGTGCCGCCTATCTGGTTATGGTCGTCATCTCCTCTATCGGACTGCTCGTCGGCGGCATCGGCGTCATGAACATCATGCTGGTCTCGGTCAAGGAAAGAACCCGGGAAATCGGCATCCGAAAGGCCCTGGGAGCACGTTCCTCAGACATCCTCAAGCAGTTTCTCGTGGAGGCAATTTTTCTTACGGGGACAGGGGGGATCATCGGCATCATTATCGGTTATCTCATCGCCTTTCTCATTAAATCGGCGACTCCCCTGCCGGCGGCCGTTACGTCCTGGTCTGTTTTTCTCGGGCTGGGCGTTTCCATATCCGTAGGCCTATTCTTCGGTCTTTTTCCCGCGCAGAAAGCCGCCCGAATGGATCCCATCTACTCCCTCCGCTACGAATAATCACTGAAAATATTTTCAACTTATCTGTTTGCTCAATACCCCGATGCTTAATACCTGTTTTATCCCCTCATGCATTATGCTAGAATGATTATGTAATATGTTTTGCTTTTCAAGAGGGAGGACCTGATGAACAAAAAATGGCGCCAAACCTTTTTTATTCTGATAACCGCTTGTTTCTTTATCCTGGGTTCCTGCAAAGGAAAAAAAGAGGCATCATGGGAAGGACAGATTGAAACGATCGACAATGTTATTGTTGTCAACAATCCCAAAACCCCTCTCCTTCCGGATCATGCCGTGGAACTGGAAGAAGAATTATCCCTCGGTGGTGCAAAAGGAAGCGGGCCGTTTCAGTTTTCAAACATGAGGCAGGTCGGAGTCGATGAACAAGATAGAATATTTATCCTTGATGATAAGGAATCGCATATAAAACTATTTGACTCAGAGGGCGGCTATCTTTTCACCTTCGGCAAGCCGGGACAGGGACCGGGTGAATTAAACGGGCCAAGAAGAATGTGTATTCGAAAAAACCAAGCGCTGGTTTCGGAATACGGCCGAAGGTTGTCTTATTTTTCCTTGAAGGGAGAATTTCTTCGCTCCATTTCTTTAAAGGAAGTCTGGGGATTAAGGGTGCGGTTCGATTCTCAAGGGAATATTTACGTGACTGAAGGAGTTCTCGATCCTTCCGATCCCCGCTATGTCCTCAAAAAGTTTACAGGCAACATGGAATTCGTCAGGGAATTGGCCCGCACACCAGCCCCGAAGCCGAATGAGGCATTTAATCCCTTCATGGCCGTTGATTATTGGCAAATTCGTACCGACGACTACCTCGTTTACGGCTATCCAAAAACCTACGAGCTTCAGGTTTTTGACCCCGAGGGAAATGTTATCAGGAAGATTACCAGGGAATACGATCCGGTGGAGGTTACCGAAGAAGAAAAGCAGGAACAGCTAGAGGAACTGGGAGACATGCGGGATCAAATCGAGGTAAATTTTTCCAAGTTTCATTCCGCCTATTACTGGTTCGTTCTGGATGAAACAGGAAATATTTATGTCAGGACATGGAAAGCGGCGCCGGATGGGGCCGGGTTTATATACGATCTTTTCGACCAAGAAGGAAAATACAGAGCCCGATTCCCTTTAAGGGGAAGCCTTCAGGCGGCAAACAAGAACAAGCTCTACACCATCGAAGAGGATGACGAAGGTTATCAGACAGCCAAGCGATACCGGCTTTTATTAAAACAATAGCGGTACGAAAAAAGACGGAACGATAAGGCTAAAATTGAAAATCCAGAAAGGGCCAACGTTTATATGGGCTATCTCACCTTTCCTAACGTCATGGTTTAGCACGGCTTGAGTTCTTCGCCTTTGGTCCCCAGTTCCAAAACCATTTCAATGGAATTAAAAAAAAAGAAAAAATGGGTATGTGTTCCCATTTTTTCATGTCAGATCAAGCCGCATGACGATTCGATCCCTGGCCCTTTCCGGAAGAATCCCGATGTCCTTGGCCTGCTTTTCGAGCGCGGCGACGAACTCGGGAAAGCTGTTCCGGTCCTGAAGCTCCGGATGCGGATGCCGATCAACAACGCAAAATCCCAGCTTCTCCCAGAATGTATGCCCGGCACTTCCCGTCATCTCGTAAATGATGGGAATGTCCTCAAATGAGTCGGCCTCGATTTTTTCCCAGCCGTTTTTTTTGGCCCATGGGATCAAGGCTTTGACCAACCGTGTGCCGAGGCCCTTTCTCTGGTAGGGATTGTCTTTTTGCAGCGGACTTCCCGTCATGAGGCAATGAACGGCAAGTGTCTTATCTTTTATCTGCTCAAGAGTTGGAAAGTCGCTGCCGGCAAAATTTTCAGCGGGGCCGGCAGGAAAATCCTGCATAAGACAAAGACCGCCCGCTCCCTCCAACCCGCAGATGACTTTGGGGTAAAAACGAAGATAACCTACGATGGCCTCATTATCGCGCGCCACAATCGCGCAGGCTCCATAGATGCTGGTAATCTTCATCAAGAGCGGCAGATTCCGCCGGCGATAGCGTTTCCATTTTGTCTCCTCTTCCAAAGGCCACTGGTCAATGGTTTGATGCGTCAGCGGTCCTCCGTGGAGGCAACGCCATAAAACAAAATCGTTCGTCATCTCTTCGATGACCACATCCTCAATCATGACGTCTTCCATACAGGCTGGCCATTAGAGGCTTTGAGATGATAATATACTTTACTCAATTCTTGTTCAATATAATCTAACAAGATCATAGATGAATGGATACTTCAGCGCATATTTCAAAAAGTGCCAGAATAACTCGTAATGTTATTGCACTAGGTTTTGTAAGCCTTTTCACAGATGCAGCCAGCGAAATGATCTATCCGCTTGTGCCTGTATTTATCACTTTGCTTGGTTCAAATGTACTAATTTTAGGAGTCATTGAAGGAATAGCTGAAACAACTTCTGCCATGCTGAAACTGATTAGTGGAATTATCTCCGATAAAATTGGAAAAAGAAAATTACTGGTCGTTCTTGGTTATGGAACATCGACACTGATTCGCCCTATTACCGGTGCTGTATCTGCCGCCTGGCAAATTATATTCGTCAGGATGATTGATCGAATTGGGAAAGGGATTCGAACGGCTCCGCGTGATGCGCTTATTGCTTCATCAACTGACGATAGCATTCGTGGAAAAGCATACGGATTCCATCGGGCTATGGATCATGCGGGTGCGGTTATCGGACCTATTCTTGCTTTATTTACTTTAATCATTCTTTTTCTTGTATTTAAAATACAAGACACAGTATTGATTCTTCGCTGGACATTTTTACTGGCAATAATCCCAGGACTATTTGCTCTATTAGCGCTCATACTCTTTGTTCAAGAAAAGGCGGCTCCGGTTTCCTCAACAAAAAAGGTTACTTTTTCTTTAAAGCAATTCGATAGGAAATATATCATTTATTTAAGTATTGTTACTCTATTCACTTTGGGAAATTCATCCGATGCATTTTTGCTTTTTAGAGTCCAGGATGCTCTTCATCATAGTAAAACACTTTATTCAACAATTTACAGCACACCGATAATCGGGGATATGGTTGGCAAATTTGGAGATTTGGAAGCACAAAAAAAGCTGATTGATATCCTTTTTATCCCATTGGTTTGGGCATTCTTCCATATCATTAAAGTTATTTTTTCAACCCATCTTGGCGCACTTTCAGATAAAATGGGAAGAAAAATTGTAATCAATATAGGCTGGGGGATATATGCTTTTGTATATTTTGCCTTTGCTTTTCTTGATCGATTGCCGGATGGTTTACAGATTGTCATTACTTTTGTTCTTTTTGCTATTTATGCTCTTTATTATGCATTCTGCGAAGGAGCGGAAAAGGCATTTGTTGCAGATGTCGTTAAACCCGAACTATGCGGCAGTGCATTTGGATTATTTAATTTTGCAACAGGCCTGTCTGCACTCCCTGCAAGTGTCATTTTCGGTTTATTATATAAAAAGTTCGGGGCAATGGCGGCATTCGGGACAGGGGCAACAATAGCCTGCACTTCAATGCTGCTATTTGCAATATTTGTTAAAGAACGATCAAAAAGACTTCGCTCCTGACATCGTTTTCACCGGCCGGGTACGCCTGTCATCCCAGAGTAATTATCGATCTCTAATATGTCGCACCCCGGTTCATTCGGGGTATGACTCACTAAAGATGAATATTTTACCTTAATGTCTGGATACCCCGGACAAGCCGGGGTATGACGGAATAAGGAATAACATGATACTTCATAAATGTTTAACAATGAGACAAAAGCGTATTTTTAGATTAGTTTTGAATAAAGCCCGTCCAAAACCGTTTCCAGATTGTCCCCTTTGGTTCCCGTGATCTCGACCAATGAGGGGCGGCCTCCGCCTTTTCCTTCAACGGCTTCCATGACATCGGAAACGAATTCCCTCATGTCGTAGGGAAGGGACTCCGAACAGGCCAGAACGACATGAACCTCTTCGCCGCTTCTGTTTCCGAAAAGAACAACATATTCTCCTTCATGGATGATGTTCAAGGCCAACGACCGGAGGTCCTCACGGGCCTTTCCCGTGAAGACTTTTTTCAAGATTCCTTTCTCGGCCTGTTTTAATAGATCTTCGGCCTCACACCGGGCCAGATTTTTGCGAAGGGAAATGTTCTCTTTCTTCCATGTTTTAAGCTCGGCGGTCAGCTTTTCAACAGCATCCGGAACATCGGCCTCGGCCACGGTAAATTTTTTGGTCAGGTTACGAAGCACTTCATTTTTTTTATCGTAATCATGAAGGGCTCTTCCACCGCAGAGAAACTCAAGCCGGACGTGCCCCCGTATCCTGTCCCACTTGGTGATCTTGATGAGCCCGATCTCTCCCGTCCTTCGTACATGGGTGCCCCCGCAGGCCGTATAATCAAAATCCTCCACCTCAACAACACGTATCACGCCTTTCTTTTGCGGCGGTTTTCGTAGAGGGACCTTCGATATGTCTTCTTCTTGAACAAAGCGGGTAGCAACTTTCCTGTCGGAAAAAAGAGCCGCGTTGGCGCATTCCTCCACCTTTTTCCATTCCTCATCGGTAAGACCGCTTTTTTCGATCTCCAGTGTGGAATATTCCGCTCCCAGATGGAAGGAAAGGGTTTTGGCGTTATAAAGCCGGGCAAAACACTGGGAAAGGATGTGCTGGCCCGAATGCTGCTGCATGTGGTCGAACCTTCTTTGCCAGTTTATCAGGCCTCTAACCTTGCCGGACGGAACCTTTCCCTCAAGGATATGAATAATGCGGCCTTGCTCTTCTTGCACATCCACAACTTCGGTTTCATCCAAGGTTCCATGGTCAGCGGGCTGTCCGCCGGATTCGGGGTAAAAACAGGTCTTATCCAGAACAACGGCCGGTCTGTTCTCATATGTTAGGCTCTCAATGACCTCCGCCTCAAACTTTACCTTGTAGGCATTTTCAAAATAAATGCGCTCGGTTTTTCTTTCCATGATCGGCTCCTTTGTCCGGCTTTCCCCCGCTCTCAAGCCCAACTAATCCACGCCGGCCCGGCAAAACAACATTCACAAGTTTTTCCGGATCCGCTGCGTGGTTTTAAAATGAACCTTGGCCACCCTGTCCAAGAAATCGGGCCCATTTTCGCGGGCCAGCTTAAGACCCACCTCCTCGACAATGGGAGCGGCGCCTTTTGGAAGAGTCACACCGACCTCCTGGGACAAAAAATACAAACGCCTCAGGAATTCCGCACGGGCGAGAATGGAAGCCGCGGCCACGGCAGGATCCTCTTCGGCCCTCGGCTTCTGGACAAGCTCGATCTCCCGGCCCCGTTTCATCAATGCGTTCAATACGTAGGATTTATCCCCGAACTGGTCCGTTACGGCCAAAGAACAGGGAACCTTTTCCAGAAGGTTCTCGATGGCCCGGGAATGGGCCCAGGCCAGAAGGCGGTTCAGGTTCCGCAGCTTGGCGTAAAGCTCGTTGTATTTTTGAGGTCCGATAACTACCAGGCTGATCTCATACCCTTTTTTCAGAATATCGGCCAGTTCCCGTACCCGGTTGTCGCTTATTTTCTTGCTGTCACGGACACCCAGCTCGTTCAGAACCGGTTCCTGTTCCTGGGGAAGATACACTCCGGCAACGACAAGAGGACCGAAATAATCCCCTTTTCCCGATTCATCCGTCCCGATGTGTCCCTTCGGTTCTGAAAAAAGAGGAAGATTTGCCATTGTTTCGTTTGTATCAGTGGAGAAGATTTCTCTCCTTGGCCGCAGCAATCAATTCAGGACGAAACCGGGGATGGGCAATATTGATCAGCGCCTCGGTCCGTTCTTGAAGGTTTTTGCCGTGTAGATAGGCCGTGCCGAACTCGGTGACCACATATTTGACATCGGCCCGTGTCGTCACGACTCCGGCACCCTTTTTCAAAAAGGGAACAATGCGGGAGATTTCTCCTCCCTTGGCCGTGGAAGGGAGAGCGATGATGGGAAGCCCCCCTTTGGAATGAGCGGCCCCCCGAATGAAATCCACCTGCCCGCCGAAACCGCTGTATATGTATGTCCCGATGGAATCCGAACACACCTGCCCCGTTATATCCACCTCCACGGCGGAGTTAATGGCGACCATATTATCGTTCTGGGCGACGTTAAAGGGATGGTTGGTATATTCTGTGGGATGCGCTTCAAAAACGGGATTATTATGGGCAAAATCATAGAGCTTTCGGGATCCCAGAATGAACGTCATGATGACTTTATAAGGATGAAATGTTTTCCTGGAACCGGTGATGATTCCGGCCTCGATGGCTTCCATCACGCCGTCGGAAACCATCTCGGTATGAACCCCCAGGTCTTTTCGTCCCTTCAGGGATGCCAGAACGGCATCGGGTATCCCCCCGATTCCTAATTGAAGCGTGGCTCCGTCCTTGATCAGGTCGGCGATATTCCGGCCGATCTTTTTTTCAACATCACCATAGGGATTTTCTTCCAGTTCCGGAAGATCTTCGGAAACCTCAACAACCTTGTGGACTTTGGAGACGTGGATAAAAGAATCCCCCAGGACACGGGGCATCTTGTCATTAACCTGGGCGACGACAATTTGGGCTTTTTCCGCAGCGGCCTTGGAACAAAGGACTTCAACGCCGTAACTCATAAAACCATGTTCATCCGGAGGAGAAAGATGAATCATGGCCACATCCAGGGGCATCTGGCCGGAATAAAAAAGTTCCGGAATCTGATGAAGAAAGATCGGTACATAATCCGCCCTTCCCTCATTTATAGCCTTCCTGTCGGCCGGACCGACAAAAAGAGAATTATGCCGGAAATGCCCTTCCATCTCGGGGCTCGAAAGAGGGTCCTGCCCTATCAGCAGAACATGGACCAATTGAACATTTTTCAGCTCGTCTTTCCTACGGGCCAAAGCATTGATAAGGGCATAAGGTGTGGCCGCGTTCCCACTGATATAAACCCGGTTGTTGCTTTTGACAACGGAAACAGCCTCATCGACCGTAACCAGCTTTTTTTTATAATCTTCCACCCAAGGCATGTTATATCCTTTTTCTTCGCTTCCCAGCCGTTCCCGGCTTCTATAACCTCCTGCGCTTTATTTTCGCAGGTATCTGTCCATCTCCGCAGCGGCGACCCTGGCATCTCCCATAGCCAGAATAACCGTCGCTCCTCCCCGGATGATATCCCCTCCGGCATAAACACCCTTCATGCTGGTGGCCATGGTGTTCCAATCGACTTCGACATTCCCCCACTTCCCTACTTTTAAGTCGGGATTGGTCTGGGGAATAAGAGGATTAGGGCTGTTGCCGATAGCGACAACCGCCAGATCGATGTCCACGATAAACTCCGACCCCTCGATGGGAATGGGACGCCGCCGGCCTGAACTATCCGGTTCCCCCAGTTCCATTTTGAGGCATTCCACGGCCTTGACCTTACCCTGGTCATCGCCGATGAAACGGATGGGGTTGGTGAGAAAATGAAATTCTATTCCCTCTTCCTCAGCATGATGAACCTCTTCCACTCTGGCGGGCATCTCGGTCCGTGAACGCCTGTAGAGGATGGCCGCCATATCCGCTCCCAGCCGCTTGGCTGTCCGGACGGAATCCATGGCAACATTCCCTCCACCGAAAACCACCGCCCTTTTACCCAGGAAAACGGGCGTATCATACTCGGGGAAATCAAAAGCACGCATGAGGTTAACCCGTGTCAGATATTCATTGGCGGAATAAATGCCGATAAGGTTCTCACCAGGAATACGCAAAAAATTGGGCAGCCCGGCTCCCGTTCCTATAAAAAAACACTCATATCCATCTTTTTTGAGGTCTTCCAACGTAGCCGTCAAACCGACGACAAAATTAAGCCGGACCTCGACTCCCAGTTTTTGAAGATATTCCACCTCAGCTTTAAGAATACGCTTGGGAAGCCTGAATTCGGGAATTCCGTACACAAGGACGCCTCCAGCTACGTGGAGAGCTTCAAAAACCGTGACCTGATGACCCTTTTTCGCCAGCTCTCCGGCAACGGTCAGTCCCGCCGGACCCGCACCAATGACGGCGACTTTTTTTCCCGTCGATGGAGGAATCTTGGGAATATGGACTTTCCCCTTGGTCTGCTCGTAATCGGCGATAAAACGCTCCAGATTTCCGATAGCCACGGAAACTCCCGTCGCTTTTTTCACGGTACAGACAGCCTCGCACTGTGTTTCCTGAGGACAGACACGGCCGCATATGGCGGGCAAGCTGTTCGCCGACTTGAGGGAACGGATGCTGGCACCAAAATCCCCTCTTTCGATGTTTTTGACAAAGCTCGGTATGTCGATGCCGACCGGACATCCTAAAACACACTGTGGATTGGCGCAGTCCAGGCATCTTTGCGCTTCCAGTCTGGCCGTTTTCTCATCCAAACCTTGATTGACTTCATAAAAATCCGTATTCCGTTCCTCGGGGTTTCGTTCCGGCATTTTCTGCCGGGAAATTTTCATTCTTTCCTTGACAGGAATAGCACTTCGCAGCTCCTTCCGCCATTCCTTGTTGTATTCAGCCTTTAACTTTTCTTTAACCTCAGGAGATAGTTTATTTTTTTCAGTCATCATTCACTCTTTTATTGACCTTCATGGAAAAACTTTGTTTTCCCAATAGCATAATGAACGGATCTCATCGTGAAAATAGGATTTTCGGCGGGAAAAAAGTTCCTCCCATTTAACGAGGTGACCGTCGAAATCGGGACCGTCCACACAGGCAAACTTCGTCTTGTCCCCAATGGTTACACGGCAGGCGCCGCACATCCCTGTTCCATCCACCATGACCGGATTAAGACTGACGATCGTTTTTATCCCCAAGGGCCGCGTTGCCTCGGCGCAAGTATACAGCAGGTAGGTACAGCCGATAGATACCACCCGGTCGATTTTCCTCCCATCCTTTAAAACCTGCTTCAGCACTTTGGGAATATAATCTTTACAGTCATAATAATTATCACGGGACGAAACAAAAAATTCATCAGAAACCGCTCTCAACCGGTCTTCCCAATAGAGAAGATAATTGGCTTTAACATCGAGTAGTGTTATCACCTTGTTCCCCGCCTCTTTCATGGCCCGGGCAATAGGATAAATGGCCCCAATGCCAAAACAGCCGCCCGCACAGAGAACGGTACCGAATTTTTCTATGGTGGAGGCTTTTCCCAGAGGACCGACAAACACGGGAATCTCGCTTCCCGACTCTAGAAGGGATAGTTTGTGAGTGGATGTTCCTACGACCATAAAGACCGCCGTAACCGTTCCTTTCTCTCTGTCCCAATCAGCTACGGTCAGCGGAATCCTTTCCCCTTTTTCATCGGGCATAAGGATAACGAACTGTCCGGGACGGCATTTCACAGCCACTTCGGGTGATTCTATCTCGATGAGATGAATGTTGGGAACAAGTTTTTCTCTCCGTATAATTTTAGCCATTATTTTCCTCTTTTTATTCTAATGGGCAGTGTCCGCAGACTTGCTTTTTCCCGGGAGTAGGTCATAAATGTTTTGAGTAAAGAAGAATCAAAATCTTCCATCAAAGAGAGATAAGCTCTGACTAGTCCCGCAGGCTGTTTTTCGGATATCCTCAGACTTCCCTGAAAGGAACCCGCCGGTGATTCTACCCGTACTTTTTCTCCATCCTTGAGCTTAAGTTTGCCGGCATCTTTTTTTGATAGCCTGATATCTCTGGAATCACGAATGAGAGACAAACTTTTGCTTATTCTATCCAGGGGGAATCCCCGGCACGAATCAGGCACCGCTTGAAAAACAAGGCGCAGGGGGAAGTCCCGGTCCTGTTCTTCGGTTGAAAAATCCATACCGGAAGGGTCATATCGCTGTTGCTCTCCCGTCTTCGATTTAAGAAAAAAGGCCGCCTTTTTCGCAAGGTTTTTGTATGTCAGGTCCTTGAAAACTGCTCTTCTCCGGCTCAACTCCTCCATGATAGGAGAAGGACTTTTATATTCAAATCCCTTGGCTCCCATTTTTCCGGCAATCTGCGAAACAATCCACCAATCAGGTTTTCCTTCTCCCGATATGGCGGCAGAAGGATTTGTTTTTTGGGCCCGTCCCTCGGTATTGACAAGCACCCCTTTTCGTTCAAATAATGTCACTGCCGGCAGAACGGCATCGGCTTTTTCCAACCAGGCGGAATGATAACAATCCTGTACAACCAGGAATTCAAGGTCTTCACCCGGAATCAAGGGAAAAGGACCGGATAAATATAGGGCTTTAAGTTTTCCCTCCAGGGCATCTTCCAGTACGGCAGCGTATCCCCGGATTTTTGTCCCGGAGTTCCTGTATATTAAGAGGCTGCCCAGGCTGTTGGTAAACCCATCAAGAACAATCATCTGAGTTCCGTCCAAAAGCGATAAGTTCCAGAGGACGGAAAGGATTTCTCTGTTGGAAGGAAGGAAGGGTATGCTTCCATCGACAAGGAATATTTTCCGCCCTTTACCGTTGAAGAAACCGGCCGCTTTCAAACAATCCTCTTTCTTCAGAGTCGTAATCTTTTCACACTGGTCTAATCCAGGACCTTCCATAGATTTCTGCGCCCCTTCCGCTGTTTCTTGTTTTTGGAATTTTTCAAAAACAACATCGAGGATACCCTGAAGAAGCGGCAGTTCTGTTCCGGCTTTCGGTTTCAGGGATAAGACGGCAAACCTTTCTCCCGCAGAAGGAGAAGAACCGATAAGCACAAGACGTGCTCCCTTTCTATGCGCAGCCAGGACCTCAAGCCAGACCATGGGGTGAGTCACCGCAAGATCGTCGGCCAGAATAAAAATGGTATCCGCATTTGAGATGTCTTTTATGTTGAAGTTGAAGTCAAATTTGAGGTTTTTCTCCCTTATATAATCTTCAAAACAAGCCTGGAGATTCAGGTCGGCAGGATTCCCGATGTTCGATGTTTTCAGAGCCTCTTGGCCAAACCGAGAAAAAAGATAATGATCTTCACAGGAAGCTTGAGAGGGAACGACCAGGCCGCAAGAATCGCCTTTATATTTTTTAAGATTTCCGGAGACGAAGTCCAAGGCTTCCTGCCAATCCACTTCTTCAAGCGTCCCGTTTTTCCGGATCATCGGTTTGCTGATTCTGTTTTCAGCATGAACAATATCACGGACGAGAAACCGTCCTCTGACGCAAGCTTGTCCCCTGTTAACCAGGCCCTCTTCGTAAGGTTTCGTGCTGTAAATCCTTCCTTCGGAAAGACTGACCTCTAATGTGCAGCCCATGCTGCAAAGGGAGCAGACTGTTCTCTCGGAATTCTCCGGCTCATTTTCGTACTTGGCAGCTCTTTCCATCAAGGCCCCCGTGGGGCAGACATCAAGGCAGGCTCCGCAAAACTGGCATCCCGATTCTAGGAGGGTTTTGTCCATGGATGTTCCGATGACCGCTTTAGACCCGCGGTAGGTGAATGAGATGACAGAAGCTCCCCTGATCTCATGGCACATCCTGACACACCTTCCACAAAGGATGCAAAGATTGTAATTCCTATCCATAAAGGGATCGTTTTTTAAAATATCGAAGCCCCGGTATAAAGAAGGGAATGAAACTCTGTCAATTTTCAAATCCTCAACCACTTTTTGCAGTTCACATCGGCCGTTATTGGGGCAAAGCACACACCCTGTAACTTCCGAGACTTTGCGGATGGTTGATTTGTATTCGTCGCAGTTTTCCTTTTCCTCGCATATCAGGCAGGAGTGGGGATGTTCGGAAAGGAGAAGCTCCAATATCTGCTTTCTCATCCGGCGAAGCTCGGGAGTGTTGGTCTTGACCTCCATCCCATCCTCGACATAAGTGCTGCAAGAAGGCGGATATCCTTTTCTGCCCGTGATATCGACAATACACATACGGCAGCCGGCAAAATGTTCCAGCTTGCCGTGATCACAGAGTGAGGGAATTTTTATCCCGTTTTCCCGGGCAACCTCCAAAATGGTCCTTTTTCCTTCGACCGAAATCGATTTGCCGTTGATAGTGATTTTCATGGGTTATCTCTTTTCGCCTGTCTTTTTTTCAGAATCTTATCCATTTTTTTGCCGGTATACTTGGATACGGCTCTAATCTTTGGAGGACAGACATCCAGGCAGGTTCCGCACTTTGTGCACTTTTCCTGGTCAATGATATGGACTTTTTTTCTTTCTCCGCTTATGGCTTCGGCTGGGCAACTTTTTTTGCAGAGAAGACAGCCGACACACTTTTTGGGGTCGATGTCATAGACGATCAAATCCTTACATGCCAGAGCCGGACAGCTCTTCTCCTTGATATGAACCTCATATTCATCACGGAAATAACGAATCGTGGTCAAGACGGGATTCGGGGCCGTCTGTCCCAATCCACATAAAGATGCCGCTTTTACCGTACGGGCCAGCTCTTCCAGCTTCCCGATATCATCTTCCTTTCCCTCACCCCGGCAAATCCGGGTTAAAATATCAACCATCTGACGGGTTCCGACTCGGCAGGGAACACATTTTCCACAGGATTCTTCCTGGGTAAATTCCAGGAAATAGCGGGCGATGTCCACCATACAGGTATCCTCATCCATAACAATCATACCGCCGGATCCCATGATGGATCCGGCTTTGGTGAGAGAATCGTAATCTATAGGAAGATCGATCTGATCTGCGGGAATACAACCGCCGGAAGGTCCTCCTGTTTGTACCGCCTTAAATTTTTTTCCGTCTTTGATACCTCCCCCAATATCATAGATGATCTCTCTTAATGTAATCCCCATGGGAACTTCAACGAGTCCCGTGTTGTTGATCTTACCGACCAGGGAAAAAATCTTTGTGCCTTTGCTTTTTTTTGTTCCGATCCCGGCATACCAATCCGCTCCTTTATTGATGATCAGAGGAACATTGGCCCATGTTTCCACATTGTTGATATTGGTCGGCTTTCCCCATAAGCCGGACTGGGCGGGAAAGGGAGGTCTCTGCCTTGGAAAAGCGCGACGCCCCTCGATCGAGGCCATAAGCGATGTTTCCTCCCCGGAAACAAAAGCACCTGCCCCCTGAACAATATGGATATCAAACTCAAACTCTGAGCCCAGTATGGCTTTTCCCAGGAATCCGTATGTCCTTGCTTCTGCAAGTGCCCGGGTCACATGTTTTACAGCCAAAGGATATTCCATCCGCACATAGATGTATCCTTCTGCAGCACCGATAGCATAGGCCCCAATGATCATTCCTTCCAAAACACTATGGGGATTGCCTTCAAGCAGGCTTCTGTCCATATAGGCACCCGGATCTCCTTCATCGGCATTGCATATAATGTACTTCGGCTCCCCGTCTTCCTTCCGGCAAAGCTCCCACTTCAAACCCGTTAAAAAGCCTCCTCCGCCCCTCCCCCGCAAACCGGACTTTTTTATTTCTTCAACTACTTCTTCGCCGGTCATATTAAAAAAAACTTTGGCCAAGGCCTGGTAGCCGTTACAGATGATATAGTCGTCGATCGAAGTCGGATCAAGCCTGACATTATCTGCAGTAAGCAACCGTTTCTGCTTTTGATAAAAAGGAATAGCTTCACAATCGCTTATAATTTCGTCTGATTTCGGAGAGGCATAGCAAAGGGAGGAAATAACCTTACCATTGAGAAGGGTTTCCTCAATAATTTGAGGGACATCTTCAGTTTTAAGATTTTTATAAAAAACCCCATTAGGCAGGATCAAAACATTGGGCTCCATTTCGCAAAAACCATGACAACCGGTCATCTTTAGGTTGATCTCGTCTTTCAGATTCCTTTTTTCCAACTCTTTCTTGAAGGCTTCAATGATCTGAAGCGATCCGCTGGCCTGGCCGCATGTCCCCGAGGAAATAACGACCGTTTTTTTGCCTGGTGCATGACGTTCAAGCAGTCGATTTTTCCATGTAATCAATTGTTCCGGATGTGTTATTCTTTTCATTTTTCCTCGGTGTTTGACCCGAAATATCAGGTCGATTTATATTCCTTTAAAAGCTTTCCCACTTTCTGGACGCTGATGTGGGAATAATATTTACCATTGACAACCACTACGGGCCCGATAGCACAACACCCCAGACAATTAACCGACTCCAGAGTAAAATTGCCGTCGGCTGTTGTTCTTCCGGACTTGATTTCCAGATCTCTCTCCATCTCGTCCAAAATCTGAGGACCGCCCCTGACATGGCATGCCGTACCCATACAGACCGTCACAATATTTTTTCCTCTCGGAACAAGACTGAAAGCCTTATAAAAAGTCAAAATTCCGTAGATTTCACTTTCCGAAATCTTAAGATGTTCGGCAATTTCAGGAAGACTTTCAGGAGGGATATAGCCATATTCGGTCTGAACACGGTGGAGGATGGGAACAACTTCTTTCTGATTCCGGCTGAAATCTTTGAGGATTTTTTTCATTTTTGAACCTCCGTTCATTCTTCCTTGAGGACTTGGTAATCCAAACCGAACCTTTCTCCGATATTTTTCTTGGCGATTTTCCCTTTATAAACAAACAAACCTCTTGCCAGGGATTTATCTCGCTTCAATGCCTCATCAAGACCGCATTCTCCGATAAGCTGTAAAAAAGGAGTAACAACATTCGATAAAACCTTGGTAGATGTTCTGCTGACGGCGGAAGTGATATTGGGAACACAATAATGGATGATTCCTTCTTCAAAATAGACCGGCTGTTCAAGGGTTGTCGGGCGGCTCGTTTCGATACATCCTCCCTGGTCAATGGCAAGATCAATGATGAGCGATCCTTTTTTCATGTTTTTGACCATATCCCGGGTAACCATAAGAGGGGCTTTTTCCCCGGGCCGCAGGACCGCACCGATCAGGATATCAGCGACATTCACCATTCGGGACAGGTTGTACTTTGTGGCCATCATCGTGATCAACCGTCCTCCCGTCATATCTTCCAGATCCCGCATCCGGTCAATATACCGTCCGAGGACTATAGTATGGGCTCCGGCCCCCAAGAGAGCTTTAACGGCACTCCGAGCCAGGACTCCGCTTCCGATAATGACAGCCGTAGCCGGCGGCACCGTGACAACTCCTCCTATAATGATTCCCCTGCCCCCCTGAGAGGTCTGAAGGTATTGCCCTGCTATGGTCAGGCACATCTGGCCGGCGATTTCGCTCAAGCTTTCGATGAAGGAAAGTTCTTTGTCATCCGCCTGAATAATCTCGTAACCTATTATCGTGATCTTTTTATCCAGGAGAGATAAAAGCAGCTTTTTCGGAGCGACGGCAAGATGATGAAATCCGAAAAGAATCTGATCCTTTTTCGCCAGTTGGCATTCTTCCTCATTCAAAGGGGAAATATTAAGGACGATATCGGATCGCCCGAAAACCTCATCTTTGGTAAAGACGATATTCGCACCTTGAGCCGCATACTCTTCGTTGGAATAACCGGCCTTGAGTCCCGCACCCGCTTGAACATAGAGAGTATGTTCTTTTTCGGTGAGCAAAGAAACGCTGCTGGGTGACAATCCGACACGATTTTCAATCTTACAGCTCTCATTTATGACCCCGATATTCATGGATTCCTCCTTATTCTGCTCACCATATGATACGGCCAACCAGACGATATGACTTCATTAAGGCACAACATAATAACAAATAAAAAAAAAATTGACAATCAAATGGAGGATGGGAGCTGTATCACATAAAAAACTTGACCGTCAGGAAGAGATAGAAACCGTATATAAGCAAAAGAATCACTCCCTTTATCTTTGTCAGGCGGCACCGGATAAGCATGCTTACCAGCATCACCAGGACAATCAAGATCATAAAGGGAAAGGCAAAATCTATTGTTCTCAGCTGCACGCGTATGGGATTGGCAATGGCCGAAACACCAATAATCCAGAGTATATTAAGAACATCAGCTCCGATGATATCCCCAACAGCGATTTCTCCCTCTCCCTTAAGGGCGGCTGTAATGCATGTGCTTATTTCGGGAAGAGACGTTCCCAGGGCGACAAGGGTCAGGCCTATGATGGTATCGGACAGGTTGAAATGATCGGAAATATGTGTGGCCGACCAGTGAACGGCCAGGCTGGAGACGAAGATACCGACAAGGCCTGCCGAAAATAACATGACCGGCTTTTTCAACAGCTCTCGGTGCGATTCCAGATGGTGTTTCTTTTCCTCCAAAAAACCATGCTTTTTCCTGCGCCTGTGTTTTTCTCTTTCGAACCTGAGCAGGAAAAAAAAGTAAAGGCCGAGGATTAGTACGAAAAGACTGCCTTCCAAGCGTCCAATAACACCGTTTCGGGCCAGAAAATAGGCTAGAAGATCTATTGAAAGGAGAAACAATCCGACCACCCGTATCAGTTTGCAGTCCACCATAATAGCCGCAGGGGCCAGGATGGCAGCCAAGGCCAGGGCGACACCGTCGTCAAAAATTACCGAACCGACCGCATTTCCCAGGGCAATTTCCGGATCACCCAAAATGGATGAAATGACCGAAACCCCGAATTCAGGAGCGGTCGTAGCCAGGCTGACCAGAACAATTCCGATGACCACTTTAGGTATCTTAAGAACGTTGGCGATTCCTGAAGCACCCTCCACAAAAAAATCGGCGCATTTAAACAATACGGCAAAACTGAGAAAAAGAACGAAAAAATAAAGCCAAATCATTTCAAAAGGCCTCCTTGGAATAAACGACCTCCCCATTAAAAACGGTCAGCACAACCTCCGTTTTATCGAGATCTTCAGGAGCTTGGGAAAAAACATCCCGGGAAAGAACAACAATATCGGCCGGCAGGCCTTCAGCAAGGACGCCTTTTTTCGCCTCGGAAAATTCCGCATAAGCGGCTCGCCTCGTGTAACCCAAAAAGGCATCCTCCAACGAAATTTTTTGTTCAGGGATCCATCCTCCTCTGTTTTTTCCGTCTGATGTTTTCCGGGTTACAGCAGTAAATATTCCTTTTAACGGCTCCAGTGGAACGACGGGCCAGTCCGAGCCGCAGACAAGGACAACGCCTTGGTCCAGGAGGGAACGAAAAGGGTATGCCTGCCGGCACCTTTCGGGACCGAGTTTAGCGGCCGCCCAATTTCCATCATCGGATAAATGGAAAGGCTGGACCGAAGCAACCAGCTCCAATCCGGCAATCCTTTCCATCTCTCGAGGTTGAAGATGCTGGGCATGTTCCACACGCCAGCGCCTGTTTTTTCGGCCGTTCCGGCGGTAAACCTTTTCGAACATATCACAGACGATGCTGTTGGCCCGGTCTCCTATGGCATGGAGCGCCAGTTGAACTCCTAAGTGATCCGCCTCGGCAATCTTTTCTTCCATCTCCTTCTGTGGACACATGTGCTTATGCAATAACCCCCTGGAGTCGGGATTATCCGCATAAGGCTGGAAAAACAGAGCGGTTCCCGAGCCCAGCGACCCGTCGACAAATCCTTTCAGCCCGCCGATCTTCAAAAAGGCTTCCCCAAAGGGACCGGCTAGTCTCAACCTGGAAAAAGCGTCAATCTCGGTTATGGGATAATACATGGTTACCCGGATGGAAAGGTCTCCTATTCTCTCCAGTTCCTGATAAGCCCTGAAATCCTCCGGCATTCCCATGTCATGAACGGATGTTACTCCCTGGGAAAGCGCATATTTCGAAGCTCTTTTTACGGCTTTTTTTCTCTCTTTCACGGAACGCGCCGGAACAAGTTTAAAAACAAGTTCCATGGCGGCATCTTTCAAGATTCCCGTTGGTTCCCCCGTATGGGGATCTTTCTCGATCTCCCCGCCTTCGGGAGAGGGAGTTTCACGGTTGATTCCGGCCGCTTGAAGGGCCGGACCATTGGCCAAAGCCATATGGAGGTCATGCCGGGTAACGAAAACAGGATTATTCGGGCTTACGCCATCGATCCATTCTTTCCTGGGCAACTCGACCGGCAAGAAACATTGATGATTCCAGTTTCCATTGAGGATCCACGTACCGGGCTCCAGTTCCTCCGCCTTGTTTTTGATTTTCTCTTGAAATCCTTTCCTGTCTTTCACGGTTCTCAGGTCCACTCCGGAAAGTGAAAACCCGCCTTCAACAAAATGAACATGACAGTCAATAAATCCGGGGCAGACGGTTTCACCGTTCAGAATAATTTTGCGCGTTCCGGGTCCGGCCAGATCCTTGATTTGCTCGTCCGATCCGACCATCATAATGCGCCCGTCACGGACGGCAACTGCCTGAGCCCGAGGATGCTTAGGATCGGCTGTCCAAACCGCCCCGTTAAAAAAAACCACGTCGGCATTTTGTTTCATCAGAAATTTTATCCTTTCATCCTCCATCCGGACCGGTCCCCAAAACTTTAAGCTCTATCTCTTGAAAATCTTCGGGAATTATCAACGTTCCGCTGTAATTTTCTCTTATTTCCAACTCCACTTCGGAGAGGGAAAAGTTCAAATCCCCAAAAAAATGACATGGTATGAGTGTTTTCACCCGGACCCGGGAAGCCCACTTCCCAAGGTCACGGGCATGGGTATGCATGTCATATAGAGACGGATCCCGGTCGAAAAAACGAGACGGCGCACTGCAGTCATGAATAAGATAATCCAAACCCGGATTTTCTTCAAACAAGGAGGGGCAAACCGGAGTATCAGCCGAATAAAGAAAACGGACTTCCCTGCTTGTCGTCTGAAAACGGTAGGCCAATGAAGAGGTATGATGGGGAACTTTAAGCGGCAGGCAGTGAAAAGGACCTACCGAAAATTCCCTGTAAAGTTCCAGGGGGAAAAATTCAACACGGTATTTGATTTTTTCCCTTCGAAGGCGGAAAAGGTCGAGAAGGTCCCGGCAGAAATCAATAGATTCCCGGGAACCGAAAATCTTGAGACATTTATCAAAGGCCATCAAGCTGTGGACAAAGGAAGGGAGCCCGTAAATATGGTCAGGATGGATATGAGTCACCAGCAACGCTTCGATGTCCTCCGGCCGGCAACCCGCTTTTTGTGTCTTTTGAATAACACTTCCCGGGCAGTCGATGAGCAGAATCGTCTTTTCCACCTGAACCAGGAAAGATGTGTTGTCCCGGTCGGGGCTGGCAACGGAACCGGCCGTTCCAAGGAAAATTATTTTTGGTGCGTTCATTCTATAAAATAAGCGAGCTTTTCAACGTATTATAACGTATGTCGTCTTATTCCCAAAGGCCGCCATAAAAGGCAAGTTGACAGATGGCCGTTCCGTTTTATAATAGAGAGCATGTTTAATCAGAGCATGTTTAATCCGGATATTATTGTTTCCGCACCGGGAAGAATCTGTCTCCTGGGAGAACACCAGGATTACCTTGGTTTGTCTATTATTGCCGCAGCCATAGACCTTAGGATTTTTGTCTGTGCTCAATGCTCGGAGGAGGAAAATATCTGGGTGGACCTGCCCGACATCAGTGACCACGAAAAATTCCCCTTGAATCAAGAAATTCCCTATACAAAAAATCGTGATTACCTCAAAAGCGGCCTTAACATTCTTCACAGAAAAGGCATCCGTTTTCCCTCTGGCTGGAAATGTTTTATCCATGGAGACATTCCCATCAACTCCGGCACGGCAAGCTCATCTGCTTTAGTCGTCGCCTGGCTGAAATTTCTGCTCGAAGCCGCAGAAAATCCAATTGCCGTAAATCCTGCTGACCTTGCCGAACTGGGCTTTCAGGCTGAAGTGGCCGAATTTCATGAGCCCGGCGGTAAAATGGATCATTATGCCTCGGCCTTGGGCGGTATTATAACCATCGACTTCGATGAATCGGTTTCGGTCCGGTCCCTTTCCAATCCTTTAAAAAAATTCGTCCTTGCCGATTCCAAGGAAAGAAAAGACACAACAGGAACTTTGGGACAGATCAAGAGCCGCGTCCACGAGGCTTTGGCCATGATACAAACAAAAATACCTTTTTTTAATCTGAGAAGCACTCGAACCCCGGACATTGATGCTGAAATAGCCGGGCTCCCCCCGGAACTGGGCAAAACGCTTGAAGGAACCCTTCAAACACGCGACTTGACGTCTGAAGGAGTGAGGTTATTCGACTCTCCGGAATTTGACCATCGTCGGTTCGGTGAGCTTCTGAACCTGCAGTACCAGGTACAAAGAGAAAAACTAAACGTTTCCACCCCTAAAATGGACAGGATGATTGAAGCCTCTCTGCAAGCAGGCGCCATTGGGGCTAAGATTAACGGATCGGGCGAAGGAGGATGCTTGTTCGCCTACACACCGGATAGAGCCGCCGAGGTCGCCGAAGCGTTAAAATACGAGGGAGCCGACACCTATATCCTGAATATCGGGGAAGGAGTCCACCGGGAAAACTGGGACTGAAATTCAGCCCCGATAGATTAAAGGAGGTCAGATGATCAACGCGACGCAAATCCGCAAGGGTATGATCATCAAAGTGGAAGACGAGATCTGCCGGGTTCTTGAAGCGATCCACGTCACGCCGGGAAAAGGCCAAGCACTGATGCAAACAAAATTACGAAAGCTGTCAGATGACAGTTTGATGGATTACCGTTTCCGGTCCAAAGACAGAGTCGAACAGGTCTATACTGAAGAAATAGAAATCGAATACCTGTACCCGGAAGGTGAAGATTATGTTTTCATGAACCTCGAAAACTATGAGCAGATCAAGCTTTCTTCGGATCTTTTAGGAAGCAGCATTCAATATCTCGTCCCAAATGTTGTTTTTGTCCTTGAAAAATTCGAGGGAAAACCCGTCGGCGCAAGACCTCCCATTACCATGGAGCTGAAGGTCGTCAAAACAGAACCTTTTCTCAAAGGAGCGACCCAATCCGCAAGCAGCAAACCGGCCACCCTGGAAACAGGTATCACTCTTAACGTTCCCCAGTTTATCAAAGAAGGCGATATAATCCGGATCGACACAAGGGAAGATAAGTATATCGAACGCGCAAAGTCCTAATAAATACGCCGGAAAACCCCCACATTCCCTTGAGCATCTTCAACCTTGATGGTAATCATATCATCCAAATCCGGGCTCTGGTTCATAACAATTTCAACACGTTCACTCTTTGAATCACAAATACCGTCTTCAGGGAAAATCACCTGCCATTCATGCGGACGGACGAGGAACTGAATTTCTTTAACCGCTGTAAAACGGTCTGTAGCCAGAAAAGTGAATATAATCTTTCCGTCCCTGCGAACAACACCGAAATTATTGATCTCGGGTATTGAGTTATCAAAAACAAGGATCCGGCTGATCTTTTCTGAAGAAAGCTCGTTTCCACGCGGATTTGAAGGGGAATCGGAAGCTTTTACTTTCAAAAAGTAGTTCCCGTCATTATACAAGCGTGTATCAAAAGCGAAGATTTTTTCCGTCCAGTTATCCTTTAAAATCCTCCACTTCGAACCATTCTCCTCTTTGATCTCTACGGAATAGACGAGATGATCCCCGTTAATATCCTCCGCTTCCCATGCCAACGTCTGAAATCCCAACTTCTCGGTTCTTTTTGCGGAAACCAGCGATTGTGTTTTCTCCGAATTCCGAGCCATCTCGGATGAATCCAGGGCTTGCCCCCAGATAGCTTCCTCCTGGACAGGAGGTTTAATAAAAACGAGATTTGAAGGAAAAACACTTAAAGCCGTGATCTCGGGCTTTTTATTAGCCTGAAGAAAATAAAGAGATGTTTTTTTCACTAAAGGCGTTTCTCTGCCTGAATCGGCTTTTAGAAGTATCCGGAATTGGATGAATCTGGCTTTGGGGCTTAAAATTTGCTCACCGCCGGTTTTCTGGTAAGGAGGAGACCAATCGCTCCAAGAGGCTTCGGGATCGCTGGAATTCCCGGAGCGCGTCTGAAACTGAAGAAGAGTTCCTTCAGGGCTCTCCGTTTCCCACTCTATCCGGCCCCAAGAAGAAATAATGCTGCAGTCCCAAACGCGGCTGAGATATTCACCGCTCATCCGGCCCTCGGGGTTTATGAGGATCAAACGAGCGGGATTGTTGACGATAACATAAATCCGGTCTCTGAAAGGATATAAGCCGTAGACCTGTTCGGAATCTTTCTCCATCAATAAAGAAACTTTGTGCTCCATATCCATGGAATAAACCCGTCCCTTTTTTCCGGTTCCAAAGACAATCTTTTTTTCGGGCCCCCTCCAGAAGAGGGAATAAATCATCTCATCAGGTGAGAACCACAACCTTTCCGCCAGGCCGTCGGGACCAATCTTATAAAGGGCGCCAGGACGCCCCTGGTTGTTTTCCAAGGATTCAAGCAAGGCCTCGGCAGCGGAAGACGCGGCAGAAACGGATACCGATACCCTGGTCTGTGACGGGTCGGAACTTTCGGTTTTCTCCTTTTTTTCGACCACCTTTCCCGAAGCGGCCGCATATATGTTTCCCCATCCGTCAAGAACGATACTTTTCACTTCCTCGAAGGGTGTTTCATAAAGGACGGAAGACGTGTACTCAGGACTGATCGCGTATATCCGCCCTTTTCCTCCGGTTCCTGCCAATAGGGTTCCATTGCGTCCCCGGACAAGACAAAGGACATGGTTTTCCTTAGAGTCGAGGATGCGCCTCCCTTCTCCATTGTCGTTTATCTCGTATATCCCACCGCTTTCTCCCACAGCAGCCAGAAGAACACCTTTAGACGAGTAGAACAGGTCCCATATGTATTTTTCGCGGGGATTAAAAAAAACATCCCCTTTGCCTTTTTCCGTGATCTTGTAGATTTTCCCATTGGGAGAAGTTCCGGCATAAAGATGTCCCTTCACATCCCTGACCAGACAAGTGACGTCCATTTCCGGAACCTGGAAATACAGCTCCGGTTCTCCTTCTTTTCCTATCCTGTAGATTTTTCCCCCGTGGCCTGTTCCAAGAAAAATATCACCATTCGGATCGACTATGAGTGACAGATAAAATTCTTCAGAGGGCCCGTTTACTTCTTCTTCCCGGGGAGCCAGGGAAAGGACACCGTCATATGAAACGGAAACTCCATTACACTTTCCCTCAATGTACTGACCGAAATTGTTGAGTTCCCATTTCTGGGGTTTGACGGCCAGACTGTTACCAACAAAAAGAACAAGAATACCAAGACTTGCTGCT
Source organism: Candidatus Aminicenantota bacterium (assembly GCA_016927475.1). Lineage (GTDB taxonomy): Bacteria > Acidobacteriota > Aminicenantia > Aminicenantales > Aminicenantaceae > JAFGMO01. Next base: position 75,382 of record JAFGMO010000044.1, read on the forward strand.
GTGATCTTTTTCATGCTGAAAACCTTTCTATTCCTTGATTTTAACGGGTACGATAACAGATCCCTGAAATACATAGGGCAGGGGTTTCTGATATTCGCTCAGAGTTGACCGGTTAAGCTCTCTCGGAGCCGAAGCGGCCCGGGAGGATGAAAACATCGACTTCATCGTAGGCGGAAGATTGGGCAATTCTTCTCCTTTGAGAAAAAGGCCCGGTTTGGAAGCCAGGATCTTGATGTATATGCGATTATTTTTCCTCAAATTACCCAGGATTCGAAGGAGCTGATTCAAACTTCGCGGCATGAATCCGGATGTCTGGTAATGACTCATTTCAATTTGCTGCATCGAGGCGGCATCGGCGACAATGACATAAAACTGAGATCCACCGGGAAGATTGGGAATCAACAGTCCTCCATCTTCAACCAAACTTTCCCCGCGGAATGTCCGGTAAAATATTTTCATTCTCATATATTCCCCTGGGGAAACCTCGTATTTCTCCAGCCAAATTTTCTCCAGATAGGCGAAACGGGCTTCTTCCAATGCTTTTATGTTGAGGTCGATACGATAAATATTTAAATCCTCAAACTCATTATTAACCAAATAATAGACAACGGCTCCGACAAGATTGGAAAGGCCCAGAAGAGAGGAATCATAATTTCCCGAGAAAAAGTCCTCAAGATGAATGCTGCTGCCGTTTTCAAGATAAATTTCCCCATTCAATTCGACGGTTAAGTCACCAAAAGAACGCTGTTCGGAGGGGAGCAGGCTCTGCAGGGACATGCTGATATAAACGGGACTGAGAAGCTTGTCATCAACAACTTTGAATTCGAACTCCTGACGCTTGTCACCTTCCCCGTAAAGATTTACATTGATGGGGATCATATGCGGTTTTTTAGCCAGTTCTCCGTAGACACCGGAGGACCTATCCTGAACAATCCGGCCCACCACATTGTCCGTCACCGCCATTTTAAATGAAGTTGAAAGACTGGGAACGACGGTGATGATTTCCGCCCGGGTCATAGCATAATCAACGGATCCCAGATTGAAAAGAGGATGACCGAAAGCCAGAATGTTATTTCCATCAACATAGGTAACTGTTCCCACGGCACCCACATTCAAATCACCCGTTACAAGCTGGGCTCCAATGGGATCACCGGGTGAAATTCTAAACTGGGGAACGGTCAGTTCTCCTTTTGAAGCTTTCTCCTGAAACCGGCTCACCGTACCCGAGCTTATGGGATTGAATCCCATTTTTTTAAAGAAAGCTCTTGTTTTATCAAGGGCTGCCGCTGAATATCCGGAAAAGACCATGGGCACGCTTAAAGGCGTGATGGTTCGTTCATGGGAATAAAAAATGGCTTTTCCCCGGAAATAATCCTGGTTGAGCTCCAACATTTCTTCCAGGCTCAAGTCTTTTCTGACGGCCAGCCGGGGAGAAAATTCTGATTTAGGGCTTTCTTTTTCCCGGATGGACAGCATCTCCTCTATCGGCGTAATGCCAGCTATGGGTTCCTTGGCAAAAGGAAAACTGTAGGCAATGGCACCGGCCAATTTCCCATCGATATAAACGGGACTGCCGCTCATTCCTTCCTGAACCCCTGCTTTCTCAAAAAGAGGCCCTTCCAGCCGGGCCAGGACAACACTCCTTTTTGGCTCCACGTTGCGCAGGACACCCAGGATTTCCAGGTTGAACTCCTCAATCTCGGTTCCCTTAAAAACACTTCGGCTTCGTCCCTTCATACCGGGTTTCAACTCATCAAGACGGATGATGGAAACATCCGCTGCCAGCAGACACGCTCCAATCAAAAACACGAAAGGAAGTATCAGGATAACTTTTTTTCTCATCTGATTATTATCTCATTTCACTTTGATTTTAAAATTCCGACATATTTCCTGCCGTTTCTTTCCTAAAAGGGTGACTGACTCCGCTTTTGTTATATAAGCCCCAATTTTTTACCGCAACTCTCAAAAGTAGCCAAAACCCTATCCAATTCTTCATCAGACTGCGTAGCCGAATAACTGGTCCTGATCAGGGATTCACCTTTAGGAACGGCCGGATAGATGACCGGATTTGTGAAAATACCTGCCTCCCGCAACATTTTCCACATCATAAAAGCCCGTTCATCTTCGTGGATCATAACCGGAATGATGGGAGATTCGGTCGGACCCGTATCAAATCCCATATTGATAAAACCTGTTTTCATCTTCGTGGATATTGCCCATAACCTTTCCCGCCGTTCCGGTTCGTTCTCTATAATATCCAGGGTTGCCAGGACCGTGGCAACGGATGCAGGGGTAATGCTGGCGCTGAAAATTTCCGCCCGGGCATGATGTTTAATATAGGAAACCACCTTTTTCTCCCCGACGACAAATCCTCCTAATGAGGCGAAGGATTTGCTGAACGTTCCCATGATCAGGTCGATGTCGTCCTCAACTCCATAATGTTCGGCCGTACCCCTGCCGTTTTTCCCCATAACACCGATACCGTGAGCGTCGTCGACAAAAACTTTTGCGCCGTACTTTTTTGCGAGTTCCACCACACCCGGCAGGTTCGACAGATCTCCCTCCATGCTGAAGACGCCGTCAACAACCACCAGCTTCCCCGCATTATTATCTATCGAAGCCAGTACCCTTTCCAGGTCTTGCATATCATTATGGTTGAATTTATAAACGGTTCCATAGCTCAAACGACAGGCGTCAATAATACTGGCATGAACCATCTTGTCTGAGATAATGGCATCATCAGGCCCAACGACCGTTGAAATGATACCCTGGTTTGTCTGGAATCCCGTACTGAAGGTTAAGGCCGCTTCTTTTTTCATAAAGCGGGCCAGCTTTTCTTCCAGTTCCACATGGATATCAAGCGTCCCGTTGAGAAAACGTGATCCACAGGTAGATACTCCGTACTTTTCAACTGCCTTCTTGGCCGCATCTATCACTTTCGGGTGGTCAAGAAGTCCCAGATAGTTGTTCGATCCGACCATAATCATGTCCTTACCATTGACAAAAGCCTTTGTCCCTTGTACCCGCTCGATGGGTGTAAAATAAGGATAAAAACCCAGCTGCTGAGCTTCTTCAGCGCGCGTAAAACGACGGCATTTATCAAAAAGATCCACGGCCTTCTCCTTTCAAAAACGATAACTCCCATAAATCCGTTTCATTCTACAAAAGAACTCTATCAAAGCACAACCGGGAATTGACCTGCCGTACCTGTTGTCATAAAATCTTACCGATGAAAGTTTTTATAACCGGCGGGACGGGATTTGTCGGAAGCCACCTTGCTGAATACCTGAAAGACAAGGGATTTGAGGTATATGCGCTTGTTCGGGATCCAAACAACCTCAAATGGTTAGATGGACTAGACATTCACTTCCTTAAAGGCGACCTTTTTAACGTCCCGAAACTTCCCTCCGATATTCAATTCATTATTCATTCAGCGGGAATGACAAAATCCTGCAATTTAGCAGGTTATTATACAGTAAATCAACAAGGTACGGCAAGTTTTTTTCAGGCTGCGGTTGACCAGGGATTAACACTAAAGAGAGTAATCCACCTGAGCAGCATCGCTGCCTCCGGCCCTTCAAAAGAAGGTATACCGGTCAAGGAAGACCACCCTCCGAATCCCGTCACCGTGTATGGAATATCCAAGCTGTTGGGAGAAAGGGAAGCTCATAAATTTAAGGATAGGTTCCCTTTGGTTATTCTTAGAGTCAGCGCCGTTTTCGGCCCCCGCGATACGGATTTTTTTCACTATTTCAAATTGATAAAAAAGGGAATCCTGCCTTCATGCGGCTCAGGCCCCAGACTTCTCAGCATGTGCTATATCAAAGACCTTGTCCGGGCTATCCACCTTTGCATGGAAAAAAAACTGGATTCGGGAGAAACGCTGAACATCGCCGATAAAAAGCCCTATGATTGGGATGAATTAGGAAGAACGGCGGGAACGATAATGGAAAAAAAACTGAGGAAAATAAACATCCCTCTCTCCCTGTACTATCCGGCTGCCCTTTTTTGTGATTTGAAAAGCAAGCTGACCGGGAAGGCCAGCATCATTAGTCTCGATAAATACAAGGACATGAAACAAGCAAGCTTCGTGGTGGATACGGAAAAATCAAAGCGACTGCTGGAATTTGAGGCCCGTTACACTCTGGAAGAGGGCATAAAAGAAACTTTGGAGTGGTATTTTAAACAAGGCTGGCTATAGCCCGCTTCGTTGCGATGAACTCGCTGCGAGGAACAAGGCAACGCGGCAATCTCAAGGATTAATGATACGCATCATGGGATTGCCACAGGTCCTTTGGACCTTCGCATGACATCCAGCTTCACTCATCAACACCTCGCCCCGACCCACCACTACGGCAACCTCGACTCGTGATAAAATAACCTAGGGGTGGCGGCTGCGGGTATAAAATTCAACCTTGAATTCCGTTGAACTCTTAAGACACCATTCTTCTTCTTTACAGGAAGCAAAATATTTGATTTTTCCTTTAAGTTGATGTTTTCCGGGTTTGGCTTCAAGATTCATTGTAAAAGGAATCTCGACAGGGTCTGAAAAAATGAGAAATTCCCGCCCGTTCTCTTTAGAAATTTTGATCTCCAGGTCGGAAGCGGTATAAAAATCCTTCGGAAAAATAAGCTCATCAGCCGGCTCAAATTCAATAATAAAAGAAGGCTGGGGATTTATGGAAATCCCTTCTTCAACATCCAGTTTGAGGACAACCTTTCCTTCCTGTCCTTTGGCCAAGCGGTAAGGAGAAACCTTGATATCGATTTTAAGAATCCCTTCTTCCTGTTCAGCGGAAAGAAAAATGATGCTTAGAAAAAGAAAAAGAATAAAAAGGAACTTTTTCAAAACCTTTGCTCCCTGAAAATAGTACCTGCTAAATATTATCGCCCCATCACCAAGGTAGTCAAGTCTAAAATCACGCACTCTTTATAAAATGTGAAATATAACTTTATTTTTCAGCAATCATCCACTATAATCTAACAGAATTTTTCCAATGAATGCCATAATAAGCGGAATAGGTCACTTCGTCCCTCCGAAAATTGTCACCAACAAAGACCTGGAAAAAAAAATCAACACAACTGATGAATGGATTCTTCAGCGCTCGGGGATCAGGGAACGGCGTTTTGCCGAACCCGGAGTCGGTGCCTCCGATTTGGGATATGAAGCCGCTCTGCGTGCTATCGAAGACGCGAGCATAAAAAAAACGGATATCGATTTTATCATTGCCGCAACCCTCTCCCCCGATCATTATTTTCCAGGGATCGGTATTCTCATCCAGGCAAAACTGGGCATCCCCGAGATTGGAGCTCTGGACATCCGCAATCAATGCAGCGGGTTCATTTATGGGCTTTCCGTAGCCGATCAGTACATCAAATCCGGAACCTACAAAAAAATACTTCTTGTCGCAGCGGAAGTCCAATCATCAAATCTGGATTATTCAGATGATGGACGTGACATGGCCGTTTTATTCGGAGACGGAGGCGGAGCTATCATTCTTGAATCAGGCCGGCAAAACGACGGACGGGGTTTGCTTTCCACCCATCTTTTCTCGGACGGGCGCTTCCACCAAGAACTCTGGATGGAAAAACCTTCCCCTAATGACAAACCGACTTTTTCTGAAGAGATGTTACAAAGCAAAAAATATTTTCCAAGGATGAATGGCCGGAATGTTTTCAAAAACGCTACGGAAAAGATGCCCCAGGCCGTTAGAACCGGCCTGAAACACAACGGTCTGACCATAGATGATGTTGATCATCTTATTCCCCATCAAGCCAACGACCGGATCTCACTTCTGGTTGCCAGAAATTTGGGTATTCCCGTGGAAAAAGTCGTGCGAAACATCGATCGATACGGAAATACGACAGCCGCATCCATTCCCATTGCGCTGGATGAGGCTTTGAAAAGCAAACGAATCAAGAAAAACGATATCGTCGTTTTAACGGCGTTCGGTTCCGGTTTTACCTGGGGTTCGGCTGTTATCCGGTGGTGAGCCGGGATATTGCCGCAAGTATTGCGATATATATCTATTTTATGATAGGATTTATCACTGTCATAATATAGGGACTTTTTCTTTATCCCAAAGAAAAGCTTTCTACTGAGGAGGTAACAATGAAGAAAATCTTCTCGCCGGTTGTCCTGGTCGTCTTTGTCCTTTTCTGTGCAGGTTCCTTACTGGCTCAAGGTGAAGATGGAAAATTTCAGAAGACACTCGAAAAATATCTCGAAGAATACTGGAAATTTTTCCCGACGACAGCTACTATGGCCGGATTCCACAAGTTCGACAATGAGCTCGAGAATTTCAGTGAAAAAAATCTTGAAAAATGGATGGACACACTGGACAGTTTCAACCAGGAGTTCGTGGCCAAGATAGACAAATCCAAACTCAGCCCCAATGTCCAGATCGACCACGAGATCATCGTTAACGGAATGGACCTCGAGCGGTTAAAAATCGAAAGCCTGGTCCCGTGGGATTACAATCCCCTTATTTACAATAACATACTGAAAAACTGTATCAAAAGTCTATTCGATGGAGATTTTGCGCCCCTGGAAACCCGGGCAAAAAATGCGCTTGAACGCCTGAAGGACCTGCCAGGATTCCTCAAAGAGGCTAAAAAAAGTCTTAAAACACCTCCTCAGATTTACACTCAAAAAGCCATCGATAACTTCCCGGCCATCCTTGATTTTTATAAGACAGATATTCCGGCATTAATCGGTTCCGCCCCGGCCGATCTCGCTCCCAAACTTCAGGAAGAGTCGGCCAAGGTTGTGGCGGCACTGGAAGACTACCAGAATTACCTCCAGAATGAGCTCCTGGCTAAATCAACTGGAAATCCTTTTCTTGGACAGGAAGCTCACACCAAACTCCTCAGGCACACATTGCTGAACGACATTCCCATCCAGGAACTTATCAACAGGAGCAAAGCCGATTACAACAATATCCGAAGGGAAATGGCCCTTGTTTGCCTTCCTTTTTTCCGCATCATGTACCCAAACATCAACATCGAACAGATGGCCTCACAGCGTAGTGAACAGGAAAACCAGAATATCGTGATCAAAGGCGTCTTTGATAAGATTAAGGAAAATAATGTCTCCAAAGAATCATATATCGAATCCCTCAAACAGACCAGTGAAGAGATCAAAAACTACATCACTAAAAATCAACTGCTGGACCTCCCCGGCGAATCCCTGGAAATAGCTCCCATGCCGCCTCTTATGCAGGGATGCGATTGGACACGCCTTGTTACACCGGGGATGTACGAACAGGACGGCGGTTATACCTTGATGATTCATCCCATCCCCGACACCTGGAGCGAGGAGCAGGTCCAGAGTTTTTTTGAGGAATACACCCCATTTCTCACCTATTTCTGGACCATAAGATACATCTTTCCCGGAACATTCATGCCTTTTACCGTCACTCGCAGCAAGTCTTCACTGGTGCAGAAGATGTACCCCAATGAAACCCTCATGGCTGCCTGGCCTGTATATGTAGAAGAAATGTTTATTCTTTCGGGCTTCGGCAAGTTTGACCTCAGGCTTAGGTTGAACCAGTTGAAACTTTTGCTTCGGGCAGTCATTGATTTCCAGATGGAACTTAACATCCATCAAAGTGGGATGGATAAAGAACGTGTCGTAAACTATATGGTCCGAAGCGGTTTTCAATCCCAATTGGAAGCGGAAAAAAAATACGAAAGCATTCTGCTCAATCCGGGGAAAGCCGCTCTTGCCTACGTGGGATACCAAGAAATTTTAGATATGGAAAAACGAGCCAAAAGCTCTTTGGGCGATTCCTTCAATCAAAAAGAATTTCTCAACAAGCTTCTCAGCTTCGGCATGATTCCTATTCGCAATCTGAAACAAAATTTCTGATTTCACGGAAAGTACTGAAGACCGAAAAGCAGAGAGGTAATTATCATACCGGAAACAGAAAGGAGTATCCTCCTGTTCTGAAGGTAAAAAAGGCAGATGCTGGTTGATTCTCATGCACATTTGGACATGGAGGATTTCGACGGGGACAGGAAGCTCATTTTAGAGAGGGCGGAAAAAGCGGGCGTTAAAGCTATATTATGCCCATTCGAAATTTCCAGCTCATCAAGCCGCAACAAAACTCTCGCTTTATGCCGGACACAAAAAAATATTTTTGCCGCCGGAGGTGTTCATCCTCATCAGGCATCCCAATTTCGTGAACAACACCGGAAAAAGCTGATCGAAATGGCAAAAAAGGGTACCATCCATGCCATAGGAGAAATCGGCCTGGATTTTTTTTATAATTATTCCTTACCAGATATTCAGCGAAAGGTTTTTCGTGAACAGCTTATTTTAGCTGAGGAAGTGGACCTGCCCGTCATCATTCACAGCCGGAATGCCGGACCCGATGTTTGTCAAATCGTTAGGGAAACCCAGTTCACCCGGGGAGGTGTCCTTCATTGTTTTTCAGAAGATGAAACAACGGCAAATCATATGCTCGAGGAGGGATTTTATATTTCCTTCTCTGGAATCCTTACATTCCCCAAAGCCCAGTCCGTAAGGGATATCGCAGCAAAGATTCCCATGGAAAGACTGCTCGTGGAAACGGACTCTCCTTACCTGACTCCTGTTCCTTTCCGGGGAAAAATCAAAAGAAATGAGCCCGCCTACGTTGTCGAAACAGCCCGTGTTTTGGCCGGACTAAGAAAAATGCCTTTTAAAAACCTGGCCGATCAGACAACCCTTAACTTCAAAACTGTCTTTGCAATTGAAATAAAGGTGGCGAGATGTTAATATTAAATCCGCGATGGTCGTTAAGCATACAACAAACCTGAGCAGGAAGATCATTCTTTGCACAAGATCCATAGATTGGGCAGCCAGATTTTTTTTATCAGCCAGAAAGACTTTATGCACAGACATGTACAATTCTAAAAACTTATGAATAAAATCGAATCCACGGCACTTAAAATAAAACCTCGGAGTCTCCACTCTTTGGAGGACATGTATAAAAGTATTAGGGAAGATCTCAGCCTGGTTGAAAAACAGCTGAAACTGTTTCTCCGATCAACCAATCCACTCATATCCCAAATAGGAAATTACCTTTTTAAAAAATCGGGAAAAAGGATCAGGCCGGCTCTTCTCATTCTCTGCAGTAAGCTTTTTGGTTACGGTGGAAAGGATCATATCCTCACATCCACTTTGGTCGAAACCATTCATACAGCCAGCCTTATCCATGATGACATCATTGATAATTCCGATACGCGAAGGGGACAAAACTCCGTTCATTCTGTTTGGGGGCCAAACATCACCGTGCTTCTGGGCGACTACATCTATATCAAGTCCATCGGCCTTTCCATAAAAAACTGTCCCGCTGAAATTATCCAAATCCTGACCGATGTGTCCGCAAGAATGATCGAAGGCGAACTCGAGGAATATTATATGAGCGGCAATCTAAACATCAGTGAACATAATTACCTAAACATTATCGAGAAAAAAACGGCCGCCCTGTTTTCAGCGGCCTGTCGCATAGGTGCTATTCATGGAGAGGCCGACAACAACGAAAAAAGCTCTCTGGAAAAATACGGCCTGAATATTGGAATGTCCTTCCAGATCATCGACGACCTTCTGGATTTCACGGGAGACCAGAAAAAAATGGGAAAGCCCATCCTCTCCGACCTGAGCGAAGGTCGTATTACCCTGCCCCTAATTTATTCCCTCAACAATAACGGAAAAAATGCCCGCAAACGACTGAAGGAACTGCTGGCCCAAAAGACACTTGAAAAAAATTCCAAGGAGGAAGTTCTCGAAATCCTCCACGGTAATGGCGCCCTAACATACATGACCCAAAAAGCAAAGGAATTCTCCCAGAAAGCCATCGAAATTGTCATCCGTTTCCCGGAATCCATTTTCAGGGAAGCACTGCTCACCCTCCCTGATTACATTCTATCCCGAAACACCTGACTTCCCACGTGAATAACTCAGGTTATTCAAAAGTTACATGCAGATTATTGAGTATGAGGGAACGTTCATGATTGAAATCGAAGTCAAGATAAAAATTAAAGACAGAGAAGAGTTTAAAAGAAATATTTCGGAAGCCGGAGCCAACCTTTCAAAAGACCGTCATTTCGAAGAAAACACACTCTACGACTTTCCCGATAAATCTCTTTACCGGAAAGGCTGCGCTTTTCGCCTTAGAACCGTTCACAAAAAATCTTTCCTTACTTTCAAGGGGCCTCATCAGAAATCCCGAAAGTTTAAGGTCAGAGAAGAATACGAAACCGAAGTCCGGAACGGCAAGCAGATGAAACATATCATCAAGTTATTAGGATTGGTCCCTACATTCAGCTACTGCAAATACAGAACGGTTTACCGCAAAAAGAACCTAACCATCTGTCTGGATGAACTGGATATCGGTACCTATGCCGAGTTCGAGGGCGAAAAAAATAAAATTGTTAAATTCGCACAAAGCGTGGGAATATCCAAGAAAGAATTTATCACCTTGGACTATATTCAGCTGATTCAAAAAAACCGGAAGAAATAATCCCTCCCCTATTTTCTATGTCTGATCCTGCATCATTCATCGCTATCTTTTTTGCTTTTTTTTGAATCACTTTTCTTTTTTTTCTTTTCTGGGGATTCTTCCGTCTTTCCTTCGGCTTCGGCCGGAGCTGTTACATCAGGTCCGATTTCTTCTCCGATAAAGGATTCTTCTTCCGGCTCCTGTGCTTCTTCATTCGTTGTCGGAATGATCTCATAATCGATAAGCCCCTGCCTCACTTCCTCCTGGGCAATACGAATGAGATTCTTGGTTTTCGCTTTTATTTTCGGTTTATCTCCCTTCAGCAATTGTTTTGCTCTTTTCGAAGCTAGAATGACAAACCTGAATTTACTGTCTACATCACCATAAGCTTTCAAGAGATGATTTCTCCTTAATGTAAATCAATTGTATAATCGATTAAAATACCAAAAATCTTCAAGGAATTCAACTTCGATTCAGACTTCAGCCTGATTTTGACTTCATAATAGTCCCTATGCTATAAAATTTTTAACTGTGAGTAATATGTGTAAGAACAGAAGGAATATTTATTTGATACATATATGTCTTGTTATTGCGTGCAATTACGGATTATTTTTTGGAGTCCCCCGGATTCTTCAGGCTGTCCCCCAACAGGAAAAAATCATTCGGCTCAACTTGAAACAATGTCTGGAACGGGCCGTTGAGAAGGATCCGGAGATGATGGCGAAAAACGCCGATTTGGGGATCGCGGAAGCCCAATATCTACAGGCCTTAAGCATGAAGATTCTGCCGAAATTCGAGCTCACCAACGCTCTAACGGTGGCTCCGGGGGTCAACATCATAAATGAAAACCTGCTCGATCTGGAAACCCGCAATAACTGGCGTCAACTGGGACTATTCAACCGCCTGGAGGTATCCTTCATTCAGCCGATATTTTCTTTCGGAAGAATACGCGGCGGAATCGAAGCCGCCCGCAAAGGCATTGAAGTCCGTGAACACGGCATTAAGAAGCAGCGCCATAAAATAACTCTTAGAATAACAAAACTCTATTTTTCAAGGCTTTTGTCCAAAGAACTCTTAGCCCTGGCAGAAGAAGCCATGAGTACGGTTGAAAAAGCCGAAAACACGCTTACCGAGTTGCTGAAAGAAGGGAAAAATCCTGATCTCAACGAGGCGGATCTATACAGGCTGAAATTATTTAAAGTGGAATTGGAAAGAATGAAACGGGAAATAAATATCAATAATGAATTGTCCATCTCCGCACTTAAGTCCAGTTTGGATATCCATGAAGACGAAAAATTTGATATCAGTGATGAATTTTTAGAAGCGAGGCCGCATGAAACTTTAGGGATTGAAAATTACTTCGAATTGAAAGAAAAGTGCCGGCCCGAGATAGGCCAAATGAATGCAGCTTTAGCCGCTCAAAAAAAACTGTCTGATGTTTCTTTTTCGTTCTATTATCCTCAAATATTTATCGGAGGAGGCACGACATTGTCATTCACTCCCATTCGAGATGATATAAACAATCCCTATCTCAAAGATCCTTTCAACTATAAAAGTGTTTTTGTTTATCTAGGAATCAGCATGCCTCTGAATTTCAGGCAAACCAGGGCCAGAGTCATTCAGGCCAAACATGAATTGAACAAGATCGAAGCCCAAAACACAGCGATTCAAAAAGCCATCAATCTCGAGGTCCAAAAGGCTTATCTTAAACACCTGGAAGCAAAAAAAAATATGGAAGAATTTCAAAAAGCTCTCACCATTTCCCGTGAATGGAAAATGACCGAACAAATCTCCTTCGACCTGGATGGGATGAACGCCAAAGATTTGGTAGATGCGGTACAAGCTTACCTCAAAACCAAAGCATCCGTTTTTCAAGCCATATTTGAATACAATGTCTCGATTGCTGAACTGGAATACGTTACCGGCACTCTTGGCAATCATTAAGCTTGGGGCTACAATATGAATTCATCATTACGGAACATGGAATTTCAACGGAATCTAAGATGCAAAAGCTTGGCCATGAAGTTATAAACCCACCTGTCTTTTCAAAGCGAAAAATCTTTAATTCCGTTAGAAACTTCAAACAAGAAGAGCCAGTAAAAATCCTCCTTATTTTCCTGATTTTTCTCACGGCGGGGCGGCAGCCTTTACGGCCTTGCTCTGCAGGCAGTGGCTCACCATTTAACTACCCTTCCGATACTAAAGAGACGATTCTTTCTCTGTTGAAATCCAGAGACTCAGCCATCAAAGCCGTTCTCAAAAAAAGCGGGGATTCCTATACCGAGGCCCAGAGGGAAAAACTTATTGTTCTTATAAACGATATCATGGATTTTTCGGCAATGTCTCAAACTGCATTGGGTGCATATTGGGAAGAACTGAATGAGAACCAGAAAAATGAATTCGTCTCCGATTTTTCCAATCTGGTCAAACGTTCATCCGTAAAAAAACTGAATATATTTCAAGCCGTTATCGAATATAAACAAGTCTTGCTGGATGGAGAAAAAGCTCGCGTTTTCACTCAGGCAACCTATGAACGCACGCGGACCAATGTGGATTATGAACTGCACCGGAAAAACGGCCGATGGTTGGTTACGGACTTTTCCATTGATGATGTCAGCACCGCGATTTCCTACCAGAAATCCTTTCAAAGGATCATGCGAAAACACGGTTTTTCAGGTCTTATGGAACGGCTGAAACAAAAACTTGCTGATGAAGGCGGCTGACCACACCCTTTTTTTGCGTTCAAAGTGAATGATGGTGCACGAGAAATGAAAAAAATGAAAATATGGCTGGCAAGCAGAGTACGCCTGATTACAGATCATTACCTGCTTGTCTTAATTTTTGCTCTGGTCTTATCTGCCCTCGGAGCTTTTTTTATTCGCAAGCTTTCCCTGCAAAGCGACCTAAGTGCGCTTATTCCCGATCATTACGAAAGCGTAAAAACTCTAAAAAAAGTGGGAGACAAAATAGGCGGCTTTGAAACAATGGAAATCCTTGTCCAAGGAGACAATTTTGAATCTATAAAAAAGTATGCGGCCGCTCTTACCGAAAAATTAAAAAAGAGTCCCATGGTCAGTTTTGTCGCTTTTGAAGCCGATGTGGACTTTTATGAACGCCATGCGCTCCTTTATATAAACTACGACGAGCTCGTCGAGATTAGGGACAGAATACGAGACCAGACCGAAAAATCCACACTGGAGTACAATCCTTTTTATGTCGACCTGGAAGAAAATGAAGAAAAAAACAGCCGGGAATTAACATTCGACGACTTCGAGGAAAAATATAAAGTTTCTGACTCCCAACGCTATTTAATCAATGAAGAAAAAAGCATTCTGGTTATTAAAATTTTTCCGCAATCCACATACAGAGATGTTCAGTTCGCCCGAAGGTTCTACAACGAGATCCGATCCATTGTCGCCGGGAATCCTCCCGAAAAATATGATCCGGATCTTTTTGTTGAATACGGAGGAAATTTTAAAAATAAAATCGACGAATACGAGATCATCGTAAGGGATGTCAGGTCAACGGCAGTGATCGGTCTCTCCGCCGTATTCCTGTTGATTTTACTGTATTTTCGGCGTTTTTCTGTAGGTATTTTTATAGGAGTACCCCTGGCCATGAGCCTGTTGTGGACTTTTGGATTGGCGTATCTGGTTATCGGCTCATTGAATACCATTACGGTTTTTTTGTTTGTCGTCCTTTTTGGAATGGGAATCGACTTCGGTATTCATATATTTTCACGCTACACCGAAGAAAGGAATCTCGGCTATGATGTCAAAACGGCTTTAAATATTACCATACACAAAACAGGAAGAACTCTGGCCACAACGGCCGTTACAACGAGCTGTGCCTTTTTTTCCCTGATGTTGGCTGATTTTAAGGGTTTTTTTGAATTCGGCTTTATCGCAGGTACGGGCATTCTCCTTTCCTTTCTTGCCATGACCCTGGTTGCTCCCGCTTTTATCATTATTTTTGAGAAACCGGGGAAGAAAAAATCCAAAAACCGTTTCAAAAAAATAAATCGTCATCATAACTGGAAGCTACCCTTTTCACGAACCATCCTTTTTTTTGGCGCCGGCTTCGCTCTTGTTGCCGTTTTTTTGCTGCCTCGTATAAAGTTCGAGTATGATTTTTCCCATCTGCGATCGAATCTTCCTCAATCACAAGCCGTTAAAGACAAACTGACACCGATCATCAAGGAATCCAATTCACCCGCCGTCGTTTTAGTGGATACAAAATCGGATCTTCTCGAACTGGAGAAAGTCATTCATGAAAAAATGGAAAATGATTCCACGCCGACCATCGACAAATTCAAATCCATTTATACCATGCTTCCCGACCGGCAGGAGGAAAAACTCGTCCTGATCGACGAAATAAAAAAATTGCTCGGAAAAGATCTTTTTTCGCAACTTTCTCAGGATGAACAGGGAAAAGCGGAAAAACTCTTGAGCTATACCCATGTCGATAAAGTCACCATTTTTGATCTGCCGGAATCGATCCAACGCCTTTTCAAAGGAAAAGACGGAACTCTCGGTGACTTTGCCTACATCTACCCAAAGGTCCGTTTGGCCGATTCCCGCAACGCCTTCAACTTTGCTCATGATGTTCGCAACCTTCACATCTCTTCGGGAAAAACATTCAACGCCGTCAACTCTTCGATCATTTTCGCGGATATGCTGACCATGATGCTTCGTGAGGGAAAAAAGGCCATCGTGATCACCTTTCTTGCCGTCTTTTTTCTAGTTCTTCTCGATATAAAAAACCTGTTCAAAACCTTACTTGTTCTGACTCCCTTAATCATCGGCATTCTCTGGCTGGTCGCGTTGATGTTCCTTTTCAAAATAAAAATCAATTTTTTCAACATGATCATTTTTCCGACGATTATCGGCATCGGTATCGATAACGGTGTCCACCTCTACCACCGTTATTCACAGGAAGGTCCCGGATCCATCTTCAAAGTATTGAGGAATACCGGAGCTGCCGTTAGTATGAGTTCGCTAACCACCATGGTCGGATTCTCCGGCCTGATCTTTGCCTACCACCCGGGATTGAATGACATAGGAGAGCTGGCCCTTATGGGAATCCTTTCCACACTTATCGCAGCACTGTTTATTCTCCCGGCCCTATTACAACTCCTGGAAAAAAGAACAGCCAAAACGCCACAAAAGCAGCCATGAAGATCCTCTATATCTGCCATGAACCGCTTCCCTCGCCTCATACAAACACGGAGCAGGCCGTCAAAAGTCTGGCCGCGCTTTGCCGAGAAACAACATATAAAATAGATCTTGTATGCCCGAAAAAGATCATTCCGGGATTGAACAAGCTGTCATATCTAGAGCATGTTGCGGACTTTTACGATGTTCCGTCGAGCATTTTTGAGAACGGAATTCATCTTATCGAACGTCCGATTCCTTTTTTCATTCCGGGAAAAATCGGGCGCCTATATCATGATATTTTGGCTGTTTTTTATGGAAAGCGATACGAATACGATTTGGTTTATACACGCGACCCTGCTACTCTGGCCTTTTCTCTGGCTATAGGGAAAAAAACCGTTTTTGAAACATACAGGTATGACTTTATTACCGCCATTAAATATATCTGGTGGCGAAAATTCTGTACCTCTCACGACAAACTCGCCGGTATCATAACCCACTCGGAAAAAACACGGCGTTTTTTCCTTCAGGCGGGAATACCCCCGGATAAAGTGATCACAGCCTATAACGGCGGCCCTTCCAACAGACAGGTTTTCCGAACACGCCCTGAATCGGCCCGTCGAAAACTCACCCTTCCGGAGTCAAAAAATATCCTGATCTACAGCGGCCACATCAACCGAAAAAAGGGGCTGGGAGTATTGATCGAAATGGCTCGTCTTCTTGAAAATGTGCAATTCTTTCTTGTAGGAGGGCTGAACGGATCAGCGGAAGTAAAAAAAATCACCCGTTTGATAAAAAGAATGGGCCTTTCAAACATTTCGCTTATTCCCAGAGTACCTCCATCTCAGATTTTTTTGTTTTTATCCGCAGCGGACCTCCTCGTAATCCCGCCTACATCCCGACCGATGAAAAGATTCAAAAGAACAGTTATTCCGATGAAAACCTTTCTTTACCTGGCAGCGGGAAAACCGATTCTGGCCCCGGATCTACCCGATATCAAAGAAATCCTGAAAGATCGCCACAACGCCATTCTTGTTCCGCCTGATTCCCCAAGGGAAAGCGCAATCGCCATAAGAAATCTGTTCAAGGATAAGATTTTACAGGAAAAACTGAAAAAACAGGCCCTGAATGATTCACGATTATACACCTGGCAAAAAAGAGGGAAAAAAATCGCTGAATTTTTAGAGAGAATTTAAGCTCCTATATTCAGGGGAACATGAACTGAAAAACATACGAAAACAGGGGGTGGATTTCATAAACAAAATAAGGCATAATATGCTTCATTTTGAAAGGGAAGATAAAACCTATAAAAGAAAATGACAACAAACGTTTTGATACTGGCGGCAGGAAACGGCAAAAGGCTTATCGATTCAAAACCGAAACCTCTTTATCAATTACTCGGGCTGCCGTTATTGACCCGGACGCTCCTCTCCTTCGAAGAAGCGAAATTCACCGACGCTTATATCGTTCTGGGATATGAAGCTGATACGATTAAAGAATCAATAGAAAAAAATCATCGATTTAAGATCAAGAGACACTGGCTGAAAAATGAAAGCTGGCATAAAGAAAACGGCATATCCGTCCTTTCGGCGGAGGATGTATTGGACGGCCCCTTTGTCCTGGCTATGTGTGACCATATTTTCGATCCGGATATCATTTCCACACTTCAGCAAGGTTCGTACAATCCTCAAGGAATAAAACTTCTCGTCGACTACGATCTTCAGGGGATCTTTGACGAGAATGATGCCACTAAGGTCAAAGTGAGCCATGGCCGAATTCTAAAGATCCACAAGAATCTCCTTGATTATAACGCTGTGGATACGGGCTTTTTCCTGGCCAATCCCAGCCTCTTCCAAGCCATCAAACAAGCCGGAATAGGCCATAAATGGTCATTGTCCGACGGAGTTCAAAAACTGGCCGATAAGGGCCTGGTGGAAGCCGTAGATATTAAGAGACGCATGTGGCACGACGTCGATACTCAAAAAGAAGCCCGGAATGCTGAGAAAAAAATAATGGCTTCTTTGGGCAAACCGGACGATGGGCCTGTCGCTCGAGTCCTGAACCGTCCTCTTTCCAAAGCCTTAAGCCGGTTCCTGGTCAAAACCGGGATCGGTCCCAACCTAGTGACATTATTTAATCTAGTCTTAGGTTTGGCGGCCGCGTTCACTGCTTCCTTTGGAGGGTATTTTCCCTTTTTAACAGCCGCTGTTCTCTTTCAACTGAATTCCATCATCGATGGAACCGATGGTGAGCTGGCTAGACTGAAGTTTCAAGTCAGTCGTTCCGGACAATGGTTTGATACCATCGCCGATAATATCGTCTATATCGCCCTTTTATTGGGAATCGCCTTAGGCATAAAAAAGGCTTCCCTTCCGATGTTCTTTTTTCACTTGGGCATTGGAGGTGTTCTTTTCGGAATTGCCGCAGCCCTGAGCCTTTATGTCTATCTCCTTCGAACCAAAAAAAGCGGGAGCCTTTTGGAAGTAAAATACGGCTATGAACATTGGAACAGCCGTTTGAGCCGCATGATATACTATCTGGGAAAAAGGGATATCTGGGCCGCCGGCCTGCTCCTATTAGCTTTGACGGGTTGGATTCATTTGGCCACGTTTTATTTCTTTTTCTACATCTTCGGCCTTTTTCTTATCTCTCTCAAATTCCATTTTCCCGTGCCCAAAAAATCTTCACTAAAAAGAGACGAAAAATCTCTTTCTCCGAGCATTGACCCGGTTCCATAATGAATAACAAGCTTTCAGGCTTGTATTTGTTGGCCGGTTCCCAGGCCGATCCTGCATCCTCAGGCTGGGAATCTTTCGGACGTTTTTCGTTACGTTTTGTTCCCGGATCCCTGGTATCTGTGTCCACATTCCAGGGAAAATGGCTGGGAGTCGATGGAATAATTACAGGTATCGATCGCAACAACCAGGAAACGGACGCCGATGCAGCTCTTCGTTTGGTCCTGAAAAAAGGTATCAATGCTTTGTATGAGCTGAGCGGCTATTTCACTTTGCTGTTTATCGAAAAAAAAACAGGGCGGGCCCTGCTTATATCCGATATGATGGCCACCCGCCCCTACTACATCTATAATCATGGCGGGACCGTCTATCTGGGACCGGATGTTTCTTTTCCTGCACGGATCGGACTGCCGTTGACCATGAACCGGCAGGTCCTCTACCAGATGTTCCGCATCAACCACCCCCTCGGCGGACGCTGCCTTGCCCAAGAAATTGAACGAACGCGTCCGTTTACAAGCTACGAAATCTCTGATGGCGGTCTAGTCAAACGGAAAGCCCCCCTTCGAATCGAACAGATGCCGGACCAAGAAAAAACCCTTGATCAAGCCGCGGACGACATGCATGAAACCGCATCAAAAGCCGTGGCTGCCATACTCGAACATCCCATCGCCCGGTCTCGTGACCTTGAACTGCCTCTCACAGCCGGCTATGATTCCAGGCATCTGCTTGCGGAGCTGATGGACGCAGGCCGTCCCCCCGACCGAATACGGCACGTACGTGTTGATGAAGCCGATTATTTTCCTGTTGAAGATATCTGCCGTGATTTGAAATATGATCTTCACGCTCCCCGCTTCGAAGACCTAGACCAAAAAAATCTCATTCGGCTCTGGCTTCGCCGGACCTCCGGACAGATTCACCTGCATCAGCTCTATCTTTTCGGTGTGGCTCCGTCACCTGAATCACGCCCGGTACTCGGACTGACCGCCTATTTATCAGGCCTTCTTTTCAGCTACCAGCCATTGGGTACGTCCATCCATCGAAGGCACTACACCCGGACCGGCCTGGCTCTCCTGTTTCCGGACCGTGAACGTCATGCCCGGGAATTCAAAGAACAGGTCCATACAGAGATAAGCCGCTTCGAGGGCGAGGAACCATTCAAAAAAATTGCGGTTGATGCCGTGAACCGGTCACCACGTTATGCAGGGGCCGTCTTTGCCGAATTTGGGGAACGGGCATTTTATATTCCTCCCGCCGCCGACCGGGCAACCTGGGAATGGTTTCTCCGGGTGCCCGCATCGCTTGTCTTTAGACAAAAAGCCCGCAGACGATTATTCGAAAGACACTTCCCCACCCTGGGCGCCTATCCTTTGAATAACGGATATCCGCTTATCCGTTCCCGGACAAAAAAGACGGTTCCTTTTCTTTCAGGGAAGGCCCCCAAACGTGAACAAAGAAGGTTTCCCCGCAATGCCGTTCCCCCGACTCCCCATGCCTGGTTGAGAGTTCTCCCCATTCTTCACCGAATGATCGACCGCATCGTCCACGAATCGGCACTCTGTGACCAGGGTGAAATCAACCGCTCCGCTGTGAGATTCCTTTGGAAGACTCACCAACTTGGAGCCTTCAACGGTTGGGCGCTTATGAGTTTTGTCACCACCGAAGCTTCCCACCGTATTATCATCCATGGAGAAGACGCCGATTCCGTTGCGGATTGGCTGACGGATTGAAACCCCCATCACCCTTTTTTTCTTATCTTTCTGGTAAACTCTTTCGCAATCTGTTTGTCGAAAAGAAAAACACAACACATCCCGACGGTGATCGACAAGAGAAGAGAAACCGCCAAAGCAAGGATCTTCCAGCCGTCACCGACATGTTTAAAAAAGATTCGGCAAAGAAAAACAGCAGGGATCGTCATCAGCAGTATTTTCGATGAAGAGATGAATTCCCCGGCAAATTCCCGCCAGGAAAGAGAAAGATGTTTTAAGGCGAAAAAAAACAACTGGAGTGCAACCAGCGGGTAAAAAACCAGCCAAGCGCCGACAACCCCATAGATTGATATTTGGGCACCGGCAAAAAAAGCGGCGGGCAAAACCGCCGCACATAAAGCCGAATAATAAAAATTCAACTTGGAGTGGCCCAGGGCATTTAGCAACTGCGGGATCAAAGGAATTACGCATCTCAATAAGCCAATGATACAGAACAATCTAATGATCGGAACCGCAGGCAACCATTTTTCGTAACCCAGAACAAGCATCACCCAGTCGGAATAAAGCGCAGTGATGACAAGAAACAAGCCAAAGCCGGCAAGATTCATTCGGGCAATGGAAAAAAAAGCACGCTTTAGGCGCAAAAGATTCTTCTGAAGCCGGGCAAAAGTGGGATAAGCAACTTTATTGATCACGCCGGTCCCAGCTTTTAACGTATCGAAAACAAGACGGTAAGCCACCGTATAGATACCGACTGCGGCGGTACCGAAAAATTTTCCGACAATCAAATAATCGGCGTTGATATAAAGGTTATAAAAAATACGGGACATCGTAGCAAAAAAACCGAATCTGAAAAGGGGCGCCACTTCCTTGACGGAAAATTTTATCCCCGGCACAAAAAATGAGCCGGCCTGGGAACCGATAAATAAACCGGTCACCCGTGTGATTTCAGCAATAACCAAAGACCAGGCGCCCATCCCTTTAAAGGCAAGAAATATCATCAAAACAGATGATACGACCATGGAGACCGACTCAATAACCGATATTTTGCCAAATTCTAGCCGGCGAACCATTTGGGAATAAGGGATGATCTTTAAAGCATTGGCAAACAAAACCAAGAGATATACACGAAGTAAAGGGCTGAGAGAAGGCTCACGGTAAAAATGGGCGATAAAAGGAGCCGCCGAAAACACACTCAAAAAAGCGAGTCCCGAGAGAAAAAGGCCGATCCAAAACACTCCGTTTTTTTGGTTCTTGGAAATGGTTTCGGCTTGAATAAGAGCGGCCTCAAAACCGACCTCGGAAACGGCTCCAAGGACGGTAACAAAAACCGCAGCAATACTGACAAGGCCGATCTCTCTCGGAGAGAGTTTTTTTAATAGGAGGATAAGCGCTAAGCCGTTCATGATTCTTCCAAAAGTCTGGGAAACAAAAAAATATGAAACCGATTTGATGAACTTTGACTTAAGCCGTTCCTCCATTTTGTAAAAGTTTAATGGATCAATTCATAACGATACCGTCCGATATTGAGAAATGACCGGCTGTAGGGGGTAATTACCCCGGGAGGAAGCCTGTTAGGACCCGTCACTTCACAAAGCGAATATCTCAATCCATTAACAGACAATGTCTCTCCGTAAAAGGAAGGAACGGCGATGCCCACAAAAAGATGCTGTGGAACTTTAATCAGAAGAAGAGGATATTTCTTGAAAGCCGTCCACATGGCGGCAAAAGTTACCCCCTTGGAATCACAGTCGCCGAGATAGTTGACCAGAACCAGGGGCGGAACCCAGAATTCCAGGATTTTTTTTCCGTCCACTTCCATGGGAGGAAGGCCGTATCTTATTTCCTGGACAAATCCCAGAATAATGGCTAAAAATTCGTTCAAAGAAATTTCGGGATGGCTTTTCCTTATTGTGTCCAAAACCACGGCCACTCGCGGACTATTTTTCTCCACACAGAGCTTGTATTGGATACTGATTTTGTTATCGACAAAGCGCAGCAGCCTTGATTCCAGGAATTCTCTCGCTAAATTTTCTTTTTCAGCCTCGATTTTTTTAAAATACAACTCCTGTTCAACAGCGATTTTTTGAGTGATTCGCACGAATTCGGTCTTTATCTCCTTGTATTTATTCCTCTCCGAACCGGGAATGGACAACCGGAGGTTGAATTCCTCCTTCGCTTTTTCTTCCAGGTAAAAATAGTGTCCGTAGGGACTTCCAGACATTTCTGCAAGAGTTAATTTTTTGAGATGAGCAATCATCTCTTCGCGCAATCCGGCCAGATGATCTTCGACATAGGCGTCACATTCATCCTGACGATATCCAAACTCGTTGAAAGCATCCGTTAGAACCCGCTTTGATATGGAAAAATCAGCGGTATATTTATTACCCCGGTAATCCCTCCAGCCGTAGAAGAGCTCAAACTTTTCCGGCCTTTCAATTTTTCGGAAAAACCGCCCATTCCCTGATAGGTCTTCAGGTTTTTTTTCTTGCTTTTCCTGGACCGGGATTATTTCTTCCTTGATGCTTTGACCGGGAATCCAGACAATCAAAACAGCGGCGGCAATCAATCCCAGGACCGCGCCCAAAGATAAAAAAACACTCCGCATGATATAACTTATCTTAAAGGTATGGTTCCGACCTCAGGAAAAGGAATGAGGGCTCTGGTTAATCCCTCCACCCCGGAGCTGATCAGAAGACAGGTTGCGATGATGACCACGGCCATAAAAACAGCAACGGCCGTGTTGTTATCCTGAATCTCTTCATACTGGTCAATTCCCGGCGTCATCTTGTTGAACAACCAGAAACTGAAAAGAATCCCCAGAAGTGCCAGAAATCCAGACAAAAGGACATATCCGATACTCAGTCCCAAAACCTCGAGAAAATTTCCCAGATTTTTCTCCTGTCCGAGAACATAAATTTGGATGACGGACATAACGGGAAAAATCGCCTGTTTGACGATTAAGGCTTCACCCAGAATAGCTCCACCCAAAACAATGCCTACGGATAGGTTTTTTCTTTTAAACTGTTTTTCTTCATCGAACTTTCTCGTGACGGCCAGAAAAAGACGGTAGCTTCCGAAGATAAGCACAAAACTTATCAGGACCGATACCAAAAATTCAATGATTCCGAAAAATATTTGATGCATATTTATCTTTCCCTCTTAAAACGTTTTCTTGTGAAAAAAACACCTTTGCGTAAACACTTTAATCCAAAGCAAGCCCAAAGTACAGCATGAAATGTGGAGACTTTTATCTAAGGAACACGTTGTTCAAAAGATAAAGAACGTTCCGGCAACATGTCCCTTTGGGGAACGTCCCCATTATGGTATAAATAGGAACAAGGAGGAATTATGATGGATAATCCTGTTTTTTATATCGTTGATGTTTTCGCAGAAGATAAATACACCGGTAATCAACTGGCCGTATTCAGAAATACGGAGCATTTATCAGAAGAAGAAATGCTGAAAATTGCCCAAGAAATGCATTTTTCGGAAACAACATTCATCCTTTCCGAAGAACCACATAATGGCGGCTTTGACGTGCGGATTTTTACTCCCGCCCGGGAAGTTCCTTTTGCCGGGCATCCCACCCTTGGTACTGCATACATTATTCAAAGCCGGATCATCAAAAAACCTATCGATGAAGTTATTCTTAATCTCCAGATCGGGCAGATCCCCGTCACTTTCAGCTATTCGGGAGGCGAAGCGAATCTCCTTCGCATGAAGCAAAAAGCACCGGTTTTTGGACATATCCTGGACAAAGAAATCATCGCAGATGCCCTTAACCTGAAGAAAAAAGATCTTGATGACCGCTTTCCAGTCGAAGAAGTATCTACGGGACTTTCATTTATCATCGTTCCCCTTAAAACGCTCACCGGAGTAAAATGGGCCAGAATCAACAGGGATAAATTTTACAAGATCATTGATAAACTAGAATCCAAGGCTGTGCTTATATTCTCCCCGGAAACATACAGTCCGGAGAATAATCTTAATGCACGGGTATTCGCCGATTATTACAACGTACCGGAAGATCCCGCTACGGGAAGCGCCAACGGCTGCCTGGCAGGTTACCTGGTTAAAAACAGGTATTTTGGTAAGGACTCCGTGGACATCAACGTTGAACAAGGGTATGAGATCGAACGTCCATCACTTTTGAGGCTCCAAGCCGAAAAAACTCCCGACGGAATTGATGTTTTCGTCGGCGGCAGAGTGGTACCCATTGCCCAGGGGAACTGGTTATAAAAATGTATGGTTTGAACGAGGATTAAAAATCAAATAAAATATTCACCGGCTTGATTCCTTTTACCCGCGTGCTCCCCGGAATTTTTCCGTATCCGCGGTTTATAAAAGAGAACAAAACGGCAAAGAAGGATCGTATGGAAAAACCAATAGAACCACCGGCAACCAAGAAAAAAAATGGAGTTATCCTTGATTTTATTCGGACAATTATCGAAGAAGACATTCGCAGAGGAAAACACGGCGGCCGGGTTCATACACGCTTTCCTCCTGAACCCAACGGCTATCTTCACATCGGACACGCCAAGTCCATCTGTCTCAACTTCGGAATTGCTGATCAATACAACGGCTTCTGCAATCTGAGGTTTGACGATACCAATCCTTCCAAGGAAGAGGTCGAATACGTGGAATCCATCAAGGAAGACGTGCATTGGCTCGGTTTTGATTGGGAAAAAAGGGAATATTATGCTTCCGACTATTTTGACAATCTCTATGCCTACGCCGTCGATTTAATCAAAAAAGGAAAAGCCTATGTTTGTGACCTGAATGCGGAACAAATCCGGGATTACCGCGGAACACTTACCGAGCCGGGTAAAGAAAGCCCCTACCGCAATAGGACCATCGAAGAAAACCTAAACCTTTTCGAACGTATGAAGACCGGAGAATTTCCCGACGGCAGCCGGACACTTCGAGCTAAGATTGATATGTGTTCCGGCAACCTTAACATGCGCGACCCGGTCATCTACCGTATTTTACATGTCCCGCACCACCGGACAGGAGACAAATGGTGCATTTATCCCATGTACGATTTTACCCATTGTCTTTCAGATTCCATCGAAGGGATAACCCATTCGATCTGTACCCTCGAATTTGAAGACCACAGACCCCTTTACGATTGGTATCTCGATCAATTGAAGGTATTCCATCCGCAGCAAATTGAATTCGCCCGCCTTAACCTGTCCTATACGATTATGAGCAAGCGAAAACTTCTCAATCTGGTTAAAGAAGGAGTTGTCAGCGATTGGGACGACCCGCGTATGCCGACCATCCAGGGGCTTAGAAGACGCGGTTATACTCCCGAATCCATCAGGGATTTCTGCAGCCGAATCGGATTGGCTAAGAGGGAAAGCATTGTCGATATCGCCCTTCTCGACCACTGCCTGCGGGAAGACCTCAACAAGCGGGCTCCCCGGGTTATGGCCGTACTCAAACCGCTAAAAATCGTCATCACCAATTATCCCGAAAACAACGTTGAATGGCTGGAAGCGGAAAACAATCCCGAAGATGAAACCATGGGATCACGAAAAATCCCTTTTTCCAGGGTTCTTTATATCGAGCATGAAGATTTTCGGGAGGATCCGCCGAAAAAATATTTCAGGCTGGCCCCGGGACGGGAAGTCCGGCTTAAGCATGCCTATTACATCACCTGTGACGAAGTGGTCAAAGATCCGGAGACAGGCCGTATTCTTGAGCTTCGCTGTTCCTATGACCCGGCCACAAAGGGGGGCTGGTCTAAAGACGGCCGCAAAGTCAAGGGAACTCTTCACTGGGTCTCAGCGGAACACGCCCTTCCTGCAGAGATCCGGCTTTATGATCAACTCTTTTCCCGCGAAAATCTGGATGACCTTGAAGAAGGAAAAACTCATCTTGATTTTTTGAATCCAAATTCCCTGGATGTTCTTGAAGACTGCCGGGTGGAAAACAGCCTGGCGGAAGCCAAACCGGAAAGCCGCTTTCAATTTCTCCGGCAGGGATACTTTTGTTTGGATAAAGATTCCACAACGGGCAGACTTATTTTCAACCGGACCGTTATCCTGCGTGACACCTGGGCCAAGATCGAGCAAAAAATGCTGAATAAAGCAAGTCAGAAAAACGGTACATAAACTCCGATAAAAACCGACCGACCGAAAATGGAATACTGATTCTGACGGGTTGAATAGTTGGAACTGTACTCGTAACGAAGGACATTTCGCCTGTTCAGAAGATTGGTGATGCCGAAATAAAATACCACAAGCTTTCCCTTGAATTGGAAACTTTTGTTGCCATTAAGATCAAGCCGGTGGTAATCCGGATAACTCTCGCTGAACGGATCTCCCCATAACGGCACAATGGAACCGTCACCCCCGGATTCTTCGATACCTAAAAGCGGAGTATAGGGTAAACCCGAAGCATAAGAATACCGGATTCCCAGGGACATATTATCCCACTTAAAGGAAAAAACTCCCGTCATAGAGTGGGTGATTTCGTAGGGACTGCGTGCCAAAAACGGAATATCGTTTTCTTTTCGCCGGGAATGAAGATAATTATAAACGAAAAGCAGGTCGAAATGCTGGTGTTTCTTTTTGATAAAAAATTCCCCTCCCCGGGCATATCCCTTTCCCTCATTTGTCATGCTGTTTTCCCCCATGAGGAAAAGCCTCCGGTACTCTTTGTCGTACAATGTTAAACGGAGGTCATATTTGGGAGTGATGCGGTCATAGCTCAGAGAAAAATGGAAGGCTTTTTTGGGTTGAAGTTCATATTCATTGAGGAGAAAATAATCTCCGAACTGACTGTAACTTCCCGCTGAAAAACGAAGGATATCCTGATTGCTGAGAAAAAAAGCGGCGGAAGCACGTGGATCCAGACTCCAGCTTTTTTGTCCCCGGTTAGAAAAAGATACCCTTCCCCCCAGCCGTATGTAGATCCGTTTTTGAAGGCGGAACTTGTCACTGAAATAAATGCCTCCCAAAAACCCATCAGCTTGGGATTCAATATTTTCATCATTCAATAACATATCCAGATCCATGTTCCTTTTTTGAAAATTCCCACCAAATTCAAGATAATGTCTTCCAAGGTCGAGAACGGTACAAATCCTTCCCTGATAAGCACCATCGGAAAAATCTTTGGAAAAAGTTTCATCCATATCATAACGAGCCCGGTAGCTTAACCGGGACAAGGAAATATCCATCAGGCAATTTTTTCTCAACATCGCAGAAAGGGTGAGACCGGCTATCCGGTTTTCAGACTTGAGACTGAATCCCTCGTCCTGGGAAAAACGGTAGTTATCCAGAAGACCCAATATTCGAAGCCTTAAACGCCGCCCTAAATCGAGATTCAGCTTGGAGAAACCGTTTTCCGTACTGAACTCGCTTTCCGTCATTCCGTTAAGTTCGGTCATAAGATAAGAATGTCCCCGGTTGTAGGATACCGTCAGGCTCCCCCATTCTTGAAGGGGAAATCCGACATAACTGTTGAGCCCCAGAATAGACAGCCCCAGTCCGCCCTCTGTATTGTAAATCCTGTCTTTGGCCTTGATGTCCACCACTCCTGAAAGGGCATTCCCGTATTCCGCCTTAAATCCACTGGTAGCCACATTAAAGTCATCCACAATCTGATTATCGAAAATAGAAAAATAACTTTCGTGAAGCGTCTCGCTGAGAAAAGGATGTTCAACCCGGATACCATCGAAATAATAGGCCACTTCATCAGTGGCTCCCCCGCGGATGAGCATACCCGATGAATCCGGCCCCGTATTGACGCCGGGAAGAAGGCGCGAGGCGTTGACGGGATCGGCCGCGGTTCCCGGAAGCGTATAAACATCCATGCGGGTCATGGTCACCGTCTTTTTGGCTTTATCGCTTCCCACCGTACTGTCGGCCGTAACCTGAACCTCGTGGGAAGGAATGGGTTCAATTTCGAGTTTTACGGTTATAAACTTTCCCGGGACGGCCTCAACGGTCTTTTTTTGATAACCGATAAGCCAGACAACAAGGGTGCAAGGCATGGGAACAGCATCCTCCTCAAAAACAAAACGGAATCGTCCCTGAACATCCGCACTGCAGGCTTTCTCCATTTCTTTAATCGCTACCAGAGCGGGAAGAGGATCACCCGTATCAGCATCAATAACTTTTCCTTCCAGTGTCACTTTTACCGCCCCTCCCACTGAGGTGGACAGAAAAAACAACATCAAAATGATCATAATCAATACAAAATACTTCCGTGTTTGCATGAAAAAATCTCCCATTTCAATTCTTTAGCTTGACAACAAGACAAAAAGGACGGTTATCCTTTTCCGTTTGTACCTTTTATTTTTTTAGTTTTTTGAGTTCCTCAGCGGCCAATCCATATTCCGGGTTTACTTCCAATGCCTTCTTAAAGCTCTGTTCGGCCTTATCGTTCTCCCCTTTGCGGGCATAAGCCATTCCCAAAAAGGTTAGAGCGTCTTCATGGCCCCAATCGGGTTGAAGGAGGCCTTTGTCCGTTTTTTCTTCATAAAGGCTTACGGCTTTTTCAAGGAGGGGCATGGCTTTATCCAATCCCCCGCCGTACATTTCGGGAGTGTATAAAAGACTTATCCCCTGAAGGAGGTTCACTCTGGGGCTCTCCGGTTCTTTCTGAAATGCCTTATTGAAATGCGTGGCGCTTTCCATTCCCGCCGTCATACCCAGGCTGGGGTCCAGAGCGATGTCGTATCCCAGGCAGGTAGCGTAAAGGGCATGACTTTCCCCCGACATATCATCCAACTCCATAGCCTTTTCGAGATATTTTTTGGCTTCGTCGTTGAAGCGTGCGCATGTTTTCATATCGCCATTTATAAGATAATAGTTGGCCAGACGGTAATCACAGAAAGCGGTATAGTAGTGAAGATAAAAACTGTGCTCGCCTACCTTAAGCAGTAGCGCGAGAAACATATCCCGGGCTTTCTCCATCAAGCTTGAATCCCAGGTGGAATACCCTCTCCGGAGAAGTTCCCGCGCTTGGGCCGTTTTTTCGGCCAGTTCCGGACTTTCCTTTGAAACAGGGCCGGAAGACGATTGACCGGTTTTCCGCCTTTGCGGCTCCGGAGCCGTTTCTTTTTCCCTGGGGGGATTGATGCGGACGGCCAGCTTCTCACGGTCAAGAAGAAGTCCGTCTTTGATGACAAGGCAAACCTTCTGGGTATCCCGAATATTTTTTAGGGGATCACCATCGACCAAAAGAATATCGGCCCGCTTCCCCTTCTCGATAGTACCCAGTTCCTTTCCTTTGCCGAGAACCTCGGCGGCATTTTTGGTGGCAGCCGTCAGGACAAATTCCGGTTCAAGCCCGGCTTGGACCATAAGTTCCATCTCCCTGTGTACCGATGGCCCGAAAAAAACAGCGGGATTCCCCGCATCCGTTCCCAGAACCAGCATTATTCCCGCTTCCGCCATCTTGCTACAGTTTTTTGATGCCGTGGATAGGAGTCCCTGGTGGGAAAGCATAATATTTTTTATGTTCTCCAGCCTGGCTTTCTCCTTGAGATCTTCGATGAACTCACGGCAAACACTTTGTTCGAGAAGCGGCCACTCCAGAAAACGGCTTTCGGGAATAAGCGGCGTCGAAAAAGATTCGTATACGGATAGCGTAGGCATGCAAAAAACATTATTTTCTTTCATCACCTGCAGGAGATCTTCGTCGACCTCTTTGTCGGCCGGCATGTGGGCCAGCCCGTCAGAACCGGCAAGGATGGCCTCCCATGCCTGTTTTACGGTCTCGATATGGGTGACTACCTTAAATCCTAATTTGTGGGACTCGTCAATGATCGTCTCCATAAGCTCATAGGATAATGAGGGATAACCCTCCGATCCCTGCCGGTAAATGATCTTTATTTGGTCTGGATCATTCTTGGCCAGTTCCCGGACTTTTTCCCGGGCTTCTACTTCCGTCGTCGGCGTTAAGGCCATGGGCACTCCGTATTCCGTACCGTGGCCTTTGGGACAGGTAAAAAGAGGACCGACACAAAAAATGTGGGGAGAAAGTGTATTTCCTTTTTTCTCTTTATCTTTCAAGCCGAAAATCCAGTCCGTTATCCCTCCCAGGTCAAAAACCGAGGTTACGCCAGAATAAAGAAAACCGGCCAGTTTTCTCTCATCACCGACAAGAATATATCCATATGTACAGGCACCGCCCAGATGGATATGAGCATCAAACAGGCCCGGCAGGACCGTTTTGCCGGAACAGTCGATGACCATCGATCCTTTCTCCACTTCGATTTTTTTCTCCGGGCCGGCATAAACGATCGTATTCCCCGTTATGCACACCAGGGACTTCTCAATCACCTCTCCCTTCCCATCAAACAGCTTTCCTCCGGCAAGGAAAATCCGGCTCTCCATACCATCAGAGCCTATGAGCGGATGGGAAAAAAACGCAAACAAAAAAAGCAAAATCCCAAAACAAAACAAAATTTTCGTCATCTTCATTTTATGCTGTTCCTCCTTGTTGGATTTATGTTTTGGCTTCCCTGTCATCTTGAACAGCAGGCCATTTTTTTTCGATGTTTTTTTCACTTTCATCTCCTTTTCTCAGGTTCCTCTCCTTTCCCCGGAATGGTTTCGATGATTTTTTCCAAAACATCCATATGATCGAGGAAAGCTTTCCGTCCTTTTTCAGTCAATCGGGCAATAGTCCGGGGTTTCTTTTTAACAAACATTTTTTTGATTTCGACATACCGGGCTTTCTCCAGGATACTCAAATGAGTACTCAGGTTGCCGTCTGACAGCCCAAGCTGTTTTTTGAGATATCCAAAATCCGCCTCTCCCCCTGTAGCCAGAATGGACATCACGCCCAGCCGGGCTTTCTGGTGGATGATCTTATCCAGCTTAAGAAATATTTTTTCTTCCATTTGATTTAAATAAAGTTATAAAATCCCCGGTTTAATGAAGATTCTTTTTTACGCGACACAAGCCCGGTCACAATAAGTCCCAGCCCGAAAATGAGACCGAGAAAAATATCGGCATAATAGACAAAATAAATTCCCGATATTACGGCGCTGGCAAATCCCAGGCAGCCCATAAAAAAAAGCACTCTATAAAAAAGAAGGCCTATGATCATAAATCCTGTGGAGACGACGAGCATGAACACGACAGCAATATAAGCAGGATGGATATCTGGGCTCAGCATACAGAAAAGAGCCAGAACATAAGCCAGCAAGATGAAAGGTATCCAGAAAAACAAAAAACCTTTCATGGCATGACGGGTTTGTTTTTTCGGCTGCGGCCGTTTGTGGGCCTTAATGACAAAAAATGTCGCTACAAATCCGGCGATACTCAAAAAGGCCCACCACAAACCGGATCCCCGGCTGAAATGGAACAGCCACCGCTGGCCGGAAAAACCAAGAAGAGTGAATACACCCCAGATATAGCAAATCAAGTCAGCCCTGTAGGAATACATATCTTCGCGGGTTTGGCTGGCAAGCTGCCGAATGAGCTCGACACTTTCAAGGGCCTGCTTCTTATCCGTTTTATCCATTATTTTCTCCTTTTCAAAGTTATTATATTTTAAAAGTACTTTGTTTTTCAAAGTTAATATAAATATTCCGGATTCCTTTGTCAAGTATTTTTTTTTAAAATTTTTTTTTGCTCATATTTATTTATTTCGAAGGGGAAACCGGATTGTTTGTTTTTCTCGTTAAAAATGATTAGACTTTGATAAAATAAAAACATAGAAGAAGGAGATTTTTTTTATGAAGATAAATCATAATATTTCTAAACCAAACGGAAATTCCGCCTTTTCTGCCTTGGTATTTTTCCTTGCCGCTATTATGCTGTTTTTCGTCCTTTTGCCGGATTCTTATCCCGCTTTTGGTCAAAACGCTGTAGATGAATCGCCGGTTGTTTTCCCCGGAGAGTCCTGGGAGCGGATACAAGATCCATCATCTGCCGGATACACGGCCGAAGGTCTGGCCGCTGTCCGGGAATATGTCAAAACACTGGATACGACCGGACTTATGGTCATCGTCGGGGGAAGGGTGCTTTTCGAATACGGAGATCTGGAACAAACAAGCTACATCGCCTCCGTTCGCAAAAGCATTTTAGCCATTTTGTACGGTAAATATGTCTATGACGGCACCATCCGTCTCAACACAACCCTGGAAGAACTGGGGATCACCGACCATGGGGGGCTTCTTCCTATAGAACGGAAAGCTACTATCAACCACCTGATCACGGCCCGTTCCGGCATCTATCATCCCGCCTCCAACGGCGGCGACAGCACTGCCCATGCCCCCGAACGCGGCTCACAGGAACTGGGCACGTATTTTCTCTACAACAACTGGGACTTCAACTGTGCCGGTGCCGTTTTTGAGATGCTTACCCATCAAGTCATCTATGACGCCCTTGAGCGTGACTTAGCCGTTCCGCTAGGTATGCAGGATTTCGACCGCTTCAAACAGCGAAAATCCGGCAATCTCAGCCGCTCTCGATTTCCTGCTTACCATATTTGGTCTTCCACTCGTGATATGGCCCGGATCGGCACCCTCATGCTGCGAGAAGGAGAATGGAACGGCCGCCGGATAACACCCCAAACATGGGTCCAAAAAATAACCCGCGCCAGGACCCATGTCGAGGAAATGAATCCCGAGCCATACCGTAAAGGGACCTTCGGGTATGGATACATGTGGTGGGTTTGGGACGGCGCCGGTGCCGAGGGGCCGTATAAAGGTGCATACACGGCCAGCGGCGCTTACGGGCAGTACATAACCGTTCTTCCCGTACTGGACATGGTTATCTCTCATAAAACAGCCGTTCCTCCTCACAAACGATACGTCCGGCTCAATCAATACCAGGGAATTATCGACCGGCTTATCGCCGCCCACCTGCAGAAATAGGCTGTATAATTCATGACATTAGGGGATATGCCGCGTCAGAAGCCGAAAGCTAAAGAGGCGATATTATATCGGACAATAAATTTTAATTTAACAAACAACTGCTTATTTTAAAAACCCAGGCATATAAACACGGAATGGTTTCAGGATTGACTCCCGGAAGTTCCAGACGAAATCCATCATCAATGACCTTCCAATTGACCTTCCCATCAAAACCAAGCAGTCTGACCCGGATTTTTTCCGATGTTTTTATTCCAAGGATATCAAAAGGTTCTTGAGGCCATCGCATACATATGACAAACATGTCTTTTCCTTTTTGAGTGAAACGCATGGATTTATCATCCGGTTGAAGCTTCACAGCATCCTGCAGAGGTTGGGTTCCATAGATTGCCTCGCCATTCACCCTCAACCAATCTCCGATATCTACCAGCCTCTCCTGCATGACAACAGGGATCCGGCCGTCTGCCGTAGGTCCGACATTAAGCAGCAGGTTTCCTCCCCTGCTTACAATATCAATGAGCTCATGGACCAGCTCTTCTGAGGTTTTGTAATTATCAATATTCTCATCCCGGTTGAAACCATAAGATCCTCCGATTCCCCGGCTTTCCTCCCAGGGATGGGAGATCCCCACACCCTCAGCATCCTGGTATTCACTGGAATAATAATCCCCGTGTTTTCCCGGCATATCCCGGCCGAACCGGTCGTTTACCACCACTTCGTCTTTGTTCGGAGCGTGATTGTAGAGCCAGGCCATAAAATCGATTGTTTTCCATTCCTGTGCGGTCCTGTCCCATTCTCCGGCATCTCCGAATATCACAGCCGGCTGATAATTCGTCACCAGTTCTTTGAGCTGAGGGATCAAATGTCCATCGACGTATTTCTCCTCTGGAATGCGGTATTTTTCCACCAGCCTCTTAGGAATAAAAAAACCGGACTCTGTTCTGTGCGTCCGGTTACTTTCCCACTCGATAATGGAATAATAAAGCCCCATGCGCAAACCTTTGGCCCTTACCGCTTTAGTCAATTCTCCCACCAAATCACGCTTTGGCCCCACATCCATGCTGTTCCATCCTTTTTTATAGGAACTCTTGGCCGGCCAGAGACAAAATCCGTCGTGATGTTTTGAGGTCAGGACAACATATTTTGCTCCGGACCGGGCAAAAAGCCCAGCCCATTCATTCGGATCAAAAAGCTCGGCCCGGAAAAGGGGAGCAAAATCACGGTATTCGAAATCTTCACCGTAATTCTTTCTATGGAATTCTTCTCCCCCTGATTCTTTGTCGAACATCACCCGGGCATAATACCATTCGGCATAAGAGGCATAACGGCCTTCGGTGACTTTTCTCCAGGCCGGCACGGAATAGACTCCCCAATGGATAAATATTCCGAACTTAGCATCCAAAAACCACTGCGGACAAGGACGTTTATCCAGAGACTCCCAGGTAGGTTTATAAGTTTGTGCCGAAACATAACCCACAAAGATGATTATGAATAGAAACATTATCCTAAGGTTTTTTTTCATTTTTTTTGGCTCATCTTTTTGACGAAACTTTACACCCTTAATTTTATTTTAATTTAAACAAATTTCAATGTATGAATAGCGAAGTAAACTGCGCTATTCATACATTTGGCTGTGAATTGTGAAAATAAGAGAAGAACCGTCCGAATTTACGAATAGTGCAGATCCCTTGGCTATTCGTATCGCAACGACTCCACCGGATTCGCCACAGCCGCTTTCAATGTTTTGACACTCACGATAACCATGGCAATAATAAGGACAAAAATCGAAGCCGCCAAAAAGGATAAAAGGGATATCCCGGACTGGTAGGCAAATCTCTGCAGCCATTTCTTTAAAACAAAATAAGCCAGAGGCCAGGCGATGACATTACCCAGCAGAACCCAGACCGCAAACTTCCTGGAAAGCAGGATGACAATTCTAGAAGACGTTGCTCCCAGGGCTTTACGTATGCCGATCTCCTTGGTTCTCTGTTCGGTGACGAAGGAAGCCAAGCCGAACAACCCCAATCCGGCTATGATAACCGCCAGAATGGAAAAATAAAGGAATATCCGTCCCGTTCTCTGTTCCGAACTGTAGAGCCGGGCGAAATAGTCATCAAAAAATTCATATTCAAAGGCCTGATTCAAAGCGAATTCATGCCAGGTTTTTTCGAGAAAACCCAAAGTATCTCTTATATTCTCCGGCCGGATGCGGACGGAAACATAACGGCCAATATTGCGGGGGCCGGATAAAAAAACGATCATCGGCTGAATTCTATGATGCAAACTTCTAAAATTAAAATCCTTCATAACGCCGATAATATTGAAGGCCTGGGATTGGGCTTCCGTCGGCCCTATGGCCACAACCTGCTGGCCGATGGGATCACCCGTCAATCCCAGGTCCTTAAGGGCCGCCTCGTTGATAACGGCCGCCTGCAGGTCCGGCTGCCGGTTTTCCTCATAATAACGGCCGGCCGCCATCTCTATCTCATATGTTTTGACAAAATCAGCATCCGCAAAACATGTCCAAAGAAGATGTGTCTCCTCCCCGGAAGCTCCCGCCATTTTAAAAGCCGAGTTGCCGAAATTTCCTCCGATCAGTCTTTGCGTATTGGAGGCGCTGATAACATTCGGATTTTTGAGAAGCTCCTGTTTGAAGACCGGAAGTTTGGTGCTGAGGTCATCCGTTTTTTTGATGATAACTACTTGATCTCTGTTGAATCCTAAATTTTTGTTTTGCATGAAGTTCAACTGACGCTGGACAATCAGGGTTCCGATGATAAGGACGATGGAAATGGTAAATTGGAATACGACCAAAATATTTCGCAGCCGGGATTTTTTATGGGCGCCCGGTATTTCCGTTTTTAGGACGGCAACAGGATCAAAAGAGGCCAGAAAAAGGGAGGGATAGATTCCCGCTGCCAAGCCGACCAGTAAAACCAGGCCCAAAAGCAGAGGGATGGTCCATATGTTATCAAAATAAGGGATACTGATGTTTTTCCCCGTTAGGTTGTTGAAAAAAGGAATCAAAAGTTGGACCGCTATCAAAGCGAGGAGAACAGCGATTAAACTTAATAGGGTCGTTTCGGCCAGGAACTGCCGGATCAACTGGAGACGTCCGGAGCCTAGGGTTTTTCTTACTCCCACTTCCCTGGCCCGCGTTGAGGCCCGGGCTGTAGCCAGATTGACGAAATTGACGCAGGCTACCAACAGGATGCCCAGGGCAATGATGGAAAAAATATAAACATAAGCGATGTCCCCGTTGGGTTCGATCTCATAATCCAAGTGGGAACGAAGATGGATGTCCGTCAAAGGCTGGATAAAATACCCGTATTCTCCTCCGGAATCAAAAAAGTCTTGCAGGGAAACACCCATGGCGGCTTCGATCTGGGGTCCGACATACTTTCTGACCAGCTCTTCCAGCTTGGGCTCAAAAGTATTTCCTAAAACCCCTTCTTCAAGCAAAAAGTAGGTATGATAATTATTGCTGACCCAAACCGGGCTTCGGCTGTCCGGATAGGTGGAGAGGGACGCCAGAAAATCATAATGAAAATGCGAGTTTCGAGGAGCATCCTCCACAATTCCCGTAACGAGGTAATCTCTTCGGTTATCCGCATTAAGCGTTTTTCCCATGGGATCCTCATTCCCGAAATATTTACGGGCCATGGACCGGGTAAGAACGATGGTTCTTGGTTTAACCAGGGCCGTTTTCGGATCTCCTTTTATAAGGGGCGCCGTAAATATATCGAAAAAACTGGCGTCAACCCAAAAAACGTGTTCTTCACTGAAAACTTTATCTTTATAGCGGAACACAGGGAATCCGAAGTTTTGCATACGAACGGCGGCTGTGACTTCGGGATATTCACGAACAAGGGTCTGGGCCATGGGAGAGGGAGAAACGACTCCGTTAAACAGATTATTGTTGATAAAACCGTGAAGACCAACCCGGTAGATCCGGTCCGATCTTTCATGGTATTTGTCATAGCTCAGCTCGTCGACAACATAAAGCACGATCAACAGGCAGCAGGTTATGCCGACGACCAATCCGAAAACATTAATGAATGAAAATCCTTTGTGTTTGAACAAATTTCTCAAAGCTATTTTGATATGATTCTTAAACATGGCCCTTTCCTTTCATTATGGAACTTTGTAAGCTAAAATAAATTTTTCCCTCAGCCCTCCATGAAGGATAGCGTTAGTTCGTAATAAATTTCTTCATCTTCTTTGTATTAAACGGATTTTTATAAAAAAAAGTTCATGCACGAATCCGGCAATGTTGCTGCAGCCTCGTAAGGCAGATGTGGTGAAATCAGCGGGTTAGGTTGGGTCGGCGCCTGAAAGGTTAATACTGTGTTATGTATTTCTATGATCAGGATGAGAATCGGAAGACAAAGACCAACAAAAAATGAACCGCAGCCAGTCCAATGGTTATGAAGGCTTGAATTTTATGCCAGCGCAGCAAAAAAAGAGGTTTTTTTTTGCGAAGCAAACCCAAAAAAGCTGTCAACAAAAGCGATAAAAAGGTAGCAATCCCAAAAGGAATGATAAATTGATAAATTTCCATTTTCCCCTTATATTAAACTTATTTTTTTTTGAAAAAAAAGTCTCATTGAAGAGGAAAATTTCTTATATTATTCCTTCCCACAAGGTAAATGAAAACGCCTAATTCCACAATTATAAGAAATCTCTTCGCCATTGTTCAAGCTATTATCTGATATGTAATTGGGAAAATAACCATCTTCACTTTTTTAATTTCATAAAAATACTATTTTAACCGAATGCTGACACCTCCGATTCCACCTACACCGCCCCAATCTCCAAGAAGATGGAATGAAAGACGGGCAAAAGCAGCAATCTTGGGGGAAAAGAAATACCTGGCCCCAAAGAATGGATAAATAAAAAGACCTCCTGATCCAGTTGATCCTCCTGAAATTCCAGAATATCCACTTTTCCAGCTCCAGGAATAAATAGAAAATCCTATTCCGGCGCCACCAAAAAGATCAAGTTTTTTTACATCAATACTTGTTAAATGATAGGATCCATCAACTGAAAATGACATCAAGCTGTTGGACCAGTAAGAATCACCCCAGAACCAAAACATCGCTGTCCCACCAATTCCGATATTATCTGTAATACCGAATTCAGCCGTAGCACCAAAAGGGATCGTATAAGTATTAAATCCGACTGCAGGTGAAATTATAAATGTTCCTTTATAATATTCCGGACCTTGAGCATGGACAAAGGAAAAAGAAAACACTACAATGAATAACATAAAAAATAATCTTTTTATCTTCATGAATCCTCCTTCAAAATATTGTATAAATTAACAATAAATAAAGCAACATCCTTTTGTCAAGATGTCAAGGATTATTCCTGTTTTGATATATACTTCTGTATGGAATTTGCTCTATCTACTTATTAGGAAAGTCTTCGGGATATCAAGGGATAATCGAGGTTAATCCTAAATATTCATATGGGAGTTCGAGAGTAAGTATCGAGATATACTCTAGCCTATGCTAATGCGAATCGAGATTGATGCATCTGTGCTGATTTTGCTCAAGTGTTTTTTCATCAAGCAAAGAAGGATATACTCTGATAAGGATATTGGCGTAGAATAGGAGAATGTCGTTTATGCCCTTGATTCAACAACTATCAATTTATGTTTTTCTTTTTTTCCTTGGGTATAGTCTCGGAAACGGAAAGTAGCTATTAATTACACATTTTAATAGATTAAATTTTTCTATTCCAACATTCATCAGATAAACATATGGATTAGTTCATATTTCCAATATTCTGGATGAACTCATTCAAGAATCCCGGAAGCTTCTACAACATGGATATGATTCACTTTGTTTCGTGCGTCTTTATATCATTGAGTTTTCCTATACTGCTCTTATCTATTCGATCAAAATCCAATCTTCGATTCCCACGTATCCATTCGTATCCAGTCTATAAATCTACAGGCTTGTACTGGAAACAAACAATCGTCTTTACGGGGATTATTTCATCTATATATTATCCGGTAAAATTACATCATGCTCGTTTCTTTGATGAGAAAATGAATAACCGTTTGATTTTCCCCACCAATAGTTTTATCCTTTCTTCGATAACGAATGATCAGCTTTACAAATAACGTTAGTAGATAAAGCTTTCTTCAGTTGGATCAAGAAACATCTTCGTATAAAATCCTTTCTTGGAACATTTGGATATGTGGTAAAAACCCAAATATCGATCCCTGTTTCTTTGTATTTAATCTAAGCGATTATCAAAAAACGTATGAATTTAGAGATGTATCTCTACACTTTTTTGCAAATTTAATTATTACGATTACAAGTACTTAGAGACTTTAAAACATAAAGCAACAGGAAGATACATCTAAATAATTGATATTGTTCGAATTCTGATGTGAGACTAATGATAGTGCAAGTTTATTAAATTTTAGACGAAATGAAAATATTATCAAAATTTCCGTATTAAGAAAAAAATATGACCCGTGAAGGACTCGAACCTTCAACCCGCGGATTAAGAGTCCGCTGCTCTACCAGTTGAGCTAACGGGCCATAAAAACTCCTTTAGTTTAGAAAAGTCACCCCTTGTTGTCAAATATCATAGCTTCATCATCAGCACAAATTAGGGCTTGTTTAAAACTAACGATTCAATCCATCAATTTTTCTGGCTAGGAAAGAGAAAAAAGCATATGATAAAAATGAATATAACGCGGAGGAAAAAATGAACGGCTTCAGAAAAAAATTTTTTACTTTTTTTATTTTACTATTTGCCGGCCTTTATACCGCTGGAATGACCACACAGGACACCGTTTCCTTTGACATTCTCTTCATCAACGGCCGTATTCTGGACGGAACAGGAAATCCATGGTTTTACGCCGATATCGGAATTCAAAACGGCATAATTGCGGCCATAGGCGACCTCAAAGATAAATCCAGTGCGAAGCAGATTATTAACATCAAAGGAAAAATCATCTGCCCAGGTTTTATCGACAGCCACACTCATGCTTACGACCCCGTTACGGGAGAAAATGTTTGGACCGGAAAAGATGAAAAAAGATTCTTCGCCCCCAACTTCATCAGCCAGGGTGTGACGACCGTCATCTCCAACCAGTGCGGCTATTCCCCTTTGTCCATCAAAACCCAGCGTGAAGTCTTGACGAAAAAAGGCATCGGCCCCAATACCGTGCTCATGATCGGACACAATGCCATCCGCCGCAGTATTTTAAAAAACGATTTCCGCCGCCCGGCTTCGCCTGAGGAAATCGAGGCCATGAAAGCTCTTGTTCACCGGGCTATGGAGGATGGAGCGGGGGGACTTTCGACCGGATTGGAATACGTTCCATGCATCTGGAGCACCAAGGATGAAATTATCGCCCTTGTCAAAGAAATTGTTCCCTTCGGCGGTGTTTACCAGGTCCACGAGCGGGCTTCCGGCCTTACACCGATGTGGTACGTCCCCAGCCGGGACGAACCCTCTCCCCCTACTATGCTTGAGAACATCATTGAGCTTATCCAGGTCAACAAAAAAACGGGAGCCCGGGTTATCGCCACCCATATCAAAGCCCGTGGCGCCGATTTTTGGGGCGGCAGCAGGATCATCAACCGCATGATAACGGAGGCGCGAAACAATGGCATCGACATCTGGGCCGACGGTTATCCTTACACAACCTCGGGCAGCGATGGCAGCACTGTTATTATCCCAGGCTGGGCGCTCAAAAAACCTGATGCCGCATCGCTGAAGACCATCCTGGCCGATCCGGACAAAAAAAAGAGTCTTATTCAAGACATCCTTCACAACCTCAACTGGCGTGGAGGGCCTGAGAACATACTGGTTATGGAACACCCTGACCCGGACCTCATCGGCAAAAGCCTAGCCTTTTTGGCCGAAAAATGGAATCTCTCCCCCGAAGAAGCCGTCATCAAGCTGCAGCTCGAAGGAGACCCCGAAAAACGCGGCGGCGCCCGGCTTCGCGGATTTTCCATGGCCGAGATCGATGTCGAAGCCTTCGCGGCCCAGCCCTGGACGGCTACCTGTTCGGATGCCGGCATCGCCCTTCCGGAAGACGGTCCTGTTCACCCGAGGTACTACGGTACCTTTCCCAGGAAGATCAGGCGGTACGCTTTGGAAAGAAAGGCCATTTCGCTCGAAAATGCCGTCCGTTCATCCACATCCCTCCCGGCATTGATCCATAGCCTTGATAAGAGGGGATTGCTGCGTGAAGGCTTTTGGGCGGATATCGTCGTTTTCGACCTGGAAAAAATCAAGGATACAGCCACCGTATTCGAGCCGCATCAGTATGCTTCCGGGATCGAATACGTCCTGGTCAACGGGACCTTCGTGGTTCAAAACGGGGAGCTTACCTGGGCTAAACCCGGCCGCGTATTATGTCCGCATTTATAAATTCAGCCAACACCATAAAATATAATGTAAACATAATCAAGCTGCCTTCGTTTTTATGCCAAAAAAAATAATAAAGTTTTACAGAAATAATACCAAGAAAAAGTCGGCTGAATTTACCTTCCAGACGAGTCGAATCTCACCTCATCTGCTTCGTTGCAATGGACTCGCGGTGAACAAGCACAGCTTCGTCCATCGACGCCTCCCATCTGAGGCAATCTCGACTCGTTAATGCGGAAATAATGAGAAATACTTAGTATTTAATTCAGCCGACACCAGGAGATAGCCTGCAGGCGATATGTGTGAAGTTTGTCAACACAGCTTGACTTACGTATAATACTTTCGACATGGAATTCAACCTTATTGTCGTTCTGGCTGCGGCCGCATTCATCTTGATTCTTCTTTTCCTCATTTGGTCTATAAAAAGTACTTCTTCAAAGGTGGATGCCCTCGGCCAAGCCCAGAAAGACGACAAATCCCTTTCGCTCATGCAGCAGCAAATCGGCTACCTTACCCAAAACATCAACCAACAGCTTCAGAACCTGTCCAATCAGTTTCAAAAGACAACAGGTGATATCGGAAACACTTTGGGTACCGTTAAACAGGACCTGACCAAAATGGAGTCCGCCACCAAAGAAGTGCTGGAAAAAGCAAAAGATATTTCCAATCTTGAGCAGCTACTCCGAGCCCCGAAATTTCGAGGCGGATTGGGAGAATTTTTCCTGGGGGACCTCCTGTCACAGATTCTTCCTCCGGCCCATTTCACCCTCCAGTACCGTTTCAAAAGCGGAGAAAAAGTGGACGCAGCCGTCCATATCGGAAAAAACATCGTCCCCATCGATGCCAAGTTTCCTCTGGAAAATTTCAAGAAGCACCTGGAAGCCGGCAATGAACGAGAGCGCAATGAGCTGAGGAAAAAATTCAACTCGGATGTCAAAAAACACATCGACGATATCGCCGGAAAATATATTCTTCCAGATGAAGGCACCTACGATTTCGCCCTGATGTACATTCCCGCTGAGAACATCTATTATGAAACCATTCTCAAGGAAGAAACCTTCGGTGAGAATAAAAGCCTCTTTTCTTATGCCATCGACAAACGCATCATCCCGGTCTCACCCAATTCTTTTTTCGCCTATCTTCAGGTTATCGTTCTGGGTTTGAAAGGGCTCCAAATCGAAAAGTCAGCCCATAAAATCTACCAGTCGCTTTCCCGGCTTCAGGGAGATTTGATCCGCTTTCGCAACGACTTTCAGATTTTAGGAACACACCTGACCAATGCCAAAGGCCGCTACGACGATGCGGAAAAGAGGCTGGATAAGTTTACCGATAAACTGGAACTTATAGGCGGGGAAGAACCGGACAGTCTGCCGGAGACAAAAGAATAAAACGGAAACGTTATCAATAATCTAGGGACTTTTCTTAGAGATAAAGCTTTATTTCCGGAGCAAGGTTACGGTCTCGAGAAAATCCGTGAAAGGAAACATATCCAGGGCGCTCATAGCGCCGACTGAATATCCGTTCTTCAACCAGATTTTCAAGTCGCGGACAAAGGTCTCCGGACAGCAGGAAACCAGGCAGACATACTCTGCACCTATTTCCAGCATCTTCTCCACGGTTCCTTGGGAACACCCCGATCGCGGAGGATCGACGACCAGGCAATCGACGGACTCAACCGTTTTTTTATTGAGAAAACCGGAAACATCGCTACGAATAAAATACGTGTTATTCAGCCCCCATTGTTTGCTGTTCCACCGGGCGTATTCCACGGCGGAAGGACTATTATCGACACCCATGATCTCCGAAAAAAACTTGGCTGAAAAAAGGGAAAAAAGGCCGACGCCGCAGTAAAGGTCCAACAAACCGCGATTACAGGCTTGAGAAAAACTTTCGATCACGACTTCGATCAACCGCGGAGTCAGAACCGAATGGGATTGAAAAAAGGTATCATAAGGAGCGGAAATCTCACATCCCAGTATGCGGTGAGACAATGCCCTCTCACCGATCACCTTATGTTGAGAGGGGATAACCACACCCACAAGGCCCTTCACGCTTTCTAACAGCAAACGAACCAGGGGCTCGAAGGATTTTTTTATATCTTTTTTTACGGAGAGAACAACCAGAACATCCCTATGCCCGTGGGATAGACGCATCTCCAACCCATCGACGGGAAAAGCACGCTTTTCGGTCTCAAGAACAGCAACAATCTGCGGGACCATCTTCCGGCCCCGGGGAGGAAGGATCCACAATGCCTCCTCGTAGGGAACGGTTCCTTTCAAAGGATCGGTCCCTTCAACAAACAAACGTCCTTCCCTTTGAAAAATTTTATATTTGGCCCGAGTTCTGAATCCTTTCCCGACAAAAGATGTGAAAACTTCCGGCAGTGAAGCAGAGGAAACCAGCGGTTCCAGCATGCAGAGAAATGCCGACCTTTTTTTATCCAGGTGTTGTTTGTAATTACCTTCACGAAAACTCGAGAAAAATCCAGGTAAAAAACGGGTCTTCATGCTGTTGCAGGTTTATTCAGTTTGACTTAACCTTTTGATTAATGATACTTAGAGAATAACATGATCGAGGGGAAAAATCATGCAAGAAGACACGAGTAATAAAAACCTGTCAGGGGTAAAAATTTTTGTTTTTCTCTTTGTTTTTATAGGGCTGCTTTTTTTGGAAACATCCTGCAGAAAAAAAGCCGAAGAGCCGTCCGTACAACCGGAAAAAAGCGAGCGGGCCGGCTTGACCGATAAAAAAAGGGAAGACACATCACCGCTCATTCCTGCAAAAAAAGCTCAGGCGGAAAAACTGACTTTCCAGACTGTTCCCAAAGACGGCGAAAGCGTTTGGAAACTCGACGAGCCTCTCGTTATCTTTTTTTCTCAGGCTGTTTCAGCAGAGGATTTAGTTTTCAAGGTTTCACCCGACCCGGGAGGGTGGACAACTTCTTGGCAAGACGAAGGGAAACAGGCCGTTCTTCAGCATGCTCAGTCTTTTTTACAGGGAAAAGTCTATGAATGGGAGATTGTTCTCAAATCCTTCAACAAAAAACAAACCGTCCGCTTCACGGCCTACGGTCCGACTTCTTTTGAATTGATCGATGAGGATGAGAAAAAAGGGATACTGGACATGAATACGGCCTGGCCCCTTCGATTTCAGGCCCTTTTTGAACCCGGCCTTCTTCCAAAGGACTACCAGAGTCCGACGCCCGTTATAAGTGGAACTCCGATGCTGGTCCGTTTTTCCAGAATAAGATCACAACTCAAAAAAGAAACCTTGGACAAACTGAAGCCTTACCTCGTCAGGCCTATGCATCCGGAAAGCATTTTTTCACGCCGTTTGCTGGAGGATAAAGAGGAATTTCCAT
Organism: Candidatus Aminicenantota bacterium; assembly: GCA_016927475.1. GTDB lineage: Bacteria > Acidobacteriota > Aminicenantia > Aminicenantales > Aminicenantaceae > JAFGMO01. The sequence continues at coordinate 120,068 of JAFGMO010000044.1, forward strand.
CAAAAGATACAGAACTTTCCGGAAAACTTTACGCCCAGCGCCCCATTCTCTCGGCTATTCTCAACCTTTGGATGCCTCCCGTCGACTGTCCACCGAAGATAAGAATTTGGGCCAGAAACGACGCAGCGGGAAAGGCCAAAGCCCAAGAGGTCTGCCAGGCCCTTAAAGACTATCAAATGTTTGAAAAATTCATTGATGTTATGGAAGCCGAGCCCCTTCCCGATGCCGGCGGAAAAACCGCAGAGGGCATGAATGAAAAAAACAAGAGGGAAAGGTTTATCATCGACACGGGCGGAAATGACAGCCTGGATATTTACATCGTCAAACCCCATCATTTAAAGGACACGGATCCCGACTCCGGCAAGGTCGTTTATGCCTGTGGAATGTGCTGCGATGTTTACGACACAAGAATAACCCCGGCCCATATCCTTATCAGGCAGGACTTAAGCGGAGACCAGCTCAAATCCACCCTGGCCCATGAACTGTTTCACGCCTTTCAGTTCGCTTTTGATTCCGATGAATCCTTGTGGTGGATGGAGGGCACGGCGGTCTGGGCAACCGATTTTATCGGCCCCCATTGGAACAAAGAACACGTGTATGTCCCTCACGCTTTTGAATCCGGAACACATACCTTAAAGACCATAACCTCGGAAGACGGAAGGCATGAATACGGCATATATATCTTTCCTTATTATCTAGGTATGCCCAAAAAATTCGGCTTCAGGATTGTCGGCCAGATCTGGCGGGGATGCAAGGAAGAAACTAAAGCCCTGGAGGCGGTGGAAAACGTCCTGAGAGAAGATTTCAGAGAGGTTTTCCAAGATTTCGCCCTGCTCAACTACGACGACACATCAAACGCCATTCAAGAAGAATATCCCGAAACCCTTAACGTCATCAATTCTCACGGTGCCCGGGAAGAAAAAATATCAAAGGCGGGCCGGCATACCATCGAAAAAATCGAGGTGCCTCCCTTGGGAGCAACCTACATCAGAATCTACAACAGGATTCCCCAAGAGCAAAAAAAGCAACTCCCCCACATGCTCTTCGACCTCGAGCCATTGGCCATGATGGAAGAACTTACCGTCACTGCCCTCTTCGATCCGGAATTCGGGGAAGAACCCGAAGACTGGACGGGCATGGAGGAAAAATCGCTCTGTCTCAATTTTGATGATGACGATTTCAACTATCTCATTCTGGTGATTGCCAACCATGCCCGGGATTTTCCTGTTTTCAGCACCTTTGACATCGAGGTTAACGCCGACCGCTGTCTGGAAGGGGATGCCGTCGGAAAGGTTACGTACAGACAAATCACAAAATCTTACTCGGATTACCACAAAGACAATGTCTTAACCTGGAGCAAGGATGAAAATAATATCGAGGGGACCGTCTATGCCGCATTTTCTTATAAGGAATCCCAGTATGCGGAATCAACGGAAGAAATTACGGAGGTGTATGAAGTGAAATCATGGGAGATCGTCTCCATTCAAGGCATCTTTACGGACTACAGGTTCAATGAATCCCAGACGCCCGGATACCCCAATTATCAAAAAAACATTTACGATTACAGAGCCCATGGGGCTATGCCGCTGGACATGGAATCAAGTGATGTCATCGGGAACCTGGAAATCGTATTCGACGCTCAAACGGGAAAAGCGAAGGCGGTAAGATTTCCTAATTTTGTGGCGCCACACAGGTGGAAAGGCAGCTGGGAGGAGACCCACGTTTCAAGAAGCGGCACCCGAAAAGATGGAGGTGCCATCGACCAGAAGGGAATCATTTTGAGATTGAGCAACTGGGTCGGCGACAGCTCTTCCATTGTCCAAGGCGGTTACCTCGCCGGTTGCAGGGTCAGAAAAGGGGAAAGTGGTTCGGAGTTCAGCGGTGAAGCCAAACACGTAACCATCAATTCCCGGGAACCCATCGATAGCGGTACAAAAACAAACTACCAGCAGCTTCAAACCTCATGGACCCTTAAAAGGAATATCAAGAAAAAAAAGCAGGCGGACAAATAGCCTGGATTTTTAAGGTTAAACGCTTTCGCTCTTTTCGAAAAAATAAGCCCCGAGAAAGATCATCACGAAGGTAAATCCGAGAAGGACGGCTAGGTTAAACAGGAGCGAAAATGAGGAAACGCCGATCAACGCCCCCCTCAGACCGTCTACACCATAGGATAAGGGATCGATGTAGGATAAAACCCGCAACCAGACAGGAAAATTTTCCAGAGGATAAAGAGCTCCTGAGAGAAAAAACAGGGGAAAAATGACAAAATTCATGATAATGCCGAAACCCTGCATATCTTTCATCTTGGAAGCGAAAATCAGCCCCAGTCCGATGAAGGTGACCGCAATAAACAGCATAAAAACGACGGCCAAAAGGAACGCTGTCGCCGAGTGAACCTTAAATCCCAAAAAAACAGAGATCCCTAGGAGAAGCATGCCTTGAATAAGGGCCGTGGTCATCCCACCGGCAATCCTTCCTATCACAATAGAAATGCGATCGACGGGTGCAACCATGATTTCCTTGAGAAAACCGAACTCGCGGTCCCAAAGGACGGAGAGTCCGGCAAAGGTCGATGAGAAAAGCATGCTCATACCGATAATACCGGGCACGAGGAACTGGATGTATTCAACGCCCCCCTTCATCCCCGGGACCATCATCCGGTTAAAGCCCAGGCCGAGAAACGCCAAGAAAAAAAGAGGCATGGCCAGGGCCCCTATAATCCGCGATTTCGCCCTCATGAAGCGTTTCATTTCTCTGAGCCAGAGGACATAGACCGCGGTCGGATTGATCATCCCCTTCTCCTGCTTCTGCGGTGGATCATTTCCCGCTTGCGCTCATTCCGTCCCGCTTCCTGGTCGCGGATACCCCTTCCCGTAAAATGAAGAAAAACATCCTCCAGGCTGGGTTTGTGCAGGTTGACGCATGTCACTTCACTCCCGGATTCTTGGGCCACAGCGATGAGTTCCGGAATACGCCTCTCCCCTTTTTCCATGGTCAGGCTGAGGACGCTTCCGTGCCGGACCGCATACTTTATTCCACGTAAGCTGCCCAGTCTGCGCTCGACCTCATCCTCATGACCTTCAATCTCGAGGGATACGACATCCCCTCCCAAAATATCCTTGAGGTTTTCCGGTGTATCCAGAGCTACAAATCCGCCGTGGTCCATGATGGCGATCCGGTCGCAAAGATAGTCCGCCTCCTCCATGTAGTGAGTTGTCAAAATGATGGTCACCTTTTGCTTCCTGTTGAGACTCTTTATGTAGTCCCAAATGTGCCGTCTTGTCTGAGCATCAAGTCCTAGGGTCGGCTCATCCAGAAAAAGCACGCGGGGAAAATGGATCAGGCCCCGGGCGATTTCCAGCCTGCGTTTCATCCCGCCCGAATATTTTTCCACCAGCGTACCGGATTTATCGGTCAGCTCAACCAGCTCCAAAACCTCTTTGATCCGTGCTTTCCGCATTTCCTTGTCCAGACCGTACATCATTGCGTGAAAATCGAGATTCTCTTTACCGGTAAGTTTGTTGTCCAGGGCCGGCTCCTGAAAAACAACTCCGATACTTCGCCGGACCTTGTCCCGGCGGAGGTCTATCCTATTTCCGGAAACAAAACCGGTTCCCGATGTGGGTTTGAGAAGAGTGGCCAGCATATTGATGGTCGTCGTTTTCCCCGCTCCGTTGGGTCCCAGCAAACCAAAAAGCTCCCCCTCATTAACGGAAAAGCTGATGTGATCCACGGCTTTAAATCCGTTAAAGGTTTTTGTCAGATCTTTTACGTCTATGGCCAGCATTTTTTCCAACCGTTTACCATACAATAAAATTTTATTTTCGTCACCATAAAGATTATTTGAGGCTCCCCCACTTTATGAAAAATATAGGCTCGCATGCTACAATAAAGATTATTCTCAATTATTTTCTAGGTAAAAATGCAGGTAATTAAAACGGCATCTAAAGATATTTCTGTCATACTCCGGCTTGTCCGGAGTATCCAGTTCTCGACATGATAATTATTACCTCTAATCCTGGATCACCCGGATGAACCGGGTGATGACGGTTGTTATTTTCTAAGTAATAATGCAGGCTCGCCTGCTTTATTCACGAGCCAAGCTTGCCGCAGATGCAAGGCGTCGATGGACGAAGCTGTACAACGTACCGCGAGTCCATCGCAACAAAACAGATCCGGTAAGATCGGCTCGCCTGAAAGGGAAATTCGGCCGGTCTTTTCTTGTCCTCATTACCCCCGGCCGAATTTATGAATAACGCAGGCTAGTATAAGTCGGACTTTAATCCTGCTCTTTTCTTCCTGATTCCATCCCGCAAATTGGTAAAAACGGAAGCAGCAAGCGCCAGAAGAAGCAGCGACAGGGTCAGGATATCGACGGTCTTTGAAGGAAAAAGATGCCCCGTCAATTTATGGACAAGAAACTGTGTGTAGGAAGACTCGGTATCGATATAACCGAGCCGGCTTCTCACCTGCCAGTGCCAATCCGTACAGGGACAATAACCGTAACCGTAAAACAATCCCAGGATAAACCAAGATCCCAGAGTCAACAGGATAAGGATGAGGTTGGCTTTGCGAGTTTTTTTCCACATCCAGCCGAATAGGTTAAAAAGTATGATGCAGGAATGAAAAACAAAAAAATAAACATTGAGAATCCCGTCATACATCGGTCTTCTTTTCCTTTATACCCTTGACGGAACATTATACACCATCAGGCATCCGGCCGGCCAATCAGCAAAACAGACAGCCAAAAGAAAATCCTCAAAGAATATCGTATGTTATCGGAAGTTTTTTCCTTTATATGAAAGTTCCAGGCCTTCATGATACCCCGAAATCCGTGTTCGAAGCAAATCTTTCGCCAGGGAAATATCAAGCGATGAATCCCGGGGACGCGGCGCCTTCAAGGAAACATCTTTCATAGAAACCGACAGAATAAGGTCTTCGGAAAATCCGGAAATCCCGGCAAGTTCCCGTCCGAAGGTCAAACGGTCCACTCTCTCCGGCCCACCCAAGTGGATAAGGCCGGTAAACTCCCCTTCCGCCAGCTCCAAAAGCGACAAAGCCAGTTCATCAACCCTGATGGGCGTTCGATATTGATCCCGGAAAAGTCTGACGGGGATTCCTCTTCGAAGGTCAGCCAATATTTTTTCTGAAGCGGAATTCGATCCTGTAAACGGCCTGCCGTAAATGAGGGCCGCCCGGGCGATAACAAAATTCTCACAATTTTTTTCGATACACCTCTCCGCTTCGCACTTGCTCCTGCCGTAAACGCTTAAGGGGCCGGTTGTATCCTTTTCGCTGTAGTTCCCTCTTTTCCCATCAAAAACCATATCCGTAGAGAGGAAAATCAATCTCGTTTGCGCTTCTTGGCAAGCTCCCGCCAGGTTTTTTACCGCACCAGCATTGACCCGAAAGGCTTCGTCCGGATTTTCCTCACAATAGTCCATACCGGCTAATGCGGCGCAGTGGATAACGGCCTCGGGCTGCATCTCGGTAACGACCCTTCGAACGGCATATCCCAACGTTATGTCCAGCGGAAAGGAACGGACACCCGGAAATTCAAGAGGACGGGTTCTGAAGGAGGCAAAAATTTCATTGATCCTGCCCTCGGCCGCGGCAAGGACACACCCGCCGACAAAACCACTTGCACCAATAATCAGGATTTTCTTCACGGTTTGAACAGAAAATTCACTTTTTTTCCACCCGTTTTGATTCGGTGATTCCTCCCGGCTGGATAAGCTCAAGGGCGGTAACATCTCCCTCGTCGTTCATCTTGAAATGAATCCGGAGGATCTTGACCTGCTTGAGAACAAACTCATCTCCCAGACTGGGCACGAGGTCATACTCCGGCTGCCCGGGAACGATAAGCGTCAGGCCGTTGCCCTTTAGGCTTATGCTCACCGTTTGGCCGGCGACGGTATAGTCTCCGACAAATTTTTTCAGATAGTCCGGGTTAAACAGCCTGGCATCCGGTTTTTTTGTAAAAACGATAGCATCCAAGGTGGGCTCGAACGGGGCTTCAACCGCTGCCACATACCCGTTGACATCCGTCCGAAAGGTCAGCTTCGTGTCCTCGAATGTCGGGTCGTCTCCTCTTTTGGCGTTGAAGGTTTCGTAATGCCAGTGTTCCAGGGGAGCTTGGATTTCATTATAAACGAAAACAAGGCCCTTTCCGCTGCTCTTGACTTCCAGGCTTCCGTAACCGGGATGGGCATAAATCCCATGATAGGCTTCCAGCTTGTGAGCCGGCTGGGTTCCTTTAACCTTCCGGGCTGCTTTTTTCTCTCGGGCCTTCTCCGCTTCTTCTTCTCCTCTTGCCTTCTGTTCGGCGGCTTCAGCAATCCAGTCTTTTTTCTCGTCCCCGTATCCCAGAATAAGGTCCGCGGCATGACGCACAAGAAGTTCCGTAAGACCTGTGCCATTTTTGTTGGTCAGAACGACCATGCCGAAACGGTCTTGTGGAAACAAACTAACCATGGCCGAAAAACCATCGATGTTGCCTCCGTGATGAACCCGCTGGTGGCCGCGATAGGTATCGACAAACCAACCCAATCCGTAATCAGCCGGTGTCACTTCTTTAAGGGCGGGCGTATTGCCCGTCGGCATGTGAGCCAGATGCATATCCTGAATGGTCTGGGGATTGATGATCTGCTCCTCCTTGAACTTTCCCCTGTTGATGTGAACCAGCACCCAGCGGCTCATCTCCGCAGCACAGGAATTGATGGAACCGGCCGGCCCCACGGTCGTGATATCACGGAAAGGAATGAGCTCCAGGTTCCCTTCCCTCTCTATGTAAGGAAGGGCGTGATCCGGATCTTTTTGCGAATCGATGACGGAAAAATTCGTACGCTTCATATTCAAGGGCGTAAAAACCAGGTCTCGAATGGCTTTTTCCCAAGGTTTACCGGCCAGCACCTCTACCAGATATCCGGCCGTAAGGAACATGAGATTGTTATACTGAAACTTCGTCCGAAGGTCGGCTGTGGGTTTGAGGTAGGCCAAACGGCGGACCAGAGTTTCCCTGTCCGTGGTCAGGTTGTTGTACCAAACGAGGTCATGACGCGGCAGGCCTGACCGGTGAGTGACCAGGTCCCGGGGAGTCATCCGTTCTGAGGCAAAGGTGTCGTACAGCGTGAACCAGGGGATATAATTCCGGACAGGCACTTCCCATTCAAGCTCTCCTTTGTCAACAAGGACACCCATGGCGAATGTCGTAAAGGCTTTCGATGCGGATCCGATCGCAAGGAGGGTATTTTCCGTCATCGGAACCTTGTTTTCGATATTGCGAAGGCCGTATCCTTTACTCAAGATCACCTCATCTTCGGCCACAACAGCCACGGCCGCACCGGGAACTTTCAGCTCTTTGAGGCCGCGTTCGACCAGGGTATCAAAAGAGCTCAGAGCTTTTTTCGCTAAAACCTTAAACGCGGCGCCCCGTTCCAAACTGAAGGGAAAAGTCTGGCCGCCCTGGATGAAGTCTCCGCTGATCTTTGAACCATCCTCACTCAAGGTTCCTTTAAAAACGGGATCCCCCGGTATTCCCTGAATAGCAAAAGTCACGGAGTTTTCCTTGAGATCGATGCCTCCAAGAGGCATGTCGACGGTATGTTGAGCCGGAATGGAGATATCCCCTTTCCAGGCTCCTTCAGACGTTTTCAAAAAATCAATGTCGATCTCGAGCTTCATCGTCGGCAGGTCTATGGTTCCCGTCCAGTGGCCTTCAATCGTCTGCGTTTCCCCGCAATAAAGGTGCGGGGCTAACACAAATAACAAAATAAATATAGCTATGGAAAATGTTTTGTTTTTTTTCATGATCAAACCTCCTTGTATTTTATTTATTATACGAAATGCTGCTCATAATGTTCAAAAACAATCGTCGTTCTTTCGGAAGGGAAATTTGGCCGGTTTTTTTATTCTTTGTCGTTATCACCACGGCCAAATTTTTGAATAAATCAGGTTATTTGGTGATAAGCTTATATACCCAATATAAAAAAGCCAGGCCATAAACAATAAGGATGGTCCAGGCGGCTATCGTCAACGTCAGATCGAGCCGTTTCAGAAACGCATAACGTTTTTGGAGCTTGTTCTTGTTCATCCAGGAAAGAACATAAAAAATTCCTATCAGAAAAAGAATAAGCAGCCATTTTCTCATAACTCTATCCTTTAATCAGAACCGGGACAAAAGGTCAAGTGAATAAGCTGTCTTTTTTATGGGCCGAGAACTCAGGGAGGGCTGAATTCGGCTTTGTTTGGCCTCAAGGACGATAAGACACGGCATAAAAAAACTGTACTTCGGCCGCAACGGCAGGTATGATATTCTTCTTTTCATCCGAAAGAAATAAAAGATGCCGAAAATTTTTATCGCCGCCATTATCGCGACGTTTTTTTCGCTGTTTTTTTACGCCAGCTATGTTTTCCGTATCGGCGATAAAAAGGACTATATCCGGCTGCTGACCGTATTTTTGATCACTTTACCTCTCTGTCCTTTGGCTTATTATCTGGTCCGCCTGCCGCTGGATTCCCTGATAAGAAATGCCCTCAGCCAGGATTCGTTCAACTACAGGTTTATCATCACCTGGTATGCTCCTTTAACCGAAGAAATTGTCAAACTGATACCGTTCTTCCTCCCTTTTCTTTTTCGTCGTATCTCTTCAAAAAATTTTGTTTCCTTCGGCATGGCGGCAGGCCTGGGTTTCGGCATCGGCCAGATATGGTTGTCCGCCTTCAGGACCAGCCGCCTCTCCCAAAATTTCCTACTTCCCTTCGGATATGTCCTTTTGGGATTTGTAGCCGAACGTCTTATGGTCTGCTTTCTCCACGGCACATTCACCTCATTCGTTCTTTGGCGCTGGAAAAGGAAATGGGTGTGGGGACTGGCCGGAGCCGTTATTCTTCACTATCTGGCTAATCTTCCCATTCACCTCTCAACGTGGAATATCGGCTTGTTGAGTCCGTCCGTATGGAGGTATGTCCTTCCGATTTACCTGGTCGTTTTTTTTATGGCTATGGTTCTTTTGCTCGTTTTTTTCAGAGCGGGAACTGAGGGACTCCTTAATATCTTTTCAAAGGCCAAGATCACCTGCCCCACCTGCCAAAAACAGTATGAGAGGTCTTACTGGATGACCCACCTCAGCAATAAAGGTCATGAAAAGTGTCCTCTCTGCGGGTCACAAAATACCATCGACATAAAAAAAAGACCATGAGTCCGTGATGTTCCGAACGTTAAAGGTTGGTAAACGTAAAACCTTACCATCGAAAAAGAAAGACTATTGTTTTTTATTCTCGATCACACACAGCACCACGTGCGAAGGATAACGGGAAGAGCGAAAAACACGGTGGGTGGCCTTTTGAAAATCCTCCTCGACGGCCTGATATATATTCACAAATTTCTGGGGATTGCTGTCGATAACGGGAAACCATGTGCTCTGGACCTGCACCATGATCCTATGGCCTTTTCTAAAACAGTGGCATTTGTCACGAAGGGAAAATCGAATCCCGGTTACTTCATTCGGCACCAAAGGCTCCGGTCCTTCGAAACTATGGCGATATTTGCTGCGGAAAACCTCGCCGGCTACAAGCATCTGAAAATCACCCATCTTAACTCCGGGGCGGGGGCTGTTGTCCGGGGCATCACCCGGATAAACATCGATAAGCTTGACAATCCAATCAGCGTCCGTTCCGGTTGTCGAGAAAAAAAGTCCGGCGAAAACAGGACCGGCGATAGTCACATCCTCGGTCAGAACATCGGTCTGATAAACAAGAACATCCGGCCTGCGGGAAGCAAAACGCTGGTCTTCGATCATCCAGAGATGCCCCTGTGTCGTCCTTATCTCTGTCGACCAGGGCACCGGTTTGCCCGGGTCACTGAGGAATGAATCAAAAGCTTCCATGGATTCCCCTGCAGGAGGAGAAAAAGATAGTTTTTCACTTTGATGGAAAAAAAGCTTCTTTTCCACAGTCTCTAGGGGAGGCCAATGATCAAAAGACCGCCACTGGTTCGCCCCCGTCTGGAAAACGAGGGCCTCCGGTAGATCCAGGGCTCCCTTATCCTTGAGATAGTGAAGGAAAAAAGGGAATTCGACATTCTCCCGGAAATATTCCCCGGTTTTTGTGTCAAAGCGGATATCCCCCAAAACATCCCCGTCCATCCGGGCCCAGCCTCCATGAAGCCAGGGTCCCACAACCAAAATACTCTTGTTCTCCTTATTTTTCTCCTCAAGTGTATAATAGATGCTCATCGGCCCATAAAAATCCTCAGCGTCGAACCAGCCGGCGACGTTCAGGACAGGATGCTTGATGTTGTCCAAATATTGAAGCACATTCTGTCTTTTCCAATATTCGTCATAATCACCGTGTTCCATGTATTCGTTCCAGGTTGGAACACTATTAAAAAAATATTTCTTGTTGACGTTGGATATCGGTCCGAGCTTCAAAAAAAAGTTGTATCCGTCGGGAGTTCTGTAGCTGAAGCGCTGTCCCGGGGTTCCGGAAGGACCGCTCCGGGTCCGGGCGTTCCGGGAAAGCCAGGCAAAAGTATACATGAGTCGAAAAGCCCCGTTGTGGTGGAAATCGTCCCCGATCCACATGTCCGAGGGGGAAGCTTGAGGAGAGGAGGCCTTGAGGGCCGGATGGGCATCAATCATACCCATAACCGTTTGCCAGGCTGGATAAGAAATCCCCCATTGACCGACATGCCCGTTGTGATGGGAAATATTCTCCAACAGCCAGTCGATGGTATCGTAAGTATCGCTGCTCTCATCAACATCCTGCGGACTTTTTTTTGTGGTTATGTGAGGCCTCATGACGATAAAAGTGCCCTCGGATTTGAATTTTCCCCTCACGTCCTGGTAGACGAAGATAAATCCTTCCTCCGCGTATAACTCGTTGGGGCCCAATACGGACCGGGTGTATTCAGGCCCGTAATGCCTGATGGAATAAGGTGTCCGGAAAAGAAGGATGGGAAATTTCCGCGTCGTATCCCTGGGTGTGTAAACCTGGGTAAAAAGTTCGACTCCGTCTCTCATGGGTACCATATGTTCGGTCTTGTTATAGAGCTTTTTAACGATTTCTTGACCGGTGGTATGCTGACCCGCTCTAGAAGCCGGCGGTAAAAGTCCAAGGAAAAAAAGAAAAAAGATACATGCAATAAAACAGATGTTCTTTCTCATGCTACCTCCCACAATAATCTTTTTTCCCGATATATATCCTGCACAAATTAGAAATTTGATAGGATCATACAGGATATTTTAGTTTACACGAATTTCCACTGATTTTCTTGCCCTTTTGCAAAAACCAGGAATTAAAGATGGGTTAACGGGAAGCGAGATAAAACATAATTTTCGAATGGAATTCCAGAAGATAATGCTTGAATGTTTTGGCCGAATAAGCGGTGATCGGAATTTTGAAAAATACAGTTCCTTCTCCAGAAACACCCAAAACCGCAGGCGTGTAGGGAGGAAGATATTTCCGGTACTTCTTCAATCCGATGACCGGAAAAAGAGGCAAAAATTCTGTTTCATTTTCAAAAGGATTGTCGAGTTCACCGTCAGGAACGATCCCGACAATCTGAAATGAATCCCGTATTTTGTTGAGAACATCAATAATTTCGAGACACTCTTGGCAGTTTTTATGGGAATAAAAAAGGATCAAGATCAAACCGGAAGATGAATTCATGGGAAATCCTTTTTTGAATCGAAAAGAATTCGTGTTCCATGTTCTGATTTCCCGGTAGAAAAAGCTATTCAGGAGGACAAGCCCCGCAAGAAAAAAAGCAAAAAGGGAACGTTTTAGATTCATCTGGAAGAAAAATCAAATCCGTAAGCACGAATCCGGAACTTCAGCTCCATGGTTCTGTCATCACAAATCAATTCATAAAACACCTTCTCATTTTCGGAAACAAACAGGAATCCGCCCTCAAATCGAGAGGGAAGGAGCACTTCTTTGATAAAATTTCCGCTCTGGTTATATACTTGCATAAAATATTTCTCTGGATTCTCATTTTTATAAAAAAGCAGGAAAAGATTACCCGTAACCGCTACATTCATGATGAACGACGTCTTTTTTTCCTCTTCACGCAATTTTTTCTGGTCTCTTTTTTTGTAGGCAGTCTTCACGGCCTTTGTGATTTTTCCCGGTTGAAAATTTGCTGTTCTTTTTCCGAAAAGGATTACTTCGCCGCTTCTTATCTCTTTTTTTAATATTCTAAGCCGCTTATCCCACAGACCGAATACGGCATCGTCCTTCTGGCAGCAGAGGACCCGCAATCCTAAAGGTATGATTTCATTTATCCGCTTCTTTTCATATTCCTTATGCGATGAATAACCATAAATTTCGAAATTGGAGAAAACAGGCACTTTTTTGCACGAAGAGAAAATGTATTGAAATATGGAACTGCTCACACCATGGCCGTCAACAAGGTATCCCGCAAGCACAGCTTTTTCCCGGGAGAGAGAAATTCTTGTTATGCCTCCCGGACATTTGAATTCATCCACAATACGAACATCACCCGCACATCCAACTTTCATGATAAAGACCATCCTCCTGTCGATATCAACCAAGCCTAAACGGGGATAACAATAACTTAGGGAAAAGGGGCCGAGGAAATCCCCCGGTCCCCGTCCCTTGCGGCCGAATGTTTTTAATATCTCACCGGAAGGACGAAAAATCTTCAAGTCCCCGGCTTGAAAATCTGCAATAATAAATGATCCATCCTTTGTTTTCACAAAGGAAGCGGGTTTTTCCAGAAGAAAGGAATTTTCTTGAAGAAGGACCTCTCTTAGAAACTGGATGTTTTCGGCGACCATGAAGCCGCTGCAGAAAAAAAAGAAAAACAGAAAGACCGCGCTCAACCGATGAGGCCGAACCATTGGATTCTTTGCCCTATCTTAACCATGCAATAACAAACACGCAGTTACAAGGATCATGCCAGCATCGCCAGCCGATATACTCTCCCTGGTCATTTTTCATATCTTCTCTCGTTCCAAAGATATAATCCACTCTCCACGCCTGAACATCCGGTGTCAAAAAATTGAATAGGGAAATCAATCCCATAACGATCACCGCGATTTGAAGCACGCTGACAATTTTTTTCTTCATGTTTACCTCCATTTTTTCTCCGGTTTTTTTCGGTCTCACTTAAGTGACGGAAATGGAGACAAAAATTTCTCATATAAAACAGGATCATGATCTGTGATGGTTATATAGAATACAGGCGAGATTATTGCATTATAAGCATGGATGTTGCCATCATGTTCTATGGTTCATAGGTCTCCTTAACCCGGTTCCATATTTTTGCTATCGCTTCCGTTGTCGAAGAGCTGGTGTATTCCACAACAGACAATCCTTCCATCTGGGCCTCGGTTATGGATTTATCATAGGGAATGGTTCCTACAAATTCAGCGTTATATTCTTCCGCTAAAATTTTTATTTTTTCCGTCATCTGAGCATTCAAATCATGTTTATTGACAACAATTCCGGTTTGTATGCGAAAGTGACCCGTCAATTTTAAAATTCGTTCCAAATCATGGACACCGGATACCGTGGGCTCCGTGACCGCTAGGGCATATTTTGCCCCTGTCAAAGAAGCGATCACCGGGCAGCCGGTCCCGGGAGACCCGTCTATGATCGACCTGTCAAGCTTCGCTTTTTGTGCCAGACGATCTTGGTTGTTTCTCACCAGAGTGACCAAGCGTCCCGAATTTTCTTCGGCGATTCCCAGTTTTGCGTGGCTCATCGGGCCGAATCTTGTTTCTGAAAGAAACCATTCTCCGTTTACGGCATCTTCAATCTTGACGGCACTATCCCGGCAAACAAGGTAACAAACCCCGCACCCCTCACAGGCTAAAGGATCAATCACATATATGAGTCCTTCCGGAGAGGACTCCTCACGAATGGCTAAAAAACGGCACTCTTCCTTGCACTTCCCGCAAGCCGTACACTTATCCTGGTCGATTTCAGCCACCACGCTTCCGCTGAAAACCCCCCGTTCCTTGATCTGAGGGTCCAAAATAAGAAACAGATCCGCCGCATCGACATCGCAATCAGCAAGTACCGTCATCTTTGCCAGTGCGGCGAAGGAGGCGACAACCGACGTTTTCCCCGTTCCCCCTTTGCCGCTGATGACCACCAGTTCTTTGGGTCTTTTACCGGGGGACGTCCCGGATCTTTCGTCTGTTTCCTTGGCCACTATTTTTTTTCCGATTTCTTCGCTTTTTTTCTTTTTGACGGCTTTTTTTTGCTGACTTGCCTCTAAAATGCGGGCAGCGATTTTTTCGAAAAGTTCCTTGTAGTGGGGAAGTTTCTCCACAACAAGGTCCCCCCTGGAATAGATCTCGGCAACTTCCCGGTCATCGGGAATCTCTCCAACAACATCTAACTGTTCCTTCCGCAAGTATTCCTTAAGATGATCATTCCTGTATTCGGCCCGGTTCACAAGGATCACTGGTTCCTGTCCTATCTCCCGGGACATATCAACCGCCAACTTCAGGTCATTTATGCCAAAGGGGGTGGGATCCGTCACTAGAATGCACAGATCCGTTTCTTTGATGGTTTCCACTACGGGACAGGCCGTACCCGGAGAAGAATCCAAGATATTTATACCCTCCCCGATGTTTTCTTTCACTTTTTTGACCAGCCGGGGTGACATCCCTCCTTCAGCCGTTTCAAGAAGAGCATCATGATACGATATGGGGCCGCTTTTCCCGTGTCTCAAAACACCGATTTTTCTCTCTTTTTCGATGACCGCATCCGTCGGGCATACAACCTGACAAGCTCCACAGACATGACACAGCTCTTTAAAAATCAGGACTTTGTCCTTTACCACGGCAATGGCATTGTAGTGACAGGCATCGGCGCATGCACCACAAAGGGTACATCTATCCTCATCCACATCGACAGGCGACATAATGGTGACATCTTCTTCCTTATCCATAAGCGGCTTCAAAAAAAGATGTCCGTTCGGTTCTTCTACATCGCAGTCAAGGTAAAAAACCGTCTTCCCTCTCTTCATGAGAACGGTGGCTAAATTTGTAGAAACAAATGTTTTACCGGTTCCCCCTTTTCCGCTTGAAACGGCTATTTTAAGTGACATCGGTCTCCTTTTTTGCTTTTGATCTCAAACAATCATTCCCATTTTACAGGTTTGTCATTCTAAATATTTTTTGAGCCTTTGTTCCAGGGCTTCCTGGGGCATGGCTCCGATGATGGAATCAACATTTTGCCCGTTTTTAAACACCAGAAGATTGGGAATAGACATGATCCGAAAGCGCTGTGCAATTTCTTGATTGTGGTCGATATCCAATTTACCGAAGGCGACTTTTCCTTTATATTTTTTTGCCAGGTTTTCCAAAATGGGGTGAACCATTTGACAGGGTGCACACCATTCCGCCCAACAATCAACCACTAATACAGCATATTTTTTTACGGCTTCATCAAAATTGGATGTCGAAAGGATGATGGGAATATCCGGATTGTCCAAAAGAGTTCTTTTTTTCTTTTCTTCTTCCTCCAACTCCTCCAGGACTTTTTCTTTTTGCGAGGCTCCATGTTCGATAAGCCGGCGCAGCATATTTTCTTTTGAGATCATTCCGGATAAAAGAGATTCTTGTTTTTCATTGATCACAACCGATGGAAGCTCCGTGATACCGAACCTTCTTATCCTTTCTTCCGCTTCTCCCGCTTCAATGGACCGGCTAACCACTTTCCCGGGCAGCTCAACGGCAATTTTATTATTAAGAAGCACTGTTTGGCTTGACGGAGGAGAATTCACATCGAAATACGTTTCTACCAGAAGATTTTCATCGATATATTTGCATTTTTCTCTAAAAGAACTATCGAGTCCGCTTTCTCCGCGTGAGACAAGGGATATGGTTTCGACAAACGTCATGGCTATCTGCCCCATGGGAACTCCCCAGTATTGAATGGAATAACCATTGTCGCTCCCCAACACAATGGTGGGAGAAAAGGAAATATTCCATTTTTTTGCGGTATCGTCTCCTAAATTGTAGTATTCAGCTTTTATTTTAGGATGTATTTGGGAAATCTCTTGGACCAATCCTTTGCTGAACTGAGCATATTCAGGATTTTCAGTACCGATAATGATATCCCGGGTGAATACTTTAATGTCCACATCGTTTTTAAGTTCCTGATTGTATTTATGCTCTAAAAATTCTCTTGTTCTGTCATCGATCAACATGAATACCTCCCTGCGTAAAACATTAATCTTGAATCATACAGCCTAAGTGAAGGTCAACCCGTATTTTGAATCATACAGAATGGACAAAGGAAAAATCAACCCATAACCATTATTCACAAATTTGGAACGCTTAACGTCTTCCTCTGCCTCCTCTATATCCTTTTCCCCGTCCTCTGTGTCTGCCTCCTCCTCTTCCTCTCCCCTGGCCCGGTGATGACATGTCTGAAAAAAAGTGTTGCGCAAATCCTATGATTCGATCAAATATCCCGCCTTCTCTCCAAAATAATCCCTTCTCCCTTATATTTTTATGCAAAACTTCATCAGACCGGGAAGGAGTCCTCTGAATAAGATATGGTTCGGCGACCGGCTTTTCCGCAGGCATGGAGTCTTTTTGCAATAATTGATAGATGGCATTTTCAGGACATTCATCCATGCAGGCCAAACATTCCGTACAAAGATTTTGGTCGATATCGGCTTTGCTCTTTTCCATCGATATCGCCTGCACCGGACAAACGGGAAGACAAAGGGCACATCCCTTGCATTTTTTTTCATCAATAAAAACTGCCATTTATCTCTCCGGTCTTATATTTCACCTCTCATAAACGGAGGCATCATTGATATTCATGAAACCACCAGGCTATCTGTATGTTTCCTAAATGAGCGGATTTTTTTGTTACCGGGTCATTCGGCTTCCGCATTTAGGACAGGTTTGCTGGTAACAGGGCACCCCTAACTTATGGGGAGCTTTGGCCCCACAGGAAGGACAGACACAGTTTCCTCCCGGGCCCAAACCTCTTCCGCCTCCGCGGCCTTGACCCCCACCGCCTCCACGGCCTTGGCCACCGCCTCTTCCTGATCCTCCTCCTTGCATCGCAGCCTCCTTTATTTGTGATTTTTTTGTGGGCGCCCGGCTTCTCGATAACCGGATTACTATCACAAAATTTTTGTTCCAAAAATCATAAATGATAATGATAATCATTATCATTAAGATGATAAAACAAAATCCGTCTTGAGTCAAGAAAACATTTGTGACTTTTAATCTTACATGAACTGCCGGCTTCAACCGGGCCGTTTATCCCATCTTTATTCGTCTTCGCTCTTAATTTTTATTCCGTTTTGTTTCAAGAGTTCCGCCGTTACGCCGCGGCCCTTAATCACCCTGACGGAAAAAGTGCCGTCCTTTATTTCAAAACATGAACAAGAGGGGGAATGAGATGTCCCTATAAATTCATCTGCACCTAAGAAACGGGCGATTTTCAGGGTTTCTTCCGCCCCTTTAATAAACGCCTCGGTGACATCTTCTCCGTTTTCGTTCAAGACCTTCGCTTTTTTTTCCAACACATCTTTTCCTGTTCCGCCTTTAATTTCCTGACGGGGCCGGGGCGTGGGAAGCCCACCCAACTGTTCGGGACAAACGGGTATGAGGATTTCATTATCCAAAAACTTCATGACTTTGCTGTTTTTGTTGCTTTCTCCGTCCCAACGGCATTTGATTCCTAAAAGGCAGGCGCTGACGAGTTTCATGGTCTTTTTCATCTATTTCAGGTCCTTGGAGTCGATGTCCCTCCACGTTTCATAAGAATCCGTACCGACCTTTCCCTGGTCATAAGCCTCATGCCATTGCGTATTCCGGGCAAAGTACCCACCGATTCCGGAATGAAAGTCCCACTTGATTCCGGATCAAAGTCCCACTTCTTCATCGGAGCGAAGCGACGAGTTTTGATTCTAGCATGAAGTGGGTACTTTGTTTATCTTTTTTCTCATGGAATCTCCTTCCATATTGATTTTATGCGCATTATGCACCAGCCGATCCAGTATAGCATCGGCTATGGTCTGATCATTTATGACCTCATGCCATTTTGTGATTGGCAGTTGTGTTGCGATTATGGTGGAACTAAGGTTGGATCTGTCTTCTATGAGTTCTATAAGGTCTTTTCTCTGTGATTCTGTTAAAACGGAGAGTCCCCAATCATCCAAGACTAAAAGATCTGATTTTGCAATTTTATCCAATAATTTTCCATAGAGGCCGTCTCCTTTGGCCATAGCCAGCTGTTCAAAGAGTCGGGGAAGCCGGTTGTAGAGGGCCGTATATCCTTCGCGGCAGGCTTTTTGGGCCAGAGCACAAGCGAGATATGTCTTTCCTACTCCTGTAGGGCCTGTGATGATTATATTCTGGTTTTTTTTGATCCATTCGCATTGGGCCAAAGAGAGGATCACAGATTTATCCAGACCTCTGAAGCTTTTAAAGTCAATATCTTCTATGGTCGCGTTTTGCCTCAGTTTGGCCTGGCGGAGGCGTCTTTTTAACCGCCGGTTCTCTCTTTCCTGTATTTCCCGATCGATCAACAGCCCTAACCGTTGTTCAAAGCTCAGCTCTTTGGCCTCCGGCAAAGCCATTTGCTCGTCAAAAGCCTGAAGCATTCCGGTAAATTTCAGTTTTTCCATTTTTTCCCGTGTTTGATTGATTAACATAGTTTTTTCTCCTGAGATCGATAATAATCGGCCCCGCGGACATTCTCATGGTTTTGGGGCAGAGTTTTGTTTATCTGTTTTTCTAATGGTTTTTTATCCAGCCCTTTTTCCAATATGGATTTGATGCTTTTGTAGGAATAAGCCCCAAAGGCAACGGCTCGCTTGGAGGCGGCTTCCAGCCTGTCTTTTTTTCCATAGCTTTTCTCCAGCCGGATAATCCCGAGACTGCTTCTGTAACCAAGAACAGGGTGTTCTCTCTCATCCATAATCCGCTTCACTACCAGAGCGGTATTCTCCCCGAAAGATTTTGCCCAGGAGATTATCCTTGAAGGTGTCCACTGCTTATATTCCCTGTGAGCCTTGGGCAAGTGCTCAAGAAGCATGGTATGGCGCCCTTTTAGGAAACTGCGGATATGAGAGCTGATCCGGCAGCCGTCCTTATAAACCGAGTGATTCTTATGTCCACTTTTTGCCCCCGGTATTTATAGGGAACAGAGTAATAGTGGCCGTCGGCTTCAATATGATAATCGATATTGACGGTCGCTTTCTTCCATTCCTCAAACTCATAAGCTGTTTCAGGCAAAGGCCGAAGAGCCGGCTTATCCAGAAGTTCAAAATGAGATCTGCGCGTCCCTTCCAGCTTCTGAAACGGTTTGTCGTTGAGTTTTTCCCTTAATTCTGAGATTTTTTCATTAAGTTCCGCCAGGGAGAAAAAGGTGAAGTTCCTCAGCGCTGCCAAAATCCAACGTTCCGCCACCAGCACACCATTCTCCACTTTGGCCTTGTCTTTCGGTCTTCTGACTCGTGTGGGAGCAATCGCGACTCCAAAGTGCACGGCAAAATCATGATATGTGGGATTAAGATCAGGCTCATAACGGCAGGCCTTAGAGATCCCTGTCTTGGCGTTATCTGGAACTACTAATTCCGTACAGCCTCCGAAGTAGCTAAAAGCATTGACATGGCATTGGATCCAGTCGGGAAGAGTTTGGGTCCAGGTCGCTTCCGCATAGGTGTAGTTACTCGCTCCCATGACCGCGATAAATATCTGCGCTTGTTTGATTTTTCCCGTCAGCGGGTCTGTGACAGGAACTCTCTGCCCGGCAAAATCAACAAAAAGCTTCTCTCCGGCTTTGTGCTCCTGCCGCATACTGATATCCAGCCGTTTGCGCCATTGCTTGTAATTATGGCAAAACTGGCTGTATCTGTATCCATCCTGATAAATCTCTATGTACTCTTCCCATAAAAGTGTCAGTGTCACATTTTTTCTCTTCATCTCCTGGTATATCTTCTGCCAATCAGGCTGTGGCTTTGATCCCATGGTTTCTTCCGGTTTTACCGGAAAAAGGACGGCATATAATCTCTTAGGAGGCATTTTCTCGATCTCTGCATAGGTCAATCCCAGTGATTCAACCCTTTCTATATATTTTCTTACGGTTTTCCGGGAAATAATCACGATTCCTGCTATCTGCTTTTTGTTAAACCCCGCCTCATGCAATCGTATTATTTTTTTGATCTTTCTCACACTCTTTCTCCTATGAGCCATGTCTCCTCCTTAGATAATGTTCCAAGAAGGATGGCATACCTCATCATTTTTCGCATCAAAGCGCTCTTATTTATGATTCCGTTTCAAAATACCCACCCATTCCGGAGACCACTTAAAAAAGTAGGTACTTTCCGCCGGAACGGATGGTACCTTTCAAACGGAATTAGGGGGGACTTTCAAACGGAATCGGTGGGTACTTTCCACCGGAATGGGGTGGGACTTTGCTCCGGAATACGCATGCCATCCTTCAGGAACAGGCATTTCCTTGTAGAGGATCGGTCTCTAGGCCTCAAGCGGGAGCCGGCGGCGGTCCATATAATCGGCTCCGCAATAAACTTTGCGCCCGGCTGAAGAGGAAAGTTTTAGTAA
>JAFGMO010000045.1 GCA_016927475.1 Candidatus Aminicenantota bacterium
ATATAACATATTTTGCGATAATGTCAATCCTTTTTTCAAACAGGCATCCAACCTGTTTCTCAATGCCTCTCTTTCTTTTCCTGGATTTTGATTTTTTGAACAAATCGAGGGATAATAGTCAAAGAATATATTCAATAAGGTATAAACCATGAATAAAAAAGGTGTTTTTTTGGGCCTGCTCTTTTTCTATTTTCTTTCACAGCCCGCTTGGCCCCAGTTCTACAAGGTATATGGTTACAAAACTCCCGAAAAAAACGAAACGGAGGTCGTTCTTTGGAATACATACATCGCTCAAAGCAACCTGTCTTCTTCATTCTTCGGAGAAGCCGTCAACAGAAAAGGGCTTTGGGCTCACAGTTTTGAAATAGAGTACGGAGTGACGGACCGGTTGACTGTTGCCTTGTATGTGGACTTCGAAGATCCCCCGGGAAAGAGCCTCAAATACTATCGAACCCGGGCCGTTTTTTTCCGATACCGTTTTGCCGAGAAGGGAAAATATTTTTTTGATCCCGCCGTGTATGTGGAATACTACATCCCTCGCAGGAGCTACATGGATGATGAAGAGCTGGAAATCCGCTTCATTCTCGAAAAAGACATCGGGAATTTCAGAATCGACCTTAATCCGATGTTCGAGAAAAAAATGAGCGGCAGC
This sequence comes from Candidatus Aminicenantota bacterium, assembly GCA_016927475.1. Classification (GTDB taxonomy): domain Bacteria; phylum Acidobacteriota; class Aminicenantia; order Aminicenantales; family Aminicenantaceae; genus JAFGMO01. Next base: position 653 of record JAFGMO010000045.1, read on the forward strand.
GAAATAGACGAAGGACTGGAATTTAATTACGCCGTCGGCCTCACATTCATAAAATTCCAGACTGTTCAACCGGGTATTGAATTCCACGGAAAAATGGGTGAACTCAGCGGTTTGAATCCCGCCGGCGAACAAAGGCACGTTGTTTTTCCCACTCTCGATTTCCGGTTTGGACATGGTCTTCACTGGCACATGGGGGCCGGTTTCGGATTGACCGACAGTACTGACGGTTTTATCATCAAAAGTATTTTTTCTTACGAATTCTGAACCGAATTATTAAGAAACAGTTTTTTTCGTGATAAAGGCTCGCTGCCTTCAAAAATTTTTGATTTAAAACAAAAAAAGCCAGCGAGAGGAATTGAACCTCCGACCCACTGATTACGAATCAGTTGCTCTACCGTCTGAGCTACGCTGGCCTGGTACGATAGAAGGTAAAAAAAATCGTGTTTTGTGTCAAGAAATAAAATATTGATTATTTTGTATACGATTAGGGTTATACCAGAAATTGTTACTTGTCATTCGTCGCCATTTTTATAAAATCTTAAGAAACCATGGATTTTATTACCCAAGGAGAAAATCATGGCTCAGAAAATAAAGCGATACCAATCACCGGATTCAAGCCGCTCCGAAGCATTGATAGGCAAACCACTCGCATCATTCCTGCAAAGGGCGATAGCTCTTTTTTTTGATTTTATCGCAGCAGGTTTATCATTCGGTATGCTGTCTATTTTATTTATTAAATTCGATGATTGGACAGGCCTTTTCTCTTTGAAAGAAGATTTGCATATCGAATTCAGTTTCTTTGAAAACTGGTACAGTGTGATATGGCTGGTCCTTTATTTCACGTTTAGTGTCTACCTAAGTAACGGCCTAACGTTAGGGAAAAAATTATGCCGCATAAAAATCGTATCATTGGTCCATGAACGCATCAACCTATTTCATGCCTTTGAGCGGGCCATAGGATACGGGGCTTCCACCCTGGAGTTTGGATTCGGTTTTTTTCAGTTTTTCATCCGCCCAGACAGGCGGACGATTCACGACCGGATCGCGGAAACAATCGTCATATCCACAGCAACAAAAAAAAAGAAGAAAAAATCATCAAAAAAAAGAAAAGATCCCGTTGAAAAAGCCTCATAAATCCAACCTTTCGCAAATAACTTGCCCGCCACCGGCAAATATATTATCATACCCTTCGTTTTCCACCTGAACCAACGCTACCGGAAGGCTTAAAAAATCTTTAACCATGCACATTAAAAAACTTGAACTGCAGGGATTTAAATCCTTCCCTGACCGGACAAAAATCATCATCCATCCCGGTATTACAGCCGTTATCGGACCCAACGGAACAGGCAAAAGCAACATTGTCGATGCTTTTCTCTGGGTGCTGGGAGGACAACGGCTGAAAGCACTTCGCGGAGACCGCAGCGAAGACATCATTTTCAACGGCAATAGTCAAAAAGCCCCCATGAGTATGGCCGATGTCTCCCTCTTTCTCCAGGATGACCGGGAAGAAATTATCATCAACCATCGTGTTTTCCGGTCCGGAGAGAGCGACTACCGGCTTAACGGAAAATCCGTCAGGCTGAAAGATATTCAGGACACGCTGTGGAAGTATTCCATCGGAGAAAAGGAATATTTCGTCATCGAACAGGGCAGCATCGGTCTCTTCTTGACATCCAAACCCATCGAAAAAAGGGGACTCCTTGAGGAGGCGGCCGGCACCGCCTATTATAAGGAAAAAAAACGCCAGGCACAGAACAAGCTCACCAACAGCGAGCAAAACCTCATCCGCCTCGAGGATATTATTATCGAGGTGGAAAAAGCCAAGAATTCCCTGAGAAGGCAGGCCGGAGCTGCTGAAAAGTACAGAAAAACTCGGGAAAAAATCCGCGAATTGACCTCATTCCATTACCGTCACCGGATTGAGGAACTGGAAATAAACGCCAAGGAAGCCGCCAACCACTATCGTTCTCACCTCGAAAAGGAAAACGCCCTTTTTCTGCAGTTAAAAGAATGTGAGCGTTCCGCATCATCTGAACGGGGTGAGGTCTGGTCCATGGAAAAAAAGGCCAAAGAAGAGAACGAACAAATCTACAGATTAACTTCACGCATTTCCCGCCTGGAAGCGGACAAAGAGAAGAACGCGGTGGAAATCTCCAACCTTAATGCCTCAAAAAAAAGAAATATCCACGGTGTCAGTGACTTCGAACAGGAAATGAACAACCTGGAAAACGAACGCAAAGAAATCACCAAGGGTTTATCCGACCTTGAAACCGACTTTTCCGGCCAAAAAAAAGAACTTCAGAATGCCGAAACACTCATCCATCAAACAAGCAATGAACATACCGAACTGGAAAAAAATTTGGAATCGATGCGCGACACCTATTATCAAAAGCTGTCGGAACATACGGAAATTCGGAACGATCGTGCCAAAATCGAAAAAGAACTGGAGCTAATCTTTCGGCAGGAAGAAAAGCTTGGCTCACACATCCAAGAAGAAAAAGACACGCTTCGCCGTAAACAGGAGGAAGTCCTCACCGCCGAAAAATCTTTGGCTGAACTGAATGACTTCCGTAATAAAACATCCGAAGACTTTCAAAAAAAGCAGGAAGAGCTGCAAAAGATACAGGCTTCGCTCGAAAAAACACAATCTCTCCTTGGAAATTTGAAAGATCAAAAAAAAGGCACATCCCTTCAGCTCGAAACACTAAAAAAATGGGAAAAACAAGAACGGCTTACGGAAACAACGGATATTGAGGAGTCTCCCGGTTTACTGGCCGATATCATCGACAGTACTCCTGAGTACGCTCCTCTCTTTGACATTCTATGGAAAGAAGAAGCCAAAGCCTCCCTCATCCGTGTTGAAGATTTGCTGAAAAAATGGGCCGGTAAAAAGCTTAACGGCCGTTTTCTTCTCCTGCCTCCGGCATCAAAAAACCCTCCTCCCCATATGGCTTTCAAAAATCCCCTCGTTAAGGGATTTCTAAAATCCACCCTTCGTTCTCCCTCCCCCTACAAAGATAATCTTTTCCGCTTGACCGACGCAGCTATCGTTGATGACCTTCAAACTGCCCTCGAACTCTGGCAAAAATATTCGGATTTGAATTTTATCACCATGGACGGCGATATTCTTCTGTCTTCAGGACTTTTAAAAATCGGCGAGAAAAAAGAAGGATTATTCATGTTGGCCCGGGATTTGAAAAACCTCGAAACAACCTTATCCGAACTCGACAGCCAGATCACCCCTCTGAATAAAAAACGCCAAAAGGAAGAAAAAAAATTGCGTCTTCTCGAAGAAGAGAAACAAGAATGCGAGGAAAAACAGGCAAGCCTGAACAGAACTTTAGAAGAAAAAACAAAGGACCTTCAATACATGAAGGCCGATGAAAAAAAGATACAGACCAACCTGGGCCTTCTTGAAAATGAATGGCGTATGCTTTCGACCGGAAAAAAGGAACTCCAAGAAAAACAAGATAACGTTCATCAGAAAAGCGAATCCCTTGGACAAGACATAAAATCTCTCAAAGAAAAAATCGAAAAACTGGAAAAAAATCTGACTCTTATCCTGGAGAATAACGACCGCCAACGCCATCTTTTTTTCGAGATAAAATCCAGAAGAGATCTGACCGCCGAAAGAATCTCCAACCTGACCCAAAGGATAAAGTCTATCGATACAAGAAAAGAAAACTTTGCCTCCCGCCTGAACGATCTTCGGAATGATATCACCCTAGGTGAGGAGAAGCTCAAAAAAATTCTCACAGAGACCACTGATATCGAAAAACAAATAAAAACCCTGGAACATCAGAAAAAAGAAACCGAATTATCACTGACAAAGAATGAAACGACGCTGGATAAAAAGCGATCCGAACTCAAAGAAACTGAAAATAAGCTGGAAAAGATAAAAGTGGATTACGAGGCCAGTAAAGAAGAGAGGATCAAATGGGAGATCAAAAAGGCTGAACGAGATCGTGATATCGCCAACCTGGAGGAATCATGCTGGCAAGAGCTTAAGAAAAACCTTGAAGAAGTGAAAAATTCCATTGCCTTAACGGACCTCCCGGAAATGGACATCGGGGAAGAGCTCGAAAATCTCAAGGAAAAACTGCAAAAATTCAGCAACGTCAATTTGATGGCCGAGGAAGAATACCAGGCTCAGAAAAAACGCCACGACTTTCTCACTCAACAGAAAAACGATCTTGTTGAATCCATCCAATCAACAAAGGAAGCCATCAAAAAGATCGATGATGAAAGTAAAATCCAATTCTTGAGGGCGATTCAGGAAGTTGATAAAAACTTTGATGACGTATTCTCAACACTTTTTAAGGGAGGGAAAGCCGGTATCAAACTGACGGACGAATCCAATCCCCTGGAAAGCGGCATCGATATCTTTGCCCAGCCCCCCGGAAAAAAAGTCCAGACAATCGCCCTGCTTTCAGGAGGCGAAAAAAGCCTGACCAGTCTTGCCTTCTTTTTCGCCCTTTTCCGTTATAAGCCTACACCTTTCTGCATTCTGGATGAGGTGGATGCAGCCCTGGATGATGTCAATCTGTCGCGGTTTTTAGACCTTATGCGGTTGATGAAGGAAAAAACACAATTCATCATTGTCACCCATAACTTTAAGACAATGGAAGTCGCCGATTACATTTACGGAACAACCATGTCAGAACCAAGCAAAACACAGGTTTATTCCATGAAGATAGATAAGAAAAAAGGCCTGCCTGAAAAAACTGAGCTGCCCGACACCTAGCCTGAAGTATTCATCCGGAAAGCCTTCGACCGCTTTTTTCAGGCGTCCCAACATCCGCCCGGCGAGGGACATCTTGGGCCCTTTTTCCTTTCCCAAAAAACCTTTTTATTTTATGCTTCAGTAAAACAAGAAAAAAAACGGCGGCAACGGCCACGTCCCGAATCGATGAAACCGATTTCACACCTGACCGGAATTTGGAACCCGAAACCACTCTTTTCCGGTCCGCCGACCAGCGCATTACCAGTTCAGCAATTTGAAACCAACTCAACCTGTCCTTGAATAGAGGAACATATCCTTGAGCTGCGGGCAGCATGTCCACCCGTTTCATATCTTTCTTCCGGGACCACATAAAATCCCTGGGCACAATCCCCACATCCTTAGCAATCCTTTCCAGGGGTGTTCCGGGATAAACATGCAGGATAGCCGTTGAGATCTCCGTATCGGGATTGATGTTTTTCATTCTTTCCATTATTTGAATCGATTCCCGTGCTTCCGCCCATGTTTCCGTGTAGTGGGAAAAAATCATAAAAGCATTGGGCACAAATCCCAGCTCCCGTCCCCATTCGACGAAACGGTCGGCTGCCTCAATCTCTATATTCTTGCCGACAATTTTTTTGCGAACGCGGGCATTTCCGGCTTCAATACCAAAATGAGCCCAGACCAACCCGGACTTGACCATTTTTTCAAGAAGAGGCTTGTCCACCAGGTCAATGCGGAATTCACAGCAAAACTTGATATTCCAACTTCGTTCAAGAATTGAATCCATGATCCGGTGAACCCGGCGTTTATCATAATTAAAAGTATCATCATAAAACCAAATGAACTCCGCTCCATACTCGGTGATCAGGTGCTCGATTTCAGCTAGAACCCTCTCTGTCGAAAAACCCCGCATCTTTCGGCCCCAATTAACGGGTGTGGCGCAGAAATAACAATTGAAAGGACATCCTCTAGAAGTCATGATGTTTTGGGCCTTCCGTTTTTTTCCGTCCGGCGTGTTGACATAAAAATGATATTTTTCCATGGGAACAAGATGGCGGGCCGGGAAAGGAAGTTCATCCAAATTGGCTATTGCTTCCCGGGGCCCGCTGAAAAAAACATCCCTTTTTTTACGGTAGAAAATACCGCGGACCGTATCCAGGCTCCCCTCTGCATTCAGGGTTTCGGCCAACTCGAGGATCGTTCTCTCCCCTTCCCCGACGACTGCGATGTCAAGGGCCCCGACCCCTTCCATGGCATCCCGGCCGGCCATGGATATGTGGGGGCCACCAAGTACAGTGACAATTCCGGGATCTATCTTTTTGGCCATCTCGACAAGATGAAATCCGTCGAAGCGGTTCTCCGAGGTCGTCGTACCGCCGACGATATCCGGCTTAAAAGAACGAATGCTCGCCTCGACCTCTTTCCAGCCAAACTTCAAAACATCAGCCGGAACAACCTGAACGTCGATCCCCTCCCGCTCAAGGACTGCGGCCAGATATAGAATCCCAAGGGGAGGCATGGAAGCCCCTCCCTCCACCCAGCGCTGAGCGATGTATCCTTGCGGTGGAACAAATAATTGTATTTTCATGGGGTAAATCCGGTATTCTTTTGAATCCGCTTTTATTATAGGGGAAATACGGCCGAAGACCAATGACCGGATAAAAAAACTGCTTGAAAGTTGCAAAAAGAATTGGAAAAATAGAAGCATTCGTTTTTCAGACTCCTGCAGTTTTGTTAGACGCCAAAGGGAAAAAACGTAATCCCCTTGACGATTCTCCGGCCTCCGGACAAAGCTGAAACGAAAAGGAGGAGAACATGTCGACTTTTCTTGTCATCATTTTAATCTACATGGCCGCTTTAACCATCATGAACTTCTGGAAATCACGGAAAGTAAAAAGCCAAGATGATATGATGCTGGCCGGGCGCCAGATCCCCATCAGTAAAATGATATTTACACTTATCTGCACCTGGATCGGTTCGGGAACATTCATATCCGGTGCCGAATTCGCCGCAAAAGCCGGCTGGAGCGCCATGTGGCAGGTGGGCGGCGTAGGAGTTGGCATCATTATCATCTATTTTCTGGCCAGCAAAATCCGCACATTCGGCCAGTACACGGTTGGTGACATCCTTGAAACACGGTATGGTCCGGTTGCACGGATCTTCGGTGCCGTAGCTATTATTATCAGCTTCACGACCATTGTCAGCTATCAATTTAAAGCAGGCGGCTATATCCTGAATATCATCACTGATGGAAAAGTCTCCACTCAGCAGGGAGTCTTTTTCGCTTTCTTATTTGTGACCGTTTTTACCATGATCGGCGGTATGGTCGCTATCGCCAATACGGATCTTCCGAACGGCATCGTCATCTTGACCGCGCTCGTCATATCCACACCCCTGGTCATCATCAAAGTCCTCAAATCCGGTCTTTTCAAATATCTACCGCTGGAACAGGTAAAAAGACTGGCCATTGAAGCGCCGGATAAACTGGTCGATGTTCTTCCCGAAACCCACCGGGCCGTATTCAATCCGACTTTCACCTATAATCCTCCCCTGAAGATTCTGGCTATGGGCATATCAACCATGCTGCTTCTCCTCGGAGTCCAAAGCCTTTACCAAAAGTTTTATTCAGCCCGAAACCCCCAGGAAGCAAGGAAAGCAGCGGGCATCTGGATGGTGGGAACGCTTATCATCGAATCCGTGGCCATCATTATAGCGGTATTCGCCACGGCCTATTTCGCCAACCGGCTTTTCATCGCCCAGCCCGCTTTTGACCACGCCGAGGTCATCATAAGAGCGGCACGGGAAATGATCCCACCCGCCGTGGGGGTCCTCCTTCTCGGGGCGGCTACGGTTGTCGTTATCTCGACCGGAATGAACTACCTTCTTTCACCAACAACCACCCTTATCCGTGACGTTATCCAACGCTTTTTTTCAAAGAAGAAAAAAGTCTTACAGGAAAAAGAAACAAAAAGCGGAATACGCTGGCCCCTCCTTACCGCAGCGACCGCTCTACTTATTTCTTTTTTTCTTCCCTGGTTCAAGGAATCCACGGAAGCTGTCCAAGCAGGACCTCGAATCTACTCCGGTTTCGCAGTGGGATCTTTTCTCAAAACAACCGCTGTTTTTGATCAGGGATTTTTAAGGGTCCTATTTCAAATCCTTGTTTTCCTGATTCCGGTCGGGGCATTGCTCATCATCTGTCTGGTTCTTCTTCGCCGTAAAACCGAGATTGCCTCTTTGATAGCCGGTCTTTTTCCTTTTATCGCTGTGATGATCATCCTTTTCAAGCACAACCAGATTCTCGATCAGCTTGGTATCGGTGTATACCTGGCCATGGTCGGAGGGCTGGCCGTTATTATCTACCGCACATCCCTGAAAATCGACGCAGACAACAAAGCGGTCCTGCTGCAAAAGTTCCTGATCGTACTTATTGGTGTCTTTGCTTACCTCATGGCGACACAAATGCGTTCTGTTATGGAAAACGCACTTTTTGCCTACACCATTTACGGTGTGGCTATCACGCCGCCCCTGATCGCCGCCCTCGCCTGGAAGAGAGTCACCAAAGCCGCAGGCCTGGTTTCGATCATTTCGGCTACGATCGTCACCATCTCTCTCAAACTGGCCGGATCGATATGGCCATCCATCATGAAACCGGCCGGTGATCCCAATGCCGACCCCTTTGGAATACCTATACTCTACCCGGCCCTGGCCGTGGCCTTGTTGTCATTGTTTTCGATTACCTTTCTGACAAAAAAACCTTCACAAGAAGAACTGAATAAGTTTTTCCCGAAGGAAAAAGCGGAATTTAAAAAAACATAAAAAGGAATATTCGTCATGAAGACGGGAATCGTAAAAGACCGCCGATTCCTCAACCACACCATGGGCGAAGGTCATATTGAAAATCCAGGCCGCCTGGAAGCTATTTATTCGGCCCTGGAGGAAGAAAACGTTCCCCCTTATGTGGAACTGCCCCCCAGACCGGCTGAGGAAAAAGAGATCGCCTTCATCCATTCCCCGGAATACATCTCTCAGGTTAGAAGCACAGCCGGCAAGCCATCGGTCCAACTTGATCCCGACACCTCAACTTCCCCCCTTTCTTATGAAACCGCCCTTCTTGCGGCAGGCAGCCTTCTGGAAACAGCCGACACGATCATGGCTGGAAGCGGTATCCAGAATGCATTTGCCCTTGTTCGACCACCCGGTCATCACGCCGAAAAATCACGGGCCATGGGATTTTGTATCTTCAACAACATTGCTATTGCCGCTGAACATCTTATTCAAAAACACGGCCTGAAACGCATTTTGGTGGTAGATTGGGATATCCACCACGGAAACGGCACTCAGAACGCTTTTTATCACCGCAAGGATGTCCTGTATTTTTCCATCCACCAATTTCCTTTTTATCCGGGAACAGGATTGTGGGGAGAAACAGGCCAGGGAGAAGGCGAAGGATACACAATCAACGTTCCTCTCTTTCCGGGAAAAGAGGACGCGGATTACGTTTTCATTTTCGAGAATATGATCTATCCTCTCGCTTCAGAATACCGTCCGGAATTCATCCTGGTCTCGGCGGGCTTCGATATTCACCGCGAAGATCCCCTGGGAGGAATGGAAGTAAGCGATAGAGGATTCGGAGCCATGACACATATCCTTCTCAATACGGCTGCTGAATTTTCACAGAACCGTCTGCTTCTCACGCTTGAAGGGGGATACAGCCTGACGGGTCTCCAAGAAGGAGTTCTGGCCGTCCTGGAACAACTCGCCGGGAACGGCAGCAAACCGGAAATAGAAAAAGACCTCTCTGTGGGAACGGCACGGGAGCTTTCTCAAGTTTTTGAGATCCTAAGCGATTACTGGCCCATTCCTTAAAAAAAATTGTAAAAATCCTGGACAGAGCCTTTTCCGGTTTCCTTCGAAGGAGCGGTCATGTATGAAATTCATACATCCGTCCCCAAAAAGGGACAAAAATCTTCATGAATTCATCTTTACCCAGGGTAAAGATTTGGCATAGGATTTGCATTTATGATATAGGTTTAATAGGAGGAAAGCATGAGAAAAATAACAGCAATCCTCATTTCGCTGCTCTTCACCGGTCTATGTTTTTCCGCTGAAGAGGAAACCCAATACACAAACTACACTTTTGCCCGATTGAGCTATGTCAAAGGCAAGACATACATCCAGCGAGTTAACGAAATGGGAGTCGAAGAAGGACAGGTAAATATGCCGCTGGCCGAGGGCGACAGAATGGGTACGACCGATGGAAGAGCGGAGGTTTATCTCGGGAGAAAAAATTACGTTCGACTTGACAACAATACAAAAATCGATTTCCTGAATTTGCCGAAACGGGGTTACGACCATGCCCGCATCAGGATATGGGCAGGACATGTCTACTTCGATATCGATTTTCTCGAAAAGGAAAAAAATATTGAGATCCATACTTCGGATGTTTCCCTCTATGTCCTTTCAGAGGGGCTTTACAGGGTTGATGTCAGAGAAAACGGAGAAACGGAAGTTCTCGTTTTTAACGGATTGATTGAGGCTGCGGGCAGCTCCGGCTCCCTTCTGGTGAAGGATGAACAGCGTCTTGAAATCAGCCAGGGACGATTTGTTTCCAAACCCAATCAATTTTTTGCCGCTGCCGAGGACAGCTTTGATAAATGGTGTCAGTACAGGAGCTCCCTGGTCAACCGCCGTATGTCAACAACCTACCTTCCTGAAGAACTGGAAGATTTTGAACATGAACTGAACACCTATGGTTATTGGGCATATGTTGAACCCTATGGATACGTCTGGGTCCCCAAAGACGTCGGCTCCGACTGGCGGCCTTATTACAACGGACGCTGGATGTGGATGCCCTTATGCGGTTGGACCTGGCTTCCATATGAGCCCTGGGGATGGTGCACCTTTCACTATGGAAGATGGCACTGGAGTCCCTTCTATAATTGGTATTGGATCCCCTCCACTATGTGGGGTCCCGGCTGGGTGAGCTGGTACTGGGGATATGGATATTACGGCTGGGCTCCTTTGAGCTGGTACGGATATCCGGGAGTTATTCTCAATAACCGCTATTACTCCCGCTATTATGGTCGTATTTACCCTCACAACTCGAGAGCGCTGACCGTGATCCATAAAAACAACATTCATTCCAAAAATATCAGCAAGGTAGCCCTGGACAACAAAAGTATCAGCAAACTTGGAAAGCTCAATCTCTTAAATTCCAGCCCGGCATCCGGAACAAACCGGGGAACGCTTAACCTGGAAAGAATCGGCGACAAAAGATATATTCTACGAAAGACAGAAGGCAGCAATATAAGCAACAATCCGAGGACCATCCGCAATTCCTTAGAAACCCAAGGAAGAAACCTTACCCGGAGGAATATCGAAAGAAGTCCCGCTGCCGGAAATACCGAGGGAGGAAAAAAGACCATTGACGCCAAAAGGGCCGGTCCGGAAAATAGAGACCGGACATTTATTAAAAGAGGATCTTACGGGTATCCCTCTTCCCCTGATATCAGTATCAAAAACTCCGCCCGCAGCCGGAACACATCCAGCCGCTCGTTTATCAACCGGATCAACAATTACCTGACAAGAAGAGACAGCATCAGACGCAGCGCTTCTTCTTTGGGACGGTCCTCGTCGTACAGAGGCCGCATCTCATCCAGTTCATCGAGATCACGATCTTCCGGTTCAAGGTCTTCGATTTCCCGAAGCCGCAGCAGTTCTTCCCGTTCACGATCCTCTTCTTCAAGGTCTTCGGGAAGCCGTTCCTCAGGAAGCTCCAGGAGCGGCGCACGCAGAAAATAATATCAAATTTATGAATTTTTCATGCGCATGCGCACCCGCGAACGATGAAAATTATTGCCTGAAATCCTGGATCACCCGGATGAACCGGGTGATGACTGTTGTTATTTTCTAGGTAATAATGCAGGTAATTACTTGTCTTCTTTGACTGAATAATAATCGAGGATCATCATATGATCGGCTGGTGTGCAGGACCGAACAGGCTCTGTACCTGGAATAAAAACTTCTTTAAGCGGAAACAGACACCACGGGCTGAGCAGCAGACCTGTTTTTCTGTCAATTTCGATAAAAGTGACATTCGACGGTATATCAAATGTCTCTTTTTCATATTCAATACCTTCTTCCTCGGCCCGGGCTTTCTCTTCGTCGATAATCCGTTGAAAAAATTCCTGCCAGACAGGCAAGGCGGCGACCATTCCCGACTGGTGTTCTCCTATGGAGTCCAGCTTAGTTTCATGGCCGATCCAAACTCCGGCACAGAGCGAAGGAGAAAATCCGATAAACCAGGCATCTGTAAAATCATCAGTCGTTCCGGTTTTTCCCGCCAATTCCTTGAACCCGGTTAAAGGACGTGCCGGCCAGGCACTTCCTCTGATGATAACACCCTGCATCAGCGACGTCATGATATAGGCAATTTCGGGAGGAATAACATCATCTGTTTCGATTTTACTCTCTTCAAGGATATTGCCTTCACGGTCTTCAATACGTCTGATGAAATAGGGTTCGACACGTACTCCTTTGTTGGGAAAAACAGTATAGGCCGAGACGATCTCTTTCATATAAACCTCAAAAGTCCCCAATGAGAGAGAAAGGAAAGGGTAAAGAGTGGTTGTTAATCCAAAATCCTGACAGGAATCCACTCCCGCCTGGGGTGATATGGATTCAAGGATTTTAGCCGTTACAATGTTGCGGGACTCTTCCAATCCGATCCTCAGGGTTACAGCTCCTTTGTATTTCTGGTCGTAGTTGGGAGGAGACCACGGCTCCTTGGCCCATTTATCCTCAAATTCCGTTGGTTCGTCGATGATAATCGTGGCCGGAGTGAAGTTGTTCCTAATTGCAGCCGTGTAGATAAAGGGCTTGATAGCCGAACCCGGCTGCCGCAGGGCTTGTGTCGCCCGGTTGAATTGAGATCTTTTGAACGAATACCCGCCAACCATGGCCTTGATCTGTCCTGTCTGAGGTTCTATGGCCAGAAAGGCTCCTTCGAGAAGAGGCTCCTGATCCAGGGAAGCCAGGATCGTTTTTTTATCTTCATCGATTTTATTTACTTTAATCTTGATTACATCACCTCTTTTGATCAAGCGGGTTAGATCCCTTGTTTTTGTCCAATTAATATCCTTATTGCCCAGTTCTCCCGAATAATTTTTCACCTTAAATTGGGCTTTCGAAGGCAAAACCTCCAACACTACGGCGTTCTCGTAGGGTGTATCTAAGGAAGGCTTATTCCAATTGTTCAACCAGATATTTTCGAGTTCTTCATCTGTCACGGTCTCATTTTCTAAAAGATTTTCCTTGTCATCACGCCAGCCCTGCCGTTTATCCAAAACATGAAGCTGCCGGCGAAGGGCCTCTTCGGCATAAGCTTGAAGCCTGGTATCCAGTGTTGTATATACTTTCAAACCATCCTTATAAAGGGCATCATAACCATATTCTTTTTCCAGATAACGCCGAACCTCCTCGCGAAAATATCCGGCAAAATCCGATTCTCCCCTGCGTAAGGGAAGTACGTCAAGAGGAGTCTCTTTAGCCACTTTTCCTTCTTCTTGAGAAAGGTATCCTTCCTCAATCATACGGTTGAGGACATGATTCCTCCGCCGCATCATCAGCTCCGGACGATTATAGGGAGAATAAAGATAGGGGCCCCTGAAAATACCGGCTATCAAAGCTGATTCTTCAAGCGTTAAGTCATGAACACTTTTTCCGAAATAAAGCTGCGAAGCCGCTTCGATACCATGAACACCATGGCCGAGGTCAAACTTGTTGCAGTAAAGCGTCAGAATTTCTACTTTCGTATAAGTTTTTTCTATTTGAAGGGCCAAAAGCGCCTCTTTAATTTTTCGCCGTATTGTTTGTCCCTTATGGAGAAGAAATTCCCGAACGAGCTGCTGGCTGATTGTGCTTCCGCCGTGGAGCCTTCCCGAACGTCCCCTCAGTTTTAAATTTTCCCGGACCGCCCTCAATATTCCCAAAAAATCTATACCGCGGTGGCTGTAAAATCGGGGATCCTCGGTAGCGATAATAGCATTAATGAGGTTCTGCGGAATATCTTTATATTGGACTTCGATTCTTTTTTCCCTGGCATAGGTTCCGATGACTTCTTCCCCGTCATCAGCCAAAACATTGGTGATCCGGTTCAACTGAAGATCTTTCAGCTCTTTGATATCGGGAAGATTCTTGATGAGAGCTTTGTATCCTCCGATCAAAACTCCCAGAAAAAATGAAGTGAAGATCGCTACAATGAAAAGGCCGATCTTGAATCCATGGCTGTAGTCTGGTTTTTTGATTCGAATGATCAGTTTTACAGCATTCTCCATAAGAAATTACTATAACAAAGTTTAAATTTTGAGTCCATCATTCCCCTGATCTGCTCTTTGCTCTTTTCGTTTTCTTCCTACTTTAAACCTTAAACTTTTTTCTTCTTCCCAGCTTTCAGTTTTGAGCTTTGAGCTTTGAGTTTTGCGTTTTTATGTATTCCGTCACCATTGCCATGATTCTTTTATGAATCACTTCAGCCGGCTGTGTTCCATCAATATGAATGATATTTTTCCCCTTAATATTCAGGAAATTTTCCCGCACCTGCGATAGATATTTTTTTTCTTCAAAATGGATATCCTTGACTTTTCGATTCGAGATTCTCTTCAGCCCCAATTTTTCATCAACATCCAAAACAAAAACTAAATCAGCCAAAGGGGCGAATTTTTCGTTATTCTTTCGAATATCTTCAATGTTTATCCCTTTTGCCCCTTGATAAGCCATCGTTGAATAATAGTACCTGTCGAGAACAACAATCTTTTTTTCCGATAGTGAAGGCATAAGATTTTTCTCTACATTTTCTTTTCGGTCTCTCTGGAAAAGATTCAGTTCTTCCTCTGGTCTTAATGATCCGGCTTCAACCGCTTTTTTTTTGATCTCTTTTCCCCAACGGCTGTCTGAGGGTTCCCGGAAAGATACGGCACTAATACCTTTTTTTGCGAGCGCATCCAACAAAAGGGCAACCTGGGTTGATTTTCCCGAGCCGTCAATGCCCTCAAAAACAATCAGAACGCCTTTTTTTAATCTCATTTCAACACGTTAAGGATTAACCCATTCACCAACCTCTGTCAAGATGGAGTCGAACGTCCCTATAAGAATTGTATTTTGTATATGAGTATGCTATTTTATTATATTAAAAGACGAGTACGGAGGAAGGGTTATGAAAAAGACGATACAGATAGCTTTATTTACATTCGTCCTCGGCATCCTGATTGCAGGAGCTATTTTTGTAATTATTCCTGAAAAAAATGTTTCTTCGAAAAGCTTCCTTGAACAAAAACCCAATGTTCCATCCTATTCCTCAGCACTTTTTGCCGCTCAAGACAGGTCACCTGTTGGAACCCTTGACTTTGTTTCCATCGTTGAAAAAGTCAAACAATCAGTTGTCAGAGTGGAAGCTCATAAGGTTGAAAAAGTCGGCACAAGAGGAATCGATACGCCTTTCGAGGACTTCTGGGACCGTTTTTTCGGAATTCCCCGTGAGCAGGAACGTCACTCCATAGCTTACGGAACAGGCTTTTTTATCAGCCCGGATGGATATATTTTAACGAACAACCATATCGCTGAGAACTCCAATGAAGTTCTGATCTATACCTATAGCGGAAAAGAATACAAAGCAGAAATCGTTGGCCTCGATTCCAGATCCGACCTGGCCTTGCTCAAAGTAGACGATAAAAACCTTTCCTTTATAGCCCTTGGCGATTCCGATATCCTCAAGGTTGGAGAATGGGTTGTTGCCATCGGCAACCCCCTGGGCATGACATATACCGTTACGGCCGGAATCGTCAGCGCCAAAGGGCGAAACCTATCTAATGACGCCTACCAGAATTTCATCCAGACAGACGCTGCCATCAACCGCGGCAACAGCGGCGGCCCTCTTCTCAACATGGGGGGTGAAGTGATCGGCATCAACACCTTGATTCTTGCTCCGTCAGGAGGGAATATCGGAATAGGTTTTGCTATTCCAGCCAATCTTGCAAAGTCCGTTATTCAGCAGCTCAAGGAAAAAGGCCGCGTTATACGCGGATATCTGGGAGTTATCGTCTCGCCGGTAAATGAAGAAATCAAGGATTTTTTAAAACTGAACTCCAAGGAAGGCGCCCTTGTTAATTCCGTCGAATCCAACACCCCCGCAGACAAAGCCGGTATCCGGACATACGACGTCATCGTTGAAATCGACGGTGTACCCGTTAAGGATGACAACGACCTGAAATTTAAAATCGCAGAAATTGAACCCGGACGGAAGGTCCCCATCGAGGTTATTCGTGATGGAAAACGAAAAATCCTGGAAGCAAAACTGACCGAACTGGATACGGAAGAAGAACAGGAAACGTCTTCTCCTTCGGGTAAAGACCTGGGTATAGGGGTTCAAGAACTGACCCCCAGCCTGGCTTCCCGCTACCGCCTTCAAACAAAAGAAGGCCTTATGATCGTGGAGATCGAAAAAGGAAGCATAGCTCAAAGAAAAGGCCTTCTCGTCGGAGACATCATTCTTGAAGCAAACCGGGTAACCGTCACATCCTACAATCAATTAAAAAAAGTCATCGACGGCCTAAACCCGGGAGATCCTCTTCTCCTGAAAGTGAGAAGAGAAAGAAGCGGAGCCAGTCAAGATTTTCTCGTCTCTCTGAGGATTCCCGAATGAAATTTTCCAAAGTTCATTCTCTTGGTAATGATTTTTTGATTGTCGACCAGACGGAAATAAAAGATCTTCTTCACATCGACGACTTGGCCAACAAGGCTTGTGAACGGCATACAGGGGTAGGAGCAGACGGCCTTCTCCTGATTTCAGTCAAGGATAAGGCAAAGGGACTTGTCAATTTCAGAATATTTAATGCCGATGGAACCGAAGCTGAAATTTCCGGAAACGGGCTAAGGTGTGCCGCTGCCAGCTTGTTCCATCATAAAAAGCTCGACAGCCCGATTGTCCATTTCCTGACAACAACCGGAGACAGGGAATGCGAGCTTCTTCAACGGGATGAAAACAAATACCTTTTACGAATTGAAATGGGATCCCCCCGGCTATCTTCAAAAGACATCCCTTTTGATGATGGCTCAGATCATGAGAAGATCATTGACTATCCTCTATCCATTAACCAAAAGATTTATCCCATCACCTGCGTTTCCCTCGGTAATCCTCACTGTGCCATATTCAACGAACGCTTTCCCTCCAGAATCGAGTGGCATCAAATCGGAAGAGAGATTGAATCTCATCCTTTTTTTCCCAAGCGAACCAATATCGAATTCATTCGTATTCTGAACAGGAATGAGATCGAAGTTCTCTTTTGGGAAAGGGGGGTTGGAGAGACTCTATCATCAGGAAGCGGTTCATGCGCCGCCGCCGCCGCTTCCATCTTAAAGAAGATGACCGAAAAAAAAGTCCTCGTTCGAACAAGTATGGGCAAACTTACCGTAGAGTGGGAAGACGATTATATCTACCAGGCAGGACCTTCAGAAGTCGTATTTGACGGTGATCTCGTCGTGTGACAAAAATTCCGATTTAATCTTCCTTTTCGGTATCATTTGGCAAATCAGATCAATGTGAAAAGGTGATTCCCAGCCCAATGATGGTTGCGTTCAGGTTGTATTTTTCCGGAAAAGGAAATCCTGTCAAATCCTTTTCCCGTTCTTTTCCGTTAGCTAAGATATAGACGAAGTCCAGCCTGAGACTTCCAACCTGGTAGCCTACTCCTCCCAGTAAAGTAAACTTATCAACATCAACATTTCGTATGCTCAAAGTATCGGATGGTGATGCACTCCGGTCGTATCCGACACCCGCCCGTAAGGAAAGGCCGTTGGGAAGCTGGTATTCGGCTCCCATATGAAGGATGAGAATGTTTTTAAAATTCAGAATCTCATTTTCCTTAATGCTGCCAATGCTGGGAATATCACTGATGACCTTCTCCACCTTATCCAGCTTTGACCATATCGTATATTGGGCACTAGCCGAAACAAGAAGATGTTCAAATAACATATAGGATAATCCAAATTCAAAATCCCATGGCAGGACGAAAGATGTTTCTGAAGGAAGTTTGATGCTGACCGGACCAATCATTTCTATGTCCACGTTGACACTGGTTTGTCCCTCCAAGGTCATCTTCGCCGGCCCTCTGACGCCCAATCCCATGCTGAAACGTTCATGGGGCCTGAAGAACATTCCCAAACCGAAAGAAATTGTCGATCCGTTTTCCTCACTGACAAGAGGACCAAAATCTTCAGATTCCGTATTTATTTCAAGAATTCCACGGTAGAAGTGCAGGTTGAACCCTACGGAAAAATGCTCGTTGATCTTGTAGGAAACAGTCGGGCTTAAAGCCAGAATGCCCATGGTCGATTTGAAAGGAAAACCCAGGTCTTCCGCCTTCCAATCATATCCACCACCGGCATATGGTGTGTAAAATCCCAGTCCAACGGTTACTCTATCATTCATTCCGTAGGTAAGAAAAAACTGGGGCATCATACTATTTCTTTTACTGTGAATAGCTATTCCGTTAGGCATGACATACTCGTGGTCGGGCCAAATGTTGAATCCGGCTATGGAAAAATTCAATCTTTCCGGTTGGAAAGAAAGCCCCCCGGGATTGTAAAAAATGGCACTGGGATCATCGGCTACTCCCGTAAAAGCTCCACCGAGGCCCAGAGCTCTGCATCCCAAAAGGGTGTTGTTCCATCCGCCGGCCCATAGAGACGTCATTCCTAAAACAATCCATAAAAAAAAGACGGGGATTTTTTTTGCCATTTGCCCCTCCGTTCCTAAAATAATAAAAACACGCTTAATCCTTTTCATTATAAAAGCACATGCTAGTTTGTCAATCCTCCAACATGAAAACTTTCATTTGGATCCGGCCAAATTTATGAATAATGCAGGTTAAAAATGCTCAAAACTTCTCTTGATAAGAGGCCGTCGCTTCTTGTTCTCAATGATAAAAATATCTCTACGGCGAATAATCCGTCCGATCCGTGTTAGACAATAACCACGTCCGATTTTTTCGACGGCCGGCACTTTTTCGGGCGGAACAGTAAAAAGAAGCTGGTAATCCTCACCACCGTATAAAGCCCTGTCGTAGGGACGACGGCTGAATTTTTTCAAACACGAAGAAAGAGGAATGCATTCTTTTTCGATCTCCGCACCGCAGCCGCTTTCCCTGCAGATATGATCCAAATCAGCCGACAATCCATCACTGAGGTCTATCATCGAGGAGACTAGAGGTCCTTTAGCCAGTGCCGCGCCCAATTTTAAACAGGGGTCCGGATCAAGAAAGGCTTTGAGAAGAACATCCCTCTCCCGGTCCTCTCCCCATCGAACTCCTTTTTTCAAAATCGCCAGTCCTTCGGCTGCATTTCCAAGGTGTCCGGAAACATATATTATATGTCCCGGCCGGGCTCCACTTCTGGTAACGATTTTTCTTCCTTCTCCGATCACGGTGACCGATATCGTCACTTTCTCCGCCCGGCAAACATCACCCCCGATTAGAACCGTGCTAAAATTTTCGGCCGCCGCCTTAAATCCTTCAAAAAAGGATTCAACAAAACCAGGCGGCGTATTTTTGGGCAGGCCTAATCCCAGTAGGGCAAATCGGGATTTCGCCCCCATTGCAGCAATATCGCTCACATTGACGGCCAGACTTTTTCTGCCCAACATCCGGGGAGGATGGAAGGATTTTTTAAAATGGACATTTTCGATGAGCAGGTCTTTCGTTAGTATGAGGCTTTTTGTGCCCGCCCTTATAACGGCCGCATCATCACCGATACCGAGTGCAAGCCCCTTTTCTTTTGAAAAAAATTCCTTTCTGACAAAGTGGATGATCTCCGCTTCCTTGAGAAGACGAAGCTTCATCGATATTTGGTTCCTTATCCGCCGGTGTTCTTTCGTTGATCTTTATTGGCAAAAGCGTTCTGAAAAACTTCCTGGATATCGTTCACAAATATAAATTCCATTTCTTTCTTGATCTTGCGAGGTATGTCAATCAAGTCTTTTTTATTGGGATAAGGGAGGATCATTTTGGTGACACCGGCTCGCTGAGCCGCCAGGACTTTTTCCTTTATACCGCCGACAGGAAGCACGTTCCCCCGAAGAGTGATCTCTCCCGTCATGGCTACATCCCTTATGATGCGCCGGTTTACACAGACGGAAAGAAGAGCCGTGGCGATCGTTACCCCGGCAGAGGGACCATCTTTGGGGATGGCACCCTCGGGAATGTGAATGTGAAAATCATGTTCGGCAAAAAACTTATGAGAAATGTTGAATTCTTTGGCATGCGACCGTGCGTAGGTCAACGCTGCTTCAGCCGATTCCTTCATGACATCTCCCAAAGACCCGGTTAACGACAGCCGCCCCTTCCCCTCCATGCGCGAGGCTTCGACAAATAGTATCTCCCCTCCGGTGGCAGTCCATGCGACTCCAGTAGCCACACCCACACGGTCCTCTTTGAGAAGCTGGTCCTTAAAAATCCGGGGAGGGCCAAGATATCTTTCGATGTTCTGAGCGGCTACCCGCGTTACGGTCTTTTTCCCCTCGGCTACTTTGCGGGCCACTTTGCGGCAGATCGTGGCTATCTCCCGCTCTAAATTCCGGACACCGGCTTCACGGGTATACAATGAAATGATCTTTTTTATAGCTCCCTTGGTGAAAGTAATAAACCGATGAGATAAAGCATGTTCTTTGATCTGTTTGGGAACCAGGTGTTGAAGCGCAATCTGCAGCTTTTCTTCTTCCGTATAACCGGGGATTTGAATAACCTCCATCCTGTCTCTGAAGGCAGGTTGGATGGGATCCAGCAGGTTAGCCGTGGTGATGAACATGACTCTGGATAAATCAAACGGCACCCCCAGATAATGATCTCGGAAGGAATAGTTTTGTTCCGGATCAAGGACTTCGAGAAGGGCAGAAGAAGGATCTCCTCTGAAATCCGCTCCGATTTTATCGACTTCATCCATCATGAAAACCGGATTGTTCGAGTTGCACCGCCTTATACTTTGAATAATCCTCCCGGGAAGAGCACCGACATAAGTCCTGCGGTGCCCTCTGATCTCCGCTTCATCCCGAACTCCTCCCAGGGAAATTCGGACAAATTTTCGTCCCAGGGAACGGGCTATTGAGCGTCCAAGCGAGGTCTTTCCCACACCGGGGGGACCGACAAAACAGAGAATCGGCCCCTTGATTCTCTTGGACAGCTTCCGGACCCCCAAATATTCGATGATTCTTTCCTTGACTTTATCCAAACCGTAGTGATCTTCATCCAGAATCTTCTTGGCCTTCTTCAAATTCAAGTTGTCGACGGAGCTTTTATTCCAAGGAAGAGCGAACATCCAGTCCAAATAATTCCTGACCACAGCGGTTTCTGCGGATTCGGGATGCATTTGCGACAACCGGCTGATCTGCTTATCAAGCTCCTCCTTAACCTCCTGGCCGGCCTTTAACTTCTTCAATTTTTGCCTGTAAGCTTTGATCTCTTCCTGGATTTCCGATCCCTCTCCCAGCTCTTTCTGAATGGCTTTCATCTGCTGCCGTAAAAAATACTGCTTCTGCAGCTTATCCATCTCCCCTTTGGCCTCAGTGCTTATTTTAGACTGGACACCCAAAAGCTCCAGCTCCTTGGTCAGATATTCATAAACTTTTTTCAGACGTTTCGAGGGATCCGTGATATTCAGAATGCCCTGAGATTCATCCACCTTGATATCCAGATGGGCCGCCGTCAGATCAGCCAGGCGTCCGGTTTCATCAACATTTGCGGCAATAATCATTATCTCCGGAGGTATATTTTTCCCTAATGACGAGGCTTTCTCCAATCCGGACCGGACATTTCGAATCAGGGCTTCCATTTCAATGGATTTTTTTTCTTCATCGGGCTCGGGGATGACTTTTACCTCAGCCGAATAAAAAGGTTTATCCTGCTCAAATTTTTTAACCTCAGCCCTGACGATACCCTGTGCTAAAATTCGGACTCTGCCGTCGGGCAGTTTGAGCATCCGCATGATCAGCGCTACCGTACCGATATCGTAGACCTCGTCTCTCTTGGGCTCTTCAATTTCCATGTTTTTTTGAGTTAAAAGCAGGATCATCCGGTGGGAAGAGAGAGCATGATCAATAGCGTTTTTTGACTTCTCCCTGCCGACAAATAATGGGACAACCATATAAGGAAAAACGACAATATCCCGAAGAAGAAGAACGGGAAGTTTTTTGGGTATATTCAGCTTCTCTTTTTCATCAATGACGTCATCCATTTGATCGATGTCGTTGTTTTCCTTTTTACCCATGAATTCCTCCGCGATTATTGCTCCGTTTTTTTGATCTTTACAACAATTTCTTTTTCCCTCTCCCTCTTCATCTTATTCAAGTAAATTGTCAGCTCTCCGTTTTCAAGCATAGCTTGAGCTCCCTCCGGCCGTACCGAACAAGGTAAAAAAACAAAACGGCGGAAGTTTCCGTATTGTCTTTCCAAGCGGTGATAACGAATGGATTTAAAACCTTGATGTTCCCGTTTCACTCCTTTGATTTCGATCCTACTGCTGAAAAGCAAGATGATGATATCCTTTTGATCCACACCCGGAACTTCTGCCTTGACGATGATCCGGTCCGGTGATTCAGTGATATCGACCAGGGGAATCCAGCTTTCATCCAAGCCTAAGACTTCATTACCATCGAAAAACACCTCCTCCGCTATACGGTTGATCTCAGCTTCGATCTTAACGATACGTGTAACGGGTTTTATTTTTTTTGAAGCCATCTTCTTTACACTTATTTTTCTTCCAAGAGCTTTTCCAGCTCATGTTTGAATTCAAGAACATCCCGGAATTCCCTGTATACGGAGGCGAATCGAACATAGGCCACTTTATCAAGCTCCTTAAGCCTGTCCATAACAAATCTTCCGATATCCGCCGCTTTCATCTCCTTTTCCGGTTTTTCCTGAAGTTTTGTTTCAATTTGCTCGACGATCTCCTCCAGCTTTGGAAGAGGAACCGGACGTTTTTCACATGCTTTTAAAAGACCTCGGAGAAGTTTCTGGTTGTCAAAAGGCTGGCGCTTGCCGTCTTTTTTAACCACCATGTAAGGAATTTCTTCAATTTTTTCGTAGGTCGTGAACCGGCGCTTGCAGGCAAGGCATTCCCTTCTACGGCGGATGCAAAAACCGTTTTTGCTTTCTCTTGAATCTATGACCTTGCTTTCGGCATGGTCACAGTAAGGACATTTCATTTCTCGTTATTCAAACTCAGTTTTTTAACCTGGAAAATGGAAATTCCCTCTTTCCAAAGTATAGCATAACCTATAATGCATGTCACGATGACCTGGACGGCATGGATGACAACCGTCATCCCCGCGGCCAGGTTATCGTCGATTCTATAGATTGCGGTCAATCCGTATTTGCTGAAGAAATGATATCCCCCTACCATTCCCGGGGTAGGAATGGATGCTCCGACCATGGTCAAAAAAACATAAGGGAAAAGAAGAAAATAGGATATTTTTATGTTATAAGCGAAGAACATGATCCAGTAATAAAAGATAACTCCCAGCCATACGATAAAAGACAATAAAACATACATTAAAAAGTTTCCGATGGAATGGAATATCTTTAAGCCCTCGATAAACTCATCCAAAAGTTCTCTGACCTTCACGGAAAATTTTCCCGGAAAGGGCCGGAGAAAAAACATGATGACTTTCATCGTTTTTTTCTTGAAAAAATATAGGGACAAAGAAAGCAGGAGCATGACCGAGGCGAAAGCAACGCCGATGATGCCCCAGAATTGAAGCCGGGAATAGATTTCCTTGTCGACATTAAAATAGGAGGAGTAGAACGGTTTGGCGATCAAAAAAAGCCCCAAAAGGAAACACATGGTGAAAATATCGAAGATACGTTCAACAACAACCGTGCCCAGCACAAATCCTTTTCGCATATTTTCCTTTTGAGCCAGGTAAAGGGGCTTGGCCAGCTCTCCAAGCCGTCCCGGAAAAATAAGGGTTACGGTGAATCCGACGGCATTGGCGGCAAAACGATTGAAAAAGGAGATACCCTCCTTCTCGTGCTTAAGAAGGTAATGCCAGCGCAGGGCCCGTGTGACGAGGTGGAGAGGAACAAGGACAATAATCAGGATCAGAAAAAAAACATTGACGTCTGTAAGATGGGATAAAACTTCCTTAAGATTTACATTCTTGAAAAAGAAATAGAAAAAAACCAGGGATAGTAAAAGAATAATGCCTGTACGTATCCATGTTTTTTTCATCAAGACGGTTATTCTTCCTAGGATTTTGTTATAGGGCGACAATATTACATCATTGTCCCCTTATAAGTCAACGAAATATGACACATAATTAAAGGTGATTTCACCAAACTTTTCCAGCCTTGAAAAACGGGTAAGAATTTATTATTATAGGCAGACTGCTGGGAAGTCGTCCAATGGCAGGACACATGACTCTGGATCATGGAATCGGGGTTCGAATCCCTGCTTCCCAGCCACTCTTAGCCTTTTTTATTATCAAGGACTTACAAGGCTATCAAAAGCCTTCGTGACCAAATCACTATTTTTAACACAAGTCTAAAACACATCCTTAAAATATCAAGATAAACAAAACAACAGCCTTGTAATATCTCACATCATAACCCAGGGAGTATTTCAGAGTTTAAGCGCTCGCCCCTTTCTTCTTGGCAGATTTAATGAGGGTCCGGAAAGATCAACCATTCTTCTGAAAACGCCTGACAAGATGAACAAGTTGAGTACGATTCTTCACCCCTGTTTTTTGGAAGATTTTGTAGTTATGGTCTTTGACTGTTTCAACGGAAATAAAAAGCTGGTCGGCAATTTCTTTATTTGTTTTACCCCGGCAGATCAATTCAATAACCTCTTTTTCGCGTTTAGTGATTTTATATCTTGTGGCTAAGTGTTCACTGTAGAGACTTTTAAAGCCTAAGCCAGCGCCATCGTATTTCGAAAAGACAGAGGCGTATTTGATTCCCCACCAAGCACTCAAGATGTTAAATAACACAATGGGCAAATATATCATCGATCGCTCAAGGACAAAGGTGATTCGACTTAAACTCGAACCGATGACCAACTTGATGATTCCTATAGCCATGGTGAATATGATGACGGCACTTAGGTTCATGATGGCCCTTCTGTATTCTTTAACCGGAAGAAAAGCAGCACGATAACGCAGGAAAACAGCGGCGGCAATCACAGTTGCAAAAAGCAAAAAGTCAGTCAAAACCATCAATTGATCTAACATGTAGCGGCTGCCAAGAAGGGGAATCTCTATCCAACTCATAAACCATATCATCGAAAGGATAATCACACTATAACGTACAGCCGAAACGACCTTATTTGAAATTTCCAGCCCTAATATGTGACGAATGAGAGAAAGAAGCGCAAGAAGCAGACCAAAACGAGTAAGATAAATGAGAGAAAGAACCAATACTTCAAACCAATATATCTTCTCGGGATCACTCGGACCCGGAAAGAAAGGCTTAAAATAATAAAAAATTAAGGCTGAAAACCAGATGATGTTCAGCAGGAACACGCTTAAAAATAAAAGAGTTATTCGTTTGCTTTTATAAATACGGGAGACAATCCCCAAAACAACAATAGAAATCAAACCAGAAAAAAGAGTTATCAACACACCAAGGGTGTATTCTTGATACATGCGACAAAACTATCATTTTCTTTAATGCTAATCAACTTGGATATTCCCTCCTAAATTTTACCCATTTTGCCGCACTAAAGTTGGGTTTTTCGAATCACCCACTTTAGTCTGATGTTTTTTCCTTATCGATGAAATACCTTTTGGGAGAGGTTAGCCGCCATTTTCAAAATCAGGCTAAAAAACTTTAAAAAAAGGAGGATCAAAATGAAAAGATCAAAAATTCTTGGCCTGCTGGTTGTCTTGCTTTCGTATTCGGGAGCAGCATTTCCAAAACAGGGGCTAAAGGCAGAAAAACTCCCTAAGTATTTCAGCACCAGGGTTTTCTCCCATATCACTCATTTGTCCGGAATGAGCCACAGACAGGTCGGTTCAATGAATGATAAGCCTGCCGTTCAATACATCAAAGACAAGTTTGAAAATATGAACATCGATGTTGAGATTCAGCCGTTTGAGTTTGAATCGTTTGAATACACCGACGTCCGTTTTAAAGTGGAAGACAAACAGATCCCTGTTGAAGGACTTGGATTCGATCCTTACAAAAACAAAAGGAAATATGAAGGAACGGCTTTTCCGATTGATCTAAACAGTTCCGAGATCCATTTAACACGAGAACAAATCGAAGGAAAGGTTATCGTCACCAATAATTGGAATGGTCATTTCAGATTGCTCCCCTATAAACCTGAGCTTATTATCACCATTGATTCAGACGAATTTGAGACGTTAAAACCAAATAAAAAAATCCGTTTCATATTGAATGTGGAGGGAGAATACAAAAAGTATAGGTCTGCGAATATTATCGGCAAAGTGGGCAACAAAAAATCTTCTTCAAGAGAGATTTTGATAACAGCCCATTATGACACCTACAGAAAAAACAATCCCGGTGCCAGCGATAACGCATCAGGCGTGGGTGTCGTACTGGAATTGGCCCGCTTTTTTAAACAGATGGAAAACGAGCTGAACAGCACCTTGAAATTTGTCTGTTTCGGTGGTGAAGAGATCGGTATTGTCGGTTCACGAAACTATCTCCATAACAATGCCGATTCCCTTAAGAGATGCGAACTTTTGTTTAATATCGATGATGTCGGGGGGAACGGATTTGTTATTGTTGAAAAAACCGGTGGAGTCAGAGGAATATCGGAAATAAAAGGTGAATCCCAGATACCTGAAAATTTCAAAACATGTTCATGGGAGGGAGTCAACAGCAAATGGCGAATGCTGGCCGATGAAAGCCTCATGGGAATTCTTGCCGCATCGAATCACCCCCCATGGTTGGTTGATGTTGTGAAAAAATCGGTTGAAGAGCTCGGATATGAAGTCAAACCAACCGGAACACAGGGATCCGATCAGCTCACATTTGCTCAAGCCGGTATCGTCACCTCCGGTGTCGGCATTATCAGCGAACACAGCCACACCCCAAGAGATATTCCGGAAAACATCAACAAAAAAAGTTTGAAGACGGCAGGTGAAATAGCCGCCCTTGTTGTGCTGAATACATTGAACAGGTTCAAGGAGAACTAACCATGAAGAAGAGCGCTTTTTACAAACATTTTACTGTGCTCACAATTTATCTATTCATCCTTATCCAGCTGACCTGATTTATATTTTAGTGTATTATTAAGGAAGAGTTTTAATCTCCAGTGGAAAGGAGGGAAAAAATGCTAAAATTTGCCCGGATAATTCTTCCTGTTTTTCTGTTTTTTTTCTTATTATTATCCGTCCTATCGATTGAAACAACGATAGACAAGTCAAAAATCCCCCGCTTGAAATGGATGGGCCCCGGATATCCGGGAACATACGAAGAGTACCTGGCCACCTCTCCCGGGGGACCGCACTATCTTCGAGAGGTGAAAAGATCTTACAAATTCATGAAAGACACCAGCACAGAAAGACTCCGAATTCTCATCTTTGTCAATTCTACCGTTTATCCAGGCATCGCTCCAAAGATATCAAGATATGCCGCCTCCCTGGAAGATATCGGCTATGAAATAAAACTCTACACAAGTTTTGGCGGAACACCTGAAGCTGTAAAATCAATCATACAAAACGACAGCGACAATCTTTTAGGGTGTGTTTTTATCGGCACTCTACCCGCCGCTTGGTACGAAATCCCCAATGACTATGAATCTTACGGCTACGCCGAATTCCCATGTGACCTCTTCTTTATGGATCTTGACGGAAAGTGGGAAGACACCGATGTCAACGGAAAATATGATATTCATCAAGATGGCTATGGAGATAGAAAACCTGAAATCTTTATCGGGAGAATCGACGCATCACAAATGCCCGGAAATGAAATTGCCATTTTGAACGCTTTTTTCGATAAGGACAACGATTATTGGACGGGTAATTTTGCTCTATTAAGATATGGTTTGACTTACACGGAAGATGACTGGGCTACTTATAATGATTTCAGGCATGATATCTCCTTTTTATACTCAAATTATGAGGCGGTCTGGGCCCCTTCAACCAACAGGGATGACTATTTAAACCATCGTCTGAAAAGCCCAATATACGAATTTATTCAGCTTGCCTGCCATTCATCTTCCTCAGGTCATTATTTTACTCGAGGAGGATGGTTGCTAAGCGACACGGCGAAAAATGCCCCTCCCAAAGGACTCGGCTACAATCTTTTTTGCTGCAGCTCTCTGCGCTATACTGACCCTAACTATCTCGGGGGCGCCTATATTTTTAATAACGGGGAAAAAGCATTGGCCGTTATCGGGAGCACAAAAACCGGGTCCATGCTGGAGTTTGAATATTTTTACAAACCTTTGGGACAAAATAATCCCATAGGGTTTGCTTTCAACGAATGGTTCGAAATGATAGCCCCTTATGACAAATGGGATGTATACTGGCATTATGGAATGACCATTACAGGGGATCCTCTTTTGACTTTTTTGGGTGTGATTTACCCTCCCCAACATTTTTCAGGATCCAAAGAGATAAACCGTTCTTTAAGCCAAGAGGAAAACCTCATCGTTTTGAACTGGAACGCCAATCCCAAAAACCAAAACCTGAACATAACGGGTTACAGAATATATCAGCAAATAGGAAGTCAATTCGAATATCTTGCCGATGTCTCTTCGGGCATTACGGAATACTGGCACAGAAACTTGGACAAAAACAAAATATATACGTATGCCATCACTGCCGAAAATGCGGAAGGGGCTGAAAGCCTTAAAGTTTACACGGTAATCCAATAGATAGACTGAACTGAATATTTCTAATTGAATACTTTTTTAGTCTGTGCTATTGTTATCTTGAAATGAAAGACATCTCATTAATATTGTTTGGGATGTGAAAGGGGCACTGCCAAAAAAGGATTTTTTATAAATCCCAAATATAAGGAGAAAGGATGAACATCTACGTAGGAAATCTTTCATTCGACATGACCGAAGATGATCTCAAAAAAGAATTTGAGGAATTCGGAGAGGTCGAAAAGGTATCCATCATCAAGGATAAGTTTAGCGGCGTATCACGAGGATTCGGTTTTGTCGAGATGCCCAATAAAGAAGATGGTGAAAAAGCCATCGAAGCCTTGAATGGAAAGGAGCTTAAAGGAAGAGAAATCAAGGTCAACGAAGCCAGACCCAGATCAGACCGACCCCGCGGCCGAGGCGGCCGGGGCGGAGGTGGATTTGGTGGAGGAAGGCGGTACTAATCCGTATCGTTGGCCGAAAAAAAGACTCCAAAAGAAAAAAGCGGCGGTTCTTCGGAACCGCTCTTTTTTTTATTAAAAACGGAAAAGAACAATTCTATTCTCGGACAATCCGATTTTACTTTTTTGAAAACAAGCCCACCCGATTCCTGGATAACGAACGTTTTTTGTTTTCTTTAGGTTTCGTAATTCACTGAAGGAGAAATAATGGCGAAAAACAGAAAAGCGTACAAAAGCGCTAAAAGGAGCAAGGAGCTGAAGCGTCAAAAAAAACAAGAGGAAAAACGTAAAAGACGCCTCGAAAAATCGAAGTCCCCTTCTGAAACCGGTGAAGAAACGCATTCCAGTGAAGACATGGATGAAACGTCTCCTTAAACCTTCCCAAACACAACCAACATCACACAACCAAACCACTTTTTTTAAATTTATCAATTTTTATATCTGCAGGACCTGGCAGACAGTCCGGCCTTCGCTGTTTTGCCGCGGCAAAATGTACTGCATACGGGGGGATGAAGAAACGGACTTTGTCCGGGTGAAGCGCTATACCGTCACCTGGACGTACTGACTGCTTTTCAAACCTTTTTCCATAAACATTCAGTTTATAGGATTAATGGCTCATGTTTTTTCAACGTGAAATTCTGAATCGAAAGTCCCGTCCCTTATCAGAAAAAGTTACGATGGTCATCATCGACGGATACGGCCTTTTTTTTGCTTTTTGCCAACGAAAATCGTCATAGGGCCGGCACCGGCTAAAGCTCCCCCGTTATCAACTACGTAACACGAGGCCGCATAGGTTCCTTCGGCCGTGTAGGTATGAGTTGTTTCTCCCGTATTGGTGGTCACGTCCGGCGACCCGTCCCCGTTAAAGTCCCAGCGGTATTCCGCTATGCTACCGTCCGGATCATGGGCGGCGCAGGAAAAAATAACGGCCAGGGGTGCTTCACCCGAGCGGGGTTCGGCCGTAAATCCATCCACTACCGGCGGTTGGTTCTCTCCATTTCCTCCGGGACAGTCCCCCGTCCCCTTCCAGCAGTGATAGTAAACATTGAGAAATTGGACAAATTCTTCGGTGGCCTTCACGTTTCCCGCGGCCGTTGGATGGCTGTCGTACTCGCCGCAGGGATAGGCAGCCGTGTTGCAGTCTACGGTTTTCTGATGCTGAATCCCGCCGCTCCAATATCGGTGGTGGTTTCCCGTATCCCAGCCTGCATCATTGGTATAAGAATCCCCACCGTTGCTTGTCAGAACATTGTAAAAGTCAAAAACAACAACATTATGATAGGCATAACCAGCCAGCCAATCGTTAACCAGCCAGTTGTTAAAGGCACGGACGTTTGCCGCATGGGATACATCGGTTTCGGAAGCGGCCTGAGGCGGTGCGGTGACGACAACAAAAAGCTTATCCGTTCGTGTGGCGAAATACTCCAAAATATCATTATAGATACCCTTGGCGTTTCCCACCGTATGGAAGCCGGACCAGCAGTCCTGTCCCCTTAAGGGATTATTCCCGGTCGTTGGTGAATCATGGGGATTCCCATCGAGGTATGAATTGGGATAACAGGACTTGAACATGATGATCTCGTTTTCTCCGCCCGGGTCGGAGGGCATCCTAGAGTAAAAATCTCCGCTCCGGCTGCTCTTTTGATAAAGGGCATTGAGATAGGTGGAGCTTTTTGTCCCCCGGAACCATGTCCACCAGTGGCCGATGTCTGTCAAATCGCCGATATTGTCCGGACCCCAGCCGTAATTCGTGTCGCTGACAAAGGTGTTGTTGTCACGGAGAGCCAATCCCAACCCTCCGTCCCAGTCGGCCAGCCAGTTTTCCCCGCAGGAATGATGGATAAAAATCAGCTTGACCGGAACATTCGGAGGATCCGGATTTAATACTCCAGCTGCGGCAAAAAAAACCAGGAAAAAAGGCAGGAAAAAAGCACCTAATATCTTCTTCTCAAGCCGTTTCTTCATCATTCCTACGATTTTTCTATTCAGGGAAAAGCCCGCGTTTTATTTAAAAATTTCTGAAGTATCTTTCTCAGCTCTTGTCTTCCGGCTTCAGGTTTCCGCCGGCTTTTTTCCCTGACCGCTTGATCACCAGCATCGCCGTGACAAATCCGGCCACAAAACCAAGGACGGCCAGCACCGGTACAAGAATGACCTGTGACATGGCCACTTTCCAGAAAAAAAGACGGTAAACCACAACCTGGCGGTTTTGGAGGAGAAGAACGACCATCAAGGCAAAAATGACCGCGATGACGATCCATTTCCACTTCATTTTGTATCTCCTTTCGCCGATTTCGCCGACAATTCGGGCGGTGTAGCCTTTCCCGAATTTTGCGTTAGTTCCTTCATTGTTTTTCGGGCTTCCCCGGTCTCTGAAACATTCTCATCGGAATCCTTAAATAGGGATAAAAACGTTTCCAGCGGGCGAAATGCCTCTTGCTTTCGGCCCTGTTCTATATACACCCTGGCCAGATGGAAAAAAGACCGGGCAAAAACATCTCCCCAAAAAATACGCCCCATGGTTAACCGGCCGATCTGTTCAAAAACGGCGGAGGCTTGGGCGAGGTTCCCGTTTTTCCAGGCGGCTTTTCCCAGGGCCGCATAAAAAAGGGCCTGCTGGTCCCCTTCTGCATATGGAAAGGGAAGAAGCTCCACGGCTTTTTCCAGGTCCTGAAAGGCGGCTTTTTGGTCGCCTTCCTCAAGGGAAATCAAGCCCGACAACAATTTTTGATAGCGGAAGGTTTTTTTGTCCCCTCTATCCTCCAGAAGCATCCGCAGCTCTTCTACCGTGCGCCGGCCTTCCTCCACGTCCCCTTTCCGAAGATAAAGCAAGCCTTTGATGAAAAGGCCAAAACGAAGCTCGGACAAGCTTTCTCCCGCTTCTTCCCAAACGGTATCCATGGTTTCGATTCCCTGCTTGGGATCCCCCGACAACATCTGGATATAAGCTAAATAAACTTTATAATGGGCTTTGACCTCTCTCTCCTTTGTTTTCTCCAGCTCGGCAACAGACTGCTGAATGAGTGCTGAGGCTTTTCTGAACTTTCCCTGAAGCAGGTTCAAGGCAGCTAGTCTCTCCCGGCCCTTGGTATTTTCCAGGATGTCCTTCTTTTTGAGAAGCCGGTTGTATTCTTTTTCAGCTGCGGACAGATTTTCCCGGCAGAGTTGAATATCTCCCTTTAAAATGATGCCGTCCAAAAGTTCCGGCTTTAGAGAAAGCACCCGGTCCGCTTGAACCTCGGCAAAATCAAATTCTCCCCGGGATAAATAATACCGGGACAGGGCGGTATGGATGCCGGCATTTGACCCGTACCTGTTGAGATACTCCTCCAAGACTTTCCGGGCTTCATCAAACTTACCTTGTGCCAGATAAACATCGGACAGGTTGGTGTATGTCTGGACCGTTGCATCATTATTCCGCTTATTGACTTCAAACCTCTCGGCCGCTTTTTCCCACTCCTCCTGAATTCTGTACAAGGAACCAAGGTTGATATTAGCGGTCCGATCATCGGGATAAAGCTCCAGAAGCTTGAGGTACTCCGCCGCGGCTTTGTCATAGGTCCTTTCGGAAAGGGATAAATAATAGTCCCCTTGGATGAGATACCTTTCTCTTTCCGAAACACGGTAGGTCAATTCCAGGGCCTTTTGCATGTTCTCTCTGAACAAGGACCGGTGCCCGAGGTTATAGTGGGCGGCTGCTAAAGAACGGTAAGCCATGGCAAATTCAGGGTCTTTCTTGATAGCTTCTTCCATGTTCTTGATACTTGCCTTATAATCCCCCCTGAAATGAGCCCTTCGTCCTTCGCTGTAGCTGCGGTAGGCTTCCGAAGAGCTTGTCGTGATCTCCTCCACTTCCAGGTCGATATCCGCCGCCATCTCTTCGGCGCTGAGCTCGAAATTGGATTTAATCTTTTTCGTCATCTCATCGACCATGGTAAAAATGTTTTCCTGGCCTTTAACTTCGACCATATCCGAAGCCAGCCTTTCGCCGGTCCGAGGATCCTGGAGCAGATAATTGATGCGGAATAGATCCCCCGCCCTGGAAAATCCGCCCGTTAAGACTGTTTTTACCTGTCCCTTTTCAGCCACTTCCTTCAAAACGCTCGTTGAATACCCCGGAGTATCCTCCTGCCCTAGTCGAACAAGAATATCGTACAGGCGGTCACCGCTGAGAACATGGATAAATTTCGATTGGCTCAGGTCTGCTATGAGAAGTTCGGCAATGGCCCGCCGCCAGTGATCGAGGTTCTCATCGCCTGTATTGTTCTGGAAATACATGACAGCCAGTGATGACCGGCCCGGTTCAGAGGGAGCGGTCCCTTTTCTAAAGACAAACCACCACAGTGACAAAGCCAAAAGAAGAATTGCAACAATGGCCGCCAGAACAGCCCAATTTTTCTTCAGGCTGAACTTAACGGTGATCTCACCGGTGTCTTTCTTTTTTCTTGAGGACAAATCTGCCGTTGTAGGAACCTTTTTTCCGATTTTACGTAATTCCTCCAGAAGCTCTTCGGCTGACCCGTATCTTTTTTCCTTGTCTTTCTCGAGACATTTAAGGATAATGCCGTTGAGTTTTTCTTCGATCAAAGGATTCAATGTTTTTGGGCCGGGGGGCTTTTCCGTTTTGTGTTTGAAGGCCACGTTCAACGGAGTCTCACCTGTAAATGGAACCCTTCCCGTCAGCATCTCGAAAAGGATAACGCCGAAAGCGTATATATCAGCCCGTCCGTCGGCTTTTTTACCGTCGACCTGCTCAGGAGAGATATACTCCGGTGTCCCGATGATCATTCCCGCATCGGTGATTCCTTTCATCTTCTGGGATCGGGCGATACCAAAATCCATGATACGGGCATTCCCTTCACGGTCTATCATGATGTTTTGAGGCTTTAGGTCGCGGTGAACGATACCCAGACGGTGCGCCTCAGTCAGCCCCTCGCAAATCTGTTCAGCTATAGAGACGGCTTTTCCGAGACTTAATTGACCCACCCTGTGCAGGGTCGTTTTCAAATCCTCTCCCGGAATGAATTCCATGGTGATATAGGGAACTCCCTTGTGCTCCGACAGGTGGTACATGCGGCAGACGTTTTTATGGATAATTCGGCGGGCGGTTTTGAGTTCATTCCTAAAACGCTCCAGGTTTTTTGGTTCGGATGCCACATCGGGATTGATGAGTTTTAAGGCGACTTGCTCCTTGAGGTCGGTATCGAGGACCTTGTAAACCCGTCCCATGCCTCCCCTGCCCAACTCCTCAAGGACCTGGTAACGGCCGGCAAAAACCTCACCCGGTTCCAGTTCCAGTACATAGAAGCCGATGGTTTTCGTATGGAAGACGGGTTTTTCCCGGCCGGTTTTCAACGGCCTGCCGCACTTATTGCAGTAGGTGCTGCCGTCCGGATTTTGCGTTTTACATTCCGGGCATTTCATGTTTACATGCTTCCCCGCAAAAATTCATAATCTCCCTCTAAAGAATATGTATTTCACCGCTATTAGTCAACTCTCCTATTTGGGGACGTGCCGCCGCATATTTAATAATAACAATAACTTAACCCGATTTTTTCCCTGTTTTTTCACTTTTTAGGCAGAATTTGTTAATATTTTATAGTCAAATGTTGA
Source organism: Candidatus Aminicenantota bacterium (assembly GCA_016927475.1). Lineage (GTDB taxonomy): Bacteria > Acidobacteriota > Aminicenantia > Aminicenantales > Aminicenantaceae > JAFGMO01. The sequence goes on from JAFGMO010000045.1 coordinate 35,336, forward strand.
TGTGAAAGGGGAAGAACATGAAAAAGACCATACTTCCGGCCTTATGTTTTGTTCTGTTTTCCGGCCTTCTATTTTTCGGCTGCAACAGCGAAAAATCCGGCTGGCAGGGCTCCATCGAGGTGGTCGACGGTGTAACCGTTGTGCAGAATCCCAAAGAACCGCTTCATGCCGAAACGCCTCTCACTCTCGAAGAAGAACTGGCTATCGGCGGTAATACGGATGCCCCAAACGAAATGTTCGCCCAGATTCGCCATATCGCCGTCGGTGATAATAACGAATTGTATATCCTTGATAATAAAGAGAATCACATCAAATGTTTTGACGAAAACGGGTCCTATATCCGCACCATAGGAAAAAAAGGGAAAGGCCCCGGAGAGTTTGACAATCCCTCTTTCATTTATTTTAAAAGCGGAGAGCTTATGGTTTCTGAATTCGATCGAGCAACATTTTTTTCACCGGAAGGCGACCTTCTGAGAATCATTCCAACATCCAAAGAAAGAGTGCTTCGTGCCCAGTGTAACTCACAGGGAAATATTGCCGGCTTCATCCTGCAGTTTGAACCAAAGCAAACGAACTATATTCTTAAATTATTCGACGCCTCGTACACTCCCCTTAAAGAACTCTATAAAATAGAAGAAGTACGTAAAACAGGAGTGATTGAACTTTTCAGTCCTATTTTTTATTTAGCATTCGATCCTCAGGATAACTTAGCTTTCAGCTATCCCGACAAAGGTTATGAGCTTCTCATTTTTAATCCTCAAGGTGACCTTTTCAAAAAAATACGCCGTGATTACGACCCCGTCAATATTACCGAAGAAGAAAAAAAGGAAGCTTCTGAAGGATTTCCGGATAGGTACGAGGTTAGATGCCCTCAACACCATCCTCCTTTTATGCGGTTTTTATTCAATGAGAAAGGATATCTTTTTGTCCAGACTTACCAAAGGGGAGAGGGAGAAAATGTCTATATCCATGATATTTTCTCTCCTGAGGGCCGCTATCTGGCCAGGATGCCGATAAAACGGGTACCCGTTCTTTTCAAATCAAATAAGCTGTACAGCCTGGAAGAGGATGAAGACGGCTATATTACAGTCAAGCGTTATGCCGTTACATGGCAAATAAAAAGTTAAAACAAGCCGTCCACCTCATAAAATTTTTTTAAATTTTTATACAATCTTAACATTCTATAGAGTATAATTTTAAAAAAATTTAAGGAGAATAAAATGAAAAAAAACACATATTTTTTTACCATTGTTTTTATCATCATTTTACTTTTTTCGGCATTTTCACTCTCACACGCACAGGTTCCGGAAAAACTTAAATCCATGATCGGCATTTATAAAGGCGAATGGACAATGTATGGAATGAACAAAGAAGGAAATATCGTAGAGAGAATTGCCTGGACAGATAAGATTGAAATGCAAGATCCTGTTGTCAAAGACGGCAAAGCTTACGCTATCACAATTGATAAAATGACGTTCAAAGGCAACATTCCTCCCCAAGAAATCAAGGGAAAAGAGGGGTATTATCTCAATGAAGACGGATCGCTAGGCGATTATTTCATAGAGATGCAGGGACAAGAAATAATAAGCCATGAGATTGGAAAAGATGTCTGGATTTATTCGGCTCCGGTCAGCACTCATGAATACGCGTTTCTGGGATTCTCCAATGTATTCTTTGGAAAGCATGTTCTGGTCAAGGTTATATCCCGCAAGAATGGAAACGAGACACATCGAATAAGCCGCGTGACCACCATAGGTTGGATGGATGACTCGAACAAGGGACACTGGATTCAGTTTGTCAGCCTTAAAGGTTTTCATGAACGCCAAAGTTAACATCACACATTCCAACCAAAAAAGGGTTTTTTTCCTCGAAACATAAGGATTATATTTGGCAGCGCTACCGGGATTCGAACCCGGGTCTGATGGCTGAGAACCACCTGTCCTAGTCCCCTAGACGATAGCGCCGCTCGGGGTATCGTGCCCTAAAATACCAGACAATTCCTAATCATGTCAACAGATAATAGGAATGGATACTCCGGACAAGCCGGAGTATGACGATTCAACAGATAAAAGGGATGGATACCCCGGATGAACCGGGGTATGACATATAATGCAGAGCAAACAGGATAAGGGTAAAAAATTGGTTAAACATATCTTGATGTCATTTCTATGGATCTCCTTACATTTTTCGGTGATCTCCTTACAATTTGCGGTTAAAAGGAACTATATAATGAAATTTTCCGTCTAATATATAAGGATAAAATTATGAATTTTTCATGCGCAGGCGCACCCACGAACGATAAAAATTATTGCCTATAATCCTGGATCACCCGGATAAACCGGGTGATGACTGTTGTTACTTTCTAGGTAATAATCACTGACACTAAGGGAGGTCGACTATGTTTATAATCTACTTCAAAACAGCATGGAGAAACCTTAAAAGAAGCAAGCTATACTCCGTCATCAACATCCTGGGTCTGGCTCTGGGCGGAGCCTGCGGCCTGTTGATTTTTCTCTTCATCAAGTTTGAACTGAGCTATGACCGCTACCACCCGAACGCCCAACAAACGTATCGCATCGTCTCAGAGGGCAATTATGTAGGTACTTCCGCACCCATAGCCCCCTACCTTGCCCAAAATCTTCCCGAGATCGAGGATTTTGTGCGTCTGGATTTTTTCAGCCGCCGGACAAATAGTTTTTTTGCCGCCGGTTTGAACCGTCATTTCGAGCCGCGGTTTTATCTGGCCGATCCTTCCATCTTTGATTTTTTCGCCGTCACATTCATTCACGGCTCCCCGGATACCGCCCTTGGTTCCTCCGACGGCATTGTTCTCACCGAATCAGCCGCCGCCCGATACTTTGGGGAAAAAAATCCCATGGGCAAAATGATAACCCTAGAGAACAAATGGGATTTTGTCGTCACCGGCGTTATTCACGACCTTCCGCCGAACACTCATCTTCATTTCGACATCCTGACCTCCTTCGCCAACCTCGAGCGTCTTCACGGCTGGAAATATTTTGACCAGTGGGGTTCCATGAACTGGCTGACTTATATTCGGCTGGCCGCCTCCACATCCCCCGAAGCCGTCGAAGAAAAAATCAACCGCCTTTTTGAGGCCCAAAGGGGTGAAAAGGCCAAACCGCTGGCCCTTCAAGCGCTTCCCGATATTCACCTCAAATCGCATATCCGGGGAGAGGTCGAACCCGGCGGAAGCATAAAAACCATCTGGTTCTGCTCAGCCATCGCCGTTATCCTGTTTTCCATCGCCTGCATCAATTTTGTCAACCTGGCAACCGCCCGCGCCGTAAGACGGGCTCGTGAAGTCGGCATGCGAAAGGCCGTCGGTGCCCGCCGCAGCCAGCTTATGGCCCAATTCTTGATGGAAACCGCTCTCCTCATCCTTCTGGCTACGGTTTTCGCTCTTATGCTCGCCTATATTTTTCTGCCGGCCTTCAACAACATGGTCCAAAGGCCCCTGTCCTTCACGACTTTGGCCAAAATCCAAACCGCGGGAGTTCTTTTCCTTTTCTTTATCATCATGGTTTCATCCGCCGGTCTTTACCCGGCCCTTTTTCTTTCCGCGTTCGAGCCGAAAAAAGTCCTTCGAACGTCCACATCCATCTCAGCCGGAGGCGGCTTGGTCCGCAGAAGCCTGGTCGTATTTCAGTTTGCCATCGCAACCGTTTTTCTCGTCTCCATCTTCATCGTTAAAGAACAGCTCCATTTCCTCAAAACCAAGGATCTCGGCCTGGTCAAAGAACGCGTTATTTCCATCCCCCTGACCAAGGTTAATATTCCCCGGTACGAACTTATCAAGGATGAAATCAAAAGGCATCCCGAAATTATCAGCGCTTCGGCCAACAACTTTTCTTTCTCTCAAAACCTCTATAATCACGGTCTTTGGTATGAGGGAATAGGCGACAAGAACATCTATCTACGCTGGATTCCGGCCGATTTTGATTTTCTTGAAACCTTCCAGATCGAACTCAAAGAAGGACGGAATTTTTCCCGGGACATCACTTCGGACACTATGAGAGCCTATATTTTTAACGAAACCGCCGTCCGGTTTTTCGGGGAGGAAATCGTCAAAGAGCGGCATTTCGACCTTTTCAGGGACGGAAAATGGAGGGCACCCGTTATCGGCATTGTCAAAGATTATCATTTTCGTTCCCTCTACGAAGAGGTGGAACCGGTCGCGCTCTGCGTTTGCCCCACTCTGTTCCAATATATCTCCGTTCGGGTAACGGGACAAAATTTACCCGGGGTTTTGGCCCATCTCGAAAACACCTGGAATCAATTTAATCCCGGAAAACCCTTTGAGTATTTTTTCCTCAGCGACGACTTTGACAGTCTGTACAAAAACGAGTACCGGCTGGAAAAAATCTTCGGCTGGGTATCCACCTTGGCTATTCTTATATCCTGCTTCGGCCTTTTCGCTCTGGCCCAGTTTTTAACCCGTCAACGCACCAAAGAGATCGGAATCCGTAAGGTTCTCGGGGCATCTACGGGAAGGATTATCCGTTTATTGACGGAGGATTTTACCAAATGGGTGCTGGCGGCTAATGTTATCGCCTGGCCGCTGGCATATTATTTTATGCACAACTGGCTGCAGAACTTCGCCTATAGAATTTCTATCGGTCTGTGGTGTTTTGCCGCCGCTTCGGGAGCAACGTTGGTTTTGGCGCTTCTAACCGTTATTTACCAGGTCTTTAAAACCGCTTCCCATAATCCCGTCGACTCAATTAGATACGAGTAAAAAACTTCACAAGGATGGAAACAAAGTAAGGCCATTCTCTCCCGTAAACCTCTTCGACTCGAGGCTGCCTCAAAAGCACAGAGAGCGGCATATCCGACAGGCCGTTCACCGAATATAGCCCAAGGACTTCAACTCCTCCATGGTTTTTTTATCCAGGGTTTTACGGCCGGTTCGCACGATTTCAGCCAGGGTAAAATCCAGCAACGGATTTTTAAGTTCCCGGACAATCTCCGGGTAAATACCGGCCAGGTTTTTCTGTTCCATGGGATCACTTACAAGGTTATAGAGCTCGAACCAGGTTCCCTTTCCATCTTCACGGTAAAAATGAAGTTTCCACTTTTCCGTTCGGACGCAGCGGCAGAAACGGTTACCCAGCACTTTTCCCGTTTCGCTGAAAATATGGTCGAACTTTCGGTTTTTTCCCCTGACTAGAGGAACCAGGCTTTGTCGATAATCAACCTTTGAATGGCTGATCTCCAAAATGTCCAGTAAAGTCGGAAGAAGGCTTGTCATGGCAGGCACTTGTAACGTAACATCCGCTCTACTCTCTCCGGGAACCTTGATAATCAGCGGAACGTGTATCAATTCTTCATATAAAGGATAAATATGTCCCCAGTTCTTATGCCGGAGATTGAGCATCTCGCCGTGGTCGGAGGTGATGATGAGAAGCGTTTTATCGGTCAAACCCTTATCATCAAGCCAGTCGAAAAATCTGCCCAGGTGAAAATCCGCCCTTCTTATTCCGGCGTCGTACTGGGAAACAATGTAGTCGTGTTCTGGGCTTCCCGGCTCAGCTGGTATTTGTCCCGGCTTAATCTTTTCCAACTCGTAGTTTCCGCCGTATTTAAAAAAAATATTAAACTTTTTGTCGGCATTGTAAGGCATATGGACATCATAACCATGCAGGAAAAGAAAAAATTTCTTTCCACCGTTTTTTTCCAGCCATTGGACGGCCGCATCAACATTTTCCTCGAAGTACCGTCCTCCCCACCGGTAAATATCAAAACCGGCATTCAAACCAAAGATGGGATTAACCCAGGCACCACCATGGAAACCAATGGTCATATATCCGTAACTTCGAAGAACCTTGGCCAGCGTCAGCAACCGTGTATCCATTTTTCCTATCCGGCCGTTTTTTTCCAGCCCTTCGTTATCGTAAAAGACGAGCCCCAGCTCAGAGGGAAGAAGTCCGGTGAACATCGAAGCGTGGGCGGGCAGAGTCCAGGATGATTGGCTCACCGCGTTCCTGAAAACCCAGGCGTTTTTGGCGATATCATCGATGCGGGGTGAAGTTTTACGTTCGTATCCATAAGACTTGACATGATCGGCCCTTAATGTATCGATCGAGATAAGAACAACATTCCACCCGGGTCCTTTATAACCTGCGGCCGGGTTGCGGCCGATGAGGCTTTTTAAGGCGGCATCTGGAATGATAACCAGCCCAAAACGCAGCAAAACCAACACGGAAAAAAGAACGGTTATAATATTTTTTCGCACTCAAACCTCGGTAACGAATTATACATCATTGACTTGGTCTAATAAATGATGGAAGGAACAACATTAAGTAGAAATGAAATTAAGGGGATCCCCTCACTTATTGGCTTATCCGGTCTAAAAACATTCGGCTTTATGACTTGCTGCAGACGAAAAGATTATAAAGAAAGGCAAAAATCCACCCGACGATAAATCCATCGACAAATCCCCAGACCAACCCCAGCAGACTACCCAAAAAGCTTAAGCTGTAACCGAAATAAATTCGCCTCAGATTTGAAACTAAATTTCCTTCCGATCCCGTAATAAGAAGAAGATTCGTCATTAGAAAAATTCCCATGCCCGCTAAAATACCTGCCGCCAAACCAAAGGCTCTTTTATCGAGTTTCATTTTCCCTCCAGACGGAATCATTCATTGATAGCGAACGTTTATAAATCTGAATCAGCAAAGGCTCTTAAGCGCTGTTAAAACGTGACAAAAAAACCTACACCCAGGTCGAGTATAATGCGGCTTCCCTTCTGTACAGCCGACGTCCCTTCATAATCTGTATAGGGTGTCCAGCTCGATGTTTCCCGGGTGAAGGTCGTTTTTACGTTCTGATCGGCATAAAGAGGGGCCAGGATTCCTTTCAGCTCGGCCTTGACACCGAAAAATGATCCCAAATATTTTTTAGCTCCCAGACCGAAGACAGGGGCGAAAGCGATTTTTTTATCATAGGTGACATCCAAGGAATAAGCAGCGCTTGTACCCGAATAGGTTTGTTCCAGGGAATAAGAAATGGAAGGGGTTCCGCTGTTTAAAACCATCCCTGCACCGACTAATAAGTAAGGAATGACCGGTCCATCCGTTAGAAGATAAAAATTAATTCCTACGCTGATAAGGTATGTTTTTCCCCCGGAATTTTCGGAGTTGTTATTGTACATCACCTCACGTCCGTTTGAAGTAATGACATCCACACTGTCTGAAATGACGGCTTCAACTGTGTCCCAGGCATCCCCATTGAATTTCAGCCCGCTGAAATAAGCGCAGAAAGCGGCATATACTTGAAAACGGGGGTGAAAATTCCAGCCGACCTCTGCACCGGTAAACAATCCGGCACCCTGGCGTAGAACGGGAGCACCGATCACACTATCCATAGACACCGGTGTCTCTCCCGGCCAGGTAAAATCCGTATATCCCTGCCCGAACCATGGAGACCATCTTCCCGTGTAAAGATCGGAAGGCACGTCCTCCACATTCATGGACCCCAGGGATAGAAGCCCTCCCGTTTTAAGACTGATTTCGATTTTGGAGGGCGGTCCGGCCTTCTCCCTTGGAAGACGGGGCTCAGGTTTTCTCTCCTTGGGCTTCGGTAACGCTTTTTTCTCTTGAGGAACTTCCGGCTTCTTTTCTGCTTCAATGACGGCCGGAATTTCCACTTTGGGTTTCTTCTCGGCCAGTTTAGGCTCTTCTTCTTTGGGGGGGAGGACCTCCACGATGCTCTCATGGATGAATCCATTGAGGACAACACCATCTTCATCCGGTGGAAGCTTGATACGATACCACTCTCTTATCTTCTGATCGGATTCAAACGTAGCCCCTAGGGGTGCTTGTCCGATAACCAGGCTTTCAAAATCCGGCTTCAATCGAATATTGGCTGTTTCGACAGCTACCCTGATTCTGATTTCTTCGGCTGTAACAAGTCCTGACAAAAGGAAAAGCAAAGCCGATATGGTCACAAACAATTTCATTTTTTGATTTGTCATTTATCTTCCCCTCATTGTGATAACCACTGACTAAAAAATATTCAAACCTAACATAACTAAAACATCAGGAAAGAGTCAACTCTATAATTCCAATCCTTTCCTTAACCAATCGTATAAACATTCCTATGAGTTTAGTCTTTGGAATAGGGATCAGCATGGATAAGAATATTAACCGGCTTGGAAAATTTTTCCTTGACCTGATGCTCGATCCTGAGAGAAATGTCATGGCTTTGCCGGACCGACATGTCGGCATCCACCAGAATATGCACATCGAGAAAAAGATCGGCGCCCAAACGGCGGGTTCGAAGAGCATGCCATCCCTTAATATCCGGATCGGCATTAAGGATATTTTCAATAGTTTGAATCGTTTCTTTATCGGCCGCGTGCTCGGTAAGTTCGATAAGATCCCCGTAGAGAATTTTTCCGCCAGCCGCCAGGATCATAAATCCTACAACCACAGCCGCAACCTGGTCGGCGTATCCCCAACCTAATAAAGAGGCGCCGCCTCCAGCCAGTACGGCGATCGACGAGAGGGAATCCGACCTGTGATGCCAAGCATTGGCGTAAAGGGCTGAACTGTTAGTCCGGCGGGCTGTTTGCCTCGTGGCATAAAAAATGATCTCTTTTGTGACAACCGACAGCCCGGCGACAATCAGAATGAGAAAGCCCGGCCGGTGGATGTTCCGGTTATAGATGGAGCCCCCGGCCGACCAGATGATTCCTCCTCCGGCGGCTAAGAGTATGAGAGCTATCACAAAGGAGGCCATGGTGTCGAATTTACTGTGTCCGTAAGGATGGCTTTCATCAGGGGGGCGGTTTGAAAGCCGGTTCCCAATCAAAACTACAAGATCCGTGGCCAGGTCGGACAGCGAGTGAAATCCGTCGGCAAGAAGAGCTGAAGATCCGAGCCAAATGCCGGAAGAAAACTTAACCCCTATAAGCAGAATATTGAGCAGCAATCCGTAGAGGGTAACCTTGCGGATCTCTTTGTACCTCGTTTTATCTATGAGGCCTGAAGAAACGCCCGGAACGTGATGTGCGTGGGGTACGGAACCTGTCATCGTCCTTTTTTCCCAATCTATATTATCATAATCTCTTCGCTTGTCATATTTTTTGAATTTTGCACGGATTTATAGTAGAAAGAAAATCATCAACAGTTAACCATATAAATTAGGAGGATCCCATGAGTGTTATCAGCTCTCCGGGATTTAAAAAGTACCTACTGCCCGGATTTGTTTTTCAATCCGTGGTCATCGCCGGAGGTTACGGTACCGGAAGAGAGATCGTAGAATTTTTCCTTCAATACGGCCCCCTGGGCGGACTTCTGGGAATGCTCCTATTAAGCACCTTAATTTGGTCCCTCCTTCTGGCCGTTACGTTCGAGTTCTCACGCATATTTCAGGCATACGATTACCGGACATTTTTCATGAAACTTCTGGGGCCCTTTTGGCCGGCTTTTGAGATTATTTACATCCTTTTCCTTCTTCTTGTCCTAGCCGTAATCGGTTCGGCCGCCGGAGTTCTCCTTAAGGATAATTTCGGCATGCCCTATTTTTTAGGCGTTATTTTCATGCTCATCGCTGTCGGCTTTCTGACTTTCCGGGGAAGCGGGCTCATCGAAAAATTCCTCTCAGGCTGGTCGATTATCCTCTATATCGTATACGGATCATTTCTTGTTGTATCCATATTAAAATTCGGCCCTGCTATCCGCCGAAACTTCATCGAAGAACCCATTCTTTCCGGATGGGCCCTGGGTGGATTTAAATACGCTTTGTACAACATGGGGGTCATTCCCGCCGTTTTTTTCTGTCTCCGTCACATAAAAAAACGCAAGGAAGCCGTTACGGCGGGACTACTGGGAGGTCTCATCGGTATCCTGCCTGGCCTATTTTTTTACATCGCCATCGCAGGATTTTACCGGCCTGCCCTGGAGCAGGAGGTCCCGTCCGTTTTCCTTCTCCAAAAGATCGGTTTTCCCTTTTTGCTCATCATCTTCCAGATAGTCCTCTTCGGCACGCTCATCGAAACAGGAACGGGCATCATCCATTCCGTAAACGAAAGGCTCCAGGCCGCTCTAAAAGCCCATGGTAAGAGCCTCAAAAACTGGCAGCGGCCAATCGTAGCCTCGGTTCTGCTTCTCGCCGGACTGGGACTGTCGATGTTCGGTCTCATCGACCTTATCGCAAAAGGATACGGTACCATCAGTTGGGGATTTTTCGCCGTTTATTTTATTCCCATCATCACCATAGGCATTATCAAAATCAAGAAAAACAGGGCAAACAAGATTATTGACTAGCTTTTTCGGCCTTGTATTATTCAAGGAATAAAAGGAGAGAGAATATGATGCGAAAACATTTTTTTAGGGTATGGATAATGGTTTTGGCGGCGGGCATTGTTTGGGGATTCGATTCCGGTAAAAACACTCTGCCTGAAAAATCGCCGGCTGTTCCAGATCCGGTTATCTCTATAACCAAACACAGCGTCCGGATAGGCGGGCAAACCGTTCCCTACACGGCAACCATAGGAAAAATGAGAATCAACAAGCCTGATGAAAAACCGGGAGCTGATGTTTTTTTCACCGCCTACACCCGAGACGCCATCAAGGATATATCACAGCGGCCGATTACTTTCGCCTATAACGGCGGCCCGGGCTCATCGTCCGTTTGGCTGCATATGGGGGGCATCGGACCAAAAAGGGTCCGCATGACCAATGAAGGTTTCCCCGTAAAGCCGCCCTACGGCCTGGAAGATAATGAATATTCGCTGTTGGATGTGACTGATCTGGTTTTTATCGACCCGGTCTCCACCGGTTTCAGCCGTCCCCTTCCCGGCGAAAAAAAGAGCCAGTTCCACGGCGTGTACGAAGATATCTCTTCAGTGGGAGAATTCATCCGCATGTATATCACCTATTTCGAGCGCTGGTCTTCTCCCAAGTTTCTTCTGGGTGAAAGTTACGGAACATACCGGTCGGCCGGATTGTCGGGTTTTCTCCAAGGAAGACAGCATGGAATGTATCTAAACGGAATCATCCTGGTCTCATCGGTGCTTGATTTTTCCACTATTGGTTTTGCTCCGGGCAGCACGGTTCCCTACGTGCTTTTTTTACCCCACTATACCGCCACCGCCCGTTATCATGGCAAGCTTTCCGGCGACATGCAGCAGAAGCCTCTGACCGAACTTCTGGATGAGGTCGAAGAGTTCGCCTTGAACGAATATTCCGTGGCTCTTCTGAAGGGAAACCGCCTGGACGAAGGAAAAAAGACCGAGATTGTCCGGAAACTTGCCATGTACACCGGATTATCCGAGGATTATATCCGGCGGACAAACCTTCGCATACGTCATGACCGTTTCGTTAAAGAACTGCTCCGGGACGAGTTTCAAACCGTGGGCCGTCTTGACAGCCGTTTCATTGGAATGGACGAAGACGCGGCCGGAGAAAACTATGAGTTTGACCCCAGCAGCGCGGCTATTCAGGGACCTTTCTCCACCATGTTTAACGAATATATCCGCCGGGAGCTGGGGTTTCCGGAGACTCAGGCTTATCATATTTACGGCGACGTCCGGCCCTGGAATTTTACAGGCGGCAGGCAAATGGACCGCCGTACACGGTCGGTTATTCCCAATATGGCTGAAACGTTAAGAACCGCCATGAGCGAAAATACATCTTTGCGCGTATTTGCGGCCAACGGTTATTATGACGGGGCGACGCCTTACTTCGAGACGGAGTATACTTTTTCCCAGATCGGACTCAACGGGGAATTCAAGGACCGGGTGACCATGGGTTATTACGAGGCCGGCCACATGATGTATATCCACAAGCCTTCTTTGATCAAGTTAAAAGAAGACCTGGCCCGTTTTATTAAAGGAAACGAATAGAAGAAAATAGGCACACAATACACATTCACCTACTTATTTGATTGGGGAACAATACCCATTTGTCTCATTTTATGAATAATGCAGGGTACCTCTGCAATTCAAAAGTACAGTATTATCACCCCTTTTAGATAAATCTTCATAAAAAGCAAGTCTTTAATAGTGAATAAATTTACCGGCAAGAGCATAATAATCTATATGAAAATTGAACGTATTTTCGACAGCCACGGAGATAAATTGTTTCATTATTTAACCGTAAAACTGGGATCCCCACTTGAGGCGGAAGATGTGTTGCAGGAAGTATTTTACAGGCTTTTCAAATATCGCATGAGATTAAGATTGACGACCAATCTGACAGCTTATGTGTTCCGTATGGCAAGAAACGAGGCCGTCAATTTTATCAAGAAAAAAAGAAAAAATTCCAAAATCCAGCATTCCGCGAAAGATCTTTCACAACTTTTCAAGGAGAATACCGAAGGTCCTGATCAAGAATTGTTGAATCAAGCTTCGGAAGCTCTGGCGGAGATTCCCGAAAACCAAAGGGAAGTGATTGTCCTCAAATATTTCGAGGGATTGTCTTTTAAGGAAATCGCACGTGTATGCGGTGTTTCCATGGGAACCATCACCAGCCGGTACCGCTACGGGATGCAAAAGCTGCGATTTATCCTGGAGGATAAAAATGGAAAATCCACATAAGGCTGAAAAAATTCTGGAGACGCTTTCTCCAAAACCCATGCCTCCCGAACTCAGGGAAAAAATTCTTTCTCAAGCTTCCCAAAGGCAGAGAGACTCGAGAGTATTTTCACCATTGTATCAAATTTTGTTTGGCCTAAGCTGCTTCCTGCTTTTTGTGGTTCTCGCGAGTGATCTTTCGGTCCGGAAAAGCGAAAGCCGTCACCTGGCATCCATCATGAACGGTACGCGGGACTCAACGGCTGTCATGGAGCGAGACCTGCAGGAAATGACGGCAGATGTTTGGATCAAAGGACAAAAGGCAAACCTTCCTCAATGGCTGACCCTGCATTATAAAATTCGCAGGAAGGAAGATAGGTTAAAAACATATCAGGATTTATTGGATATCCTTAAGGAGGAAATCAATGGGATATAAGCTAAAAAAAATATTGTTAAGAACAGGGATTATCTTCGTAACATTCATAGCCGTATTATTCATCATCAGGGCTGTGTTCAATGTTTCAACCGGGAAAAAACTGGAAAATCATTTGGAGCAGATGAGGGCGGAGGAGAAACCTTTATCCATAAAAGATATAGAGACCCAATGCGACCCCAGGTATAACGCGGCATTGGATTGGAAAAAAGCAGAAGCTTCTTTTTCTATCGAAAAGGAACAAAGAGAACTTTTAGGAAAGGTCATCGAAGAGCTGTTTCAAGGAAGGCCGTTGGATCCAAAAACAAAAGAAACGATACGGGATTTAGCCGTCAAGAATCGAGAAGCTATAAATTTTATGCTGGAAGCTTCTTCCAAATCGTGCGTTAAATACCGGGAACATTGGGATGTTGTGGGGTATGATCCATATCTTCCTATGCTTATCAAAATGATTCAGGGGACAAGGCTTTTGGGTGTTGACGCTGTCCTTAAGGCCGAGGATGGAGATGTCGATGAAGCCGTAAACCAATGCCTGGCCGCGGTAAAATTTTTCAAGCTGTATCTTCAAGAACCGTTCCTCATCAACTATCTCGTTGATTTGGCCTGCACAAAGCAGGTAGCGGTTTGTTTGAACACCATCATCTCCGACAGTGACATCAACACGGAAACCCTCAAAAACATCCTTTCGGAATGGAATTCTTCACCATGGAAAGAAGGGCTTGTTTTCGCCTTCGAATCAGAAAAATTATTACAGTGCGAATCGATTCTTCTTTATTTAGAAGGAGAGCATAAATTGGACTTGGGAAAGGGGGAAAATATTTATTACTGGCTGTTTCGTCCCGTTTTAAAAAATGAGATTATCTGCTTGATGAAAACTTGGGACAAACTGATCGAATCAGCGGAAAAGCCTTATTATATTTCCAGAAATTCTAAAGATATTAAAAATGTTTTTGAAGAAACACCGCGTTTTTATAAAATGACCCGGGCATTATTCCCCAATATTGGAGCCGTGCTGCTTAAAAAAGCTACCCTTGATGCCATGTTTGAAACAGCCCGGATCGGCATGGCCTGCAAGATATTCAAGAATCTGAACGGTGAATATCCCGAAACATTGGATGAGTTGTCTCCCGAAATCCTAAAAACGATACCCGTTGACCCGTTCACCGGAAATCCCTATGTTTACAGGAAAGAAAACTCCGGTTTTATCGTCTACAGTGTGGGCTCCAATCAGAAAGACGAGGACGGAAGAGGGACCTTGCAAATCACCCAAATGGTTATGGAAAAAGACGACGACTGGACCTGGAGAGAAAAATAAAAATATCTGTCACCGGCATTTTTTATGAATAGTACAGGGTACCTGTTCTATTCACGAGCCAAGCTTACCGCAGGGGTTAGGTTGGGTCGGGGTGAGGCGTCGATGGACGAAGCTGTGCTTGTTCACCGCGAGTCCACCGCAACGAAGCAGATGCGGTGAGATCGGCTCGCCTGAAAGGTTAATTCGGCCTCTTCTTCTCTTTCTTTTACCCCCCAGGCCGAATTTATGAATAGCACAGGTTATATGTATTCAATGGTAGCCGGCGGCTTAGACGTCAGCTCATAGGCCACACGGACCACACTGCTGACCTCCTCCGTGATCCTTCGCGCACAGCTAAGCAGGACATCCCACGGAAGTTGAGACGGTTCAGCGGTCATGGCATCCCGGCTTTCCACGGAACGGATGATGATGATATCCCCGAACCGTCGCTTGCCCTCTTCTATCCCCGTCCCTTTATCGGCGAGAAGAACGGCAAAAGCCTGAAATGGTTTGAACGGCGCTATGGCTTCTTCTACAATGGTAGTGGCCTTGCGGACCCGAACGACCCTATCAGGAGTGACTTCCCCGATAACACGGGTGGCCAATCCCGGTCCGGGAAAGGGCATACGTTCATACAAAATTTCGGGTAGGCCCAGAGCGGCACCTACGCGGCGAACCTCGTGTTTGAACAACTCTTTTATGGGCTCAATAACCTGAAATCCGAATCCTTTTTGGGGATCGATACCAATTTGTTCCAGGATGTTGTGCTGGGTTTTCACTCCACCCTTTGTCTCGATGACATCCGCCGCGATCGTTCCCTGGACCAAAAACCGGGCCTCACTCTTCAATACTTCCTCTCCAAAAACGGAATAAAAAGTATCACGAAAGGCTTTCCGCTTATCCTCAGGGTCGAGCTTTCCCGCCAGGGATTCAAAAAAACGATCCTGGGCATCGATCACCTCGACATCGATCCCGAGACCGGCGAAAATCTCCACTACCTGAAGCGGTTCATCTTCTCTCATCAATCCATCGTCTATGAAAACACATTTCAGACGGTCCCCGATAGCTCTATGGGCTAAAACGGAGCAAACCGAGCTGTCAACCCCTCCAGATAATGCGGAAATGGCCAGTCCGTCTCCGATCGCCTCCGTTATCTCGTCTATCTTATCTTCGATTAATTCTAAGTGATCCACGTCTACCCTCCTATCTTTGGCGGATAATCCATTTTTGCACTATTATACCCGGATATTCAGGCCTTGTACCATTCTTTTTTCAATCTAAAAGAGATTTCTTGATACTTCTACAGATGATTTTATTCCGCTCACTTATGATATATTTCTATGGATCCTGCGGCAGATATCGCAATAAAAATCAAAATCCATGCCTGAAGCTGAGATGAGCGCTTTGTCTCTGATAATATCCATCGTGGAACCACAGGCTTCGATTCTCCCTCCCTTAAGAAGGGCCAGACGATCACAACAGGAAACAAGTGGAAGAATGGCCTGGGAAACGACAATGACGGTTCCCGGGATTCCTTTTATAATTTCGACAACCTGCCTGACCATATGGGGATCAAGATTGGAAAAGGGTTCATCAAAAGCAACGACCTCGGGCTGCATGGATAGAACAGTGGCCAAGGCCACTCTTTTTCGTTCACCGAAAGAAAGATGATGGGCCGCTTTCTGCTCAAAGCCTTTAAGGTTCATGGCCTTTAAGGAATCCTCCACTCTCCGGTGCACCTCCTCCTCCGGCAGCCCCATGTTCAAGGGACCAAAAGCAACATCCTCCTTGACCGTCGGATTAAAAAGCTGGTCATCGGGATTTTGAAAAACAAGCCCCACTTTGCTTCTGATTTCGGGGATGGTTTTTTTGCCGACTGCCTGACCTAAAACTTCAACATGTCCTTCTCCCATCAGTAATCCGTTCAGATGAAGGAGCAGTGTTGACTTTCCCGCCCCCGAAGGACCGATAATACCCAACCTTTCTCCACGTTCCACAATAAGGGAAAGTCCCCTGAGCACTGGCTTCCCCTTATCATAGGAAAAAGAAAGGTTCTCAATTACGATCGCCG
The DNA here is from genome assembly GCA_016927475.1 of Candidatus Aminicenantota bacterium. Lineage (GTDB taxonomy): Bacteria > Acidobacteriota > Aminicenantia > Aminicenantales > Aminicenantaceae > JAFGMO01. The sequence continues at coordinate 51,672 of JAFGMO010000045.1, forward strand.
TCCCGTTTTGAAAACCATTATGGCTCATATCGATTCTCCCTAGCACCAAATACGAATGACGGCAAAGACGGCCGGAAATCCAGCCAGAAAAAAACCATCAGACCAGACAAACCGGAGGCGGCCGTACTCGGGAAATTCTCCATGATATCCCCTGGCCAACATGGAATGATAGACGACCTGGGCCCTCTTCCAGCTCCTCAGGAAGATCATCGCCGCTTGATTTCCATAAACCTTAAAACGGCTGATCCGGAGCTTTCCCGGCGTCCGGCTTTCACGGGCCAGTTTGAGTTTCAACATCTCGTCATTCAATAAAAAAATGTAGCGGTACATCAAAGCAAACATACTGCCCAACAAAGACGGCATATGAAGCCGGCGCAGTCCCCGAAGAAGATTATTAAATTTTCCTGAAGATACCAGGAGAGTCAGCAAAATAACTGCTCCGAAGGCTTTAAGCAAAAGAGACAGGGAAAGGCACAAATTTTCTCTCGTAAAAAGACCGGTTTTGCCCACATTTGGCGAAAGACGAGAAAGGGGAAGAAGGACCGCCGCAGCGAGAATAAAAGGTGCAGCCATCAGGCATCTCTTAAGAATATAAACCAAGGGGATACGGCTCAAGAGGGCTACTGCAGCGATCAGGACATAGTAAAAAACAAAAACTCCCACTTCACCCCGCGGTTCGGAAATCATGAAGACCAGGGCAGCTCCAAACGCCAAAACCTTGGCCCGGGGATCCAGCTTATGAAGCAGAGAATTGAGGTCGCCGTATTTGTCGATATAGCTGTGCTTCATTCCCGTTTTTTTTCGCTTCGAAGGAGTTTATGCGCCTTTATCCAGTAATATATCCCAGTGGCCCCGAAGATCAAGCTCAAGCCGACAAAAATTCTTAAAACGAGCGGAATACGGGCGATGTCCTCTTTCTGAGGAGACATTTTTTGTCCGCTTTGTTCAGCATCCGGTAAATCTTTCTCACCCATGATAAATTCAGCCGCAATCTCAACCACCGTTTCATCCCTGTGCCCCATTTCATCATCGACCAAAACCAGCCATTTTCCGGCCCGGTCAGGGACAAAGGCAAACCGTCCATGGGCATCCGTCCAACCGCTCTGAAAATCTTCAGGAGGATTCCCCGGAACTCGAATGGAAACAGAAGAAAATCCCAAGGGATCCCCTCCTTCATACACGGCCTGGATACAAACCATAGGGATTTTTTTAACCACATCAATACGGACCCCGTGAGCCGACAACATCAAAGCCGTTTGCGCCAGACCGAAAATAATAAACACGGGCCTTCCTTTTTTCCACTTATAAATATTTTTTTTGATCATTTTTTGTCCCAATCAGCCAAGAACAGAAGGCTCTACTTTTCTGAAAAATCCAACGACAACAAGGGTCAATATCCCTTCAGCCGCCGCCGCTATTAGATAAATGGACAGAATAAAAAAAACACTCCGGCCATAGCCGGACAACTGGAATTCCATAGTCAATAAAAAAGCCGGCAGCATAATACCCAAAAATCCCGCGGCCAACGCCCTTAGCGATTCCGGAACTGCCGATAGCTTCCAAATAAAAAATCCGAGCAAAGCCCCGGCTCCCATGTTCAAAGTGTTGAGTCCAACCGACAGCAGTCCACCATGCTGGAAGATCAAGGCCTGAAAGAACAGTGCGGCGAAAACGGCGGGAAAAGCCCTGAGCCCAAGGATGATCCCCGCCAGGCCGAAAAGGCCCAAGTGTAATGATGTCCCCGCCATAGGAAAATGAATCAGAGAGGCCACAAAAAGAGCCGCAGCCATAAACCCCATCTTCGGCACTTCGGATACTTCCACTTTGCGGCCGAAAAGATAGAGGACACCAACGGTTACCGCGTCGGCGGCCAAAACGGCTTCCGTTGAAACAATCCCGTCGGCAATATGCATCAGCGGCTCATTCGATATACAAACAAAGGGAAGTTTGTATCCTTTCGGTCGCAAAATCGGCCGAATCGGGCATAGGGGTATCTTTGGCGGCTACAAACAGAATACGTCCCTTGTATCCCGGCTGAAGGGAATAGACAATTTTGCCCTGCTCGTCAGACTTTCCGATTTTCAGGGCATCCCCTCCTTCAACAACAACCGAAACCTCAACGCCCTCGACAGGCTGTGACTCCTTAAGTGCTTCCAATCGGATAAGGGAATCTTTCCGTTCCGCCGTCAATTGAAAGGCCAATCCCACTGTTTTTCCTTCTTCCTTGAACTCGGTGGAAGTTCGAAGGTACGATACCGCAGAAGCATAAAATTTCATGCTTTGTTTGGCCTGTGGATACTCTTTACAGCCGCCAGGCTGCCATCCTTTAGTCGTCCGGCTCATAATACCACGGTTTATCTCAAAGCAGAGGATATGAAGCCCTGCTTCATCCGGATTATACTCGGCGGTCAATATCTTCTCCTGCTGAATAGCCTGCAGTTCCCTGCGTTCGCCCGAGGGAGTGACGGCAAAAACGGAAAGACCGGAGCTTGACGGTGAAGAAGTAACCTCAGCAAAATGATGCCCGGATGCTAAAAAAATATTCACCGTTTCTCCCGTTGAAATGAGGGGCTTTTCCGGGTGGATCCAGTTGAAATGGGCACAAAGAAAAATACTTCCCAGAGTCAAACAAAATATTGCAGCACCTGCCGTGCGTATAATTCTTCCGTAACGTAGATTCATTCTTTTCCTCCAATTCTTCCTGTTTTGTCAAAATATGGTAACACGTAAAAAAGAATTGTGCCACAAAGGGCCGTCAAATACAAAACCCAAAAATGATTCAAAATCCTGTATATTGACATTATTTTGTTGGCATCGGCCAAATTGATGAATAATGCAAGGATACCTGTGTTATTCACGAGCTAAGCTTGCCGTAAATGCGAGGCGCCGATGGACGAAGCTGTGCTCGGCACCGCAAGTCCTTCGCAACGAAGCAGATGCGGCAAGATCGGCTCGCCTGAAAGGGCAATTTGGCCGGTTCTTTTCTTATCTTAACCACTCCCGGCCAAATTGATGAATAATGCAGGTTCATTGTTACAGATACTAATTTGTACTATAATATTTTCAATAACACTGATGGATTAACCCAACATGTCCATGAAACGAATAATCGAGATTTCGCTTATCATTGTTGTCCTGATTGCAGGCGCCGTTATCATTATACTGACAACGGGTGAATCCCCCGGAGAAAAAACATACCCTGGTCTGGGGCAGGACGAAATCACCATTCGAAACGCAACAAACAACATCATTACCTACCAGGTAAATAAAACCTACTCCGGCAATGCTCCTGAACGCAAACGTTTGAAATCCGGAGATATCCACCGCTATAAAACTCAGGAAAACCTGGATATCACTTTCAGCTGTCTTGGAAAAACGGAAGTCCGCACCCTTATCCCAGGGAAGCCTTATTCTTTCCGCTATGACGAAGACAACCTCACTCAGCTTTATGAAGGATCTCACGGAAGACCGGATGTCATAGACCTGGCTCCTTATCTGGCTACTCCGATGAACGTTGTTGAAAAAATGCTGGAGATGGCCGATGTTAACCGAAGCGATGTTGTTTATGACCTGGGATGCGGTGATGGGCGGATTGTAATCACCGCCGCCAAAAAATACGGAGCGCGTGGAGTCGGCATCGATATCGATCCCAAGTGGATCAAAGAATCCAGGGCTGCAGCCAGGAGAGCCGGCGTTTCTTCGCTTGTTGAATTTCGCGTGGAAGACGCCACTCGTACAGATATTTCCAAGGCAACAGTGGTAACGCTCTATCTCCTTCCCGAATCCAACGCCCTTCTTCTCCCCAAATTCGAAAAACAGCTTCGTCCCGGGGCTCACGTAGTCTCACACAATTATCACATTCCCGGATGGGAGGAAAAAGAAGTTGATTTCGCCAGCATCGAGGACCAAACCGGCAAAAAACATTCCATTTTTCTCTACAAAAAATAAAAGCGCCGGCTGAGGGAAACGAACAAGACGGATATTATCTTTGTTCGTTTTTATTCATCACTGTTTTCGTCGTGTTTATTATTACGCTTTGCGGAATCTTAAATCTCAACTGGAAGCTGATTCCTCATGCACTATCAAACTTTCTTCACCCTTAATTTGCTTTGCCTGCGTTCGCGGGCTGTAGAGATGGTAAAAACAGCCAGCGCCATCCATATGAATCCAAAACTTATCTTGTGAACGGAGGTAAAAGGCTCATGATAAACAAATACACCCAATATAAGCTGAAATGTCGGCGACAGGTACTGAAGGAAACCGACCGTAGACAGAGGAATTTTTCGTACTCCGCTGTTGAAAAAAAGAAGCGGTGCGGCTGTAACGACACCGGCACCAATCAGAAGAAGATGGATACCGGGTGGGGCCGTACCAATGGCCCCTGTTTTTCGTATACACAAAATAAGCAAATAGGTCACAACAGCCGGAAGAAGGATAAATGTTTCCGCTGAAAGACCTGCTAAAGATTCGACCCGGGCCGTTTTACGAATCAGTCCGTAAAAACCGAAAGTCAAGGCCAAGGAGAGGGAAATCCATGGGGGCGCCCCAAGGTTGAAAGCCAATATGATGACCCCTACGGCTGCCAAAATAACCGATACGACCTGCCATCTTCCCATCCTCTCTTTGAGGATCAACACGCCGAGAAGCACACTGACCAGGGGATTGATAAAATAACCCAGGCTGGCATCGACGATATGGCCTGAATTGATAGCCCAAATATAAATGAGCCAGTTGCTTCCAATGATAAGGGCCGACACCAGAAAAGTCTGAAGATTTCTCCTGATGGAAAATACCCTTCGGAATTCACCCCACCGTTTTTGAAAAGTCAGCAGGAGGGCCAAAAAAACAAAAGACCACAGAATACGGTGGCCCAAAATCTCCGGCGGCGGCACTCGTTGGAGTGATTTCCAGTAAAGAGGCAAAAATCCCCAGGCAGTATAAGCAGCAATAATATACAAAACCCCATAAATATGGTCGGGTCGTGACGTTCCTTTTTTTTTCAATGTTTAAACCCTAAAAAAGGAGTGATTTTCGGTCCCCTAAGCCGATTTTCAGCCATATTATCTATCACTTACCGAGACCCAATCCCATTTTTGGGAGAAAGAAGGAAGCGGGATATGTGATTTTCTGCCTGAAAAAGGTCGGCAGCGATGTAATGGACAAAACTGAAATCCTGCTCACGCGTATACTCGCTGGGAACCGCTATGACGTAACAGCCGGCCCTCTTTCCCGCCAGAGCTCCATTTGATGAATCTTCCAAAACCACGCACTGGTGTGGTTTTTTATCCAACCTGGTGCAGGTTTCCAGATAAATCTCCGGGTCCGGCTTGCCGTGCTTTATGCCGTCCGATGTCTGAAGAGCATGAAACTTCTTTCTTATTCCAAGACCGTCAACCACAATATCCAAAAATTCCTTCTGGGCTCCGGTACAAACGGCCATTTTAAGCTTTCCATAAAAGGTATCCAGTATATGATTCAGACCGGGCATAGATTGAAGATCGTTCTTGAGCTTCACCCTCATCAACTCATTTCTTTTTCCCAGGACTTCCTTTGGGCTTAGGGGAAGCTTCAGTGTTTCCACAAACACAGCCATACTCTCAAGAGGGCTCCGTCCCATCATCTTCCACAGTGTTTCTTCCTCGACCGTTTTTTTGAACCGCCGGGCCATCTCCCTTTCCGTGTCAAAATACAGGCGTTCACTGTCGATCATCAATCCGTCCATGTCAAAAATCAGCGCCTCAATATGCACGAATACCTCCCTCTACCAATAAAATTTCAGGCCTGGATAATCCCGAAAAAAACGCCGGCCGCCCTTTTCACCTTCCAATATAGCCGGGATTGTCCGCCTCCACAACCAACCGGGTTGTGAGGACGGTTTCTCCCGCTTTCAGCCGGACAAGATACACTCCCGGTTCGACCAAAGGAGGCATTCCTCTGTATCTTCGTCTTTCGCTCTGTCCCGATTCATCCGGCTTCGGGGGATTTTTTCGAAAATTCCAAAATTTCTGCTGCAAGCCTGCCCATTTGGAGCCTTTCATATTTCTGATGACTTCGCCCGTTATATCCAAAATCTCAATATCGACCGGCTCTTCAAGGTCCTCCTTCAAAAAGTAGGTGATCATCGATCCCCTGGATGGATTAAGCTTAAAAAACCGCTTATCCGACACCCAGGGCCATTCGTACATACTTGCCCATATAACTTCTGGCCGAATATCAAACAGATGGATGGCTTTCTCCAAAACTTCGGGTTTCATCTGCTGAAGCGGCGTGATATTATCCACGATCCAGATGCCACGTCCGTGCGTCCCGGCGATAAGGTCAAAGTCTCGCGGATGTATAAGCAGGTCGTGGACGGGCACGGTCGGCATGCCTTCCATAAAACGCTTCCAGCCAGCCCCACGGTCCATAGAAACATACACGGCATATTCGGTTCCGGCAAAAAGCAGGTTCGGATTTTTAGGGTCTTCCCGGATAACATAAACGGATCCTTCGGGAAGACCGTTTGTTATTTTCTTCCAAGTCCGGCCGAAATCTTCGGTGACATAAATATACGGCATAATGTCATCGTGCCGGTGCCCGTCAAAAACCACGTAAGCACGGCCGGTTTCATGGTGTGAGGCCTCGATACGCTTGACCCAATATTCCCGGGGCGCCCCCTTCATGTTTTGATTTAGCAGTTTCCATTCAGCTCCATCATTCCGGGTAAGATAGACATTGCCGTCATTGGTTCCTGTCCATACCATTCCCGGCTCAAGCGGGGATTCGGCAATGGAGACGATGGCCGTTACCTTGGAATCGGGATCGGCCGTCAGGTCGGGACTGATTACTTTCCAATTATCTCCCCGGTCGACGCTCTTAAAAAGCTTGTTCCCCCCAAAATAAAGGGTTCGTGGATTATGGGCTGAAAGGAGCATGGGTGTGTTCCAGTCAAAGCGGTAGCGCTCACGCTTCTCACTCTCCTTGGCTGCGGGAGGCCTCGGACGGATGAATGTACCATCCCCTGTTCCCAGGTCCATGCGCATAACGAATCCCGTTTGTGTTTCAATATAAACCGTTTTGTAATCGGTGGGATCGACCTGGCAGAAAAAGCCGTCCGCGTTGCTGAGCGGAAACCAATCGGCATTAACAATTCCCGAATTTCTGCGTGAGCGGCTTGGTCCTCCCCAGTTGCCGTTGTCCTGCAGGCCGCCGTAAACGTAGTACGGCTTTCTCATATCCACGGCAATGGCATAAAATTGGGCCAATCCGATGTGGGTCAATACCTCCCACTTTTTACCCCGGTCGAAGGTAATGTTTATACCGCCGTCGCCCCCCGTAATAACATGATCCGAGTTATTGGGATCGATCCAAATGGCATGGTAGTCGATATGCGTCCTTCCCTGAACTGGAAAACCGTTCTTAATGGTCGTACCCCCATCTTCCGAATATCCGATCGGCGACCCGCACAGCCAAATAACATCATCATCATTGGGATCGACACGGATCTGGCTGTAATAGGAAGGACGGTCGTGGTAGTTATTCTTGATGGTCCAGGTACGGCCATAATCAGTCGAGACGAACACCCCGCCCTTTTCAGGGTCCGGGTCCTTGGCCGTATGGGTGACACCGCGATACCTGTAGTTAGTCTTTTCTGTGCTCACAAAAGCGTAAACCTTACCGGGTTGGGTCCGGGCGGCACTCAGTCCGATGCGGCCCATTTCTTCCTTAGGAAGCCCCTCGACAGCTTTTGTCCATGTTTTACCGCCGTCCCGGGTCAGATAAATCCCGGCCTTGGGACCCCATTGATCTTCAGGATCCCCGGCATCAAAATGGTCCCGAAGCCTCTCATGGGCGGCCGCATAAAGAATATCATAATTTTCGGGATCCATGGTCAGATCCGTCACACCTGTCCTCTCGTCAAGATAAAGAACCTTTTCCCATGTTTCTCCACCATCGGTGGTCTTAAAAACTCCGCGCACAGGGTTGAGCCCCCAGAGATGGCCGAGAGCGGCCACATAGACGATATCCGGATTTTCAGGATGAACAAGCACCCGTCCGATATGCCTGGTTTCCTTCAAACCGACGAATGACCATGACTCACCGCCGTTTATGGATTTGAAAACACCGCTGCCCCAGGGAGAACTATTACGGTTATTGGCTTCTCCGGTCCCGACATAAAGGATATCGGGATTTGAGCGGGACAAACCGATGTCTCCTATCGAAGCATTGGGCTGATCGTCGAAGATAGGTTTCCAGGTGATGCCGGCATTTGTCGTTTTCCAGACACCTCCGGTGGCTGCCCCGGCGTATATGATACGCGGATCCGCTTCCACGGCTTCGATATCCGTGATACGTCCGCCGCAGTTGGCCGGTCCTATCTCCCGCCACTTGAAATGTTTGAGAAAATCATTATCTTGAGCATCGCCGGCATACGCGGTCAAAAATAATGCGGCTATACCGACGATCAGAAAGAATAAAAAAACTCTGCATGGTTTGATGAAGATACTATTCAAGCAATCCTCCTTTGAGTGAATCTTTGCGGATTTTTCCGCGAAATAGGCGTTTAGTTACTTCCTTAAAGAGCAAACATAAAATTTTTTTTAGAAGAATTCAACCTGTTTTAACGGATAATCGTGACATTAAAGCTAACACATAACGCGAATAGGGGAACAGCCATAAAATATATCAATGCTTTGAATGGAACCTGTTCTCACATAATAGATATACGTAATCCCAGGGTTTTTTGTTTTTTTATTGCGGATATAAGGAGAGCCGTTGGGAGAAAAAGATCCGGTTTAAAAGATGATTTCGTCGTATTCGATGATAGCCTGGTGAAAACGTTCTCTAGCTAACCGACATGGGAATGAGCGTAACGAATTGCTTCAATCCCATCAATCACGGCCTGGACTTCAATGGTGAGTTTTACGCCAACCTCAACTTCAAAATCAGTGCCGGATTTAAAATACGCTTTAAGTAAACGAACCGAACCGCAGTTTTTCTCACTGCCGATTCATATTTACAACCAGGGAACTTTATCGGTTCATTCACGTTTATAAAGATAGCATGATAACGTCTTGCCGAAAAAGAGGTTCCCCATGTTGAAAAAGTTATTTTTCCTTTCTTTGGCTCTCTGTCTTCTAGGAACAGGCACGGGCTTATTTTGTGGCCCCGATGAAGACGACCGTCCCGGAAAGCACTATGTTTTCAACCTTTCTCTCTACTATCCGATCAGCCTGAACAAAACCAAGAACGACACCGTAAATGTCAACCTGGGACTTCTCTATTCTCATGTCGGTACAATTAAAGGTCTGGACATCTGCGGACTAGCCTCCGCCGCATCTCACCGGTTGGAGGGCTTACAGATTTGCGGCCTTTTTGCTGTGGCCGGGGAAAGCGGGATCGGAGCCCAGCTTTCAGGTTTGATCAGCGTCGCCGGTGAATCATTTACAGGTCTGCAGATTTCCGGTTTGATGAATGTCGACGGTGAGGAAGGATCCGTGTTCCAGACCTCAGGGCTGATGAACATCATAGGGGAAAATGGGAACGGATTCCAGGTTGCGGGCTTGGGAAATGTCGTCGGTCAGGATTTCAAAGGTGTCCAGGTCTCGGCCGGTTTCAATGTTATCGGACAGAAGGGAAACGGGGTTCAAATAGCCGGCATTTTTAATGTCTGTGGAGAGGACTTTAAAGGTTTTCAGGCTGCCGGATTGTTCAATGTCACCGGAGAAAACTTTCACGGTGTTCAGACCGCTGTCTTCAATGTCGCCGCCGAGTCCAAAGGCCTGCAAGTCGGCGCAGCCAATATCGCCGGACAATGCCGGGGTGTTCAGATCGGCGTGGTCAACTATACCAAAGAAGAAAACAACGGCCTTCCTTTCGGATTGGTCAACCTGGCCCGAAACGGCCACATCGGGTTTTCCTTTTTGGGTGGTAATTCCGTGGCTTTCACCGGCGGAATTAAGTTCAGCGTCAACCGCGTCTACTCCATCCTATCGATGGGATTTTTCAACCTGGAAGAAAATATCAACAAATCCCTGACATACGGATTTCATTACGGATATGTCTTTCCTCTTGGAAAACTTTATTTAAACACAGACCTGGGTTATCGTTACCGCGACAACACGTCACTCTTCAAACACACAACGCAGGAACCGGACCAGCACATGATCGAAGGACGCCTTCTTCTGGACATTCCCCTTTCCTATAAAATCTCACTCATCTTCGGGGGAGGCTTGCGGGTCACAAACACCACGGGTGACGACACCGGTTTCGACTCCCTCTCTCCGCTGTTTGTCGGCGGTCTCGAGTTTCACTAAAAAATATCGGACTGTTACATTACGGTGCTCGCTGTCTCGTTCAATAAAAGTAATATTCCGTCAGCACTCTAAGGCTGTTCTCGCAAAAAAATAAATCCGGTTGCGTCCGCAGATGTATGCAGCATTAAAATAATTTTATAATCTCCGGTTTCCAGATCCCGAAGGGGAGAATTTCCCATTGCCTTTGAAAGGAAATTTGATTATCTTGTAGGGCATGCCTGAAGCTGTCGTTGAGATCAAGGGATTGACAAAAGACTTCAAGACCCTGAGAGCGGTCGATGACGTCTCTTTTTGCATTTATCCCGGGGAAATCCTTGGGCTATTGGGCCCCAACGGAGCCGGTAAAACAACCATCATCCATATGATACTCGGATTGACCACTCCCACTTCCGGAGAAATCCGGATGTTTGGCTGCGACCTGAAAAAAACCAGGCAGGCTTGTGTTCAGAATGCGAATTTCTCCTCAACCTATGTTTCCATGCCCAACTCCCTGACGGTCAAAGAATGCCTGAAAGTATTCGCCCGCTTGTATAAGGTCAAAAACAGGAACAAGCGGATTACAGAGGTTTTGAACATTTTCGAAATCGAAGACATTCAGAATCACATGGTGCGCACCCTTTCTTCGGGACAGCAGACCCGGCTTAACCTGGCCAAATCCTTGATTAATAGTCCAAAAATTCTGCTGCTTGATGAACCCACAGCAAGCCTTGACCCCGATATAGCGGACAAAACGAGGACAATGCTCCGATCCATCACCAGAGAAAGGAACATCTCCATTCTTTACACCTCCCATAACATGAAAGAAATGGAGGAAATCTCCGACAGGCTCATCTTCCTTCATCATGGAAAAATTATCGCACAGGGAAAGCCAAAAGAAGTCATTAAAAATTATAGAGGCAAAAACCTCGAAGAAGTTTTTCTAAAAGTGGCTAGGGAAGGACACCCATGAAACCGCACCGCCTCGGAGCCCTATTCATGAGACATCTTTATCTCTATCGAAGAAGTGTGCCCCGGCTTGTGGAAATGTTCTACTGGCCTCTTCTCGACCTCCTCGTCTGGGGATTTATCACCGTCTACCTATCGCAGTTCCGCCAAACCCTTCCCGGTTTCGTAACTTTTTTTATCGGAGCCCTGATTCTCTGGGATATTCTGTTTCGCTCTCACCAGGGAATCTCCGTCTCCTTTCTTGAGGATATATGGTCCAAAAACCTCCTCAACCTCTTCGCCAGCCCCCTCAGCGCTATGGAGTACATTTCCGCATTGATGCTGGTAGGACTTTTCAAACTGGTCATAACAGCGACCGTAATGACCCTTTTAGCCTGGGTTTTTTACTCATTCAATATCTTCCTCCTCGGTTTTTCCCTCATCCCCTTCGCCCTCAACCTTATTATCATGGGATGGACCATCGGGATCATCACAACGGCCATCATCCTTCGCTTCGGCCAGGAAGCGGAGGTTCTCGCCTGGGCTTTAGGATTCCTGTTTATGCCCATATCCGCCGTTTTTTATCCTGTATCCGTGCTGCCTTCTTTTCTACAGACGCTCGCCAAGGCCATTCCCGCTTCCTACGTCTTTGAGGGAATGCGGGGTATCCTCAACTCCGGAACATTTTCCTCAGCACAACTTTTACGAGCTTTTGGGCTGAACGCCTTATATATTTCTCTGGCTTTTCTATTTTTCCGCTGGAATTTTAAGGTCGTCAAGAAAAAAGGACTTCTGGTTCGCATAGGCGAATAATGGAAAACAAAAATCATTTCAGGAGGCATAAAAAAATGTCATTTAAAAAATTCCCCTACTTGCTAGTTTTTTTATTTATCCTCAGTGTATTGGCCTTCGCTTTGTTTGCAAAGGAAGCTGAATATCAATGGAAAGTTGACGACCTGCTGACCACAGACCAGGTCAGCGATGCCCAAATTTCTCCGGACGGCACAAAACTGGCCTGGATCGTGACCAAGTGGAATCTGGAGGAGCAAAAATCTTATCAGATTATTTACATGGCTTCCTTGACCAGCAAGGATGATGATATCCAATTAACGAGGGGTGAGGACCGGTTCTCTTCCCTGCAGTGGGTTCCGGGTAAAGACCAGATCAGTTATAGAACAAACCGTAAGTTCAAAAAAACAAAAGAAAACAACCTCTGGATTATGGACATCAACGGCGGCGAGCCTTATCCTCTTACTAATTTTGAAAAGGGAATCCAACAGTATCAATGGATAGACAAAGACAATTTTCTTTATTCTTCCCGGGAAGCCGAGTCACTCTATGAAAAAGAAAAAAAGGAAAAAAAAAATACGGCCGTTGTCGTGGAGGATGAAGATCACCGGGTCATTACCCGCCTGTTTCACTATGATGTAAAAGAAAAAAAATCGACCCGGTTAACGGATAATAAAAAACCTCTGCAGCGGTTTTTCCTGTCCAGGGATAAAAATTTTGTGATTTACGGCATCAGTATGAGCATGATATACGGGCAGGACCAGGAAATCAGGCCCCGATATTTTTTGATGGATTTGAAAACGAAACAATCGCAAGAAATCTTCACTGATCTAAGCCTGAAGCCCTTCGGAAGTTTTGAATGGGCCATGGACAACACCGGTTTTTACGCTCCCATGGCCTACAGCACCCATCCCAAATACACCATGGCCTCGGTGATGAAGCTTTACTGGTATGATCTCAAATCCCATACTTTTTCTGAAATCAACCTGGGCTGGAAAAATGACGGCGGATCCTATTCCGTGACCAGAGACGGTTTTGTTATGAGCCTGCCGAACGGAGTCCACTTTAAACATGCCAGGTATTATAAAGAGGGGAATACCTGGAAACGAAGCTGGATCGAAGAAGAATCCCAAAAAAATGTCCGCATTTTTTCTATGGCGGACGACGGCACTACAATGATCTATGCCTATTCCACAGCCTCGATTCCGGCTAGATACTACCTGGCTGAGCTGAAGAAGAATCAATTTCTGAGAAAATGGGAGGTTATTGACCTGAAATCTCCCCTCTTTAAAAGGCCCTTGGCCAAAACCGAAATCATCACCTGGAAAGGGGCTCTGGATGAAATGGTCGAAGGTATTCTTTATTATCCTTATAAATACCAAGAAGGGAAAAAATATCCGCTGATATTGATGATCCACGGCGGTCCCAATGGTGCGGACACCGATTTTTTCCGGGAACGCTGGGCCTACCCCGCTCACCTTATGTGTGAAAGAGGGGCTTTTGTCCTGAAGGTAAACTACCACGGCAGTTCCAACTACGGACTCACGTTCGGGGAATCCATTGCCGGACATTATTATGAGTATGAAATCCCTGATATTGAAAACGGCGTTGAACTTTTAATCAAGCAGGGAAAAGTCGATAAGGACCGCCTGGGAATTATCGGCTGGAGCAATGGAGCCATTCTGGGAACCGCCTTGACCGTTCATACCGACCGGTATAAAGCAGCAAGTCTCGGCGCCGGAGATGTCAACTGGACCAGTGACTACGGCAACTGCGCTTTCGGCGTGGCTTTCGATAACTATTATTTTAACGGCCCCCCTTGGGATAACATCGAACATTATATAAAAAAATCTCCCATTTTCCAGATGAAAAAGGTCACCACCCCCACCTTGATTTTTCACGGCTCTGAAGACAGGAGTGTTCCTTACGAACAGGGGTGGGAATATTACCGGGCTTTAAAGGTTATCGGCAACACCCCGGTCCGCTTTATCTCCTTCCCCGGGGAAGGGCATGGCCCCCGAAAACTGGCCCACCAGCGGGTCAAACTGAACGAAGAAATCAGATGGTTTGAGAAGTACCTGTTTCAAACCCTGAAGGATCAAAATGAAGCCCTCAAAGAAGGCAGCCCCCTTGATATGCTGACAAAATACAGAAAAATATCCAAGGTAAAAGGTCTTTTTGGTGTGGAAAAGAACGGATTTCTGATTCCGGAGGTCGTGGAATACAAAAAACTAACGATTGGCAGGTTTGAAGTCACCCGAGCCCAATGGGCCTTTTTTGATAAAGATTATACATACCCCGAGGGGACCGGAAATGTTCCGGCGACAGGCATCACATTTGATCGTGCCGTGGAATACACGAAGTGGCTGAGCAGCCAAACCGGAGAAACCTTCCGCCTGCCCAAACTGGAAGAGAAAAAAACTCTCTACAACAGCCGGTCGGGAAATACCTTTGATTACTGGGCCGGATATTCCTTGAATCCCGACGATTACCAAAAACTGCAGAAAGAGTTGGAAAAATACGGTGATGAGCCGGTTCTCCTTAAAGAAGCAGGCCAATTCAAGGCGGCAGGTGAAAATCTGGTCTTTGACTTGGGTGGCAACGCGGCCGAATGGGTGGATGCAGGAGAGAACAAGGGTGAAGCCTGCGGCGGCTCAGCCGATATCTCGGCGGACAGCACATTAAAAATTTTGCCTGGTCTAAAATATACGGGTTTGAGGGTTATTCAAGAAATAAATAAAGATAAATAAAACAGGCTACGTCCCCCCCGGCTCAGTCCAGCATGGGGCAGACGGCCCGGCCCAATCTCGCAACTCGTTCATCGAAGGGGCAAATTAATTAATCCTCGTTAGAACCTATTTTCCCCAGGAAAAATCAATTCTAAGCAAAGCACGTCTGGGAAGAAAAAGGGTTATGTGACTGATTTATAAGGAGATATCTCAGCCAAGTTGCCTAACCATATAGATGTTCTCAGGCAAATAGTGTATTAATATCATAACTTACACGGGAAATGACATGTTGATATCTATCATTTATGTGAGGTCATCATCATGAGAAAAAGCGGATTTTGTAAAACAGCAATTATTCTAAATATTTTTTGTCTTCTGATGTGCTGCAGTCCAAAAAAAGAGGAAGTAAAAGCAAAACTGTTTTCTCTTGAAAAAATCCTGTCCATTGATACGGAAAACAATAATATTGCCGATATGGGTCTGACCGATATCGGACATTTTGATATTGACTCCGAAGGGAATATATTCATCGCCAATCTAAGAGCCGAAGAACATTTCATTTTTATATTAAACAAAAACGGCGCCTTGGTATCCAAATTCGGAGGTAAAGGACAGGGCCCGGGAGAATTTTTTTACCCCATGGAGCTTGTCGTCTCAAAGCAAGATGAAATTTTTATCACGGATAAGGGAAAGGTAGCCGTGTTCAGTAACTCCGGTGAGTTCATCAAAGAATTTCGCATCGGCAATGGCTATCAGAAAATCATCCCTTTGGATAAGGACAGGACCTTGGTCATCGCCGTCAAGCTGAACGAAGATTTATCCCAGTCCTTTCAAGTGATATTGTGTTCTTCCGAATTGGAAGAACTAAAGATATTAGACAGTTCAAAAATTGAAAGTTTTAAAAAATCAGCCAAAGTCAATATTATTCCCACTCTTGTCTATTGGGAAGCGTCAGACAACCATATATATACCGGGAATACGGATGACTATGAAATTCGGGTGTTTGATTTTGACGGCAGACTGTTAAGAAACATCAAAAAAGAATATGAAGCTGTTTTGTTGTCTGATAAAAAAAGAAAAGAATACCTAGAGAGCCTACAAAAATATCCCTCTAAAATAAAAGAGCGTTTTTTCATACCCGATGTTTTCCCCCCCTTTAAAGACATCGTTTCATGGGATGACGAATGGCTGTTTATTCAAACCTATGATGAACCCCTTGAAGGAAGTTTCAGGTATGATATTTTTGACACAAGCGGAAAACTCATAGGAAAAACGGTGCTCGAAGGTTATCAGGTAAAACTCAAAGGGGGCCGTATTTTTAGCCTCAAGGAAAAAGAAAGCGGATATAAAGAACTCGTTGTATACCGGATATCCTGGGATCCCCCCAAATGATTCTTGAATGATGAACTTATAAAAGCAGATGGAACATCATTAAAAACATTAACGGCAAAAATTCCACATTTTTCTCTCGGGGAATCTGCACCATTCGCTTCATTGATTCCTATTTTTAATTTTGGTAGTATTATTTTTGATAAGGGGGGTTATCATGAAAGCTTCCGACCTAAAACAAAGCACAGGTCAAATTAAAACTTTACAACCGCCCATCAAAAATGTGGAGGCCAAATTTTCCCGTATATCAAGACGAGGCGAATATTTTTCCTTGCATCCTTACGATGAAATGCCGAGATGGCTGTACACGATGAGCGGAAATTATAACAACAATGGCTACCAGAACCACTTTCAGGGTATTCAACCGCTGCAGGATAAAAACTATTTTGTGGTATCCGGCGGAGACTGGAAAAACTCAAAATCCGACTTATTCATAGCAAAAATGGATTCTCGCCCCGAGAAGGGTCCTTGGTGGTCGAACATTACCACCACCCCTGATCCGCCTTTATCCGATGCCGTTATGGCCGCCATCGAACTGGATGAAAAACACTGGCATGCCGGAGGAATGGATATTCAAGGGGATATTCTTGCGGTTCCTGTTGAATATTCTCCTCCTGGGACAATTCCACCACTTTTTGGTTTTCAAGCGCCCCCCCATGGAAACGAGGAATCTTCCAAAGTTATGTTTTTTGACTTAAATAATCCCACAAATCCAAAGATCATTCCTATAGAAATCACAAGAAAAAAGGCAAAGGCCGGAGCTGTTGCCCTAACGCGCCTCTTGAATGGTTATTTTTTTGCTGCAGTCTGGACCGATAGCGATCAAAATCCAAAAAGGCTGGATTTTTATCTATCGAAATCGGAAAAAATCATGAACGGATTTCAAAACAAGTCCTGGACTTGGTATCCGGATGACGTTTATTCCATAGGAGACCAGGACAGAAACTTCAGTGATTTTCAGACCATTAATTTCGTACTTCAGGATGATGGCCAGCTTTACTTAGCAGGCTTGCATAATACAGCGGCCATGGCGCCGGTCCAGGGAGGAAAAAATTATGCGGACCTTTATCTCGTTGAATTAGCAAAAGAAACTTTACAACAAAACCCCGTCATCGATCCGAACAAAAAGCCTAAGCTGACGAAAGTAGCAAACGCCTGTTTTAAGTGTCTTAATCGGCAGTGTAATTTTGATGCGGGTGCCGGATTTTATATCAATAATGGAGATCTTTTTTTATATTCAACTTTTCACTACCGGGGACCTAAGGGAATTCTCAAATTTAACGAATATCTTCCTCCCTACAAAGGTATAAGCGGCTTATTAACTCGTGATAACGCTTGGCTAGAGATGTTTCAGGAGTCTCATTTTTGCGGCCGCCGCCTGGCAATCAGAGGTTTGAGCAGCATGACACAACCTAATCTTGGCAATGTTATGGCAGAGAAAAAAGGTTTTAAAGACAGTGCCCATTCTATTCGTTTCCAACTCCCCAATGAGACAAAATGCCTTGTCTATAAGCACAAAAACTTTAAAGAAAAGCTATCTCTTGAACTTAAAGGAACCGGTAATGTCGAAGAGATCCCCGTTCTTCCGGATAATATACGAGGTCGTATTTCCTCTGTAAAATTATTAAATTAATAGGATACGCACTTTAAATCCTTTCTGAGCAAAGGACTTCTGTGAAACAAGAATTCATTTCCAAACGATTTATACGAAATTATTTCTTTTTTTCCAATTGATCAATCTGCATCTTGGCATTCCGATTTTCAGGATCGAGCTCAAGCGATTTTTTAAAGTTTTTAAGGGCCAACTTGATGTTTCCCTTGCGTTTATAGACTTCGCCCAGGCTGTCATAGGCCATGGACTTATCGGGAAAAAGCTCAGCCAGAGTTTCAAAAAACACCGCCGCCTCATCCAATTTCCCGTCCAGCATCATGTAATAAACATACTGATCAAGCTCAGGATAGAGAAGATAATATTTTTGCGGTTGGGTGCTCATTTCTTTAAGCCCTTTGGCTGCCGCCTCTAATCCTTCCTCTTGGTATATTTTTTTCGCGGCAAAGAAGGCGGAAGATTTTCCCTTAAATTCTTCTTTTTTCTTTCTGATAAAATCCAGATGTCTGGAGAGTTCTTCCCTTTCCAGGAATTC
This sequence comes from Candidatus Aminicenantota bacterium, assembly GCA_016927475.1. Classification (GTDB taxonomy): domain Bacteria; phylum Acidobacteriota; class Aminicenantia; order Aminicenantales; family Aminicenantaceae; genus JAFGMO01. The sequence goes on from JAFGMO010000045.1 coordinate 69,942, forward strand.
CTTATGCCCGGAAATGATAAAATTTATCTTTTTATCCTGATCGACGAACATTTCCAGATTTTTCTCCCACCGGTCAAAATGAAGAATCCTTTCAGAGTCAACGTAGAGTTCATGTCCCGTGGAGAAAAGGTCTCCTGTCAAAAGCAGCCCTTCCTCGGGGCAATAGACCAGGATATCACTTTTACTATGGCATAATCCGAAATAATATAGATCCAGATGAAGATCACCCAGATTTAGAGACATCCTGTCCTTAAATGTCACTTCGGGCAGAGTTAAAACGAAACCTGATTCAGTCTCCTTTGCGGCCAGTTCATAATACGTGATCCGTCTCTCCAAAGCCTGGGCTTCTTCCGAAGTTTTATCCATTTTCTCCAGACCGGCTTTCATCTGTTTTAATATGCTCTTCAAACGATTTGCCATCTGGGGCTGCCTTTTTGCATACTCAAGCATTTCCGGAATGCAGGCTTCATGGGCGATGATAACGGCATCTGAAAAAACCTGGTTGCCGCAGGTGTGGTCGCCATGACTGTGGGTATCGATAACATATGCAAAATTTTCTTCCTGGAACTCCTCGATGATTTTTTTTCGGATCTCTACTGCCGTTGAAGGAGAAGAGTGGGTGTCGACCACGACAATCCCCTTCTCTGATTTGATGGCAATAATGTTGTTCTGCATGGGGTCGTCAGGAAAGGTCAAGACAATGGCTCTCGGACTTAATTTTGTGACGGAAATGGGACTATCCGCAGAGTCAGCATCCGAAAATAATCCCGGACTTAAAAGAACCAACATCAGAACCAATCGAAAGATGGTGTTTTTGATGTTCATTTTTTCCTCCATAAATTTTTGTTTACCAGCTTTTTCTGCAGCCTTTACGTTGAACATTTCTGTTCTCAGATAATTATGGACTATTCAATCTTAGATTTCTTCACAGCTTATAAGGTGTGAAATATTTTTTTGTGTGGACTTTTTCTCAGATACAGGGAAAAGTTCAGTGGACTGTCGGCTTAGATTTGGAATTCCGGAAATCCGAAGGAGTTTTTCCCGTATGCCGTTTGAAAGCCCGGTTAAAACTCCCCAGATTATTAAAACCGACATCATAGGCGATGGCCAGTATTTTTTCTCGGCTGTTTTTGTCGGCTTTCAGTTTTTCTATGGCTTCATCAATGCGGTAGCTGTTGATCAATTCATAAAAATTTTTCTTAAATTTATTATTGATAATCTGAGACAGATGATGGGAAGGGATAGAAAGTTTGTCCGCCAAATGCTGAATGGAAAGCATATTGTCTCTGTAAATCCTTTCTTCTTCCAGGAAATACAACAATTTTTTCTCATACTCTCCGGCAATATTTTCCGTCAGTCTTGTTTTTTTGTACTTGTTCTTTTGGGCTGCATATTTTTTTGTAATAAATATGAACAGTAGATAACATCCTCCCAAAAAGAGAGCGCCGACACCTATTTTAAAGAGTAACGTCTGATAAAAAACAGGCATGACCCGGAAATTCAGGACAGCCCCTTCTTTGTTCCAGAATCCATGAGCATTACCGGCGGTCACACGGAAAATGTATTCACCCGGATCCAATGTCGAAAAGCTAGCTGAATTTTCCTGAAGAGGCTCCTCAGAATCCCAACTTCGGTTTTTTCCTTGAAGGCTGTATTTATAATCTATATTTTCGGTTCCGGTAAAGGTCACGGCCTTAAAAAAGATATCCAGCTTCTGCCGGCTGTTCATTTTAAAATGTATGCCGCTTTTTGAAAAAAACTTGGTTTTTTTTCCATTGATGGTAACTTTATGGATGAGGACGGAAGGCGCTATTTCATTGAGCGAGATGGTTTCCGGATGAGTTACGGCTATGCCGTTTTTGGTGGCGAATAACAATTGTCCCTTTTGATTTTTGGCCATGGAGTTTTCATGCTCGATGCTGCATTCGATACTTTTTAATCCATCGGCGGTACCAAACAGCACGCAGGGATAACTTTCTATCTCTCCTTTAATATAAGAATTCAAATCCAGCCGGCTTACCCGCTGGATGCCCTCCCCCGTGGTCATCCACAAAAATCCCTCATCATCTTCCTGAATACTGTAAATGTTTTCTGTTTTTAATCCCTGTTCTTTGGTAAAAAGCACATGCTCTGAAATCTTTGGATCGAAGCGAAAAAGACCGTCATCATAAGATCCCAGCCAAAAAAAACCATCCTCATCTTCATAGATCGAAGAAACCGGAATACTCTTCAGATAGTGTTTCATTTTATATTTGTCGGGATCTCCTTTTTCAAAACAAAGGAGCCCGCCGAGAAAGGCCAGCCATAGGTTTTGACGGCTGTCTTCAAAAAAACGAAAAAGCATTTTCCCGGGAAAGTCTTTCTGGGAAAAAACCTGGAAGTATTTCCCGTTCTCATAATAACCCATATCCTGCTCAAACCGGCAGATCCAAAGTCGACCCCGGCTGTCTTTGAAAATTCCTACAATGGTTCCTTCCACATGCCCGGCTTCCGTTTTATAAGGTGAAATCCGGCCGTTTTTCAATCTGAAAAGTCCCTGATATTCCGTGCCGATAAGGAGACTCCCATCACTATCTTCCGTCATGGTGAATAGAGTCCCATCAAAAATATCCGGCTCTATGGGAAATTCGTCAAATCTGCCGTCTTTGAAGGTAAAGAGTTTTCCGTACCTTGAACCTGCCCAGACTGTTCCTTGAGAATCGACAAGAATATTGCGAAAAAAATTCACCGGCGCATCTTCTTCAACAGAATAGGTCATAAAGTTCGTCCTTCGAAGACACTTTAATCCGGAATCCCGTGTCCCTATCCAGAGATTATCTTCTCTGTCGACAAATAGGGATAAGACACATGTATTTTTTAGGATATTTTCACCCCCGAGCTGCACACTTGATACTACCGCCAATTTGTTCAATCCCTTTTCTGTCCCGACAAAGATTGTTCCCTTATTATCTTGGACAATCGCATTTACTCTGGACTCGAAAAGACCGTTATCTCCCGTAATGTTATGGATGAATTTCGATTGCTGAGTAAGGGGTTGGAAAATGTAACATAATCCTTTGTCCGTCCCCACCCAAATGTTTCCGCTATTATCCTCAAAAAGACAGCGGATGAAACGATGATAAAAAAATGGCTGCTCTTGTTTTTGAAAAACACCATCCCGCACAGTCCACAAACCTTTTGTTTGGGTTCCGATCCACAGATTGTTTTGATGATCCGCTAAAACAGCAGAAATATCCTCTTTATTCAGATGGTCGGGAAATTTCAGGTCCGCAACTTTATCCTCTGGAAAAGAATTTTGGGAATCATCTTGAATGTCTTCCGCTTTATGGAAAGAATATTTCCCCCTAAAAAAAATAAACTTCCCGTTTGTAGTCCGAATAAAAATGCGGCCCTGTTCATCCTGAAAAAAGGCAATAAAAAAATTCCCCTCGGTTATGTTTTTATCCGGAGTAAAATTTTCGAAATGTTGACCATCATAGCAGACTAGGCTATCCCCGGAGATAAACCAAAGCAGACCATCCCTTGTTTGAAGAATAGATTGGATATAATTTGCGGGGAGACCATCAGTTTTTTTCCACGTTTCCTGCAGCATATAGGGCTTTATGAAATGGGACTCAGCCGTTAAAAAAACCGCAGAGAGACTCAAAAAAACGGCAATTGAAAAAAATCGTCTAAAAACCATTTTTATCTACATGACAGGAATTCATTTTGAGTGGCTGCAACAAATTCCTCATCATTTTTCTCAATATCCACAAACGTGCATCATAAAATTAGGGTATAACACTCCATACGACAAGGTCAACGGCTCAAAAAGCGGAATTAAACACCCAACAAAAATAGCTAAACTTGCAAAAATGGTGAAAATTTTGCCAATTCTCTGTTCGGCTTGATACATCTGCTCAAAGCGCTCGTCTAGAAACGAATATTCAAAAGGCTGATTGGGTAGAAATTCCTTCCATTGCTGCTTGAGCAAACCGATGACTGAGGAGACTTCCTGGGCCTTAAACCGAAAAGAAATTTTACCCCTGCTTTCTCCGAGATACATCACCAAAGGCCCAATATTTTCCCTCAGGGACTCAAAATGAAAGTCCTCCGCCACCCCGATCACCGTATAAAGCTCGATATCACCTTTCTGATTAATGATCCGGCCCAGTCTTCTTCCCGCCGGATCGCTCCAATTGAACTGCCTGGCAACGGCCTGATTGATAACAGCAGCCTTGTCATCCGTCGAAAACTTTTAAGAAAAAAATCTCCCTTCGAGAAGTTTCATCCCAAGGGTTTCGAGATAATCATAATCCATAACCCACTTCTGAAAGGAAGTAGAATGTTCATTATCACGATCCCCCTCGTGGAACACTGCTGAATTATTCCGGTTTGAAGGAATAGGAAGATATCCTGAAATCGAGGCATTCATAAAATGGGAATAGGTCATCATAGTATCTTTGAAAGTCTTTGCTTGATCTCTGAGGAGATACGCATTATCCAGGATGAGCACCTGCTCCTTGTTGAATCCCAGATTCTTTTTCAGGATGAAGCGGAGCTGTTTGAAGACTACCATACTCCCAATAATCAGAATAATGGAAACTGTGAACTGAAAGACCACTAAGGCGTTGCGCATCATTCCGGATTTGATGCTTAATTTTTTCCTTCTTCTTAGAACCTGGATGGGTTGAAAGGCGGAAATAAAAAAGGCCGGATAACTGCCAGCCAAAAAACCAGTCAACAAGGCTATCAATATCAATAACAAAGGCATTCCGTGAAGTAAAAAGCTGCTGATCTCTATCGATTTCCCGCTTAGCTGATTGAAAGCCGGCAGAGCCAGTAAAACCATTCCTATAGCCAAGATCATGGAAATGAAACTTAAAAAGGTCGATTCGGTCAAGTACTGGAGAATCAACTGACGGCGCTGTGACCCCAGGACTTTACGCATACCCACTTCTTTAGCACGGCCGGCGGTCCGAGCGGTTGCCAGGTTCATGAAATTGATACAGGCAATGATTAAAATAAAAAAAGCGATGGCAGAAAATACATAGATGTAGCGGATATCGCTGTTCGGACCCGATTCCCCCAATAGATCCGAATGAAGATGAATGTTTTTCAGAGGTTGGAGATAGAATTTTGCCCACATATCCGTGGATTTCTGAAATTCTTTAACACTCACCCCCAAGACTTTCGCAAACTGGGGCCACATATATTTTTCAAGCATCTGGGGAAATTTAGCTTCAAGGGCGGCTGGATCGGCATCCGGGCGGAGTAGAATGTAGGTTTGGAAATTTTGACTGACCCAGCCCGGAGATCGGCTTTCCGCAAGCGACTCTAAGGAAAGCAGAATATCAAAATCAGAATGTATACCCTTTATGCTTCAAAAGGTTGCGTACCGCGGTTTTAAGATAGTTCGTTATCATGAGATCCATCTCCTCTTTCTCTCATATTTATACTCTATAACGAAAAAAGAATGGAGAAAGTTTGTAATGACGGCCCCGCTTTACAGGCTGTATATCACCCTCATTATTAATCCAAAGCTTTGTCTGCCAGGCCGGACCAGACACTCTCCTGGACTTTTCGTATTTCCTTCAAGGCCTTTTTGCCTTCAAGAGTGACCGTATAAAGGCACTTATGCCGTCCTCCCCTCTCCGCTGTCGGCTCTCCCTTGTTTTTTGTGACATATCCTCTATGGGTCAATGTATTGAGCGCCGTGTAAATGGAACCGAAAGACCATCGCGTTCCCGTTTCTTCGTACAGCTTCTTCCGCACGGCCACTCCATATGCGTTGTCCTTTAATTTAAGAAGGGTGATGAGAACCATTTCTTCCGAACGTGATAATAACTTCATCACTCATACCTCAAAGAATGGGCGGGATTGGCTAAGGCGGCTTTGGATGTTTGGGCGACAACGGTCAAAAAGGCAAGGACACCCGCCGTTAAGCCGGCCGTTACAAACATCAGCCAACCGATACTGATCCTGTAGGAAAAGCTTCGAAGCCAGGAGTTCATAAAAATATAGGCAAGGGGCCAGGCGACCAGATTGGCGATAAAAACCCATTTTAAAAATTTCCAGGAAAGCATCGTGATCAGCTCTCCGGCGGAAGCTCCGAGAACTTTTCTTACGGCGATTTCTTTCGTCCCCTGTTCGACCGTAAAAGAAGCCAGCCCGAAAAGTCCCAGACAGCAGAGAAAAATGGCCAGGGCTGAAAAATAATTAAACGTCTTTCCCAGGCGAATCTCGGATTTGTACATGTTGTCATAGTGTTGATCCATGAACTCATACTCGAAGGGATATCCTTCGGAGTATTTGCTCCATACTCTTTCGATGGAAGCCAAACTCTGCGGAACATTGCGGGCATCGACCTTTACAGACAGTGTGTTTCCCTGGCCGGGCGCCAGAATTAGAACAACTTCGCTTTTGGGAAGATGCATGTTTTCATTATGAAAATCTTTGACCATGCCGACGATGGTGCCCGTTTGCCCCTGGTTATGGAAAAGTTTCCCCACCGGATCTTGCCAGCCGATTTTTCGAGCGACGACCTCGTTGATGATAAAAGCCGCGCGCCCATCATCCAATTCTTTACTAAATTTTCTGCCTTTAACGATTTCCAGCTCGAAAAGGTCGATATAGTCGTAATCTACCCGGGCGTAATGAGACATCACATGGTTGTTTTCCGGGTCTTTTTCATTCCGAAAGAAAAAACTATTGTGCCAGTCTATCTTCATGGGTACCGTCGTCGAGAGAGAAACATTTTTGACTCCGGGATACTGCAGCAATTCTTGCTTCAAAACCTCGTACTTTTGACTCATCGTATCACCTCTAATCTGGGTAAGAACGATGTGATCTTTGGTAAAACCGAGATCTTTATTCCTTATATAATGAAGCTGGCGGGCGGTGGTCAGGGTGCAGATGATGAGGAATATGGATATGGCAAACTGAGCGATGACAAGCAGGTTCCGCAGGAATCCCTTCTTTGATCTGGCCGAAGAAGTGCCTTTGAGCACGCTTATGGGTTTGAAACCAGACAAAAAGACGGCCGGATAAACACTTGATAGAACTCCAACCAGAAGCACGATTAACAGCAGTACCGCGAACAACACCGGATTTTGCAGCAGTCCAAGGGATGTTTCACTTTGAATGAGGCTGTTGAAAACCGGCATCAACAAGGCAGTCAGAATGACGGCGACCGCCAGGGCTAATATGGCCAGCAGCATGGATTCTCCTATAAACTGCCTGATGAGCTGAAAACGCTGCGCGCCCACGACCTTGCGAACACCTATTTCCCGAAAACGTCTGACGGAAAAGGCAGTGGTCAGGTTGATGTAGTTGAAACCGGCGATGAGAAGGATAATGACAGCTACGGCGGCAAAAATGGTGACATATTTGATATCGCTGACCGGACCAAAATGAAAGATCAGGTCCGTTGAATGCAGGTGCATATCAGTCAGGCGGCGGTTGTTAAATTTCCAGTCATGCTCGACACCGGTCTGAGCCGTTAAAAAAGATGGGTATTTTCCCTCCAGAACATGAGGATCCTGTCCCTTTTTAAGGAGAAGAAACGTATGGGTCCAATAATTGCCCCAACCAAAATTTTGCGGATTATAATTGGGGAATTTTTCCCAGGAACTGAAGGAAGCGAAGATATCGGCCTTCACATAAGAATTTTCCGGAACGTTCTTCATAATTCCTTTAACCATAAAGTCTGCGGTGTACGACCAACCGATCCACTGCAGGGTTTTTCCCAAAGGATCTTTTTCACCGAAATATTTTTGCGCGGCGGCTTCGCTGATCACCACGGAATAAGGATCTTTAAGGGCCGTTTTTTCATCTCCAGAGATCAACGGGAAAGAAAAGACGGAAAATAGATCTTCATCGGCCCAGGCCCAGTTCTTTCCAGAAAAAGTTTTTTCTCCACAACGAACCAGAAACTGTCTGGGACTGATAAGATGTGTCGTCCGTTCAACCTCGGGGAATTCCCGCATTAAAGCCTGAGCGAGCGGAGCCGGTGTTACGGCCTGCTCCCCGGATACAACTTGATAGATCCTGTCGGCATTTTTGTGATATCTGTCAAAAGTCAATTCAAAATAAACATAAAGCCCGATCATAATAAAGGCCGCCATACCGACGGAAAGACCTAAAACATTGAGAAAAGAATATGTTTTGTTTCGATTGAGGTTCCTCACGGCTGCGATAAGATAATTCTTGAACATGCTTATACTCCCAAAGAAAAATTGGCTGACAAAGGAAGGAACCGCCTTGAAAATTTGGAAACCATACCATGCTGAAGCGAACATCCTTCCCTTCTCACGGGAAATTTCGCGGAAACATTCCTCAAAATCACCCAGTTTTTCGTATGTTTCCTCCGGGCGAAGGAATCGACTGAAAATCCATTCCAGCGTTTTGGGGGGCTTCAATTTTTTTTCCACGATCTCTCCATAAAAAACCTTTCGGATTTTTTATATAGATTAGTATCAATTTTTGATACTAATCATCATACATAAAAACGCAGAAATTTAAAAAAGGTTGCAAATTAAATAGAAATTATTCCGGCTTAAATTGACCCCTTAAGCCCCAAAGGTTCAAATATTGAAAAAAACCGCCGTCTATTTTTTCATAAACTCTTCTTCGACTTCTTCCGCGCCTTCGTCATAGAACTTCTGTTCATCAGGGGCCAGCTCTTTGAGCAATCTCATAAATTCACCGGCGTGAACTCTTTCTTCATCGGCAATATCCTTGAGAACATCCTGGGCCAGCTTGTTATCCGTTGATTCGGCTAGCTGCATATACAGCTGGACGGCTTCATACTCGGCTGCAATCATAAAGCGGATGGCCCGAATGAGCTCTTCATGAGTGACTTTTCTGTCTAATTTCAATCCTGAAAATGGCGATCCAAAATCCGGCATTCTATCCTCCTTTTTTTTATTTTATCATAAATTCTTTAAGAACCATTCAAGACACAAGGAAAAATAAAAAAAAATTGAGGAATTTTATCAACAAAGGACATGGCACTGTCTCAAATAAGAACTAATAAACAGGATATTGCAAGATATAAACATATATTCTTTCTCAAGCGTCTGAATGGTAGAATTATACAAAAATACCGGATGCGAAAATGATCGAAAGCACGAAGAAAAACATACTTTTCCAGGCTTTAATCGTACTTTCTCTTCTTCAATTATGTCACTGCGTTCCGCGACAGAAAATTCTTGAACGGCAAAAAATTGAAAACCTCAATATTAGGCAGGACGCCGCTGACAAAGCCTTTCAAAAAGGCCATTATGCCGCCCTGAAAGAAGCCGAAGCCATATATGCCTTCCTATTGTCCGAATATTCAGGAAATACTGCTATTCCCGTTGATCTTTTCAAAACACGCCTTCTCCTGGCCTTGAGGAGTAAAGAACTGGGGATCCCCGGAACAGGCTTTGAAAAAAAGGCTGCCGAACTGCTCGAAAACGCCCTTGTTCCCAAAGAGATGGACTCTTACCTTAAAATCGTCCTTCTGGCGAACACCAGCCTTCCCGGCATCACCGGGGAGAGATCCGGAAAGGGGGATAACAGCCTGGAAAAATATTTCGAATGGGCCCGGGATAACGCGGACCGGATCAGTGAGGAACTCGAAAACAAAGCCGGTGAGCCCTTTTTTGCTTATCTTCATCTGACCCTTTACGAAAATTTTTTATACTGGGTCAAAAAAAAACCGGACTTCAAAGCATACAAGGAACAATTCGCAGACCGGCCAATCCTTCGGTATATATTAGCCCTCGTTCCCCAAATCGACCCGGCCGGTCTCGAAGATCTTCTCAAAAGTGAACCCGATTTTCACGAAGCCCTTTTTTTTCTGGGTCAATACGCCCTGGCCTCGGGAAAGCTATTCACGGCCGACAGCCTTCTGAAAAAAAGTCTCAATACTTTTCCCGGTTCCATTTCATGTCTTATGTCTCTTGCGAAAATCTCCTTCGCCCTTGAGGAATATTCCAGTGCTCTTACTTTGTATGAAAAAGTGCTGTCGGCCCTTCCCTCCTACCGGGACGCCCTATTGGGACAGGCCATCACCCAAAGCTACCTGGGAAAACATGAAAATGCCCTGACAACATGCCGAACCATTCAGGAATTGGGCATGTATTACATGGGGGAATCGTTTTACTGGACGGCCTGGAATTACCAGCAGATGGGTCTCCTGGAACAAGCCTCGGTTTCCATCGAGAATGCGAAAAAATATCTTTATGGAAATTACGAGGTTCTCCTTCTCTCCGGCATTATCGATTTCGGACTGAACAAAATGAAATCCGCGGAAAAAAATTTCAAAGACGTCCTTCAAATAAGCGCCCTCGATGTCGAAGCCAACTTTCACCTGGGTAAAATCGCCGCGCTGAACAATGATTGGGCAAGCTCGGGAGAATCCTTTCTTATTGCCGCTAAGGGTGGAAAAAATACGGAAGATGCTCTGAAAAAAAGAATAAAAGACATTCAGGAATCCGCTTTCTCCGGAGAAAGAAAAGAACGGATGATTCGAAAAAAAGAACTCCAACTGAGGAGTACAAAGATAAAAACCGCCACGGCTTTTTACAATGCCGCAGCCGGCTTTTACAACGCAGGGCAGCTCAAAAAATCTCTGGAATGCGCCGTGGAATCCAGCCACCATCCCCGTTTTAAAGAAACAGCCGAAAAACTCATCCAAAAGATCAAAAAATTGTCCTCTCGTAGTGTTTTAGCGCGGAAACCGTCCCTGCTAGCTTTTTGAATTTTCAGGTTTCACCACTTCAACCTTCAAGCTTGATAGAAGGGATTCTGCGGCAACACTGAGATTTTTCTTCAGGGCCTCCGCCTCATGATGGATGGGAGAAACCATACCTTCCATGAGCTGCGGAACCGATGCTATGGAAATATCAAAAAGCGCTTCCGGATCGACAGACCCACTACGGGAAAATGGTCCAGCCAGAAAAACATACAGGACAAAGACCAGGAGAACGAGCCCAGCTGCGCCGGCAGCCCAGGTCGGAATAAGACGAAACCGAACGGCCGGCAAATCTTCTTGCACTGGAGCTTTTTCCAGCCTGTTGATGATGCGTTTTTCCAACGCTTCCCGGCGCTTTAAATGACCCACGTTCTCAATAAAAGATTCCGCCAGATTATCACACATGTGAGCGAAACGCCGGCATGAGGCGCATTTCCTTATGTGGCGCTTCACTATCCGGGGCAAATCTTCTCCGGTATCCGCGGATCGCGATATCAACCATTTTTGGATTTTGCAAAACATCTTACACCTCATATCCTTTCCACGAAAAGCGGCGGTTCCGCCGCTTCCCTGGTTTCATTTTTATTAAAAGGATCCTCGATATCCAACAGCCTGGCCAGTTCAAGACGCGCCCGGTGAAGAAGAACTCGTACGGTAACCGGTTTTTTCCTCAATACCCGGGAAATATCTTTGATGGACAAGTCTTCCGCATATTTCAGCCAGAGAACCTGGTACTGGTCGCTTTTCAATTTCTCTGCCTGTTCCCAAAGATGCTGGGATTCTTGCTTCTTCTGGTAGGCCTCCTCCGGGCCGGAATCACACTTCTCGGGTAAAATTTTCTGTTTTCTCACGGCCGAGGCCCGGTAGTGGCTGATGGCCTGCCTGTAGGCGGCTGTATAAAGCCATGTTGAAAATTTCGCCTTCGGTTCGTATCTGTCGATAGCACGGAAAACCTTGAGAAAGGTTTCCTGGACGATGTCCTCCGCGTCTTCGTCCGTAGCTATCCTTTTTCTAATAAAATAAAACAACCGTGAGGAATAACGGGAAACCAGTTCCTCAAAACAAGGACGGGAGCCGGTCCCGGCACGCAGGGCCAGCTCTTCGTCGGATATTGTGTCCAAACAGTATATTTTATTCTCTTCGTTCACGATTGTTCCAACCGAAAGCTTCGTTCACCTACGAGCCGGGCTTAATGATAAGACTCAAGGTGGCGGGCTAGATGAAAAAGGTCAAGATCCTTTTTTCCTAAGAGAATATCCAGCAGCTCCTCGACGGGATAAACCAATTGAAGATGAAGCTCTTTCCCATCCGCCGATATCTGGACAACATCAGTTATTTTTGTCTTTGACTCGATTTTTTCAAGCTTCAGGTCGGCCATGGCCATCAATCCACGGATGACATGCTTCATGTTCTCCGCATCCTTGGCTGCGACCGTCATCAAATTTAACCTGATGTCCAGTTTGTCTCCTCTTTCAGAAGCTGTAAGATTCATGGAATCCATCTTTTCCAAGATAAAAGAACGGTCATATTTTTTCAAGGAAGAAATATCCGAGGCAAAGGCGGTCAGAAAAACATCCTTCGACATTATTTTCGGATCGACAAACTTGGAAATGGGAATCCCCTTGCTCTTTCCGGTCAAAACATCCAGAGCCACCTTAAGAGACTTTTCGCTTTCAGAGAAAACAATCATATCCTCTCCATAAAAAGCACCGTAGTCATCATCATTCCAGTGATGAATGGTCGTTTCACCATAGGATGTTTCCCTGTGACTTTCTTCTTCCTCAAGTAAACCGAGAAGGAAATTTCGGTCGAACTTCCCCTTGACAAAGGCGGCGGGTTCCGGTCCCATGCCCTCTCCCCAAAAAACGGTAACCGACTTAAGGTCTTTGACCGGGTCAAATTTTAATTTCCTATTAATATGCTTTCTTTTCCATATCCAGCGATGAGATTCTTCCTTTTTTAGGGTTTGTCCCAGCCTGGTGGATATCATTTTTTCTATATCAATATGAATCGCCCATTGGGTTTTCGCCGGAACAATTTCCTCCTGAGAAGGAGCCGCCAGTAAAATGGATACGATAAATAGGGAAAGCACAAAAACAAAAAGAACCACAACTGTTTTTTTCATGGTCAATCTCCTTAATAGATCTTTGAAGGATCCGCATTATGGCTGCGCCAGCGGCCCTTCCACTCCATTAAACGCAGCAATAAAAAAAATGTTACAGACCTCGAAAACGGATATTCATTTGCTTTTGGGTATTGACAAATACACATTATATGCTATATTAACTTTATGGTTAAACCAACTAGTTGGTTAACATGAAACAAAAAGATACAAATTCCAAACAAAGAATTCTCGAGGCGGCTCTTAAAGAATTTTCTTCGCACGGCTATTCGGGCGCCCGGATGGAAACCATAGCTCAAAAGGCCAATATCAACAAAGCCATGATATTTTACTACTACAGCTCGAAGAACAATTTGTACCAGGAAGTCCTTCGCACGGCCCTGGTTAAAATTTTTATTCCCGTCTCCAAAGTCATTGCCGAAGCGGTTGATCCGGAAAGCTTCATCGAAAAAACAGCCGGTTTTTATGTCTCGTTTTTTACCGAAAACCAGGATTTTATCCACATGGTCGCCTTCGACCTCGTTCAAAATCCGGAAAATCTTTCCCGGGTTCTATCCGCTTTTTTCAAAAATAACTTCGCCAAAGGACCGGGCCTTATCAAAAAAAAGATTGTCTCCTGGTACGAAGAAGGCTTCATCTCCGAGAGCGATCCTGTTCATTTTATGCTGAATATCGTCTCCCTGTCCCTACTTTCTTTTCTTGGCCGACCTATCATAGGATCGATTTTCCAGATGAATCTGGACGAAAAAAAATTCATCCGACAAAGGCGTAAGAGCGTCATCAATGTCTTAAAAAAAGGGATGCTCCGATGAAAAAACATATTCTTATTTTTTCCATTTTTTTTCTGCCGTTATCTCTTATGGCGGAAATTCCGTTGGAGAAGGCTGTGGCTCAAGGGATACAAAGAAACATGTCGGTCAAAAACCTTGTTCTTGAGGAAAAAAACAGCTTTCTTGAAAAAAGAAAAGCCGAGAAAAACCGCCTCTTCGGCCTCGAACTGGGCGGCTCTTACCTCTACCAGTCGGACCGGATGGAGATTTCGTTCGAAGACTTCTCCCCTTTTCCGGGAAGCACGATTCCCGGTCAAAACATCACGGCCGGAACCTTTCATAACTTTGACGTCAAGATGAGTCTCGTCCAACCGCTCTTCACCGGAAACATCCTCAAAAACATGGTTGCCTCACAAGAAATCCAAACGGTCATCGCCCAAAAACAGACGTACCTTCAAAAGCTGGAGATCGCAGGCCAAATCAAAACCTCTTACTTTCGCTACAGACTTTTAATGGATCAAAAGGGTATTTTGGAGGCACTGCTAAAGAAATTGGAAATTCATCATCAGAAACTGCTTGATTTCTACAGAGAAAATCTCATCCGAAAAAGCGACCTGCTGGAGACCGAAGCTCAAATCCAGGAACAGAAAATCAACCTGGAAGACCTGGAAAATACCATCATCGCTGAAAAGATCCATTTCGAAAACCTTTGCGGGCTGGATGTCGAAGAGATCAGCGATAACTACAAGGAAACGGCAAGGGACTTTAGAGAGGCTCTTTCGCTTTTTGAAACCCGGCATCCCGTCCTCAAAACGCTTGACGAACAAGTTAAACTCATCGACATAAAAAAACAAATCATTTCAGGCCGTTACCTTCCTCAGGTGGCCGGATTTGCCGAGGTTCACTTCGGAAAACCTGGGATTGATTATTTCAAAAATGAATGGTCTCCCTATTTTATCGGAGGGATAAACGTCAATTTCAAGCTCTTTGACGGAAAACAAAAAAAAATCGATCTGGAGATCCTGGCACACAGCCAAGAAAAAATCAAAAACCAGCAGGCCGATTTTTTACGTGAAGGAGAAAAAGTTCTTCGGCAGCTTTTCGAAAAGAAAAAGAGCACGGAAAAACAGCTGGAAATCCTTGAACAACTTTTAACCCTGGCCCGAGAGGATAGCCTGATAAAAAAAGATCTTGTCAGGGAAAAACAGATCTCAAACCTGGACTACCTTGCTTCCCTGACGACGGAAGAACGTTATGCTTCCATGAGGAACAGTCTGATCTCCAGGCACGAGCTCATCAAACTGAACATCAACACCCTGACCGGAATCTATGAGGAGGAATCATGAAAAACTATTTCTTTATTATATACATCACGGCTGCTCTCCTTATGACCGGCTGCTCATCAAAGGAAACGGAAACCATCAAGGTACAGGGTACGGTCGAAGGAGAAATCCTGACCGCCAAATCTCTGGTATCCGGAACCATAGAAGACTGTTTTTTAACCGAGGGAAAACGGGTTAGAAAGGACGACGTCTTAGCCGTTATCAATACGGATAAAATCCAGACGCAGCTACAGGAGCTGGATGTATCCCTCAAGGAAATACAGATTCAGGGGGAGAACCTTCTCCAGAAGAAAAAACTCGTCGAGTCCAAACAGGAATATCTGAAGAAACAGGTGGAGCGTTTCCGCCGTCTCGAGGAAAAAAATTCCATTTCGGGCGAAAAACTTGAAAACATGGAATTGAAGCTTTTGGAAGCAGACACGGCCCGGTACGAAATTTTAAAAGGCCTGGAAGAATTACGGGTCCAGGTTGACAAAATTGCCATAAAACGGTCTTATCTCCAACTCCTGCTGAAGGATTATACCATCGTTTCACCTATCGACGGCATTATTATCGAAAAATTCATCTCGACCGGCGAAAACATATTCCCCGGAGCCCCGCTGGCCGACATCCTTGATGAATCGTCCCTCTTTCTGGAAACCTTTGTTGAGGGAAAAGAGCTTTCCAGAATACAAAGGAATCAGGAAGTAAACATATACGTCGACGGAATCTCGAAGAACCTCACGGGAACCGTTATTGCTTTCGGGAAACAAGCGGAATTTTCCCCCAAGTACATTGTCTCCGAGAAAGAACGGCAGTCCCTTCTCTACATGGTAAAAATCAAGGTCACTCAAGATTCGAACATTTTCAAAGTCGGAATGCCGGTAACGGTTATTTTTTAACTTTCAGGCATAACAGGTTTATACGAGCCAAAATGATAAAACTGGAAAACATCTCCAAGCAGTTCCAAGATACACTGGCCCTCGACAACATTTGCTTCGAGGTTTCCAAAGCCAAAATGACTATCCTTGCCGGACCCGACGGTTCGGGAAAATCCACCTTGTTCCGCATCATTCTTGGCTTGCTCGGTATGGATAAAGGACATATTTTTTTTGACGGAGATGATATCGGCGGCAACTTTTCCCTTATCACTTCGCGAACGGGATATATGCCGGAACGATTTTCTCTTTACCCGGACTTGAATGTCGAGGAAAACCTCAACTTTTTCGCCGACATTCACCAAATTCCTCGTCGCCAGCGGGAAGAACGGAAAGAAACATTACTCAAAAAAACCGGCATGTTCCCTTTTATTAAAAGACGGGCCGGAAACCTGTCGGGTGGGATGAAACAGAAACTATCCCTTTCAGCCATCCTTCTTTCTGCTCCCGAATGTGTCATCCTCGACGAACCGACAACAGGAGTCGACCCGTTATCCCGCATCGAATTCTACAACATTCTTAACGAGCTGAAAAAAGAAGGAAAAACGTTGCTCCTCTCCACTCCTTATCTCGATGATGCGGAAAAAGGTGATATTGTCGTTTTTATCAACCGCGGCCGTATTATCAAAAAGGGCGCGATCCAAAAATTGAAGAAAAATTTTCCATCCAAAACCTACAGCATCCTCCCCCGTGGAAACGTTCTTGACGTTTTGGACAAGCTGCAAAAGGATGACCGCTTCAAGAACAACGTTTACCTCAAAGGTCAATATATAAAATATTTGGGACAGGACAGCCGGGACATCTCAACCATTCCCCATATTCATTTAAAGGAAGAAAAACCCCGCCTTGAGGATATCTATATCTACTATGAAAAGCAAACCTTGAATACATACGAGGACGGCCATGACTGATATCATTCACGTCAAGAATCTGACAAAAAGATTCGGCCGATTTACGGCTGTCAACAACATCAGCTTCAGTATAAAAAAAGGCGAAATTTTAGGCTTCATCGGCCCCAACGGAGCCGGAAAAACGACAACGATCAAGATGATTATTGGACTCCTTAAGCCGACATCAGGAGATATCCGGATAAATAATACCGATGCTTTGAAACAGGAAAAGGAGCTCAAGAAAATCATAGGATACATGTCCCAGAAATTTTCTCTTTACCCCCTGCTCACTTCGCTGGAAAACATCACCTTTTTCGGCGGCGTCATGGGGCTTCAGACCGGTTTCATCAAAAACAAATGTGAGGATATAAAAACGCGTGTTCCCTCTTCTCTTCTCCACCGAAAAACAGCAGATATCCCCCCGGGGATTCGACAAAAAATCGCCCTGTTCGTTTGCCTGATGACCGATCCGGAAATTATTTTTCTTGACGAACCGACATCGGGTGTCGACCCCGAAGTCAGACGCGAATTCTGGATGGAAATCTACCGGCTTAAAAAGAAAGGAAAAACCATCCTCGTCAGCACGCACAACCTTGATGAAGTCGAATACGCGGACCGGATTCTGATTATCCACCAGGGAAACCTCATTCTCCAAGGGGAACCGGAGTCTCTAAGAGAAAAATTCGGGAAAAATTCCATCGAAGAAATTTTTAAAACAGCGATATCAAAACATGAGTCGAACCAACGCCGTATTTAAAAAAGAATTCCTCCACATTTTAAGGGACCCGGCCAGCCTGACCATAGTCCTGATCATGCCGGTGATGATGATCCTGATCTTCGGACACGCCCTGACATTCGATATCGACAATGTGGAAACGGGCGTCTTTAACACCTCCAATGGAGATCTTTCCCGAAGCCTGATCGAAACATTCAGCTGCAGTACGGCATTTCGCACCGTCGACCTTTCGCATTTTCCCAAGCCTCTCGAAGAGGCAGAAAGATTGATCAAGGCGGGACGTTTGAAACAGGTGCTTATTGTTCCTCCTGATTTTGACCGGAAGCTGAAACAGAACCGGAAATCCCAGGTTGGTTTCATCATCGACGGAAACGATTCCAACATAGCCAACCGCGTTTACCAGTATGACGAGATGGCTATTCTATCCTTTACGGCGGAACAAAGGAATATGGAGGGCCTTATCAATATCCATACACAAATGTATTTTAATCCGGCCAACAAAAGCTCCTTTTTCTTTATACCCGGTATCATTGCTATTCTCCTTCTTATGATCTCCGCGCTGCTCACGTCCTTGAGCATGGCCCGCGAGAAAGAATCGGGATCTATAGATCTCATCTTTATTTCTCCCTTAAAATCAGCTCAAATAATCATGGGAAAAACCATTCCCTATATCTTTGTCGCCCTGGCCGACGGCGTGATCATACTCCTCTGTGCCCGGTTCCTTTTTTCGATTCCCATCAAGGGCAACCTATTGGTCTTATTGATATTCTCTCTCCTTTATATCCTTTCCGGCCTTTCGCTCGGCATCCTGGTTTCCACCGTTGCTCCCAACCAGATGACGGCCATGTTTGTCGCCATCCTGGCCACCCTTCTCCCCTCAATTCTTCTCTCCGGTTTCATTTTTCCGTTGGATTCCATGGCCCCGGTCCTACGCTTTATCTCACAACTGGTTCCGGCCACCTATTTTATCGAGATCATCAGGGGTGTCATCATCAAGGGGGCTGAATTAAAACACTTCTTCAAAGAAGGCCTTGCCCTTCTGTTTTTCAGCATGGTCTTGTTGGCTGCATCCATGGGAAAATTCCAGCAGAGCAGGAAAAAGAAAAAATGAGAATCTTCCACCTTGCCCGAAAAGAATTCATCGAAATATTACGCCAGAGGCAATTATTGATCATTATGTTCATTGCCCCTCTAATCCAAATCATCATGCTGGGCTACGTGGCGACCACGGACGTAAAAAACATTCCGGTCGACATCATCAACCTTTCTCACAATAAAGCAGCCAGAAAAGTCATCACCCGCATTCGGTCCAGTCCTCTCTTTCGTGTTCGACATATCGACATACGAAGCACAAACGCGATCGAACCGCTCAAAAGAGGGGATGTCAAAGCCGTCATCGTATTCAAAGATAACCAACAAAAGGCAGCCGGTCCGGTCTCCTACCCCGAAGTCCAGATCCTCATGGACGGAATCGACGCCACGACTTCAGGTATTGCCGCAGGATATTTCAACGGAATTATCAAAAAATTCATTCTGACGGATATCTCCCGCTTTGGCTTGGGAGAACTCGTGGAGATACGGCCGCTTATCCGCTTCAACCCCGATCTCAGAAGTATCAATTATATGGGGCCCGGTATCGTTGCCTTTTTGCTGACGATCATCACTCTTTTCCTAGCCTCCGTTTCCCTCGTGCGTGAAAAAACCCAACAAACCATGGATACTCTTCTCATCTCCAGACTGACCTCAGCCGAAATTTACATCGGCAAAGCCCTTCCTGTGGCCGTAATCGGTCTCTTCGAGATGACCATCGGCATCACCGCCGTCGTTCTATGGTTCGGCATTCCGGTCCGGGGAAACCTTTTCCATCTTTTTCTGGCAGCCCTCATTTTTTTGCCGGCCATTCTTTCTTATGCCTTTCTTATTTCGACCTTCTCATCCACACCGCAGCAGGCCCTTTTTTTCTCCTGGTTCTCTATGGTTGTCTTTTTGCTTCTCTCGGGTTTTTTTACACCTGTGGAGAATATTCCCCGGGGGCTAAGGCTGCTGGCCGACATCAATCCCTTGCGTTACCTTATCCGCATCATCAGGGAAATTTTTCTCAAGGGAAACGGCATCGCCTATTTTGCTAAAGATCTTCTTATTCTGGCCGCAATCGCTGTCGTTATCATGTTTTTTTCTACGGTCAATTTCAAAAAGTTTATTTCAAGATAAAAACATTTTTCAAAAAAATCTCCACTCACCGAAAAACCAGAGGAAAAAGAATTTGGCCTTTTTCCTTATAATGGCTGCCATTTTTAACAATAATTTTATTGAAAAATGAAAATCGTTTTGATATATTTATGCGGATTTTTATGAAAGGGGGGAGCAGTTATCATAAAAAATGCGCTCTCCCGGTATTAATCTTTACTCATGGAGGAGAATGATGAAAGTGATTCCTAAAGTTGCGCTTCTTTCCTGTGTTTTATTTGCATCGGCATGCGCACCGGTATACGTACCGAATGTCGTCAATGCTCCCTTGCTTTCCGAAAGCGGCGAAGCAAATCTCGCAGGATATATGGGATCAAGCGGTTTTGACTTCCAGTCTTCGTTCGCCCTGACATCGAACATCGCCCTCATGGCCAATGGATCATTCTTTAAGGATGAAGAAGAAGAAACCAATGAATACTCAGAGCATTATTTCGGAGAGGGAGGAATCGGTTATTTCAGACATCTCGGAAAATCCGGAAGAATGGAATTTTTTGGCGGATATGGTTACGGCCATACAAAGGCTGAAGACGAATGGTATTTTCTCGGCGATCAATCCGAATATGCCGAAGCCTTCTTCCATAGAATTTTTATTCAGACGAACGTCGGAATAACTACCGAATATTTTAACGGAGGATTTGCTATTCGCGGCTGCTGCCTCCTCTTTAGCAAATATATCCATAATAATAACACCTATAATGAAAAAGATGCCTATTTCTTTATAGAACCCGTTCTTTTTTGGGGTCTAGGCTGGCAGCGTGTAAAAATGATGTCACAAGTCGGCTTCTCTGTATGCTTTAACCAGAGGCCGATAAATTACATTCCTTTTCTCGTAAGTTTCGGAATAAATGTTAATCTCGGCCGTACCCGCTGACCTGAAGCATTCAGAGAAAAGAAAATTTAAGTCCGACGACAAGGGAGAGCCCTCCTGCCTGCTCGGTACTTCTATAATTCGATTCGATTTTTTCATATCCGGCTAGATGCATTTTCGTATTGCCGAAAATTTCTAAAAATTGGTAAAGTCTCACGGCTCCCCCCATTTCACAATAGGCGCCGACGGACGAAGCTCTAAAAATAGAACCGGAAAAATCCTTCACTTGCTCCGAAAGATTAACAAGGGATAATCCGACGCCTAGCCAGCCTCGAATCCCCGGAAACCCGAGATGGAATCTTCCTCCGATATCCAAAAAACCTTCCTTACATTCAATCTCCTCATCAAACAAATAGCTTTTTCCCAATCTGTTGATGAAGGAATATTGAATGTTTCCCGAAATCCCGATAATGGAATCGACTCGAATAAAAATAAATGACGCGTCGATATTGAAAAAAGGACTGTCGGGATTTTCATAATCCCCATCCGCATCCAGAAAACTAAAAAAATACCCTACCCCTACCCCGATTGAAATAAGGGGAAGGGATTTTTCTTCTCCCCGCAATCTGGGAGAAAAAGAAACTATAAGAAAAAATAGGGTGACTATGGCTGCTATTCTTTTCATCACATCTCCTTTGCCTTCCTATTCATAAGAAAACGAAAGCTCTGCTACCTTTTTATAAAAATGGAACACTTTATATCATAAGATTGAAAAGACAACAAGAAAAACGCAGTGTAAAAACGCAGTGTATCTCTCAAATGAAAATTCAAATGGTTTTATCTAATAACAATTATTGACTTTAGAGTAATCTCCGTGATATCGTAACGCAGTAGTCAGCCCTAAAAGAGAACACGCTGTTTTTATTATATAGCAAGTCTTTCAAACCTTATGTAAATATGGAACGATGCGGAGAATCTTTTATAAAGGAGAAGGAGGCACATTCATGAAAAAAAGGTATTTTATAAGCTCTATTTTACTCTTTTTTGTACTGGCCGGATCAGCCTTCAGCCAGGTGGATTTCGGCTTTACCCTAGGAACTGAATACGGTTTTGGATTGATAGCCCGTGCCGGTACCCGCTCCGTCATGCTGGAAGCGGGTGGCGGCATCGCTCCCACGTTCATTCTATGGAATATCAACTTCGGTGATACCTATTTCAAATTATATTTTCCTTTTACCGCCGGAGCCAAGCTATGTTTCGGGCTGGGGGGATTTTCCAAAAATGACATCGCCTACATCAAAATCGGAGGCAGCTACAACACCATCATGAAAATGGGATTCGGAGGAGGCGCTGATTATACTTTTGGCGAAAAAACCAAGTATGTAATTTCAGCCGGCGCTTATTTTTTTCCGAAGTCCTATGATGAGCTGCTGACACGGCTTAATGACGAGGAAGGCACGCATTATGCCAAAGACGACACCTCTTCTTTTCTTGTCCAGTTCCAGCCTTTTATCGCCTTTTCCATTTTGTTCTAGGCCAAAGATGGTTAGACGGTTGGACCTTATCATAATCGACCGGTTCCCCGGCGCATTTTTATTGTTTCGAATTTATTGACAACACAATCCATTTTTGATAGTGTTGAGCCGTAAATTTTCAAGGCATAAAAACAAAAGGAATGACCTGCTTTTCAGGGGGAGTGTCATTTCCTAAACCACCTGCTGGATCTAATGCCCTTCATGCATATGGACAAAAAAAAGCACATGAAGTGAACAGGAAATATTATACTGCTGAACATGAATAACAAGACAAATCGCCGCAAATATATGGCAATGGCTATTCCTGTCTATCTTCTTCTATTTTTTATTCTGACCGATGCTTTTTTAGCTCCCTATCTGGAATCGCGTATGCTGCCGGAATCCCGTCTTTGTTATGCGGCCCTGCAGCATATCTGCCACCAGGCACCGACAAGATGTTTTTGGGTTTTCGGATCCAACATGGCCCTTTGCGCCCGCTGTTTCGGCATATTTATGTCTCTTTTTTTAGCCGGCCTGATTTTGGGATGGTCAGCGACAATAAAAATCCGTTGGAAAACAGCCTTTTTTTTGATACTGCCCGCCCTTATCGATGGAACGGCAGGGCTTCTTGGCTTGTGGAAAAGCGGTAATATTGTTCGCTTCCTTTCAGGATTGATGGCCGGCACGGGAGGAGCGATAGCCCTTTTCCCGATGTACTACGCGTTTTTTTCAGGCCTGATTTTGATGCTGCGCAAAAAACAAATAGCTGTGGAATAA
Organism: Candidatus Aminicenantota bacterium; assembly: GCA_016927475.1. Lineage (GTDB taxonomy): Bacteria > Acidobacteriota > Aminicenantia > Aminicenantales > Aminicenantaceae > JAFGMO01. Next base: position 92,786 of record JAFGMO010000045.1, read on the forward strand.
ACCCGTATGGGTTTTTCGAATATAATTTCACAAAGGAGGAACAACATGAGGAAATCCAAGATGTTGTTTAGTCTGGGTTTATGCCTGTCTTTTTGGGCCATGGCCTTAATGAACTTAAGCCTCCCCGCCTCCGGCGCCTATGCCGCCCTTCAAAAAACATTAAAAGAGGGAACACCGGTAGCGTTGAGCCTGACTCAAAGTATCGATTCGGACATGGTCACGATGGGTGAAAACGTTGAATTTGTGGTATCCAGAGATGTCGAGGTGGATGGAAGGGTCGTTATCCAAGCTGGAACCCGGGCTACGGGAACCGTTGCTTCCGTAGAGCAGAGAGGGATGCTCGGAAAACCCGGAGCAATCATGGTCACTCTCAAAAGCACGACCGCCGTCGATGGAACCCAAGTTCCGCTTCGGGGCACCATTTCACGTGAAGGAAAGAACAAACAGACAACAGCTCTTCTTATTGGAATTCTTCTCTGTATTCTCGGACTTTTTCTGATCAAAGGCGGGTCGGCCATGGTGCCCTCCGGAACGGAAGTAAAGGCTTACGTCGATTATTCCGTTCAGATCAATATCTAGAAAGTACGGGAAAAACACGGATTTCGACATTTTTTCGTTTGTTTAGGGGCGTTTTCACGGCTTGCGGTTGGAGCTGATGAAACCCTGAAGACGTCCCTTTCTCTTTTTTTTCCTTTAGATGATACTATTGGTGAAGGATGAAGTGTATTCTCTCGGTCGATAACCTGAGTAAAAAATTCGGACGTAAAACAGCCATTTCCGGCGTTACTTTCTCAGTAAAAGAGGGAGAAGTTTTCGGCATTTTAGGGCCCAACGGCGCGGGAAAAAGCACAACCCTGTCCATCATCACAGGACTGGTCAGGCCGGATGAAGGGAAGGTGGAAATCTTCGGACGAAAATTCCCCGGCGAATTCATCAAAGCCATGGAAAACGTGGGAGTCCTGGTCGAAAATCCCGGCTTCTACAACCATTTTTCCGCCGTCGAAAACATGAAACTTTTTTGCCGTTTAAAAAAAGCGAGTTTCTCAGAGATCAAGCCGATCTTGAAAAATGTGGGGCTTCTCCCGCAGTGCCGCCGAAAAGTCGGAGGATTTTCACAAGGGATGCGGAAAAGACTGGGCTTGGCCGCCGCCATCCTCGGCCATCCCCGACTTCTTGTACTGGATGAACCCACCAGCAACTTAGATCCACGGGGTACACAAGACATCCTTCAAATGGTCAGGACTCTTTCAAAAAAGAACAAGACGACCGTCGTCATCTCCAGCAATTTGCTTCATGACATCGAAGCGGTAAGCGACAGGGTGCTCCTGATCGACCGGGGCGAAGTTTTATTCTGCAGAAGTATCCCCGAACTACTTCAAGCAGGAGAAAATACCTATTTTATCAACGTCGACGCACCGGATAAGGCCTTTGCCTACCTAAATAATCTAAGCGGTATCAAACATTTAAAAAAATTAGGGGAAAGTTCTCTATCGGTTGTTCTTTCCGGAATGTTACCGGAAAACTTGAATAAAACATTGGTTGCCCAAGGAATAGGCGTCAAAGAACTGCGGCCCGTCCGCAGGACTCTTCAAGAACTGTTTCTCCAGCTGGAGGGTTTACATGAACTCCGGAATCATGCTCTGCCTTCGGAATGAATTCCGAAAAATGTTCCGGATGAAATTGACCTATTTTTCCGCCGCATGCGCCGTCGGAATCATCCTTTTATGGGGTATCGGAGCGGAATATTTTTTCCCTGAAAAAGGCCAACCGGGAGCGGGATATTCGTTTGTTCTGATATCGACTCAAACGACCCTGAATTTTCTCGGTGTTATTCTTGTCTTAATTTTCTCTTCCCTGCAGGTCACCTCAGAGTCTTCGGCGGGAACTCTTCAGATGGTGCTCGTTTGCCCCGTCAAACGAACTCATTTTTATGTCTCAAAACTACTGACAGGCTGGGTCTTCAGCGTTCTCCTTTTGGCGGTAATGACCGGAACCGCTCTCTTTGTTTCAGGCTTGTCTTTCGGGTACGGGGACTTCACCGAGGGTGGGATTATCTTATTCAGAAAAAGTAGAATATTTATCGATATGGCCTTCTGTTATGGCCTCGTTCTCGTTCCGCTTCTGGCATATTGTTCCTTTGGACTCCTTGTCTCGGTCCTGGCGAAAAACACCGGTACCTCCATCGGTATAAGTGTCGGCGGCGTGCTCTTTCTGGACCTGGCACGGGAACGTTTGGGGCTTTCTCCCTATCTTTTTCAATCATACATCGAGAAGCCGTTTGAGCTTGTTCAAAGCATCACCGAAGGTTTCGCCGTTGTCTGGAAACCGGAGATTTACCGCATCCTGGGGATTTCCCTGATATGGGCTTTATGCTGCGCCGCCATCGGCCTTCTTGTTTTTAAAAGAAAAGACTACAAAAATTGAAAATTTTCCGGCTCCTTGTTTTGTTTTTGATCCCGGCGGCGACATGTATTCCCTGCCGCGCTTCGGAATGGTCCCGCGCTGAAATCCTCTTTCCCCAGCCGGCCGTTGACGGACTATGTGAAGACTTGAACGGTGATGGATTGAAAGACTTTCTTTTTTTATGCGGAAATTCCATCCTTGTTTTTTTCCAGACAGAAGTCGGATTTAATAATTTCCCCGATGACAGAATCTACTATAAAAAGCTGGGTGAATATATTGATGTCGGCGAAGTGGATGTTGATCGGCCCGGCCTTGAGATTCTGGGCCTATCTCGGGATGGCATTCGATGTTTTTATCTTTCCGACAGTGGCTATCAATCGCTCTCCGGATTTTTGATTTCAACATCGGTTCGCCTGCCGGAATATGGAGCCGGCCCCGCCATTTCAAACTTCACAGCTGACATCAACGGAGACGGCCTGGACGAAATTTTTCTGATGGTGGAAAACAATCTTGTTTTCTACGGAAAGAATGAAAAGGGTGATTACCAATCCTTTCCCATTACAAACCAAACGGGACTTAAAACCGTTTCTCTTCGAAGCCGACGTTGGCCTTCCGGGATTCCATTCAAGGAGACTTCTTCCGGGAATATCCTCATACGCCCCTTCTTATCCGACAGAAAATTTGTGCTTCTTCAAGACCTGAACAATGACAATAAATGGGATATCACCGGAGACGGTATTTTATTCCAAGGAACAAATTTCCGTTTCACAGATTCTGAAAAAGAGAAGAGGGCTTTTCTTTTAACCGAGGGCGAAAAGCACAGATTTTTTCTCGATGTGGACGGCAACGGCAAAAAAGAAACCGTTGATATCATCTCCAAGGACATTCTTTCGGAAAACATCAATATATTTCCCTTCGTTAAAATTTTTGTTCACCTGGAAAAGGAAAATGTTTCTTCGGCTCCCGATTTTTTCTTCAAGACGATTTTTCTAGGCGGACTGTCTCCCTTCGGAGACCTCGATGGGGACGGAGACCTGGATTTCATTTCTTTGTGGTCCGACGTGACTCCAGGATCAAAGGAGGACATAATCCAAATTTTTGTGGAAAACACTTTTGAGTTTACGTTGAGGGTTTACCTCTACAAAAAAGAGGGATACACATTATCTCCCGACATGACGATCCAAGCCAAAGTCAAGGTGCGGGAACTGGCCGAGGCCATGGAAACAACACCTTTGGGTTTTTTTGGTGATTACGACGGGAACGGAAATATGGACCTTCTCCTTCGAAAAGAACCGGAGTCGGTTTTGATCTACTTTCTAGACTGGAGCCGGAAAAAAACCATATCTTCCGTTGACCGACTGCAGGTTCCCAAAGAAACCAAGACCATCACTGCGGCCGACCTTAACGGTGACGGGAAGAGTGACTTGATTTGTTGGGCCGATGACAGGCTTGTCCTGCTTTTTCCTTCGGAAGAAAAATCAAAATGAAAACCAAAGGCCAATTCCTCTTTTTTCTTTGCCTGTCAACCGGCATGATGATATCGGCGCTCCTCGCGTTCAGCCGCACACCGTATAAACAGGTAACATTATCCCTTCCAGAGCCTATGAAGGATGTTCCTCTGGAAGGACATTTTTTCCTGGAAGACCTCAACGAGGACGGCCGGCTGGATATTGTTCTTTGCCTGGCTAATGATCTTTTATTATCCATCCAAAAACCCGACGGAGAGTTTTCGACGTTTGAAACCTTAACCATTCCTTTAGCCGGAGGTTTTGATTTCGGCAGTGTTCTGCCGGGAATTGAAAAACAGATTCTGGTCCAACATCAACAAGGTATATCCTTTTTTCAAAAAACGGAAAACCGGTGGGATGTTCATCCGGTTCCTCTCGTTCAATGTCCAACGTCCTTCCCCAATAAAAAAAGCCCTGTTCTCCAAAGAGAGCGCTTTGCTTTCGACCTTAATGGAGACGGTACAGCTGAACTTATGGTCTGGAACAAAGAAAAAATCCATTTTTACTTCCAAGAATCATCTGGAAATTATATTCTCAGGCGGTCTTTCTCACTAGGGACTCTTTCCGGCATGTCATACCCCGGAGTACGGCTCGTATCCTCTCCTCTTGACTGGCTGATCCCTGACAGCAGGCCGCTTCTTATGAAGCCGGATTGGCCGGAAAAGCTTCGGTATGTGACGTATTCCCTGGAATTTGGGACGGACCGGGCATTGGTTTCGGACTTTAACCACGACGGAAAAAAAGATTTCATTCACATCATATCCACAGAAGTTCGAGACAAAAAATCCGGGGGTTTAAAAGCGGTTCATGAGTACAGGGTTTATTTCCTTCAGAAAAACGACCATTTTTCCGAGCAACCGGACTGTGTAGCCAGAGATCCCCTTGGAATCTTAGCCTCTCCCCATGCCTTTGACGTCGAAGGAGACGGTTTCCCCGACCTTGTCCGTTACACCGTCAAGATCAAAGAAGGAATTCTCAGAAAACCCAAGACTACCCTCTCCCTTTATCTCCTAAGTTCCTATGATTTTTTTTCAAATGAGCCTTCTCAAGTAATCGAAGCCTCCGGTGTTCCCTTGTCTCCGGAAACCGTCGTGGACGTCACCGGAGACGGGAAAAAAGACCTTGTCTTGATTTCTTCCCAGACAAAGGGATTTTCACTGGGAAATGTCATCGGCAAGTTCGTCGAGAGAGGCATAACCGTCTTTATCCGTATACTTCCCTTTGACGGCAAGGGATTTTCAAGGGATTCCATGCTCCAAACAAAAATCAAGCTGAAATTTTCGATGGGAATTCCACTCAGCTTGGCCGGAGATTACAATGGAGACGGGAAAAAAGACCTGCTGGCTGTCGATGAGAACCGGACTCGAATTTTTTTCTTTAAGGAAGGTGAAGGTTTTTCAGGCCGGGCGGATATGAATTTTTCCCAAAAAAACACCGGTGCCTATCGCATTGAAGACCTCGACCAGAACGGAAGAAGCGACATCCTGCTTTTTAACCGCGATAAATTATTGATTTATCTGTTTGGCCCTCTCAAGCCAATCGAGAACTAAAAGACTATAAAGAAGCATAAAATCATAAAAACAATTACCCAACCCTCCTCATGCCAGCAGACTGTTGAATGGAGCAGGAATTATGATAGAATGATGTTTCATATTTTGAGACACTGAAAACCATGTTTGGAGCCGTTTTTGTGCTTCTTATTCTGCCTCTAACCATCATAGCCGCCTCTCTGGTCATTTTTTTCCTGTCGAAATCAAAAAACCGGGACCTTCCTCATGACGGTCTATGATAAGCTGGCCGAACCGCTGGCTCTGACCGTATTTCTCGCAACGCTCTGCCTTCCCCTTCTTATCGGATTCTTGACGATGCGCCTAACAAAAAATCAGAACGATTTTTTCATCGGCGGCCGGGCAATGGACAAGTTTGTCGTCGCCTTATCCGCCGTATCATCCGGCCGTTCTTCCTGGCTTATTCTCGGGGTCAGCGGTATGGCTTACCTTCGGGGAACGGGTGCGGTTTGGGCAATCGCCGGATACATTACCGCCGAAATGTTTCAATTCATATACATCGGAAAAAAACTCCGCACCCAAACGGAATCGTTTGAATCGCTGACACTTCTTGATTATTTTGAATCACGCTTCAATGATGGAAAGCACATCATCCGTGTTACAGGAGCTGCGATCATCGCCCTCTTTCTGACCGCCTATGTGGCGGCTCAGTTTAATGCCGGCGCCAAATCGCTGAGTACGGCCCTGGGAATTCCTTTTATTGTTTCCCTTTTGGTTTCAGGCACCCTCATTCTTGTCTATATGGTTTTGGGCGGCTACATCGCCGTCGCTTACAACGATGTTGTCCGGGCAGTCATTATGATTGTAGGATTGGTGATTTTTCCCATTTACGGCTTGGTAAAAGTGGGCGGTCCGGGTGTCCTGCTTCAGACGCTGGAAAAGATAAATCCGGCTTATATTGACCCGTTTTCCCTGGGTTTGGGAGCGATAGCCGGTTTTCTGGGAATCGGCCTCGGCTCCCCCGGACAACCGCATATTATCGTCCGCTACATGTCGATCAATGATGCGGAAAAACTGCGTATTTCCACGGTAGCCGGTACCATCTGGAATGTTATCCTTGGTTGGGGAGCCGTATTCATCGGGCTTCTCGGCCGCGCTTTTATGCCGGTACCATCGAAGCTTCCGGACGGGAACCCGGAAATGATATACCTTGTTCTCTCTTCCAAGTTTTTCGGCCCCGTTCTCTACGGTTTTCTTATCGGCGGCATTTTTGCGGCCATCCTTTCGACTGCGGATTCTCAACTTCTTGTCGTTGCTTCAACATTCGTCCGGGATATCTATGAAAAAATACTCAGGCGGAGAAAGCCCTTACCCGAAGAAAAAAAATTAAGTTTGAGCCGTATCGTGGTTTTTCTGTCGGGCATCATTGCTCTTTTTCTTGCCTATGCGGCCAAAGACCTCATTTTCTGGCTCGTTCTTTTCGCATGGGGAGGGCTGGGAGCTTCCATCGGAACATCCCTGATTTTTTCTCTCGGATGGAAACGGACCCACAAATACGGAATCGTGGCGGGAATGGTCACAGGAACCTTGGTTACGATTTTTTGGAAGTTATTCTTAAAAGAACCAACAGGACTTTATGAGCTCATTCCGGCGTTTTTTGTATCAGCGCTGATGATCGTCATCGTCAGTCTTTTGTTGGGGACCCGTAAAAAGAATTAAGATTTCCCCTTCTGCCGTCCTGCACTAAAAGTACACTTCCAAAAACATCATGTGGCATTGGTTCTTATGGGCAATGGTCGGGAATCCAGGCCCTGTCGGAAGATCCAGATCGACAAATCCCAAAGAAAAGCGGTAATTCAGGCTGAAATGCAGCTTTGGTCCTTTAATCTTCACTCCAGAAGCAAAAACCACCCCTAAATCCGTCTTTTTTATTCCGGTGATATCCTGCTCCAACCTGCCAAAAAAAGCGTTACAACATGATCGAAAAATGGATTGCTCCATAGACATGTGGTTTTGTCTGGTAAACAAACCTTTTTGACTGCCATACAGCCGAATAACCGACCTTCACTCTTCCTAAAGTAACCCCTACTCCCAATGCTCCGGTCCCATAAAATTTTTCCCGCTCTACATGATGGCTCTTTCTGAATGTATTCCCATCAAGAAAAATATCTCTCATGACGGCTTGGCCAAATACCGCGGCAAAAACATAAAGACCGAATCCATAGCGCTGGTTTCGCAAACGGGGAGTATTGGGAACGGCAGGAATCCCCCCTCCCCTTTTTATGAGATATGTGCCGAAGTCATCAGGAATATTCCAGCCGATACGCAGTTCGGCCCCTGCATCAAGACCGGTGTACCCATTACCCATCGTTCCTCGGAGATGTGGGATCAGCTCGCCGCTGAAACCTTGAATATGCCCTTCCGATATCCATTTTCTTTTTGTTCCATAGCTGATGTTTATAATCAGTTCATCTTTGAGCTGATTATCCCATCCTTGAGGCAGTTTATCCCCCAATATTTTATGAATGAAAGACTGCATGTTTTCGGCATAAGAATGGGGGCCGAGTATTCCTATTTGAATATTCAAGGTATCCATTCGAAAAGAATCCCTACTCTGAATTCCAAAGACCATATAGGTTATGCCGGCATAGGGACGGTCATTTTCGATCAGATCCGTTTCCTTTATATCTTCGGGAGTAAATATTTTCTGCGCTAGAGATATATGCAACGCACTTTTGAACCCTTCTCTTCGAATCAACGCAAGATGATGAATAAAAGAATCCATTTTTCCCTGAAAGGAGTTTTTTTCTTCCATGTGATAAACCTCGGGTGAAACCCAGGAAAAATTAAGGCCGCTGGAATAGTTCTTATCCGTTCCGTAGAATGTATCGTTTTCAAAATTAAAGAAAAAGCCCCCCTTTTCCCGCCTCGCTTTTTGCGCTGCTGCGGGACCGGCCAGGAAAAAGGGTATGAAAGCCAAGACAAAAAAACGCTTTATATTTTTGATGACAATTTTTTTATTTTCCGTAATCAATGTTTTTTTCTCGAATACAGGCTTTACTTCTTAGTGGAAGACTCATCATTATCTACCAGCTGAAAATTTCCTTTTGTTTCCGTCACTCAATACAGGCCGCCTGAGTGTGTAAACACGAAACACAACCGGAATTTTATTCTAATCCCAACAAGGATTCAATAAAAAACATAATACGCCCCATATCTTTGCTTGTCTTTAATCAAAAAAAGAAAGATTTTTTATTCGAAGATACTGCCGCTGTCCCCCACCTGCCAGTTTCCATCTATTTTAACATAGAGCACAGCCCGCCGGACTTCACGCTCATCCTCCGTTGTCCTCCGGATATCGATAAGCTTCCAGTCCTCAAGCCCCTTGAAGAGCAGCTGAAGTTCTCCCTTGCTGGGACTTACGACTCTTTTTCCTTTGAATTTTTTCAAAACCGAGGCATTATTTCCATAATTCTTTATGGAAACGGGAAGAAGATCTTTCTGAGCGGCATCCCTCATGATAAAATCTTCCACCAAATCTTTCGGATGATAATTTTCATCGATCATCACCCACTGAATACGTTCCGTTTTTTTTGAGGAAGGTTCTTTTTTACAGTCTGTCAACAGCCCTAAACAGGCACCTCCGATAAAAACCGCAGCAAATATTTTTTTTGTTCTTAACATAAAATCCCCCTCCATCTTTGATATTGATCCGAAGCAAAGGAAGGATATAAGTCCGCATACGTCGTTCATATTATTTTTAAGTTCTTTAAAAGTCAATACTGTCTGAACTACCAAATGGCCGGGCTCGAATGAATAGATTCATTCTATCAGACTTGAGATTTCCAGTCCTTGTAAAAAAATTTTTCCGGAGGCCGAAAAAGATTTTTTTTCAGAAACGCTTTGAAAAATAAAAAGTTATAACGGCATCCGAAATGATGTATGATTTTACGTGTCTGCCTAAGGATTCGCCGGGGATCAAAATAAAAGGACTTGATGAGGTCATGCTGGATTTCCAATAACTCTTGCCGCGTGAAATGCGATACCCTTTTGTCCGCGGGAAAGCAATGTTCACCCGGATTTATTATTCCTTTTTCTCTTATTTTATTCCAAAGAGGCGTTCCGTGAACATAATGCAGGATATGCACACTGATGAAATCCAAGGGAACGCACTTGAAAAACCTTTTGTTGTTTTCAAAATGGAGACGTCTTTCCATGGGAGCACCGATCATAAAATTGCCAAAGGTTATGATCCCTGCATCATTGACTGATCCAATGGCTCTGCTCATTCTCTCGACTGTGATTTTCTTGTTATAAAAATCCAGGACATCCTGGTTGGCGCTTTCTATCCCAAATACCATAACGATCACTCCAGCTTCTTTCAATTTCTTATAAAAAGAAAGATCTACATGTTCAGCTCTTCCCTGCAGCAGGATTTTTAGTTTGATTTTATTATCGATGATTCCATCCATTAATTCGGAGACCCGCTTCCTGTCAATCAAAAAGTTATCATCATGAAAGACGAGATACTCCGCTCCTTCTTCGGCACGGGATTTGATCTCCTTAAGAACATGGCTGATACTTCTGTTTCTATATTGAAGACCTCGGAAACTGCAGAAGGAACATTGATAGGGACATCCCCGAGAGGTCAGTATGGAATAGATACCTGAAAGTTTCAGACCATAAATAAACCCATAGTTCTTATCTTTGACAAGGGCAAAGGAAGGAGGATCTACGGAATCGAGATCTTTAACCATATGATTTCCCTGATTTCGTACTACTCTCCCGTTTTTTATAAAGCTAATTCCGGGAAAATCTCCCAAGGATTGGTAAGATGAAAGCATATCCAGCAACTGAACGATAATCTGCTCAGCCTCTCCGAACACCGTCAGGTCTGACCCGGGAAAGTATCGGCCGGTCTCCGTACAGTAGGGACCGCCGCATATGATACGCACGTTTGGATTGTTGTTTCTGGCATCTTCTACAATTTTATTTACACCGGTCAGACATCTCGTGTAACAAGAAATGAGAACGAAGTCCTGATCTCTTAATAACCGGAAGTACTGACTTTCTTCAAACTTATCAACAGTTAGGTCTATGAATTTGACGTCATATCCTGCTTTGACTAAGGGACCGGCCAAGTACAATATACCCAGCGGAGGAACTGGACTTTCGGTGGGTATCCAGGTCTTTCCGGGAATATATTCCCCCATAGGCGGAAATACCAGCAGGACTTTTTTCTTTTTCTCATAATGAGACTTCGGCTGATGATTTGACTTCAATTCCATGAGGTAAAATGTCTGATTTAACCTGTATTATTCACGATATGAATAATACAGGTTAGGATATCAAACGGCTGGTTGGCCCTTTTCCCACTTTTCCAGGTCCCATTCCAACTCCATTTCTCTGAACATGGACTCGGCTTTCTCCAGAAGTTCTTGAGCATCCATTCCATGGAAGGAAGCCGAAATGGTTTTTTCTTCAAACATTCTTCTTCCCACCTCCTTGAACAGGCGGGATAATTCCAACCGCGCATTCAACCTATCTCCTTCTTTTAATCCTTTTCCCCACCACTTCAAAGCTTTTTTCTTTTTTCCGCTAATCCAATAAACGCTTCCTATCAAGCGGAAGCTTTCTACTCGGTCGGGCGCCCATTTTTTCGAGTTCGAGGCTATTTGCTTTGCCGTTTTACGTGTTTTTTTTCTGTATTCCGCATACATTGGCCTGTTGCCATTTTTTTGAGCTAATTCCAGATGATAAAGTTCAAAACAAACCTGGCTGACGAGGAACGAATGCCAAAAATAAGGAACCAGATTAACTTCGGATTTTAAGCTTTCCAGATACTGAAGGCTTCTTTCAGCCTCTTCAGGTTCATCAAGAAAAAGACTAAGCCGTGCCCTGTAGGCCGTTAAAGAGAAAAGATAAGGTTTAAACCCGGTTTTGTCGGCGAACTCTATACCTTCTTCAACCATAAAGAAAGCCTCAGGAAGTTTTCTGAACTTGAGAAGAACCTTTGTTGTATACCAATAGTAGGCAACCCTGGCATTGTCATTTTCATACATATCGGCAATCTCCAATAATTTCCGGCTCAAATCCATTCCAGAGGAATATTCACCTCGGTCAACAAACAAATAGGAAATGATAAGAATATAGCTTGATGTATAGAATATTTCTCCTATTTGTAAATTCGCATTGATAAAATTTTCGTCATATTTTTCAGCTGCATCCCAATCGCCTGAAAAAATATTTTGGAGCACTTTACCGACTTTATAGTAGAGAAGCGATTTTTTATCTTTTTCGTCGATTTTATCCCTTACAAATCCCAGGACCTTTTTACTCAACCGGAATGACTTGCCGGAATATGAAAACGTCCCGCTGCTGATGGCTAAAATCCCAACACCGTTTTCAACCTTTGTCAGGTCAAATTTAAACAATCTCTTAAGCCAGTAATGTGATTCAATAACCATTCTTTTGGGATCAATCACGATTAAAGCCGTATCTTTTTTGTATAAAAGGCTGATGATATTTTTATCTCTTTGTGAAGGAATTTTCTTGCTACGAAGGGGAACATAAAGCCTGAAAAGAAAAACCAGAAAACCTCTCAGGAATTTCAACATAATGAGGGCAGGATGCTTGGGAAATTTTTCTCCGTAGAAAGCCAAGGCTTTCTCAAAATATTCATCAGATTCCGCGTAGTGCCCCTTGTTGAAAAGCGCAAGGGCGATGTTTTTTTCGAGATTGGCCACTTTTTGCGGGTCCGCCGATTTTCCGTATTTTCTCAGATATATATTAAGGGCTTCCTGGTAATAATGAAGGGCTTCAATAGAAGCTGAAGCTTTAAGCGCTTCCTCGCCGGCCTTAACCATGTATTCTTCCGCTTTATCCAGGTCCTCGGCTTTGCTATAGTGCAGAGCCAAAAGTCCGTAAAATTCAGAAATCCTTCCTGAAAACACGCGTTCGATGGATTGCGCAATCCTTAGATGGAGCTCCATCCTTTTTTTCAAAAGAAGGGATTCATAAGCTGCTTCCTGAATCAAGGTGTGCTTGAAGAGGTATTCAACTTCTTTCATCCTTCGTCTTTCGATGATTAACTGAACTTCTTGTAAATAATCCAGCTTGTCGTCAATGTTTTCAATTTTATCCGCCACATCCGCCAGGATTTTGTAAAAAAAGTTGCGGCCGATGACCGAAGCAATTTTCAACAGCGACCGTGTCTGTTCGTCAAGCCTGTCGATACGGCCCAATAAAACTTCGCTGATCGTTCTCGGGATTTCAACGGTATCGATCTTATCCGTTACCTTAAACCGGCCGTCCTTGACTTCTACGGCTCCAACATCGATAAAAGAACGGACCACCTCCTCAATAAAGAATGGATTTCCCCCGGTCCGCTCTGTCAAGACGTTCTGAATATTTCTCGGTAAACCTTTGATTTTTAGAAGGTTATTGACGAGATAGGCCGACTCTTTGCTGTCAAGAGAATCCAAAAAAATCTTCGATTGTCGGTCTCCATACCTGTCCATAATAGACCGGAGAAGACGTTCGCTTGTTTCCATATAACCCGGTCTGAAAACATTGATGAAAAAAATCCGGTTTTCCTCAGCCAACCTGTAAAGGGATTCGAGAAGATCTATGGATGAAAGATCCGCCCAATGAAGGTCTTCCATCAAAAAAACGACCGGGCTTTTATCAGAAGCCGTACGGAGAAGATCTCTTAGATTCTTCAGAATAAGCTTTTCCAGCGCTTCCCCCTCTATTCCTTTCAGCCGATCTTCGTGTTTTCCGGCAAGTTTCATCCCCATTAAGGTGGCAAGAAAAGGGTAAACCTCATCAGCTTTTTCAGGATATGTATTTCTGATCATTTTCATCAATTTTGAGGATGATGCGGATGAATTTTCATCTTCCTTTATTTCCGCCCATTTCTTGATAAGGCCGGTAATGGGATGAAAACTGAGGTTTTTACCGGCAGCCAGAGCTTGTCCTTCGAGAAATTTAACCTTTTTCAGGGCTTCCCTGGTCTTAAATTCGGCGATCAACCTTGATTTTCCTATTCCAGCTTCTCCGATTATATTCAAAATCGATCCTTCTCCGTTGATGACCTTCAGCAGATGGTATTCCAGCTTATCCAGCTCAGCCTCCCGTCCCACCAAAGAGGATTCGACCATGCGTTCCGTACCCAACCTCACACGTTCTATCATTTCACTTGCAGAAAGGAGTTCAAAAGCGGAAACAGGTTTTGCCTTGCCTTTTATGGAAACAGGTTTTGCTTTGCCGAAGTCAAACGTTTGTTTTGAAAATCTGGTGGTTATGGGTCCCGTATAAATTTTTCCAGGAGAGGCTTTATCTCTCATTACGGATGAAAGGATAACCGTTTCTCCCGTGATGGTGTATACTTTTTTCCCTTCCTCTCCCATCAAACCGGCTATCACCATCCCCGTGTTGATACCCGCCTTGACACCTAGAGGAACATATAAATTTTTCGATTCGTTTAGTTTTTCAAGCCGCCTGCGGAACTCGATAGCGGAATTTATAGCCTGTATGTGAGCTTCTTCGACGGCATAAGGCACACCAAAATAAGCTGAAAAATTTGAACCGAACTCTTTTTGAGCCCACCCTCCGTATTTTCTTACAGCAGAAACAAACAGTGTAAAGCATGAATCCAGAATTGCCGCTGCTTCTTCTGGATCCATATTTTCAAAAATTTCGGCATAACCCGTAATACCAGCTGAAAAAACCGTCGCCTGGCGGCGTTCGGTTTCAGCCTTTCCTTCTTTTTTATCTTCGGCGTTGACTGTTTTATCCGTACCGAGAGAAGCTTTTAGTTTTTTTAAATCCGATAAGAAGATTCTTGCCGAACTATATCTTTCCCTCGGATTTTTCCGAAGGCTTCTCAGGATGATTCGTTCGCATTCCGCAGGAACGTCTTTCCTGCTTTCTGATAGAACGGGAAGTGATTTATATAAAATGTTATGGATGGAATCCACCTCTTTCTCGCCCAGAAATGGAAGACGATTGGTCAACATCTCATAGAACACTATGCCCAATGCCCAGATATCCGTCCTTTGATCTATATCTTCTCCCCTAACCTGTTCAGGAGACATGTACCCCATGGTACCCGTAATAGCGGAAGTCCTCGTCCCTTCAACTTTGTTCACCAGTTTGGCCAGACCAAAATCAACGATTTTCACGACATTCTCTTCTGTAATCATGATATTGGCAGGCTTAATATCCCTGTGGATGATTCCATTGCTGTTTGCCTTGGACAAACCCTCTGCCACTTGGATAATGATGTCCAAGGCTTTTTCAAAGGGAAGAGCCCCCCTCGTCAATTTTTGCTTTAAGGTTCCCCCTTCATAATATGCCATGGCGATATACATTTTACCGTCTTCTGTTTCATCGATCTCGTATATGGTGCAGATGTTCTGGTGGTCTAATACAGAGGCAGCTTTAGCCTCTTGCACAAACCGTCTTCTGGCATCTTCATCGGTGGTTAATTCTGATGATAAAAATTTTAGGGCTACCAAACGCTCGAGTTTGTTGTCCAGCGCTTTATAGACCACCCCCATACCACCTCCACCGAGCTTTTCAACAATCTTATATTTACCCGCGACAATTGTCCCTCTGGAGAGGTCTCTTTCAGGCCCAAAATATACTTTACCTGAGAAAACAGATGTTTTGTCATCAGAATGTAGGGGAAAGGCGCAGTTTTTACAGTACTTGGAATCCCCCGGGTATTCAGCCCCGCACTTAGGGCATTTCAATGGCCTCTCCCATAAATTAATATAGTGGAAAGGTAACAATTTCGCAAAAAAAATGCAAGCCGCTCGAGTACAGCCGCTCGAGTAAAGTGAGGCAGAGCTTCTAAAAGGTATAGACGGCTGCCAGGTAGGTCTGGATAAATCCCAGATCCAGCTTTCTCCCAACGCGGTGACCGCGGAAGCTGAAATCGATCTTCCACCGTTTGTTGACCGTATAGTACAGCCCGATGCCCGCAGAATATCCCATGGCTTGATCGGCATCCTCAAGAGAATAAAAACCGATGCCGGACTGGAAGTAGGGTGTGATGACACCAAGTGGATGGCGGTATTGAAGATATGAGGTGACATTATAAAAAAGGCGGACACCGTGCTTGCGATTATCAAACCTGTTGCAACAAAATTCATTCCTGAGACATAGATGCGGTGTAAAACGGTATGTATAGTCCACGGCCAGGCTGTTTCCGGAAGTCACAGTCTTGTCAAATTCTCCTTCGGGAGCAACAACTCCAAAATGGAAAACCGCTTCGTGTCTCCTAATGGGTTTTACAGAAAATGCACCCAATGATAAACCGTCAAACCGCACTTCTATCTCGGCTTTTCGGTCGGGTTGAAGGACCATTTTTTGGCTGAAGGTTGAATCCAGATTATCCTCGATCCCACCCTTTAGATAGCTTCCCTGGCCGATTTTAAAGACATCAACCCGGTCCGCGGCACCCGGAAAAACAGCGTTCCCGAACCGGTCGGAAGGGAGAATGGTCACATCAACTTTCCTTGTCCCGTCTTCTTCAGGATCGGACAGATCCATGTGCACACGGCTTTTATCCGGATCGGCCCCTGCCGGACTGACTATTGTTGAAAGAACAGCATATCTTGAATAAGTCCTCCCAACCGGAAGTGTGCCGGCGGCTTTGACGATGACTGAATAAACACCTGTTTTTCGCGTAAACTCTCCGGGTAAAACTCCCGTATAGAGGCCATCCCCGGAAACCTCATCCGGCCCCTTCCCATCATCCGAAAGCCTGATCCATAAATCCTGGACAGGATACAGTTCCGCTTGATTTTGTGTGTCTCTCACCAGCTTCTCGGTCATCGCCTCCACCCGGTCATGGCCTTTTTCCAAAAGTTTTGAAAAGGATCTGCGGTTTCTGCGTAGAATGTTGCTGAATGAACAGAGCGGCACCCGAATCAGAGCATAAACCGTGGCTCCGGTTTCAGAACTCTTTTCCGTTTTCAGCTCGGCCAACACTTTCAATGGATTCCCGGCTTTAAAATCATCTCCATCCAAATGGGCATCAAGCTTGGCATGCTCAATCTCGGAAAAAACGGCCACGGCAAATTTGATCCCCGGCGACCGTGGAGAATCAGGGTTTACCCTGAATTCCCATGTCGTACCGGCACCGGGTAAAAACCGGAAAACCTTGAAACACAACTCACCACTGAAATAATTTATTTCTGAAAAATATTCTCCCGTTTCCATTCCGGATTTCTTCCATTTTTCGTTCCCTTTAAAACGGTACTCCAAATTCAAGATCATATTTTTTTTCGGTCGTGGCCATGACAAGGCGACAGTTGCCTCTCTGGCGGCATCATCAAAATTTACTTCAAAAAACGGTTGTTGGGTTCCAAAAGCCGTTTGGCCGCGATCAAAAAAATAGACCATTCCGCTTGTTGTCCCTCTGACGCCGAAAAGAGAAGCAGCCAAATCCAAAACCGAGGAGTTCCCATAAATAAAATTGCCCCCGTTTTGATCCCGAACCCGGCTCATAAGGTCAAAAGCCCATCCCATGGCGGGACCAAAAATGATACTTTTGATCAACCCGGCTTTTTTTTCAAACGTTTTTTGTATATCTATCGGCGGATGTTGCTCCTCCTTTTGTCTTAAATACGGCGGTTGTATTATCAGAAAGGGAGCCTCTTCCTGAATACCGTTGCTCAAAATGACGAGAGACTTCGGTCCAGAATTTTCTTCAAACGACGACTGAAAAAGAGCTTCTTTTGCCCGCAGCAGCCCCTGGCCGAGAGGAAGTTTCGTCTTTGATTTCTTCAATGATATTTTTGAAATCGCCTCCTTCCGCTTGGCTGTGCCCGTGATCCTCTGCAAAGGAAAAATCACCTGTGTTCGGTCCAGGGAGATAACGTGCTCACTCCCCTCTTGATCCCGAAATGTGGATGTTATGCTTGAATTTCCCGGATTCCCTCCGTAAAGACCGTATATGCCGAAGCGGTATCCATCTTCCATTAGGGCGGTAAACATCTTCGCTCCATCCCCGAGGATGTTTCCCACTTCCATTTTAGAACAAGTTTCTCCTTCGTTTTTATCGGAAAGATCCACAGAAAAAGCTACGGTTGCTTCTTGTTCCGAGCGAGTCAAGTCGTAAAAACCTATGGTAATATTATTGGACGAATCAGAGTCGTTGGGAAACACGACTTCAGCTTTCATCATAAAACGAAGAGGAAAAGTCTCTCCTGGTTCAAACCTCCAGATAACCTCTCGGTCTTGGCAGAGAACTTCACCCGGATGAATCAAAGGCGGCCCGGAACCTGGGAAAAAAGTATAATCGCCGATCTTTACCCATAGACCGGATTGCTCCGCCCGGTTGGATTCATCCATCTCCAGGAAAAAAAAATGGACTGTAATGGATTCACTCTTGACCGCTTGGTTACCTATATTATGAATCCGGGAATAAAGCCTTGTGTAAAAAATTTTTCTTTGGGAATCATAGAAAAACCGTGGACGCTCCCCGTGACCTATACCAAAAGGATCTGCAAGTCGCAGATCGGCTGACCTTTCCGCAACCTCGTCTCTGGGAAGAAAACCAATATCGAAAATTTCCTCAACGTTATTTTCCGGCTTCGGTTTCTTTTCAATCTCTTGGACCGACGGTTTTTCTTTTTTTTGAGCCGTTACGGCCGACCCTCCTAGGATCAGGACTGCCGGTAAAAGCAAATAGATATGCCTGTACGGGATTTTTTTCAGTTTCATATTTTTTCTTCCAGACCGCGGCAACAATCGCTTAACACAAATGACACTCAGCCAAGGAGGGCTAAGAACATACCGGCCGCGACAGCCGATCCAATAACCCCGGCTACGTTTGGGCCCATGGCGGGCATGAGAGGATTAACCCGTCCTTCGGTTTCCTTCGAAACAAACTGCTGGACAACCCTGGCTGCCATAGGTACAGCGGAAACTCCGGCCGCTCCGATGCACGGATTCACTTTTTTATTTTTTGATAGAAAAATATTTAATATTTTTGCAAAGATCACTCCTCCGGCCGTGCTGAAGCAAAAGGCAATGGCCCCTAGCAAAAGAATATAGAGTGTTTCCAGGTTCAGAAAATGAGCTGCATCCATCGTGGCTCCTACCGCTATGCCCAAAAAGATGGTGACGATATCGATCAGGGCACCTCCTGCCGTCTTTCGAAGACGTTCAGTTACACCCGATTCCCGAATCAAGTTTCCAAACATCAGCATTCCGATAAGCGGAGCACAGCTCGGAATAGCCAAGGCGGCGATAATTCCTGTAATAACGGGAAAAAGGACGACGGCTGTTTTGGAAACGGGCCTCGCTTGAGGCATATCAATCGCCCTCTCCTTGTGTGTCGTCAAAATTCTAATAATGGGAGGTTGGATAATCGGCACCAAAGACATATAACTGTAGGCTGCTACAGCGATCGGACCCAGCAGGTGTGGAGCCAACTGGCTGGCCAGAAATATGGAGGTTGGTCCATCAGCACCTCCGATGATGCCAATTGAGGCCGCTTCTTTAAAATCAAAACCGAGTAAATAAGCCGCACCAAGGGCTGAAACAAAAATGCCCAACTGAGCCGCCGCCCCGAGAAGGAAGGTGAGGGGCCTGCCTAGAAGAGGTCTAAAATCCGTCAGAACACCGATACCCAAAAAAATGATAGGAGGCAGCAGCTCTGTTCGAATACCCTGATCATAGATCAAGGCAATGATTCCCTTTCCGTAAGAACCCATTTCCGCTAACGGAAGATTGGCCAGAATCGTTCCAAATCCGATGGGAATCAGTAAAAGGGGCTCGTATTTTTTGGTGATAGCTAGATATATAAGAATAGCCCCCACCAGAAACATGACCCCATTGCCCCAGCTCAGGTTGGCAATTCCCGACTGCTCAAGAATTCTCGATAGCGCGTTCATTCCGGAGACCTTCAGGATATTGTCAAAATCGGTTTTGTGGAATCGACCTCGTCGCCGATCTTGACATGAACCGCAGTGACCTTTCCGGCGCAAGGGGCGATGATATCGTGCTGGGCTTTCATCGCTTCGACGCTGGCCACAACCTGACCTTTGGAAACGATGTCACCGGATTTCACCTTAATATCCGCTACCTCGACCGATCCGGTGAATGTTGAATAAACATGTGTCCCATCTTGGGCTGTGGGAGAAGGCTCTGATTTATTTTCGACTGGCGCCGTTAATTCATTGCCACCCGCAGCAGGCTCTACAGTAACGGTGAAAACTCGGGAAATGTTGTTTTCGGTCACAGTACATTTTGAAGTTACAGGGCCCGATATCCCAGAAGCAGCCATAGCCGGTGCAGCAGCTATGGGGACAGGCTTTTCTTCTTCCTTCTTTTTCAGAGGAAAATCGATCCTGGGATTCCCTTCAAGAAGGCGAATACCTTCATTGGCTTCGATTTTCTTTCCAGGTACCATTGCCGCCATCACCAGAAAAATGTTCTTCTCGGAAACAGGAAGATTCCTCTCTTCAAGGGCTTTCCGGGCCGGCTCGATGTTCTTGGGAGCGGCTTCCAAGGGATCGCCATCGAATGGCTCTAAATCCAACTGCTCTGAAGCTATCTTGACAACTTCGGGATCGGAGGGAAGCGGAGTTTTTCCGAAATACCCCAAAATGGCCCTTCCAAAACCCGGATCGATCTTTTTCCAGCGACCGTAGACGACATTGTTGAACGCCTGTAGCCAGTACTGCTGGCTTCCCGGTGTTACACTCGTCCAGGCGCCTCCAGCTTCAACTACTACGGGAAATTCGGAAAGGACCTCACCGTATTTATCCAGCACACCGGCCTTGACCATCATATGAACATTCGGACCGATGGCTCCGCCCGGCATCGGAAAACCCAGAACTCTGGGGTCGGGCGTTGTTGTCGTTGGGTTGAACTGATAATCCTTTAACGATTCGTTCAACATGTCTTCAATCTCACGCATCTTGGAGGCGTCGATATCCAGCTTGTAACCTGTTCCCTTCAATGCATGTGCCATAGCCCGGACATCAGGCTGAACTGTACCGTGAGCGAAGGGACGCACGGAAAGATCAATACCGTCGACTCCGGCTGCAACCCCGGCCATATAGCAAGCCACAGCCATACTGGCCGTATCATGGGTATGCATCCAAAGAATCATATCATCAGGCATAATCTTCTTCAGCCCCTTGGCCGTATCATATATCGTTTTGGGATCCGTCGTTCCACTGGCATCTTTCAGACAAATACTGTCGATGTGAAGGTCGCTTTCCAAAAGCTTCTTACCAATATTGATATAAAAATCGGCCGTGTGAACCTTATCCGATTCAAAAGGCATCCCCATAAGAGCAATGCATACTTGATGGTGCATTCCTGATTTGACGATAGGGCGTCCCGTATTGATCAGATTGGTGACATCGTTCATGTAATCGAAATTCCGGTCCCAGGTTGTTCCATGCTGCTTCATCAATTTCGCCTGAAGCTCAAGCCCTTCAGGAGACTGTGTCGTAAGCGTCACTCCGGATACAGAACGTGTCAGGATCTGCAAGTCGACTTCAGGACCTACAGCGTCCCGCATCGACTGCATATCATCAAAAGGATCCTCACCAAGATAAAAATAAGGGGCCTGATAACGGGCACCTCCTCCGAATTCAAAATGATGGATACCTGCCTCAGCTGAAGCTTTCATGGCTGGAAGAATATCTTTGAGCCGCACCTTGCCTCCGAAGGAACTCTGAAGGCCGTCACGAAACGGCATAAACATAACACGAATGGTTTTCGCTTTTTCAGTGAAAATCATTTTTTCTCCTCAATATTCGAAATTTTTGAATGGGGAAAGATATTTCGAAATACAGCCGCCATAGCAGCGAAAACAGCCGCATCGGTTATTTTTGCCTTTTCAGGAAAAAGATAGATGATCAACCTCATCAAGACAGCTAAAAACGCCAGCAGTAAGAAAACCATCAAAAAAGCCAGTGTACAGATTAGAAGGATGCTCGATGATTCCATGTTATCTCTCCTTTGGACGGCGGCTTACACACCAATGGGGAGTATTGCTTTTATTCATGTCGGGAAATCAAATTCCTGGGGAGTAATTCTCCCTATAAATTTAGGGAGGTAGTATATAAAGGCTTGTCCAATCTGTCAAGAGAATCGATATGTCTTTTGCTTTACTGGCGACACGATGATTCGTCCGCTGGAAATGGGCTTTGAAAATCCTTCAATATACAATTCCAGATTCTCCCCGATACCGGTCATCCGGCCGCAGGCAATCTCCTTTTCCCGTCCTCTTTCCTTGTCAGAAACCACGCGGACCTTTTTGCCCATAAAAACGGATCGACTGCGGTAAAATTCAAGAAGCCGGGATACCTTTCCTTTTTTCAGTTCCTGGTAATTCGCGTCCATAAAGTAGAGGAATTTTTTCAAAACATACGCCATATTCATATCCTGCTTCCGCACGGCCAAAGACCGAAGTGAAGCCGTTTTTCCCGTGAACCGATCACTCCGGATTGAAGGATCTTGCTCAACATTAATCCCCACGCCGATGACGGCGGATGTGACCATATCTTCCATGCTTTGGGTGTGGGTCAATATGCCGGCTACTTTAGCGTCGTCTACAAGAATGTCATTAACCCATTTGATACCCGCTTTACCCCGCATGTATTCGATTTCATCGATAGCCTGAACCACGGAAGCCGCCCCCAGTATCATAAATGCCGCCCCGAAATTTTGTAAAATAATGTTGGGTTTAAGATAGAAAGACAGGTGCAGATTTCCTGGAAGGCTGATCCATGGACGTTTTTTTTGCCCATGAAAATCGCGTCCGATTCCGGCCAGACAAACGGTACCGTCTTCCATCCGGACGTGTTCCCGACTTAGTTCGATCAGGGAATCATATTGGGAAAAAGAAGACTCTTCAACGAGAAAAAAACAAGTCCAGGAAAGAGGCCAGTCTAGAGTTCCAACCCATACCCTTTTCCTCGAAAAAAAACGTGATAAAACCGCTTCCGGACAGCCTGGGATTTCCTCTTTTTTGGTCAGGAGTCTCCAACCCACAGTCTCCGGCGCAGTATTTTCGGCAAAAACAGTATTGTCGGTTAAAACCTTCATGCAGCCTTCATTTGGAATTATTTATTTTTTGGATGAGACGGGCTCGAAAGTCCTTTTCTCTTTATAACGACAAGTGTGATGTCATCTTCCTGTATGTTTTCTTCCGTATACCGGGACACGGAATCCAGAATAGCGGATTGTATGTCACGGGCAGAATGGTTTGCATTCTTTTTAACCGTTTGGATCAAACGTTCTTCACCATACATGAGATCGTATTTTTCCCCTTCCTTTTTTACGGCGGCTTCGGTGATGCCGTCTGTATAAAGGACAAGGACATCTCCTAGCCTCAGTCTTACGGTCTGATGTTCATAGGTTTGATCAGCCATAAATCCCAAAAGAAGTCCTCCACCTGTAAGCGTTTCCACTTTTCCCTCCGCCCGGAACAAAAGCGGAGGATTATGCCCGGCATTGACCGATTGAAACGTTCCGTCCGAACGGTCTAAAATTCCCATAAAAAAAGTAACGAACATATGAGAATCGGTGGATCGGACCAGGAGATTGTTCATCTTCTCCACAATTCTGGAAATTTTCTCTTTTTCAAAAAATTGCGCATGCAGACTGGCCTGAAGATTGGACATCAAGAGGGCGGCCGGAATGCCTTTTCCAGACACATCTGCGATGGCAATTCCAAGACGGCCGTCTGCCGTTTCAATAAAATCAAAATAATCTCCCCCAACCATCCTGCTCGGTATGCTGGTACCGACAATTTCATATCCGGGAAGTGTGGGCATGGAATGGGGAAGAAGTTTTTCCTGAATTTCCTGGGCTGTTTTCAAATCACGCTCGAGACGCTCACGTGCCACGGCTTGTTCACGCCCCCTCTTGACCGCAGCAGCCATGGCATTAAAAGAAGCGGCCAGATCTCCCAGCTCATCCTCGTTAGGTATTTCTATTTTTATATCCAGATCGCCTTCAGCTATTCTTCTTGTCGCCCGGTGGATGGATTTGACCGCTGAGGTAATCCCCCCCGTAATCCTCAAACCAAAATAAAGAGCCAGTGCTTCAAGGAGAAACAAAAATCCCGCCAGAGCCACTAAAGCGACCATTACCATCAGGCTTAGGGGATTTTTTTCGGAAAACATTTCATTTAAAATCTGTTTAAGGCTTGTTCGGAGGGCAATGAGAATATTCGTGTTTTCCCATTTTCCCTCATGAAAGATTTTCAATTGGAACTGCCCGACTCCGAAATAAAAAGGTCTCCGCCAAAAGGATAAATCCCTTGAATCCGGTTCTTTTTTTTCCCTTTTGAGACGGCCGACCAAAATTATTGAAGAATCCGGCTTTGCTTCAGACATATCCTCATCGATAACGGAAGTATATGAAATCATCCCCGTAAAAGCTGATCTCAACTCGGCATCACAGCGAAGAATTCGGGAGACACGATCCATAACCCTCTCATCAATATGGTTTCCGGCTAATGACCAATTGCTTCCGGAGCCCCGTTCCCATCGTACCAACCAAATTTCTCCCCCATACAACAAAAAAAACGATAACGTCTTCTTTTCTTCAGTATCTTTATAAACATCACCGCTCTGCAAGGAGGCAATAAGGTTCGTCGTCCATTCAGGAATTTCTTTTTTTTCTAAAATACCGGATTGGGAAGAAAGAGAAAAAAATTTCTGAGAAAAAGACTTCAGAAAAGTGGAATCTTCGGCAGCCTTTTCCTTCCAATCAGCGAAGAGCATCCGGGCATGGACAGCGCGACTTTCTCCCAGGGTTGTTACAAGAATGACCAACCCCATCACAACGACCAAAATAAGAGGGACAACACAAATAAGGAGAGTGGTTACGGCCAGTTTGGGCCTTATTTTAAGAAAATGAAGCCGTATGGAAAAAAATAAGGTAAAAATGCTGAAAAACCAAAAAAAGCGCAGCCCCCATAAAAAAACCACGGCATAGTTCCAGATATACCCGGAAAAACCCCTCATTTCATGAAATTTATTCAAGAGCGTTTCCCCTGAGATAGCCCAAACAACGGTCAAAAGAATAAAAGCCGTCAATCCAACCAAAAACACAACGGCCCGCCGGCGGGATGTCAAATGCCGGTAAACCTTGTACCGGCGAAACATGAAAAAAATCGCGGTAAAAACAACCGTCGTATTCCAAGCTTTTCCATCGGGTGCGGAAAAAATCAGGAAAAGCGCTCCTCCCGCTAACCATATGATCCAAAACTTTTTTAGAGCGCCATCCATAAGCACCATTTTGACAGATACAAATAGAGCTGCGCCTGAAATCATTGCCGTCATCAAAATGGAGACAGGTCCACTTTTAAAAAATAAACGCAACAACACGACCAGAAGTGATCCGGCTCCAATAAGTAGGATAAAACGCCAAACACGATCATTAAGAGGGGATTCATTAATTTTCCGCATATCTTCAGGTAGCGGAAGAATATCATTTTTTTTGTTTTCCGGTGTTGCTGTTTTTTTCACCTTATCTTTACTTCCTACCCCTTTTATCCTTCATATGAAAAGAGAGACGCTTATTATAACTTAAAATAGAGAACATCAAAAGAATTTGGAATTTGTATTATTTATACTCCGAGTGTTCAGTCCGAATCGGCTGCTCACACTGCCAAGTACAGACTGTGAAACTTTACCGTCATTACAAAGGATGATGGACCTCCGACATTTCCATCAACACTGCCTGGAACTCCAGAATTACCGCAGCCTGAGACCTAATAAGGCGGATGGGATAAGATCGGTTTGTGGATAAATACTGTTTAGAACTTGTCAGAACGTTCCTTGGTTAAAATTCTGAGGCAGGAATCGACAACCCTGGCTTCATAGAGAATGCCTTTTTTCTCAGAAATCTCCTCAAGAGCCCGGTTGATTCCCAGAGAAGGGCGGTATGGTCTATGTGAAGCCATAGCTTCTACAACATCCGCCACAGCCAGTATGCGGGCTTCAAGCAGGATCTCTTCCCCCGATAAACCATGAGGATAACCGGAACCATCCATCCTCTCGTGATGCTGCAGGACAGTTTGAGCGATAGGCCAAGGAAAATCTATGGATTTCAAGATTTCGTATCCTACTTTTGGATGGGTTTTCGACATACTGTACTCATATTCCGTCCATCGCCCCGGCTTACTTAAAATCTCAGCGGGAATGCCGATCTTTCCAATATCATGGATGACGGCAGCCATGTTTATTCCATCTATTTGTTCTTCTGAAAGCCCCATATCTCTGGCAATAGTACAAGCAAGCGTGGAAACTCTTTGCTGATGACTGGCCGTGTAGGGATCCCTCATCTCTACAATTTTAGCCATGGCATAAACAACATTTTCCATCGTTTTTTCCAGCTTGTCCAGAACATGTATGAGCGTTTCCTCTGCTTGCCTGCAACGAGTTTCATTCATAGCACTATCAACATGTCTTTCACGAAAATCAAGGATCTCGCTCAAAATCTTATCTTTGGACTCATCTTCCATGTTCATGTTATCCGCCTTCTTATGCATTTTATCAATAATTGCTTCACTCAAACCTTTTCTCTCACCATAAATCATTCACAAAAATGCATATTGAAATTTTTATCTTACACATTTAATTTTTTTATTACAATGGTTTATTTATCTGGAACTTTTGCATTTTCGAATAAAGCGTTGTCCGGGTTATCTTGAGTATTTTGGCTGCCTTGGCCTTGTTTCCGCCTGATTTCATCAAGGCATGCTTGAGAATCGTCTTTTCAACATTTTCCGTTGAAGAATCCAGGATCTCTTTCAAAGATTTGCCCTTTTCAAGTTCTTTCTCGTAATTATTTTCTTTTACGCTCTCCGTGTTGACAAACAGAAGATTCTCCGGCTTCACGTACGCCGATTCCGAAAGCAAAACTCCTTTTTTGATTACGTTCTTCAATTCACGAACATTCCCCGGCCAATGATATCTCTTCAGGTATTTCATCGCCAGCTCCGTTATTCCCTTCACGTTCTTCTCAAAATCCCGGTTCGCCTCTTCCAAAAACTGTTCCACCAGAACCGGAATATCATCTTTCCTCTCCCGCAGA
>JAFGMO010000046.1 GCA_016927475.1 Candidatus Aminicenantota bacterium
ATAATTCATATCACAAAGGGAGGTTGTAGATATCATGTCTGCATTGCTCGAGAATATTCCGGATTATTTTGGCGAATATTAAAATGTTGCGTTGGACAATTAAAAGACAACTCTTACTTTGGTTTTTGGGTTGTTATTTTTTTTTATTCTTTTTTAAATTTAGCAATCTCTTTGCCGAAAATAACGAAAGAAAAGAAAATAATTTCCAAAATACTCAAGAAATAATCAGTAAAAATTCAAACAACTCCATTAAAATTCGGTTCATCAAAGACCTTTTAATCAAACCAGATGAGAATAGTGAAAAAACAGCATTCCATTTTCCTGGAGGAGTGGAGGCAGACTCTAAAGGAAATATATATGTGCTGGATCCTTATAACTTTCGTGTACAAATATTCACAAGCAGAGGAGATTATCTCAAAACAATAGGAAGAAGAGGGCAAGGGCCGGGTGAATTTGAACTTCCTCTTTATATTAATATAGACACCCTGGATAACATCTATGTTTTTGATATGCTGAGAAAAACATGGGTAGTTTTCACAAGCGGAGGAATCTTCTATAAAAATATTCGTGCTGACAAGAATATTATCAGGGTTGAAAAAATTTGCATCGATTCCAACCAGAACATTATCTGTGGATATGTTCCGATAGAAGGAAATTTTGAGGTTTATAAGATCAGCAGGTTCGATGAAAAATTCAATCTACTTGAGGATTTATATGAAAAAGAAGGTGTTTTATCCTTTATGCGGTTGCAGGGAGGGATAAACATTATTCCTCATCGATACACTCCAAAGATCATCTGGACAATGGGTGATGATGGCATTATCTATGTGAGCTTCAACAAAACTTATGAAATAGAAGTTCTATCCGGAAATGGAGAATTAATACATAAGATTACAAGAAAGATACAGCCGGAAAAGATTACTCAGAAAGAAAAAAACGAAGTCATCGGAAAGCTGAGACAAAGATTTTCAAACGATATCATAAAGCAGATTGATTTCCCAAAAATGAAGCCTCCTATATGGCATCTATACATTGTTGATAATTACCTTTATGTTCAAAAAAAAATACTAAGGAAAAAAAACAAATTTTTATTTGATATGTTTGAAAAAACAGGCAGATATGTTGATGAAGTAATCTTGGATTTTCAACCCATGGTGTATAAAAATAATTTTATTTATACCATTAGGCCGGATTTCGAAAATCTTACCGCTGATGTAATTAGATACAAAATTGAAAAAAATTCTTGAGATAATTTGAATTGAGATAAAAAATTGAATAACAGCAATTGACGAATACCCAAGAATTGTGATTTTGGAATTAAGGGGAATTTAAGTGATAAAATTCTTATAGCATTCCTGAATTAATAAGCACAGTATGTCAGATTTTCCAACGAGCAATATATCGTTTTATGATGTGAAATCCTTGGCTGTTTTCTGCGATACAATACATTTTTCCATTTCTCCAGTGTATAGGATGATACTGAAATGGAATTTTCGCAATGAATTTTCCATCGGAATCGAATACATCATAGTATCGGATTCCTTCTGAATTTGTTTCATAGTTCATGACAAAGATTCGTTCTTCATCATCAGAACTGAGAAACCGGATAGGTGGAAAATATTTCGGAAAATTGAATCGCGACTCAGGTAGTCTGGAATGATCCTTAAGGAAAACTTGTCTGTCTCGGTCCGTGTATTTTTTTGGTTCATAATCTTTAATGATTCTTCTTGTAATATTACCTGACGTATCTACGATTGAAATATCATATGTAGAATTCGACGCCCAAGCAAGGTAATCATTGTTGAGTATGGTATAGAAAATAATTTTGGATATAGCATCGATTTTACTATCGGGACCAGGAGGTGTTATTTCAATCTGAGCTAGAGTCGATAATTCCTTAGCTTTTTCGTTGTATTTCTTTAATCCCATATAAAACCTATCTCCGGGAATAAGCTGAGTCGCATAAATGTTTCCTTGGCTGTCAATCTGGGAAGTAAATAATAATGCATTAATATTTCTCTGAAATTCCCCATTCAAATCAAAAACTGAGAGTATACCGAAGCTGCATACAATGAGTTCTTTGTTTTTTATGGTGTAGATACCTGTTGGAGTATCAAATTCTCCCGGGCCCTATCCTTTTCCTCCAAAACTCAGAAGATACCTGCCGGTTTTGTCATATTTTTTTACTAAAGATTCGGCTTGGTCCAATACATATATATTCTCATTGTCATCTGTCGCAATGTCCCGTATTCTTACAAATTGATAGTCTTTTCCTTTGTTCTCATCTCCAATATCAAGATCCTCTTTTAAAATCAGCACATCATTGCTGTATATCGGCTGTTTTGGGTTTTTTGCGACGGATATTCCATTGACTTCTTCAATTGTTCCGTTCCATAGAGGTCGTTGACGATTACAGGAAAAATGGAAAAAAAGAATTAATAAAGCTAAAAGAAAGATTACCAGCGATTTTTTCATTGTCTATATTCCTTTCCATTCCGCTTTTTCTTTGTTTTGTGATGTGCATGAAAAAAGGGTGCATTGAATGAAGGATTTTGAGGGACTTTTTTGTTTTCATCCACCCCTCCCCTATTTATTATATAGCAAAATAAGGAGTATTGCTCTATGAAGAAAATTCAAAACTGGAAACGCAAAGCTCAAAGATCAAAGCTCTAAATTCAAAATATGACAAGTTTGATGAAAGACAAGAAAAATAATAAAAAGACTGGATACCCCGGACAAGCCGGAGTATGACGAGTAAAAGGAATATGATAACAGTCATCACCCGGTTTATTCAGTGGTCCAGGCATAAGAAACAATGAAAGAACTGGATACACCGGACAAGCCGGAGTATGACGAATAAAAAAAATATGCTAACAATCCTTCAATTATGGACATTATTTCTTAGTGGACTTGAATTCGATAAATCGTCTTCAGGCAAAATGGTCATATCGACCAGGGATCGAAACGTTGTTTTTTCCCTGGTCTATGGACACCCGCAGCCAACTTTTGAAGGCGTACCAAGATTTTTATTTTTTCTCTGAAGGGAAGATTCGACAACTCTTTTCGGCGTTCTTCCTTTGCTTTGATGATTCGGTTTAATGTCTCAATCTTTTCCAAAACGGCCGCTCCTGAACTTGATAAATTTATCATAAAGATTAAACTTTTTGAGTATTGAAGTTAGACGTTTCGAATCATATTTCTTCACTTCGAGGATTGTCACCAATCGTTCTCTGTCTTTAGCCCTGTAGGTCTGAACTAAAATAGCAATGAGATATTCCAACGCGACAACCTGACTTTCTTGTGTTCCGTATTTGACTTTTCGAGAATGTAAAACCGCCTCTTTGATCAAATCATTATAAACAGGGATAAATCGGACGGGAACTCCCTCCACCATAATATGCTCTTTGCTTATCTTATAATCCTTTTTTTTCAGAAAATTGTATACGGGGGCAAGCACATCGATTCCTTCTTTAACGGGAATAAAATATATATCCAAATCATAGGTAAGAAATGGTTCTGTGTAGTAAAGAACAGCAATACCGCCTCCTATGGCGAAATCCTTTATGAGTCCTTCTTTTTTGAGATAACAAATAACCTTCAGTACCTTTTCCATTTCATCATTTTTATAACACAGCCATTTGTCATGAACAAGTATCGTATAGGTTCTTGTATAAAGTGAGGCGACAATTTCCTGGAATAATGCCACGCAGGTTGAGATTGCCGCGAGTCATACGAATTATCACGATGATATCCAGCTTTACATGGCATCGCCTTGCAGCTGCGACATGCTTGTTTGGAGAATCGGGTGATTCATGCGGAAGAAATAAAGAGTGGATACCCCGGACAAGACGGGGTACGACGTAGTAGAGAAATTTTATCATCTAATGAAACACGACATAGTCGAGAGGTCCGTTTTTCAATCGTGATCTTAAGGCGCTTGGTATATAACCCAAGTTATGAAGAGATGTTGTCTCGATGAGAAAATAATCCATTCCGCCAAACCTCATGATGTTATCCCGGGGATATATCTTGTGCTGGCTTTTTATCCCGATGAAAGCATGGTTTTCCGTTCTTATTAAAATACAGGAATTTTTCCTGTAATGATAATAAATTGTGGCAAAAAGCGTCGATTTCGAGTCACAGTCTCCGGCCTTTTCACTCAAACATATGACGGGGGGCCAAAAACCAAAATTTTCAAAATCAGGGAGGGGCGGAGGAATTTTATACCTTAAATATTGGACGAATTTTGCCAAAAGAATAGTGAATTGACGTGAGTCCAATTGGAATTCATCGGCCATACGTCTCAATTTCTGATACAAAGGCCGAACGTATTCCGACTGCCAGAGCTGCACGGCGGGAAAATCAACACTCAGAACCCTTCCGCCTTTTTTGAAGGTTACATGAATGTAGCGTTTTCTGCAGTAATCCAATATTTTTTGCTCATGTTCACGCATAAATGTGTTATACACATCTAAAAATTCCTTGTCATATGTCACCCTTAAACTGAGGTTCTGGTTGAGATGGGCATGGAATCCTTCTTTATATTTTTCGTTATACTGACGGATGTGTTGTGACAGCAATTCATAAATTTCCCGTCGTGAATAGCCGAAATTTTTTTGAGAATCATTGATCTGGGATTGCGGTATGTAATAGATAAATTCATACCGTCGGCTGTTCTCATCGGCAAATCTATAGGAAACCATTTTATGCCCGCTGAGTTTCATCGGCTGTTTTTTTGCATGTTCCGGCTGTTCCTGAGGAACAGGTTCGATGTCCGGCTTTTTTGTTTTTTTGAGAGGAATTTCTATTGGCTTTGATGCGAATTCAGGGAAATAAACTAACAATATGTAGAGAAAAAACAGAATAACAAGGGCATATAGTATGAATTTGAAAAATTTCAATTTTTACCTGTATCATTCACGAGCCAAGCTTGCCGCAGATGTTAGGCGTCGTCGTGCGAAGGTGTGCTCGTTCACTGCGAGCACGACGCAACGAAGCAGATGCGGTAAGATCGGCTCGCCTGAAAGGGTAATTTGGCCGACATTTTCTTGAAAACGGTCATGAAAAATGTTTCATTATCAATTTTACAGAAAATCATTATCAAATGACACATACTATTGAAATTATCTGTTGGTGTCGGCCAAATTTATGAATGATGCAGGTTAGAACAGTTTTTTTAACGGTATTAAGGTATTCACAAAATCGCTGATTCCGGTTTCAACCAAAAGGGCAAAAGCGATGAGAACACCGCCGAGGAGAAGCCCGATGGCGATATTATTTTTTTGGATTTCTTGTTCTTCGTTTAAGGATTTCGTCATTTTTTGAAAGACGAACAGGGCCGTCCCTATCGAAGCTAAGGATAAAACAACGGTAACCAGAAAATAAGCGATCGCTCTTCCTAACAAAATCACGAACTGCAAAATGTTTTTTTCCGCCATCAACCAAAAATCCTGGACAACGGCTGAGATGGGATAGATGGCATTTTTAACCATGATGGCTGTGGCAATGAAAGAAGAAACGATGACCAGAGAAGCTGCAATGTTGTTTTTATTGATAAGTGAAATGTCGTCGTATTTTGTTATGCGCATGACGACTTTAAAACACAGATAAATGGTGAATAAGGAAACAGCAAAAGCAAAGAGGAAAAATATAAATCCTAAAATGATTCTCGATATCATGCTTCTCTCCTTATTGGTTGTTGCGTTATCAATCCAATCCTCCCCTACTGGCTTTATACCAAATTGGTGGTTATTGGTCTATGATGGGTTTTCCGGATAAGTCTTCCAGTATCTCAAGGAGCCTGCGCTTGCGGGCGTTTTCCAGACGCAGTTTGGCCAGATAGGTAACCCATTCTTTGCTTCTTCCCGCTTTTTGTAAATACTTTTTGACTTTTCCGATGTACTTTGCGGCCCGGATATATTCGGAAGGCTTTGTGCGGGAGATGTGTGAATCCGCAAGCTTTTTCCAAATCGATATCGCCTTATCCGGGTAGCGACCGATGATGGCGCCGGCGACTTTATCGTGGATGTTTTCTTCTCCCGACGTTCCATATATGGGGTTATTTTGGACGATGATTTCATGCCAGTGGAGGACATCATCAACTTTTTTTTCATAAACGGCAATCTCGATGAGGTCTCTGGCTAGGGGAAACTTATGTCGAAAAACGTTCAGTTCCAGGCCGGTGGACGGCAGCGGCCATGCCTTCCCCTTACTGTCTTTGTGTGAATTTTCCTTGATTTCGGGCTTTTTCCCTTTTTCCAGGAAGGCAAGTGCCGCAAGTCTTACCTCAGGCCAAACACCTGCTTTTTCCGATATTTTTTGAAGCTCTATGTAACATGAAAGCGATGGAGATTCAAAAAACTCTTCAGCCCGGATGGCCGCGGCAAACATAAAGTCTCGGGCTTTACTTCGAATCTCATAAAGGTGTTCCCTGAGATGATGGGCGATACCGGGAAGTTTTTCTATGGTCGCAGCAAATCCCTTTCTTATCCAGTCTTCGGCTTCTTTCACACGGCTTTCTTGAAGGAGAAATTTTACTAATCGTTCGTAGCTTGTCGTTTTTTCTGCTTCTTTCATGGCTAAAGGTATTATTTCTTTGTTACGGCCGGCTTTCTTTAAAGCGTGTATAATGGCATTCGTCAGCCCGTTCCTCTTATATTCACGGACATAAACATACTTGTCGTCTTTTAATTTGCCTTTATGAAGACGGTCCAGGAGCTCATCGGCAGCGCTGCTCCAGTCCTTTTTAGAGAATGTTTCTTTCCAGAATTCCTCCATCCCCCAGCAGAGATCGTATTCATCTTCCAATTTAAAGTCAAAAGCCGTGAGAATTTTCTCTGAGTCGGGCATGGAACAAAACCGGAGCGCTTTAAACATGACCGTCAAACATTCGATGATCTGTGAGGCAGTTTGTCCCTTATCGTCGGAGATACTGATCTGTTCCTGGCCGGATTTATAGAGCTTTTTCCCGAGAGTGACCACCTCATCGGTATAGCCTTCATCAAGGAGATTCTGTAGGTTATTCAAAATGCGTGAGTAATCCGGAATTTCACCTTGTGATTTCCATTCGTTCCACCAGGCAGGTTCAGCACTTATCTCATCGATATCCCGGCTAATCGATTTGACGAGATCTTCTATCTTTCCTGTAACGAGGTCGGCTTCATCGTGAAGTTCAGCTTTTATTTCAGGGTGCCGGCGGGTTATGGATAACAAACTTTCGATCAACTCTTTTTTGGTGCGCTGTTTTAGGAAGGCCCGAAGGGATTGAGGCGTTTTGGGTGGTAAGAATGGACCCGAGTAAGTTTTTTGGACGGATTGAGGTGAGCCGATTTCGTTGTATCGATTGATGTGATGTTTTTCAAAAAGACCGATCCTTGAGTCTTCGTCCTTGGTTAAAGGTATTTCCTTTTTGTTTTTCAGGAATTTTAAAGATTCAAGCACCACGGCTACGGCATGCTTGCAGTCTATCCCGTAAGGGCAGGTGCAGGAGGAAGAGATCTTTTTGTCTTTTACGGCCACCTTGGTGGCGTATCGATCCGTTCCCTCAACCCAGGCTATAAGTTCGCCTGATGGACTGAGGGCCAGGTCATTCACCAGGTCGCTGCGCTGGTATGATTTGCCCCTGGCGACAATTCTCGGACCGGCCCATGCTTCTAGGTCGGACCAGTTTAGCGTTTTGAGAAAATCGAATAAATTTTTTATTGTCTCCAATATTCCGCCACCCGTCCCCTTTCATTAATTCGTCTTTGGCGGTAGACCCAGCTTACGTCGCAGCTTATCAAAATCGATTCTCGGCATTTTTGATTTCGAAATTTCCTGCATGTGTTCGAAATCAGCGATAAGGGACTCAACCTTATGGCGTTCCGAATCCTTCTTTACCGCCTGCAAGGGAGTTAAACCACCGAGTGCCGGAAGTTTTGTCTTCGGCCAGTTGTTAAAATAATGATGCTCAAGTTGATTTTTCACAATAAGTTTTATTTCCGGCCTGGCATTTAACTTTTCGTGAGCTTTTTGTTCGGCTTCGATCTTCTCAGGAGAAAGCTCCGGAAAATCATAGGGATCACGATAAAGCGTTTTTTCATAAGTTATAAGTTTGCCTAGATGTCTTTTGAGCTTTTCTCTCAGGCGTGATGCCCTTAATTTTGAATTTGCCTCAACGATGAGGCGGCTTTTTTCGATATGAAAGCTGCCTAGGATGCTCCTTGGTGCTTCGGGATATTTCCGGCTTTTAGGTTTGAGCCAAATCCACATGTCATCCATCTCGTCGTAGGTGAAGCTGCGAAGTTCTGAAATCCGCTTTCTAAAGGCGGACTCATTTTTGATGCGGAAATGAGATTCCGTTATGATCAACTCCTCACCATCTGTCGTGACAAGGGAATAACGACGACCTGGGGATTT
The DNA here is from genome assembly GCA_016927475.1 of Candidatus Aminicenantota bacterium. Lineage (GTDB taxonomy): Bacteria > Acidobacteriota > Aminicenantia > Aminicenantales > Aminicenantaceae > JAFGMO01. Next base: position 8,398 of record JAFGMO010000046.1, read on the forward strand.
GTCATCTCTTGTGGTTTTTTTCTTTCGGACTTGGTAGAAATCCATTTGCCCGCCTCGAAGAATATACCAAACCCAAAAGAGAGTCGTTTCTTTCTGTGATTCGGCAAAATAGCGTTCAGGGGGGAAAAGAACGGCCCTGGATCCATTCCTGAAATCCCGTTCCTGAATTCCTACAATCCGCTTGAATTCCGATCGTGTATCGGGCTCATATATGTAGGGTGTCGTATAGAATATGGAACGTTCCGGTGTTCCTACTCTCCTTGTATACCATATTTCATTAGGCTTTATATTGATCTCTAAAAGCTCTCCCACATGAAGAACTGTGAAACGATATCCCGTCCCCAGTTCTTCTACGACTGCTGTGTCGGATGTCTTTGAGTAATTTTGTATTTCATAAAATGTAAGGTAACTTTCACTGAGCTGCCGAAGGTAAGTAAGTCCCGGCTCTTCGAGCTTCTTTATCATAGGATCGGTGAGAAATCTTTCTGCTATCGTCTCCAGGCTTTTTCCGAAACGAAGGTCAAAATACATCCAACTCACAAAAAGACTATCGATGATACCGTCAGCTTCTCCGGGACGAAACTGCTTTTCGAATTCGTCGACGGCTTTATCAAATTCCTTTCCGTCTTCTTCAAACTGTGATACTTTCTTTCCATAAATCGCTACAAGCGGAATGAGTTCCATATATTCATCCCAAAGGGTTCCCGTTCTTGCTTCCTGGGGAAACCAAGTTTCAGGAGTTGAGACATAACCTCCCTGCGGTTGGTTAAAACCGCAGCACTTTTTGTACTTCTTTCCGCTGCCGCATGGACAAGGATCGTTCCGGCCCGGTTTTTTATTCATAATAATGAAAAATAACTTATGTCATGATTCAAAATAAGCAATTTAATCCTTTCTACAGCTTCACTGGCATGGTCAAGCATATGGTGAATAATCACTAAGGGATCATATGCCGCGTCATAAACCACCTCCGCTTCATTGAGGACTTCATTTCTGAAATATGGACTAAGACATGCTGTAGTATTCAGGTCCACTTTTCTGCCTAGAATTTCTGACATTTCGTCTTGCATGGTGATAAAATCCAGTCCGGGTGTATGACCGGGTTCGAATTCCACCAGCACATCCACATCGCTTTCCTGCGAAAAATCGTCACGCAGCACTGATCCGAAAAATGCTAATCTACGGATGTGATTACGCCGGCAGAACTCAGTGAGTCTCTTTTTAGAAATTCTGATCTTAATGCTCATCACTGATCCACTGATTTTTTATCATTATAAGGTAAATACCAAAAAACAAATGAAACAATCTATACAAATATTATCAAAAATTAATGTATAAGCTCAAGAAATCTTGGTTTAATCCAGGGGAAAGAAAAATTCCATATCAATAAAAACAGATTCATGCAGATAGAAGTTGATAAGAACCGTCTCTCTGATTAAAATATGAATATATTTTTTGCAGAAAATATAAGTTCACCTGTGTTATTCATAAATTTTGGCAAAGGAGGCACATACAATGAAAAAATTATTGATTTTGAGCATCACGATAGCTCTGCTCTTTCCCATGTCATGTGTAAAAAAAGAACAAGACGGGCTTTCTGCTTTGGTGCCCTCAGAAACACAGTTGTTTCTTAAGACCTCTTCTCTGTCGTCGCTCCATCAAAATCTCAGCATTACCGAAAATTCCATTCTGGGAAAAACAATCCCAAATATTTCCTCTTTTGAAGCAGAATTTGGTTTTAATCCGCTTAAACTCGAAGATCTTAAAGCTCAGGGAATAGACATCAACCGTTCATTAGGTTTTATCCTCTCCGATATTGACATCGATTTAACGGAAAAGAAGAACCCCGATTTAAAGGCCCAGGGTATGCTTTTTTTCCCTGTATCTGATTATGAAAAATGCATGGAATTTATAAAAGAAACGATTCAAAAATTTAAACCGGAGTTTGAAATCGACCAAAGGGAAAATAGAACAGTTATCTATCCGGATAAAGGGGAGAAATCCATCATTTTTGCCCGGAAAAACAACTATATGATCGTCACAGCCGATTTTACAGGCAACGATTCCAACTCTCTTTTGGATGCGGTTATGTCTGGAGGCCCGGTCCTTTCAGAAAACACCAACTTTCAAAATGTGGCCTCCAAAATAGATAAAGAAAACAGCTTTTTTATCTATTTAGACACGCAGCATTTTCTGGAAAAATTCCTTCTCCAAGTCATGCCCTCTATAGAAAAAATTTCGGAGGAGCATGGAAATCAGATAACAAAAGGATTGGAATTCGCCAAGGATTGTATCAGTACCGGCGTTTCTATTAACCTGGAAAGCAGCGACTTTAGAGTAGAATCTATGGTAACCCTAAAACCTGAATCAATGGCATTAAAAATAAAAAATGACGCCGAGTTTAATAAGGACTTGTTGTTAGGGATTGATGCTGCCCCCCTGCTCCTAATCAGTCAAGCGTTCGACTTGAGTGAATACCTCAATATTTACCTTGAAACCTTACCTCCCCAAAAAAAAGAGTTTTTCGATGAGACAATAAAGGAATTTCATACCCAGATCGGAATAAACCTAAAAGAAGATCTCATTGATAACATGGCAGGAAACTTCAATATTGGGATATTTGATGGAAAAAGCCTCAGCACAACGAACACCAATGCCCTCATATCCATTACAATAAAAGATGAAATCAAGGCTAGACGATTGATGGAAACACTCGTGGAACGTCTCCCGGAAGAAAAAAAGACTCTTATCAGGAAAGAAAAGGTTGCAGGAACGGATGCCTACACTGTTTCCGCAGGATTTTTTCAAGTTTTTCTTGGTATCAAGAATAATAATATCTTTATAACAACAGAAAAGCCCATGTTCGAGACGATAGTTGCAGGGAAACCCTCTTCGGGCTTTATATCCAACATCCAGGATAAAAAAGTAGCGGAGATCCTTGCCGGCGACTATGATGTTTTTTACGTCAATGTGGATGAATTGCTGAAACTTTACCAAAGTTCGGCCGATTCTTTAGGTTTTCTTGCAAAGGTCGGACAAAAAATCATTGATGTCGCTTCTCACTTTGAATATCTGCTCATTTACACAAGTCTTGAAGGTAATGCCATGTACGGTGAATTTATCATGAAAACGAGATTTGATAAACCGTTCATTCAGAGAATCATGGATTTCGTCGGCCAAATCAAAAATTGAAGGAAATTTATTAATGAATTTTTCATGCACATGCACACCCGCGAACGATGAAAATGATTGCCTGTAATCCTGGATCACCCTGATGAACCGGGTGATGACTGGTGTTATTTTCTAGGTAATAATAAAATGGAGGGCGGTCAAATTTATGAATAATGAAGGTAAATACGGATGTGAGGAAAAGGACATAGGTCATTACATCTGTTACCGAACATCGGAAAGAATCAGTATTGATGGAAAGCTTAATGAGAAAACCTGGCAAAAATCGCCCAAATCTCCCCGCTTTGTCGATATGGTGACCGGAGAACCGGGCTTCTGGGATACCCGGATGGCATCCGTTTGGGACGAAAGTTCTTTATATATTGCCTTTTGGGTTGAAGAACCGGATGTCAGGGCTGAATTTTCCGAACGCGATTCTCCCGTATATAAAGAGAATGATGTGGAGGTTTTTATAGGTGGTGAAGATTGTTATTATGAATTCCAGATCAACGCCCGCGGCACCGTATATGAAGTTTTTTATGTTTGGCAGGATGCCCTAAAAAAGAACAGCCGATTTGATTTACCGGAATTCGATTTGTTCGGACAAAAGGCTGATGTCCTCGCCGGATTCCAGGACGAAACCAGATATGGCCGGCATCCGAGAGGAAAAAGATGGGCGTTTAAGGATTGGGATTTTCCCGGCTTAGAAAGTGCTGTTCAGGTTGACGGGACCCTTAACAACAGCACGGATGTGGATAAGGGATGGACGGTGGAACTGGCTTTTCCCTGGGAGGGAATGAAACTCCTGGCCGGAAATCGCTCTATCCCTCCCAAAGACGGGGACATCTGGAGATTCGATTTTTCCCGGTTTGAACTGCTTCGCTGCAACGGGATCCCATTCGATCACCATCCGGGCTGGTCATTCAATAAACACGGTGTGTATGATTCCCACATCCCCGAGTGTTTTACCTATGTGCACTTTTCCAATGAAATTATCATTTGATTTCGGGATTTGCTCATGAATTCACGAAACTGAGGGTTGTTTACATTCAAGGGCAATAAACAAAACATATAGATCAGGAGTATTAGGTCAAGGAGAACGAATCCTGACCTGACCGGCAAACAAAAGGAGGGGGGTTGATATGAAGCGGGGCACATTTACAGTCTTTTTGGTCATCATATTTCTCTTTAATCCCATTTTTTCACCTGGGATTGAAACCAGAGATGAAGCGGAAAAAACTGATGATGAAATTCGAACGGTAGTCAATCCCAATGAACCTCTTTTTGGAGAGATTACATTGGACCTCGTAGAAGATCTGAAAATCGGGAAAGAGACGGATGATAATTACCTATTCTTCGAAGTTCGTGATGTTGCTGTTGATCGTTTGGGGAATATATATGTAGCTGATATGAATAATTACAGAATTCAAAAATTTGATAAGAATGGGAAATATCTTCAGACTATCGGCCGGCGGGGACAGGGACCGGGTGAATTCGATCTACCTGATCGCGTTAGAATTGATGATATATCGAATAAGATATTTGTCAGGGATTATGCACTTTTTATGGATATTTTTGATAGTAATGGTGATTTTGTAAAAACACTTAGATTTGATGATCCCATTCATGATTATTTTCCGGATAACGAGGGAAATCTTTTTATCATTTTCTATGAATCTGATGAAACCGGACTTTCTCATCGATTCTGCAAAGTCGACACAGAAGGTCATATCATCTATGTGATAGCGGAGTACCCTTATACAAAATATTACAGAGATTTGGGTTCATCCAGAATTTCCGTAACAACTGGCCATGAATTATCCATCGTATTCACAAAACTGAATGACCGGGCATTGATTTATGGTTATTCAAAAGAATATGAGCTGAATATCATCGACCATTCGGGAAAGGTTCTTCTAAAGATCATAAAAGAAGAACCTTCTCCCGAGTTCACAAAAAGAGAAAAGGAGAGATACAAAAAACTCGGAGTTCCCAAGCACAAGCCCTATTTTTACTCTATCTTTGCAGATGATTGTGGCCGGATTTATGCTCAAAAAAGCATTATTCACCGTAACGATGATGATACTCATAACCGTGTGGATATTTTTGGCAAGGACGGTCACTTTTTATACAAATCCTCATTACCCAGGAACACGCGTGTTATACGAAACGGATTCCTGTATGCTTATGAAGTCAACAATCAGGATGGCGTGGAGTATGTCAAAAGATATAAAATAAAAAACTGGGACCAAATAAAATCAAGCCGTTGTAGTAATTCTAAGCTTGGCTGACCTATCATAGTGATATTAAATGAATTATGAAATTCTCTCAGGGGAAGAAATTTCTTAGGAACGATTTTTCTTAGCAAAAATTGGTTTTAAGAGATATGTGACTTTTACCAAATATGTGAAGATCGTATAAAGCTATGTTTTAATAGGGCGTCACAAAAATAGTTATCCGGCGAACTTGGGTAAAAAGGACTTAACATATCGGATTTTGTCCTTAAATCCCAAACCATGAGCAGTTAACGCTACTAACAACACGGTGATATGGGCGATTGTACAATGATTCTCAGTCGCCTGCAATCCGATGACAGTCGGGTTTTGCATTGTGATGGCCAGAAGCCGCGAGTAAACCCTTTCAGCCGATGTGCGCTGATTGTAGATGAGCTTAAATTTTTGAGTTCCATATTCGATTTTCTCTCTGACGCTTGGAG